>JAVKDD010000024.1:0-21054 GCA_040222455.1 Balneolaceae bacterium | reverse complement strand
GGTAACGATCAGCTAAGCTCCGTCGGCTCAGCCTTTCAAATATCTCAAAAGCATCTGTTCCAGATGTTCTTTGCAAACAACTAAGTAAGCCGATGGAGCTTAGTGCCTGTTATCAGTTTATTTGTGTCAAAACATCTTTTATTGGTATTCTTTTACCGTCCTTAAATGCAACGAGGAAAGTTGTTTGTAGTCCTTTATTTCTCATGAATTTTTTCAGTTTGTCTATCTCCCAGTAATCTCTGTTTCCTTCTCGCAAAATCAAAAAGCCATCATCTCCAAGCTTTCTCATATCCTTTTTTAACTTTTTACAGCTTTTTTTTCCAAAAGTTGAGTTAGCCAAGGAGTACGTATTGAAAATCTCGCAGAGATTTTCAATAAACTCTGCTTCATTGATTGATTTTTCCTCCATTTCAGCAGTTGCATTAAGCCTAATTCTAAAAAACACACCTGATTCTTTAAAGATCGTATTCTTTCTGTTTGATCTCTTCTTCATCCGGCGTTGCTGTCCTTTAGTTCCAACATTTCCAGCCAATGCATCTTTCAATGCCACAGGCTTATTCTTGAAGTAAGAGTGAATCCATGCAGTCTGATAGTTCTTTTCGCGTATGTGTTCTTTGAATTTATGAGTTGTCCAATAGTCTGGAGCAAAAAAAACATCAACGGTTGCTGCACTATCGTTCTCTGAAGGTTCAATTAATTCAGTACATGAAATGGTGGAATTACTTTCATAGTTTGAAATCAAATCACACAGTTGTTCGATAAGAGTTTTGGTAGGAACTTCCTGTTGTTTTGATTCTTTTAACAGGTTGATCGAAACTCGATATTCAACTTGGCATTCTGCTCTGTTAAGGCCAAATGCAAGGATGAGAATTGCTAAGTAAAGTACTTTCATTAGTAGTGTAAGATGACTGATAACATCCGGATATGGCGCACTTTGTGCGTCATATCCGCCTTATAGTTTTAGGCTAAATCTAATGGATTCTTGATAGTTCTAAAACTATTAACTGCTACATGGGTATAAATCTCCGTGGTTCTACTTGAATTATGGCCTAAAATGGTTTGTATATATCGGAGGTCAGTCCCATTTTCTAATAAATGAGTAGCAAAGCTATGTCTTAGCATGTGAGGAGTAACATTTTTTCGAATACCGGCTTTCATTGCTGTTCTTCTCACGACTTTACCAACACTTGAACCGCTATACTTTTGCGCATCGATACTCTCGAATAAAAAGGTTTTGGGTCTGTATGCTTTATAGTAGGATCTTAGGTCAACAAGCATTTTTTCACTCAATAAGGTGTATCGATCCTTCAGACCCTTTCCTTCATTGACTTTAATCAACATTCGTTCACTATCAACATCTTTTAATTCAAGATTGAGTAACTCTGCTCTTCTAAGACCAGACGAGTAAAGTAAACCAATAATGCATTTATGTTTAATATTTTTCGTGATATCCAGCATTTTTTGAACCTGTTTCATACTAAGGACTTCTGGTAATTTCTCTTTCTTTTGAGGCCTGTCAACATTGTAAAATCGATTCGGCATTTCCAGTACTACTTCATAATAGAACTTAATCGCATTAATTGACTGATTAATGAAAGAATCTGACCGCTTTTGATGCACTAGTATTTGCAAATAGGATTTAATGTCATTTTCATTCAGACTAGTTAACTCCACTTCTTTGTAATGATTAATAAACTTCTCAAAGTGGCTGATATAAATTTTGGCTGTATTGATTGAATACTTCTTGATTTCTAGTTTTTGAAGGAATGATTCAGGAGCAACACGATATGCGTGAGGTACTTTTCGTTTCCGGTACCAGTTGACATCTAATGGTTCATTGCTGTTACCCTTAGATATGGGACGATTAGGAAAAAACGTATGCGTATTAACCCAAGCTACTCCTTTGAAAGTATCAAATACCATATCCAAATTTCTTTGTGTATTCGGTATAAAAGGCATTTGGTATGCATTACTCCATCTCACTCCAGATAATCCTTTGATCAATGCATGCAAAACCTTATCTGGATGAAATTGGAAGCCGATCATTTTTTGATCACCAATCATCAGATGTTTGAGTGTTACCTGCTTCTGGACCATTTGCATAGTACATGATTTTTAATAGCCGTATACTACTTAAGTATACGTATCAAAAAGCATTTATGGTACTACAATATCAATGGGAAGTGCCTGTATTGCAAGAAAAATTAAATTGAAGATGTGATAAGATGATTAGTGTTATTGATAAAACCTTGATTTTCTATGTACCGTCTCAAAAACTCAGATTTTAGAATAACTGCATTTCGGAAAAACGATCGATTGATGTTTCAAAAAACGCTCCTTTAAACGTCCGTTTAATAGACAATTAAATTTAAAACGGTCCTTCTACATCATCTTCGTAAGATGTGTCTCCAACGATAGAAGTTATGTGATCAATTGCTGCGGGGTAAATGATATTGCAAAATTCCATGGCTATTTCTGCAACTTGATCGCAGGTGTTCTCTGAAAGATCGATTGCAAGTTCTTCGTCTTCAAGAATTAGAAAATTATACTTTTTAGCTAGTTCAAGTATTTGTTTCTTTCGATTGAACACTTTGTTGTTGAATCCGACTAAATATCCATCATGATGGACAATTAGATGTCTCAGTTCAAAGATCTCTTTGATTGATTTCCAATTTTCCTTATCGAAAGGCAAATTTAAATTGATGGCTTTTTGTGTGTAGTCCTTAAATTGTTCAAGGATGTTCCCTTTTAAATCTGAATAGCTTAAACTCAATTCCAATTCAAACTGGAGAGCTTTACAATAGTCATGTATGCCAATTTCCAAGATAGAAACCAATCGAATAATCACACTTCTCCTATGTTCATCTAATGCTATAAGTAGGTTTCTTACTCTATTGGCTTTCTCAGAATCATCTAAGTTGAAATCTATTGTGTCAGGGCTGGGGAATTTCTTTAATTCCTTTTGTATCAATTCAGAAACAATATTATGTGCCGATTTTACTTCGTCGATATCGTATGTCACCCTGCTTCCTTCACCCAATATTCGAGCAGTTCCTATTTTTTTCATCTCTAATCAGTGTGCGTAATACGAATTTGAAATGCAATAAAGTTACGATTTATTGTAATTAACGTAGAACTACGTTATGAATAATATTCTAATGGATTTGAGTCAGTATCTAAGATTAGTAGTACCGGAGAACTTCAGATCGATGTTTCAAAAAACGCTCCTTTAAACGTCCGTTTTATCGGTAGACTCTATAGTCGGTAGACGAAACGGACTAGTTCCAATGCAGCGGTGTAAAGAGCGTAGCATTTTGCCTTACGAAGCGGCCAGTACGAGACCCCTACGCTGGGTGGTGTGAGAGGCGCACCTCAGTGGCTTTTGTCAGTGTAGAGGCTTTTCTCATCACTAAATAATTGACGTTTTCTAATCTACTTTTAAAATTGTTCTTTTGAACTCATCTGGTTCTAGCTCGTACCAATTGATAGGTAATTTTTCTGTAAACACAATGTGAAATGCTCTTTCAAATAGTTCATCAAAAGTTATAATCTCAACATTTCTACTATCTCTCCTAATTCTTTCAAAACAATCTGTTTTAAGGTCATATTCCGTATTACGAATATGTGGAAATTCCATATTTCTATTCCCAACGATTAAAATTGCCTTTGGGTCAAGGATTCGATTCTTTTTTGTATCTACTATTTCCCCTTTTTCGGCTACAATAACTTTGTTTTCAGAGATTTCACTTCTTTGTGATAATGTTTGGCTATACGCTTCAATAAAATCATTGGAGAAATCCCATGTATTTGCACGTGATTTTGATGATTTTTCCTTTTTAAATATCTTCGTTTTACTCGTCTTTAATTCAATCAATGTTGTAAAATAAGAAATGCCTAAAAGATCTACTTCTGGATTTCCAACACCTTTCGTATTAGGGTTACCAACTTTTTGTTTTGAAAGCAAATCCCTAATAAATCTTATGTCCACATTTAATCCAATAATCCATTCGTTATTTTTTAAGAAATGATGCCAAATAGCTTCCTCTCCGAGTTCTTGAATTGAGTACTTATTCCTATAGCTGTCAAATGCCTTAATACTTTGATTATTGCTTAAGTCCTTTAAAAATGCATAATACCAATGGATTGTATTTCTTCTTTGAGGAAATAATAACTCTTTAATTTCATCTTTCGAAAGCTTCATGTTTTCTGTAAGTGAAGACAACTCCTGTAGTTTTTCGGCTTGCTTTTTGGTTTTGAAATCCACAAGGTATGAACTGAAACTAATTGCCTGATATTTAGCATGAAAGTCACCTAAATCCACTAAATCCTTAAAATCATGTAAAAAATGAATTACTTTCCAGAATGCTCTTGCCTCATCACCATCTCCGAACTTAATAATGACATCATTTCCCCGTGACTTAGTCAATTCGCCTTTATTATTTTCTTTTCGAAACTCTAAACGAGGTAAGTATTTATTGTCGGCTTTTGACTTATAAAAAGACACCTTAAGGATGGTTTTTACATCGCGTTTATTTATTAAAACAAATCCTCCAATTATATCACTTCCTTTGTAAATAAAGCAATTATCCTTGTTGTAGGTTTCTTTAATAACAAGCTTATCAATGTCCTGACTTTCTACATCGAAAAGATTAGCAAAAGGATTGGATGGAACTCTAAGACTCATTTGTTTATACTTATTTTGGTTTCACCAAATTCATGCAACTTAGTAACCGAAGCTGCCGAGGCTTATTGTAACTACTCGATAATGCGCACAGTGCGTTATATACCTTTCAAATATATCGATTTGCTCAATGGAATACGTACAACGTAGTTTGATCTATGGTAGGCAGATGGATTGAATGCTGGTTTAACGATACAGACTTCGAAAAAACGATCCTTTAAACGTCCGTTTATGAAGTAATCCACTTACATGGAAAATCCTCTATTTTGTTGCTGGATCGGGATTAATTCTAGTGGGGTGAATGTATTAATTACATCGGAAGGGGTTATGTGGCTTTGTGTTATCAAATGATTCATTGGATCTGACGTATGCAAAGAAGTAAGCAAATTTTGATCCTTTAATTTTGAAATAGCATCATTAAACAACTTTGGTTTTCGAGCCTTACTGCCACAGTATTTGCTACTCATGATGGATTCATAAGCAGGATAGAACTCCGTTAAATTGAATTTATTTGCAAGACAAGTTAAATCATACACATCTCTCCATGTGTTTCGTAAGTAGAGAGCAACAATCTTCATCCCCAATAAGTCTTTTGAAGAAGGATGGTTGATATATCCTAGCTTAGAAGCTTTTTTAGGACCATGAAATTGATGCTCTGACCTTAATTGTACCTTAACATCATTCAAAATAAGAGTTACATCCTGAGTTTCATTAAGAATGTAATGAATGGAGTCAAAATCATTTTTAAACCGGTCAAGTATTAAATCTTTGTTTGGAAGAGGGAATCTTTTTCCTGGATAAGATGGGTTGTAACAAAACAAATCTATGTCTTCACTGAGACGATGTTCTAAATGAATGGAAAGTCCAGTGCCTCCGATAAGATTATAGTAGCTTAGTTCTTCATAATTCATCAGGACATGAAGAACCTTGGCGGTTTTTTTAGAAACTCCTTTCAAAGCCTCGATTTAATTTTCTTCGGCGATTATCTGATATGTATCGAGAAGGATTAATGCTATTAAAAAAGAAGGAAACTAGTGCTTTTTGTTTTGAATGATTAAAACCAGCAAGTAACATTTCATTTTCCCATACATGCTTAATAGAAGACTTGTCAAAAGCAATTTTGAGGTCCTTCCAATCATTTTTATTGCCATAAGCTAAAAACTTGCTTATGATTAAATTATCTGAGAGAGACTTGAGGTTATTCTTGTTGTAAGACCATAGAAGTTCAGAACGACCATTTAAGAGTCGCTTTTCGAGTTGATTACGTACAGCTAGATCCTGAACTTTCATATAACAAAGATATTCAGTATGTAAATAACATCAAATTTCATTCCATGGTTTCGAAAAAACGATCATTTAAACGGCCTTACTAAGTTTTAATAAATACCCAAAAGTGGGTATTGTTTTTAGATTAATATCTGGTGAAATTAAACAACGTTTCTATCCGTCATAGTTTGTACCACCGATAATAAAATCATGAAAAACTTAGCTACTACATTATTGAGTCTTTTTCTCCTCATTTTTTCCCTTGAACTTAGTGCTCAGGAAAGGTCTCCTTCAAGTCAAAATAAAGTTGATGTCACTTTTGAAAACCTAACGCTTGCCCCTATAGACTACTATTGGGTGAATTATCAAGGAGATAAAGCACTAACGAATACACTTGAACCTGGAAAAAAGATTAACTGGACTACTTATGAAGGCCACATATGGAAATTTGAACAGAATGGTCACCCTGTTGCTAAATACGTTGCAATTGGCCAGAAAAATCAAGTTTTTCAAATACGAAGAGGTTCATCAGCGCCTACATCACAAGCGGTGAATGTAAGTTTTAAAAATGATGCAGCTGTTCCTGTCGATTTAAATTGGGTTGATTTCAATGGAAAAGAAATCAAGTATGCAGAGTTGGAGCCTGGCCAGACGCTTGTGCAACCAACTTATGTTGCGCACTTATGGAATTTTCAATTCGATGGAGTTGTAATTGGATCCTATCTAGCTTCATCAAGTCCATCCCAGTCTTATTCTATTTCAGCCTCATATATCTCTAGTCGTAAAAGGGGATGGGGATGGCTTGGTTACATACCTATTGTAAATACCTTTTATATAGCTGCACTAGCGGCTGATAGTAAACCGGTGACCGCTGAAGCTGTAGAATCGCATCCCAGCTATCAAACTACAGTGCTAAAAGCAAAGTATGTTGGTGAAGATAAGCCTGGGAGTATGATGTATGGAGGCAGAATTGTTAAATATCTTAAACCCGAAGAGTTAAAACAATACAGACTACATGTGCAATCAGGTAAGTTGATAAAGGCGGATATGTCTGTGTTTGATTCATCGGTCGCGAAAGAAGATGATCCGGTGAAGAGAGGTAAAGCGATCTATGTGATGGACAAGGAAGGTAGAATATATGCCAGCAACTATCCAGTCATCGGGGAGTTTCACCACTCATCTTTTCTAGCGGGTGAACCTGTTGCAGCCGCTGGTGAAATAGAAGTAAAAAATGGTAAAATTCTTTACATTAATAATGAGAGCGGACATTACAAACCAGAGAAATACCTGATTGATCAATTCGTAGATGAACTGCAACGCCAAGGTTATCCTGAAGCTGAACTTAGTCAAATCTATAGCCGCTACAGGGATGAACTGAAACGTTGAAAGACATGAACAAAATATTGTGATTGCTTCTACTTTTTCTAAAAAAAGATACTTAAAACCACCGTTTTACGAGCATAAAAAAAGGGCCACTAAGACCCTTCTAAAAGAAGAAGTAAAAACCATCTAAGATATTTGAAGATTTTAAATGAAGTCTTCAAGTGAAATTCAAATATTTCGAAAGCCTTCTCTTTTGTCAACAATCGTCTCCATTTTATGGATAATTCCATATTATGTAAAATTATAGTTAAGACGATCTTGTTGATTGTAAACTTGAGAGTTCCTGGCGAAGAATAAAAACTTCTTATTAGAAAAGTTTCAAGTAATTGATTTTGGAAAAACGAACCCTTGAGTTCCAGAATACGCACGTTATAGCCCGGGAAAAATTCACAAGGGTTTGGGTGCGAAAACGAACTGAAATTCAATGTGCTGCTTGGGTTGATTTTCAAAGCTCCTGGAGCAATTGGAAACGCAGCGTCCCGGAGGGGTTAGCGAAGTGGCCAAAGCGAAGCGGTTGTGAAGGTGCTTGAACTTGGGGCTGGATAGGAGCAGCTTATTGAATGATCAAATGCTTAGTGAATGTGGGTTGGTCTGGTAGCAATAAAGGTCCGTTTGAGCTGGTTTAATGGGAACTGTTACAGGGACATTCTTCTATCTAAACCTGATCAAAATATCCATCCTTTCCTAGAGGAGAATATAGAGCAAACCGGATATATTTATTTCTTCGTCTTTCTTCGGGAATAACCTTTACGCTAAAGTTCATTGGGTTAGGTTTTATGTGCTTGTTGGATAGATATGCAATCAGGTTCTCAAAGAGAGTTTTGAAATTCTCTAATAGAGTTGGAAGAAAGGATGACAGTGATTCCCTTTCCATTTTCACATCTTTATGATCGAGTTGAATTGTCGGAGAAATGATAGACGAATCAGGACGAAGCTCAAAGTCGCTTACGGTTACGGTATTCAAACGGTGATCTAATCCGTTCCTCAACAACCTTACTACCTGCATGAAGTATAGCGCATTTTTGATAAAGTATGTGAATTGGTCTTTTTCTCCATATTCGTTGTTCAAGACTTCATGAAATTTAGGGTAATGCGATTGCTTGGTTAACCCCTTGTTTGGATAGAATTGAACAATCATTTCCATCATGATTTGCTCAATGTGATCTGATTTTTGAAAGATGGTTTTACACCTTGTTACAACGTCACTAATAGAGGGGATACTAAACGAAGATTTAGTATTGCTATGATATTTTTCTGAAACTTCCTTTTCTTTATCCATGTAGTCGCTTACCTCATTATCAAGGGCAATCAACTCTTGTAAAAGTTCGAGTGACAAATGCAAAAGCCTGGCCGTATCAATTCTATCAAGAAGACTTCCTTTCTTAAAAAGTCTCTTTGCTGTTAAAAATGTCCGACAAACCAATTCTGATTCCGTACCCTGATTAATGGATAATTTCTGAATCATATTTGGCAAATGAATATTGGTTCGATCAGGATCAATATCATCTGCCATCTGCACTTCATAAATAGCTCTTTCCTTAATAATAAAAAAACGTTCATCATTAAGGTTGAGGGACTCCATAATAGCTCCGTCCTCATCAGTACCAATATTAGCTGATCCACCTGATTCTCGAATTTCGTCTATTTCACGGTACTTTTTCATCAAGCTCTATAAATCGTTTATAGTAACATTAAACTGATTTTTCTCAAAGTTCGTTGATGCCCAAGGAGCAAAATCATCTTTTTGGTTGGGCAGATAATACCACATCAATACTTTTTGAGCATCCTCATAGAGTTCTGTTTTAATGTAGTTTCCAATTTCAAGAAGCTGGTCTTTGTTTATGGGTTCGGTCAAATCAATTGTTACTTCACCCAATTTGGAGAATCTCATGTAGTCGCGCGCTCTGATCTTGAATTTTATTGGTTTGCTTGAGTTCTTAGTACTTGGAATTTGAGTCAAGTAGGTTACTTTGTTCTGAGCTCCATCTTCAATTAACTCCCTTTCAAATTTGTAGGTACCATCGATTTGAATAATTTGATAAAAGGAAATTCCTCTTCCAGCTAAGTCGCTCATAATTCGGTCTTTTTTATCCTGCTTCATTCTCAGGCCAAAGTAAATAGCAGTAATTGCGCTATGGTTATATTGAAACGAGCCTGACTGATCAGTTATTAACCTGAACTCCTCTTCATAAGACCAACTTTTTGATTTAGTTCCAGCTAGTTTCTGGATTATAGGAATCCCACCCTTGCCAGATATATCTGATATTTCGACTTGTGGTATTTTGTTCGAATACTTTATAGCAAATGAGTAGAGCTTATCCATCTTATTTGTTGTCAGAAGAGCATCCAAATTGTATTCAATGCAAAAACCCTTATGAGAGCTCGCATAATGCGCCCATAGAAGCTCATGGTTGTATGTTTGAGATAGGGAGTAAATTCCAATAACTTTCCTTCTTTCAATTACATTGTTCAATGCATTAATAACCTCATCACTTGCGGACTTATCTAATTTTCTGTTAAAAATCTTAATAATTAGTCCCAGTTGAGTCTGGAAATTTTGAGTTGAAATGAAAGCCTCACAGGGATCATTAAGAGAGTCAATGTTCGCGGACCAGAAGTAATTTTTTACTATAGACTTAAGATCACGTTCAAATGTCTCTTCATCTCCAGATCTGTATTTGTAAACTGCTTTCAAAACCTTGAGGAACCTCTATTGCCTATAACATCATCAGATATAGCACACAAAGTGCACTATATCTGGTTTATATGTTGGCTAAAGGTAATACCTAACTCTTGTTCCGGAAAAACGATCGTTTAAAGGTCGGATTGCTGTTTCAATAAACGCTCCTTTAGACGTCCGTTTTAGCGACCTATTAAGATATCTGCTTCGAAAGTGGTAGGGCATATTAGCATACTCCTAGACTACATCTATTTCCTAGTGCCATTACCAGCAGCATATTCGCATAATCTGTTGATATACTTATCATTCACTCCCATTTCCTTAAATTCAAGATTTGGATCATCATCTTGTGCAGACAGAGAAATTGAACACATCAGAAAAAGGGGTGCAATTAGTTTTTTCATATTAGTCTTTGTCAAGTTCTGTTATACGTTTTGCGCCGTCCCATAATAATTCCGTTTAAGAGGCAATCATGGTTTGTAGATTAAAGGGTAGTTGAGATCAACTATCATTTGTTAGGTAAAGTCACTTTGTTAGGGTTCTGCTTCCCGGATCTGTTCTACTTCCCTTCCTTTCGATTTTAATGTCGATCTTATTCGGAGAAGATGCAGTCATTATCCAGCGCCATTCGAAATTGTTTCGTGTATTTTTTCTCCAGTCTCCACGATACTTGTTACGTCCAATTCTTGTTGCATTGAAGGAGTTCTTCCATTCACGAACATTTATTGATATTGAATTAGGTTTTTGTCCTATATCAACAGTTATTTTATTTCCACTCCAAACACCAGAAAGATCATGATCACCAATTATTTCAATAGTAATCTTCTTATTTGGACTACTAACTGGATTATCTGTTCCATAAAATTCCTTTCTTAGTTTGCTCAATGTGTGTGTTGGTGGCAAATATCTATTTCCATCGCTGTCTCTCGATACAGGCCCTAACATGATACATCCCTTAGATTGATGAGGTTTGTCTCCCCCATGAAAGAGAAGGTTTGAACGATTTCTTCCATCACTCCAGGTCACTGACCCTATTTCTAAGAGAAAGTCGCCATTTTTTCCTATGTTACCCAATGGACCTGTTACATGGCCAGCATTCGAAATATATCTAAGAAAGCCCGGATAGCGTCCTGGTCGTACCTTCAGATTATTGTTTTCATAGGTTTTTCCTAGATATTTATTGTTTACATATAATTTGCCTTCTACAAGGTTACCCGATATTGATGTTCTTTCAATACGAATATCAAAACGCTCCTGAGCTGCAACTAATGTAGCGGTTAAAAGAGTGAGTATTAAAAGTAGAGATTTCATAAAATATTTAGGTTGCCTGACATCCGGATATAGCACACAAAAGTGTACTATATCTGGTCTATATGTTGATTAAAGATAATACTTACCTCTTGTTTCGACAAAACGCTCCTTTAAACGTCCGTCTAAACTCCTCTTGGTGAGGTACAAAAATTTAATTGTAGGTTTCAAGCTCAACAGCTAACGCTCGGACTTGACCTGCCACTGTGCGTAGATCTTCTACCACAGAAATTAACTGTATTTCTCCTTGTTCTGGGTTTCCGCCGCTCCAAGTGGTACCATTTTTAAGAGCAACAGAGTTGATATCAGTTCTTTCTTTAACGCCAAATATTGATATAAGGCGGTTTGCGCTGGTAGGTAAACCACTTGACCTGTCAAATACTTGTTGTTTCATCCATTTAATGCCTTCATCATCTATACCTAGGTTTTCAAGGATAGGCCCTAAATGGTCAGCATGTAGACGAAGTTGCGCACATTCAGCCCTTGGAAATTCCTGCTTTTCAAATGCATCAGCCATTCGATTTATGCAACTAGAGATTTCAAAGTAATATTTAGCTGCTGCACCTGCTTTTCTTCGTTTATTAGTCTGGCCTTTACGAATTGAGTCAGAGACAAATTTTAAAACCTGAAGTACATCAGTAAATGCCATTATTTACAATTTTTGAAGTGTTGAAACCTAATCACAGACGCCGTTTGATTAAAGTTAGCAAAATGAGATTGCACCTCTTTGTATTATTCCGGAAAAAGGTTGGATTGATGTTTCAATAAACGCACGATTAAACCTCCGTTTATTGGATGGCTATCTAAAGGGATTTCCAACTTTTTTCCCTGGAATACTGCTCATATTAATCCTTGGTCCACTAAAACCTTCTAAATCAAACTCGTCCAGCACAAATTCGTCTCTGATTACATGTTGATAGTATCCAGAATCGTTTAAGGTAAAGAGGTGAACAGATAGCTTAATGTCATCCAAGGAGCTTAACTCCATTGATCCTTGAAGGTTCTGAACCATCCATCTACCATCTGTCAATATTGGCTTAAAGGTAAATATGTCAAAATCACGGTTATCGTTTGAAGTGAAATACCAAACGTAGTCACCTTCTACATGACCAATGTTTCCCTCGAAGTATCCAGAAAAGTATGAGACCTCTTCTCCTCCAAATCGCTGGCGGTATGTAAGTATGGGTTCATCTATGGACGAATCTAGAGGGTGGCCTATATTGAACAATGCACCAATCTGATAGAGCTCTCCAAAAACTCCCATGGATGCTAAAATCAAACCAACAGTACCAAGTGCCCTGCCTTTTGAAAATTTGTTCAGGAAAGAAAAAAGGTTCTTAAGAGGAATAATAGGGAGTGAAATTAGAATTCCAATCCAATTTCTAGAGAACAAAGCAACTAGCGGAATTACGATCAACCACAAAGCGAAAATTACATTAGGGGATATTAGATCCGTCTCTTGTAAGAACCCGCTGACAAGAAATAATAGAATTAGGGGTACTCCCCAACCAAGAGCTTTTAAGATATCATCTTGTCTTAGCAACCATCTTGAGTCCTCGTTCCATTTAGGTAATCGATCCCTACTTACCTTCAGTAGGAAGTCTGTGATTACATCAAAGGTGTGCTCAATTTTATCAGCAAATTCAGGATACTTAATCTCAATAAACGCCAATGTAAACCCGATAATCTCTAAGGGAGCAGAGATGAGTTGGACCAAATTGGCAGTATTATCATTGAAGAACGGCACGCGTATTACACTATTTAGCTTGTTTTAATCAAATATAGCAGGCACGTTGCGATTTGTGTCCCAGAAGAAATCTCGATTTAAAATTTGCATACAATTGGGTATCAAGAATAATCGTCGATTTCAAAAAAAGATCATTTAAACGGGCCGATTGATGTTTCAATAAACGCTGGAATGATGCATGTTTTTTGTCGGGTGTTAGGATGAGGCAGCAGGGTTGGGTGAGCAGCCGATTGTATACGAAAAGAGGCTGCGAGGGAGCCGGGCCGTCGTTGTTGTCTATACGCTCTAAAAAAACCAAAGAAGTTCAGGCCATGTTCTTTATCTGAGGATAAGGAATGTTGAGGTCTACATTTGGTATTTGAAGAGCAGAATGGAAGTTGAGCTGCTTGACATACCGGCAGAATCGGGCTAACTTCAACCCAGGTTTTTGAATGCGTCTCACGCGTTCAGGAAAGCACGCTTTCCCCACGGTATCACCGCGCCGCGCAGGCCGCAAAACCTGCAGGTTCAGTCATTCGACTGTCTCTTCTGTTCTTCAATCCCCAAATCGTAGCTGAACTCTTTGCGACAACAATGCATCTTAACGCCCAGATATGGCGCTGTGGCCTCCGAGCTTTATTTATTGCACTAAAAGTAGCTTATCTGCTGGTGCATTCAAAGTATCAGATAGGCACTGGGTCATGAAGATCAAAATCTCCCAAAAGCTGAAGATAGTAGAAAGCACATCACTTTCTTGGCGGTAGATGAGCGGGATGTTTAGCAAGCACTTTTCAGATGGTTAAGTAAGGCCATGCGCCATCATCGTTTGTTATGAGCTTTCTTTTGTTCTTTTCTTGATTATGTCATTTGCAATCAGATAGGTTAGTGTGTTAAATAATGCTAAGGTCATGACTGACCAAAAACCGTATCTTCTTGCAATCCAAGTAGTCGCTGCACATGAATGTGCAATTAACACGAATAGCAAAAGGTACCTTGAAATTTTTCTTGGTAAATAATACCCAAAAAGCATTATTAGAATCACTTCAATTGCTGAAATAATAAATAGTCCAGAAATGTGGTTAGCCATGAAAATTGCACCAAGTGGATTTCCTTCGTTCGCTTTGTTCAGATTTCCTTCCCAGTATTCTTTAGGCTGATGAACGATAGTTATCGTTATATCAATTAAGCTGGCAATAAGTGTAGGAGTCAAGTTTATCCACCTGTTGAGTCGATCCATTTCAAATAAGTATTCTGATTTTCAATTTGCAGATATTGCTCATAACGCCTAACTAAAATGAGTATGCGCCCCAGTTGCTAGAAGCACCAAGACTTCTGGTTTGTATTGTTCTTTCAAATGGCTCAGTTCGCATATTCATTTTAGTGGTCTGTTGTGCTCAGTTACTTCTTGAAATAAGTTCCAAAAGCGTTATCTTTCTCAAAACTAGAAATAATGGCTTCTTCTTCTAGAGTTCGCTTAATTATCGGATTGTCCTGCCAAAATTTAGGCTTATATTTAGCCGTTTCAAAGTTGCCAACCTGTTCGGACATTAGTGTTGGCACATCCAAATTTTTGTGTGGTTTTTCTGATTTCTTGTAAATAACAAAACTAGAAGTTACCCTGGAGGGATATACTACTTCATCTTCAATCAGATCATAGGTGAATACGACTCTTATAAATTCTATTTTTCCAGTTTGTTCAGAAAAATCAACTTGGAACCGGTGAATTGGATTTGCCATTTTGACATCTCGATCTCCATCATATGAGATTTGATCTGCACCCAAAGCATGATTTATCGTAGCATTGTACTGTACCATTTTTCCTTGTGTTTGATTGTAAATGAAGTTCCCAAAGCTATGAACAGGTAAGGCGATTTCAGTATTAGGCTTATAGTTAACTTCTACCAGCATATCTCCATCTTTACTAAAGACATTTGATATAGTGAAATCATAATCATTCGTGAAACTTTCATTAAATGGTTTCCCAGCCCTCATTCGGTTGGTGGGATCTTTCGGTACAAATAATTGTGTACCTACTGTCAGGATTGAAAAATTAGTATGAGAAATAAAGACATACTCTTGGGAATATTTTTTACGTGCAAATCGAGCTTGATCGATTGAAATACCGTGGACTCCATTTTCTGAGTAGGATAAGTCATAAAATGTTTCAATCCATTCCATAGCCACTCCATTCTTTGTTGATATTTGGCGATAAAATGCTTCGCCCGAAAGCAATGTTGCATTTTTCAATAAATTCATAATATCTTCAATCAGCACTTCTGCCTCCTCAGAAAAAACAACAACTTCATCAAGCACGGTGGAATTTTGTGTAACAAAAAGTGTGTCTAGCCTTGATAATGAATCACGCAATAGAATTTTTCTCAAGTAAGCGACATGAGAGACGAGAAGAGTATCAAAACTGTTATTCTCATCTGGAAGTTCGAATTGTCCTGCATCATTTGACACAGTTGCAAAACTTCCATTAGATGAGTAGATATGAGCATAGGGAACAACATCTTTAATAAGGCTATCGTAAAGGACAATTCCTTGCTGAGCGTATCCATGAAACATCAAGGAAAAAGGAATTATGAAAACAATCCACGTTTTTAATTTCATTTCACTTCTTTTTGATGATTATGTATTTCTCAGTTTCAATGTGAAATCTCTCAGAAGGATTATAATATGTTTGGATGTATGGTATTATGCCGTTATTATCATTTATATACCAGTCAGATACGTTGTAAAACTTGAATTGATATTTTTTTAAGAAATCGAATGAGAGTTGTTTTGTTTCGATAGAATTAACTTTAAATAATTGCGTGTAATTCATCTGGTGATTGAATAGCGCACTAATAGTATCTTGTTCTATCAGTAGATTTTTGGTCGATTGCCCTTGTCCTAGTACAATAGAAGGACTAGATACTAATGCCAAAAGGATTGTCAAACTTAATATTTTCATTTGTGACAAATTTAAGATCAAGCATAAAGCCGTAATTAAAATAAACGGCTCTATGCTATCCAAGTTTAAAAAGTGATTGTATAGGTTACGGTAGCTTCCTTTACATATCCGCTACAATCACCACCTCCACTGCAAGTAGCTCCGGCTTCTGCTTCAGCTGACCATTTTCCAAACTCTACTCTTTCCTCAAGTTCCTCTACCTCGAAACCTTGTGCAAGTCTGAGGTAGTCCAGTTGCTTTTGTGAATTTTGCATTTACATTGTATTTACTGTTCATAGGGTGAATTAATTTGCCTCGCCTGATCTCACCCATTTAAAATCAGATTCGGGTATGATTGCCTTATAAATTCTTCTTGTTATCGTGATCCCCATTTTTAAAATAAGCATATAAAATCCGAGGATTAGTAAGCTTTCTAGAGTTATCAGTTTTGACAGAAGGGTTAAATCCATTGACACAATTAATTGTGTGACGGCTTGAAAAATCTTTTCAGGAAAGTAAAGAATACTGAATCCAATTTTTAGTAAAATCCAAGTGATGTACCCTAAGACCACAACCCAGTTAGCGACTCCATACATAAGTATTAATTGCCCTTTTCGCCCCAATTGTTTAAATGACTTGTTCTTTAGGAAATGCTTTATTGTAGCTTTGGATTTGGGGAGCAGGTTAGGGACATTGGTCATATCAGAGAGTATCCAATACCCGTCGTATCGAATAAATGGATTTAGTTCCAGCAGGCACTTAATGAATATGGAAATTGACACAAGAAGATAAATTACGTTATCGGTCATCATGAATAATCCTCCAATTGCGAGCGAATACAGGAGTTCAAGGTATATTCCTCCAAGATTGGTTATAATTCTCTTGTGTCTATCTAATTTCCAAATATTAGTAACATCCGCATATAGAACCGGAAAGGCTAAATAAAATCCGAACCCAATCTCACCATGATCGATTCCAAACTTTCGACAAGCTGCTATATGGCCTAACTCATGGATGAGCATAGTCAAATATAGCAGACCAGTATAAGTGAAAATATCATCGACATCAATGGCAATTTCTGTGAAGGTGAAAAACGAATAGGACAGCCATACTAAAAAAGTCATTGCTGAAACAAACAATATCCAAAACAAAGAAGGTGAAAACATCCAAGAAAGGGGGAATGCCATCAAACCTGCAATTCTTGGGTTGAACAGTTTGAGTTTAAGGCTCAAATAGGTGTTTTTCCTGAAGGGTTGAGTATCCGAAAGCAGGATATCCTGATTGGTAAATTTTTCCTGAATGAAGTTACCAAATTCTTCCTGGTTTAATGACTGGTTGAACTCTTCGTTGAATTGAGAAAGAGCATTATGTTCATCGATTGCATCCCTCAAGATTTCAAGCAACCTTTTCGAGGAGGGGTTTATGAGCACATGATTTTGATTAGGTGTCGAGACCACCCATCTCTGATCATCAAATCTTGAAAAGGATATTTCTTTTATTGCACTCATTTCAGCTTTGTATAATCAAAAAGTGCACTTAATACTGTACTGGTGGTGAATACCCTTTGATGGTCGTCAACTAAAACATTCACTCCGAAAGAACTTCTCCTCCATTTTGACACGGATTTCTGAGTTAAACTATCGGTGGATGGTATAGTCAACTTTCGATCAGAATCCCAACCCCCATCTGAATATTGATTTTGAATCAGAAACGCTATACCTTTTTCAATAGCCGAATTATATTGATCTATATCTGATGCTATTAATGCCTTTAAAGCAAGGGCAGTGTAAAAAGGACTCGCCTTCTTGGAAAAATTATCTTTCCAGAAACCTTTGGGAGATTGGTTTTTCAGAAGCCAGACAATAGCTTTTTCATGATAATTTTTTAATGACTTTCTGTCCTTTACGGCTAAGATGAACCAAGAGGTACTATAAATCGGACTAGTCCACCAATATGAATCAATACTTCCATCCATACAAAGCTGAGAGAGAAGATAGCTTACGGTATTTTCGTAAATTTTATTCCACTCATCATTTAAGGACAAAATATAGCAGGTACTTGCTGAGACACATGGGTGAGGTGACAACCATCCAGCCATACTAATATCTTCTTCCAGATGAAGCTGGTTTCGGAGTTTTCTTTCCTTTAAATATGTTCTCCACCCACCAGACTCACTTTGATGATCAATCCATGAGTTTAAGAGGTCAGGTGAGATGTCCCTTCCCGTCTTACATAATGCTCCTATCAAGAAGGATAATGAATCTGCATCCCTGGTGATTTTTTTGTTGAAAGAACCTTTATCCTTATCTGCATGAATGAATAAGTCGCTATTGAATAGAGAGGTATATAGATTTTTTGCTTTCTCATGATCAGAAAGCATGAATGATACGTAAGCTGTTATCCAGTTTTCACCAGATCCTGCACTGGTTATGAAATCGGAAAGCGTATTGTTTTCAGAAATTTTCTCTGCAATGAAATCAATACTTAATTTGCATGAATTGGATATACCGGATGCTTTGGTATCATGATAAGGTATCCTTCTGTCTGGAAGGAATCCCTTTTCTTTAGTTTTTTGAATGAGAAGATTAACTTCATGGATTTGAGAATTCGTTTTCTGAATTTCAGCATCCAAATAGTCCACTAGTTCACCTAGTCCATAAATTCTGGCTATATCTTTTGCCCTACCAAAATGGCTAATGCTTTTTAGGAGTATCTTTTTTGCGATTCCGGAAACATAGAAGTATCTGTGTATGAGATCGTGAGAAAATTCTTTCTGGGAGATTTTTATATCACTCAGCTCAGTTAGCGTTAATGCGTGAGAGTAGGTATGCTGTCCTTCGTTTAGATCAATTCGAAAATCATCAATATCATCTTTACATTGAAAAGCTATGTGTATTTCTTTTAAGAGGATAAGAATATCGCCTTTGTTTATTGAATGTGAAGATAAGTACGACATAGCGTCCAGTATCGAATAGCAGACAGATGATTTTCCTATAGCTATTTTGTCAAAATCGTCTTCTGTCATTTTTCTTCTAGTGGACGAATATTCCTGCTCAATTTTCAAGGTTGCAAAATATGTTTCCTTATTTTGCTGGAAATCTGTCCAAAATGCATGATGATCTCCGAACATAACAGACAAGTGCCTTATTGCCTTTTCAATCCTTCCAATGGCCACAATCATTTCTGTAGGTTCTCTTTCTTGATCAATAATTCCATCAATAATTATTAGCGCTTGGAAATAGTCTGATGATGCATAGTTCAGTAGTTGGCAATTGCTTTCTGAAATGTTAAAAATAGGATTGAGAAAGTTGACTAATCGTGGATAAAAGTCAAGATCAGCTCGTGATTCGGAAGGTTTTGAAAGAGGTTTTTTCTCAGAAGTGATCATCAGCATCAGAATATTTCCTCTAAACAAATGATGGCTACTCCTATTAAACCGGAGTTTGCTATTTTTTTTCTAGAAACTTGATTTCTATTCTTCCATCTGGGTCATATACATAACTGTTTCTAGCTCGATCGAACTTGATCGGCGCACCCAGTTCTTTCATAATTGTGATGAATTCATACAGGGTACTCTCGGATATTTCCAGCTTTTCTGCCAATTCAGAAGGTTTACCAGTGGCCTTCAAACTGATTAGGTTGTCAATTCTTGAAAAACGTTGGAAAAATCTTCTTGGCATAGGGAAATCAATTGAGCACAACGTCCAAATAAAATGAGTGCGCTCAGACTCTATCTGAAGCATGAATCTTTCGATTTTGCACTTCGGTTTCAACGAAGAAAGTAAGCGCATTCATTTTATTGTTTGTTATGATCTTTAATTATTTTCAAGGCTGTTCACCTTTTCTTTTAATTCTTGATTTTCCGCTTTCAATTGTTGGACTTGCTTGTTCATGTCAATCATATACAGCGTTAGTTCCTCTATCTTCTGTAGTAGCTTGGCATCCATCTCTCCAAGGTTGATTCCGTTCTCGGTTACCTCAACTTCACTTGGAATTTCAGGAAGATGTCTCTTTTCGGTAATGTGTTGTTCGACTTCTTCAAGTGTTCGGAGTTCATAGTCATCTTCAAACACAAAATCCGACCAGCCAGTTGCTTCCACTTTAATTTCTCGTGCTCCAATTGATCCTTCAACTCGAAGTTTATGATTGCCAGAAAAATCAGTGGTTCCTATTCCAACTTTACCTGAATTATCCATTACAAATACCTTGTCCTGGGACCAATCAATCCCTCTGCCAATAATAAATTTATCACTATCTGAGTTGTCGATTCCAGCAACCCATCTTTGAACTCCTGTTAATAAAAATTGAAGTTTCGAATCGCCAGATCCGTCTTGCTCAATAGTAAATCCGACATGTTCATTTGTCATAGAGTTGTTGTTTCTCAAATGTAATTTGCTTACCGGACTTAGAATTCCAATACCAACGTTTCCTCCATTTATAAAACTGTCTCCATTTGCCCTGAGAATAACATCTGCCCCAGTATTAGAATCATATAAATTTAGTTGGCCATTGTCCGCAGATGTAGCAGCAAGGCTTGCTCTTATACTAGAACTGTTGGCTGAACTCCAAATACTAAGTCCATTATAATAGGACGTTCCATTGGTTCCAGACTTAATTGATAATGGGGATTGGGGATTGATTAAGTTAATGCCAGTGAATCCATTATTTTCAACTGTAAATCTTACATTGACGTTTGGGTCAGCTGTCCCACTTGATAACCTTAGAATTGCTTTATTGGCCTCACTAGAGACTTGATTTATGTAAACAGAAGTTCCAGTCCCATTTCTCAGAAACTGGTGATATTGAGTGTTGTTTGTATCACCATACTTAATTTGTCCAAAGCACAGTATTGATGATGAAGTTAGGATAGCTAAGAAGAAAGATTTCATTTATCGAAATTTTTAAGGTGAATTTTGAATTTCAGGAATTGCTCATAACGTCAAGACAAAAAACGTCATCATCCATTTGTTGGAAGTGGAGTTATTGTCTGTTTGATAAAAGTAGCCAATAACGCTGGAATGATGCATGTTTTTTGTCGGGTGTTAGGATGAGGCAGCAGGGTTGGGTGAGCAGCC
>JAVKDD010000023.1:0-79659 GCA_040222455.1 Balneolaceae bacterium | reverse complement strand
AAATTTATTCACCGGTTTATCTGAACATTATTATCGAACTTTATTTTACGTTCACCCGTTGTTTTTTAATCTTTTAGAAGTATTTTATGGTGAACGATAAAAAATTTATTGATGTCAAAATGTTCATCAATACAATGTTATAGGGCTTAACCAATTATTTAAATTTGAAGAAGATTTTAAAAATAGTTGCTACTAATTGGGTTCATATTCCTGGGTTTTTGGTAACACTTTATTTCAGTCTAATCTTATTTAAGGCAGTGGGGCTTGAAGAAACCTATGATTGGACTCAGGTTCTGTTTCTGTCCATTTTCTCAATCCCTTTTGTATTTCTAACTTTTGGACTTCCTTTTCTGGCAGGTCTTTTTATTGCTTTATCAATTTTAGACGTACTCGCATTTAAATTCACAAAGCTTTCAGCCAAGCTAATTGTTCAAATTCAATGGATATTGATCATACCACCATTTATCTATTGGGCTTTCAGATATGATTATTGGGCTTGGCTTACATTATGTTGTTCATTTTTGGTGACTCAATTGATTAGAGAAAAAATGGTAAACAAAGTAATTACAAAATCAGAAACCCAGAATAGTGTCGCCCTATAACAAGCGTTTCAAGTCGGACGCAGGTTGGGTGCGCACTTAAGCTTGTGAGCAATAGAATTAATCCGTTACTTCAACTAAAAACGAGAACCTGCGCCGCTTAAACGCCGGGTCGTTATGTGCCCAGTCAGGCATTTTCTTTTCGTGGTGGTTTGGGCGTGTCCTTTTTTAGGTTTCTTTTCTGTTAAAACCTCTTTAGTCGTTGTTTGTGGGTTGCCTCTTTTTAGCTCCTTATTTGCACCAAGCTTTTACTTTCTTTCTCTGTTTTTTTACCGCTAGCTTTTTCTTGTTCAACACTTCTATTTGGTGCTCGGGGCGTTGTTTAAAAATTCCCTTAACTCCGTTTCAGTTTTGCCTGTCTGGGCAACGTACACAATGTCGGGTACCTCGCGTGTTTTTACTTTATACGTTCAGGTTGTTGTGGTTCCGTGTTTCTCAGTTTTCACATAACAAAGCGTTTCAATGGGACGCAGACGAAGTACGATCAATAACTTGTGTGCAATCAAATAAATCAGTTACTTCAACAAAAACTTAATCTCTGCGCCCATTAAACGCGGGGTCGTTAGTACGCTTTCAAAAGTTCATCTAAATTCATAATGGAAACTGCCTTAGCATATTTCATTTTATTCAGCCCAATACTTTGGTTGGTAAGCATATACTTACTTAGCGATTGGGAACATGTTTGGAAGTTTGCAGCAATCAACTTCTCAGTAATTGTTCTTTACACAGTCATTCTTCTATTCTCAAACATCATTGACTTAGGACATGATGAATACGGATTAAAAAGATTAGGCACTTTTGCTCTGACTGTTTCAACACATATTCTACTTGGATTCTTATTCGCAGTTGGCTACAAACTGAACAAAAAATCAAAATTAGAACATCAAACCTAACAGCGTACTAACAAGGCGTTTTAAATCGGACGCGGACGGGGTTCGGTGGAAACTTGATTGCCAGAAATTAATTTCGCTACTTCAAAAGAAATCACAATCCCCGCGCCGTTTAAACGCTGGGCCGTTATGTGGTTTTTACAATTTGAAGAGAAATTCGACTAGTTGATGCACATTTGAAAAAGCAGATAGTTCATATGGCATTTTCCCTGATTCAAGTTGAAATCTAACTTGTTGGAATGACCATTTACCATTTCTAATCCCTTCTTCCATTCTATCTTTCAGTTCAACATAAAGATTTGAAGCTTTTTCGTAATCAGGTAAATGCTTTTTCAATTCCTTAATTAAAGCTTTACAGTTTCTAAAAGGGGACATTGTTTTTTCAAAATGAAGAAGAACGAAAAATTCAAAGCAAATTACTGTAAATGCAATATTTATTCTTGTACCATATGAACTTGCATCATTAAAAGCTTTAGGAATATTTTCATGACCATCCTTGTCAAATACAATCCATATAAAGTCATACTCATTTCGTTCTCTTCTTGCTTCTTTAATTCTGTCCTTTGCCTCTTCTACTAATCCAGTTGGGGAATGATTTTTTGGTTTGTAAATATCTACAGAAATTGAAGCAAATTTATCTCTGTGCTTATTGTCATTTACCAAACCTTTAAAATAATTTTCCTCAGTTTCACCTTCACAAAGTATTAATCCCCTTTTTAATAAGTTTCTACTTTGTCCCGACCTTCTTTTCATTACTCTGCAAAATTTAGATCTAATTCTAATTCATTAATTAAAGGTATCCCTCTGAACCTACCAGACATATACCACTTGTCATATGGAGCATCATTTCTAACACCTTTTATATCAGACAATGAATAGAACACACTATTTCCTTCGTATTCTTTTTCTGAAATCCAAACTTGATCCCTTCTAAAAATGCTATTGTCTAACAATGAAATATCATGTGTCGCAAATATTAATTGTGCATTATTAGGGTTCGTTCGTTTACTATGAAAAATTTTAATGATTAGTTCTGTAAGTTTTGGATGAAGACTTTTATCTAATTCATCAATAATCAAAGTTTGTCCTTCAATCAAAGCTTCAAGAACTAACCCTCCAATTGCTAATAATTTTATTGTTCCAGTAGACTCATCATTTAGATCAAATTCAACTATACCTTTCTCTTCACCTTTTTCAAAAAGATTGTGCTTTGTCTTAATTCGATACTTAAAATTTTCTACAATCTCTTTTTTCTCTTTTTCGGTCATATCATCTGGTAAATCTTCTTCTGATAGCTTTGATTCCTTAGTATCTAATGCTATGATTCCAGTATCAGCAACACGGAGTAACTTGCTAATATTTTCCTTAAAGTTGGGTATCTCATCATTCCCCATCTTTTTAGTAAAAATATTAATCAAAACTTTGTCATAATCTGTATCATGAAATGTTGATGGATATATCATGTCAGTAATGAATAAATATGCTTCATGTAAAGACTTGAGCTTCGATTTTCCTGCTTTTGATAGATATAACTGATTATCGAGTAATAAGTCTTCTACTTGTTTTTTCTTCCCCGTAAAATAATCACCATATGTGATTTCATTATTCTTTCTATCGAACAATTTTGCAGGTTGAGAACTAGGATAGAAATATAAACTTTCTGCAATAATATCAGTTTTATTGAAGGAAATAGAATAAATATATCGTACTCCTTTATTAGTTATAAAATCTACTGAAATTTCAACTGGCTGCTTTTGACATTTTGAATCTAATTTAAATGGCTCATATGGTGGGATTTTTTGCTCAACTTTAAAATCACTTGACTCAGTAACCATGAACACAAGTGCCTGAAATGCAAGTAAAAGATTACTTTTACCTGACCCATTCCTTCCATAAATAATAGAAGATTTTAAAACTTCTGTGTTATCATCTACCTTGAAAGTATTTCCACCAAGTTCTTTAACTCTTGGCTCTGATACCATGCTAAAGATCTGTTCATCGCGTATTGAGCGAAAATTTTTTACTTTTAACTCGAGTATCATTTCCGTTTTATTAACTAAATTTGAAAATTATCTCCAAATATACACTTTATAATTGGTAATTTAAATGTTCAAAATGTAAAACCACATAACAATGCGTTTTAAATCGGACGCAGATGGGGTGCGATAGAAACTTGATTGCCAGGAATTAATTTCGCTACTTCAATAAAATCATAATCCCCGCGCCGTTTAAACGCTGGGTCGTTATGTGGCTGGTCAGGCTATCTCTTTTCGTGTTTGGTTTGGATTGGGCTTTTTAGTCGTTCCACTTCGTTTATTCAATCCTTGCCGTTGTTTTTGGGTTCGCCTTTTTTAGCTGGTAATCTGCGCTCTGGGTTTTCAGAGTTCTAGTGTCGTTCAACATTCCGTTGCTTTTCGAAATGTAAGCAAGCGCTTTAAGCGTTGTTCATAAAACTCCATTTCACATTTCTGGGTAGCCTGTCCAGCCAACGTACACAATGTCGGGTACCTCGCGTGTTTTTACTTTTTACGTTCAGGTTGTTGTGGTTCTGTATTTCTCAGTTTTCACATAACAAAGCGTTTCAATGGGACGCAGACGGAGTACGATCAATAGTTTGCGGGCAAGAGAATTAATCCGTTACTTCTGGGAAAAACCGAATCCCTGCGCCCATTAAACGCAGGGTCGTTATGTAGCAACTACCTTTATGAAAAAAAGATTATTTATAGCAACATTAATCCTGTTTTTAATTTATACCGCTTATAATTTATATAGGTATTGGGGTGTATCAGGTGGCGACTTAGCTATTAATTTACTTTCCTTTATTGCTCTGCTTGTCTTTTTAATAATTATTTCACCGCTTGTCGTTTATTATTATTCAAAAGGTCTAAACTTTAAAAATTATTTAGTCGCTGCTTCAGGCGCAATCACTGGTTTTTTTATAAGCATTATAATTATTCCTCTAATTGGATTTAGTTTCTATTTGACTTCTAATTCATATGAATTGAGTAATTATGAAAGTTCTGATTCAACTTCTTATTCAAAGTATCAGGGCGATTTTTTTATCAATAATTACTCAAATGTTAACGTCAATACAATTACAAAGGTGAAATTAAGTGATTTGAATCTGGATACTTTACCCACACCTATTACTGAAATAAAAGGATTAGAAGAGTTGGATTTATCACTAAATAAAAATCTAAACCTTCCTCATATAATTAATAGCTTAAATAATCCTGATAATTTAATATCACTTCAGCTTATTAATTGTGGTTTAACGAAAATCCCATTTGAATTCCAAAAGTTAACAAACTTGAAACGACTATATATTGGAATGAACCCAAACCTTAAACCAAATCAAGTTTTTGAAATATTATCCCAAAATCAAAATTTAGAAGAGTTGTGGATTCAGGGAAATGACTGGGAACGACTGCCCAATTCAATTGGAAATTTGAAAGAATTAAAGTTACTGTATGCAAAAAATAACAACCTCAAAGAATTACCTAGTTCGTTAAATGAATTGAATAAGCTTGAGAGAATTTTTATTTGGGGAAATCCAGTTACAGATAATTTTTATGACTTCATTGATACAAGTAGAACAAGAGTTTTGTACAAAAGATAGCTTATACCTGTTTGCTACATAACAAGCGTTTCAAGTCGGACGCAGGTAGGGTTCGCTGGAAAGCTTGTGGGCAATAAAATTAATCCGTTAATTCAACCAAAACCGAGAACCAGCGCCGCTTAAACGCTGGGTCGTTATGCAAACAAAAGATCGGATGAAAAAACTGATGTCATATCTTCTTTTTCTTTTCTGCTTTAGTAGTTCGATAATTTTTGCCCAAGAAACCCATGTTTGGTACGACAAAGATTTTCAACTGAACGATAATTCTATTTTCGTTGGTAGTGATACTCTGATCACGCTTTATTTTTCAGATGGTTCTAAGAAAGCTCGTGGTAAATTTGCTTTAGATAAAGATCGCAATTTATCTCCATTCAAAGTTGGTGAATGGTCTTATTACAATTCAAACGGTTCTTTACAATCTCAAGGTAAATACCAAATGAGTTCATTCATTGATTGCGGAACTGGTGGACCGCAACGTGCTTTTTACCACTATAAAATTGGCTCTTGGTCTTTCTTTGATAAAAATGAGAATGTAATCGCAGAAGGAGATTTCAAAGTTGAAGAATTTCCGGTTTCAACTCGTTGTGGTACTGAAAAAATGCTTTTTGGCATTACAGATTCCAGCTGGTCTTTTTCTCAATCAAATGACATTAGCACCAAAGAAATTGAAACAGTTGAAATTGACCATGAAAATTATTCAGAGAAAATCTTTTTTGATAGAAAAGAAGAATGGATAAAAGTTGAATACAATCTTTCTCAATAAACTTGTTTGCATAACAAGCGTTTCAATGGGACGCAGACGGAGTATGATCAATAACTTGTGTGCAATAAAATAAATCAGTTACTTCAACAAAAACTTAATCCCTGCGCCCATTAAACGCCGGGTCGTTATATGGCTTTTAATCCTAATATGAGAATTACTTCAACTATCTTTTTATTCATATTTTTGATTTCTGCTTGTGATACTGAGAAATTACAAAGTGAAACCAAAACAGGTGTAGATTCTCTTGCCATTCAGCTATCTATGTCAGCAACTGAGCGTTATGGGGAATATATATTTGGTAGAATTAATAGTCCCGATTCCTTAGAACTTTCATTAAATGAACTTGATAAAGCAATAGAGATAGAGCCCAATTTACACGAACTTTATACTGCCAAAGTAAACATACTTCTCGAACTTGATCGAAATGAGCAAGCTATTGAAGTTTCAAAAGAGGTTTTAGTAATTAAGCCCGATCTTGTAGAAGCAATGACATTTATAGGATTTATAAATGAAAAAATTGGGAAAAATGACCTTGCACAAGAATGGTATCAAAGGGCTTTGGTTGCTTATGATAAGCGTATTGAAGAAGATCGTTTTGTAGTGAACTCTAAAGTCAACAAAGTTTTTTTACTTTTATTCACAGAAAACGAAGAATCAGCAAAAAAAGCTTACTTCGAATTGAAAAAAGAATATCCTGAAAATAATGATATAGATTATTTGGAGTTTGTTTTTGAAGATTTTGATAAACAAGAATTTTTGAACGAATTTCACAAATAGTTACAGCCATATAACAAGCGTTTCAATGGGACGCAGACAGAGTACGATCAATAACTTGTGTGCAATAAAATAAATCAGTTACTTCAACAAAAACTAAATCTCTGCGCCCATTAAACGCAGGGTCGTTATAGGGCTTAGTGCATGAGAAACTATTTCCCAACAAAACGCCAATTATTCATTTCAACTCTCGTGTTGTTTATAGTTAGCGTTGTTTTGCATTTCATTGCATGGGGTTTGGCTTTAGCCGCTTGGGAAAGCACAACAACAATTTTTGGAGATATCGTTGTGTGGATTGGTTCCTACATCATCTATCCATCAATAATCTTACTAAAACCTTTAGGAAGTTTTTTGCCAAAATTTGTAGTTCTATTATTAGCAGCTCTGGTAAATAGCATGTTTTTTAGCAGTTTGTTTTTATCACTGTTTAATTACTTTAAACCAAATAAAAAAAGTGGTATAACAAGCGTTTCAAGCGGACTCGAACGCGGTTCGGGTCGTTAATTTTAATAACCAGGCTCGCCGCTTAAACGCCGGGTCGTTATGCCTTCTAAAAACAATTTCGTTGCATGGATGCCGTTAATCCATTAAATTAAAGAATGATCAAATCATTTGGAGATAAAGCAACATCAGATCTGTTTCATGGAAATTCGAGCAGTAAGGTTCGAAAACTACCTACTCAAATCCTTGATTCAGCGATTTACAAATTAGATATACTGAATGCAGCTACTTCTTTAGATGATTTACGATCACCTCCAGGCAACAGATTAGAGGAGCTACGTGGAGATTATAAAGGATATCACAGTCTTCGAATTAATGCCCAATGGAGAATCATTTTTCATTGGGAAGATTCAAGTGCTTCTGATGTAGCTATCGTTGATTATCATTAAAAAAGGTGAAACCCATGATTCCACAAAACAGAGTAACCACACATCCCGGTACGATTCTACTCAAAGAGTATCTTGAACCGATGGAATTAACACAGAAAGAATTAGCAGATCATCTGGAGATTCCTATTCAGCGTATTAATGAAATTGTTCGGGGAAAAAGAGGCATTTCTTCAGATACAGCTTGGCTGCTATCGAAAGCGTTAAATACCTCTCCTGAGTTTTGGTTAAATCTACAAGCCATGCATGACTTATCCTCGAATCGTCCAAGCAAAGAAATTACTCCACTCAAAGCAGTTCAAGCATAAAAAGGCGTTTCACGGTTGATCCGCCGGTTGTCGGACAGGCTTCCGGTTCTGGCTCCTCAATTTAACTTTCAGCTAGTTCATTAATTCTGTTACTTTCACAAAAACCGAAATCCCCGCGCCCATTAAACGCGGGGTCGTTATCTTGCTCAATAAATCGATTCTTTTTTTGGCTGCACTGTAAGTACATTGTAATTATATTTGTATGGGTATTTACAAATAATCAAAGCTATGAAAACCAAGATAATTCGTATCGGTAATTCCCAGGGAGTTCGAATTCCCAAACCCCTGATCGAAGAAAGCGGGATCACTAAAGAAATTGAAATGATTCTCGGAGACAATGAAATTATTCTTCGTCCTGCTGATATGACTCGAAAGAATTGGGAAGCGTCTTTTCAAAAAATGGCGGAACAAGGTGATGACGTTTTATTAGATCAAAAAGAGACTGAAAAACCTTCAGACTGGGATGAAACTGAGTGGACATGGTAATAGCAGAGCCCGTTAAAAGGTTTGAAGTTCATCTGATTTCACTTGACCCCACCAAAGGTTCTGAAATTAAAAAAACTCATCCCTGTTTGATCATATCTCCTAATGAAATGAACAAATATATCAGAACGGTGATCATTGCTCCAATGACATCTACCGTTAAAAATTACCCAACGCGAGTTACAACTACATTTCAAGGCAAGAACGGACAAATTGTATTAGATCAAATTCGAACAGTCGATAAAAGCAGATTGATTAAAAGCCTTGGGACAATCAGTTCTTCGGCCGAAGAAAAAGTATTGAGTACATTACAAGAAATGTTTGCCCCATAAATTCGCCGCCTAACAAAGTGTTTCAGGTCTGATCCCCCAGTTGTCGGACAGGCTTCGGGTAGTGGCTCCGCATTTTAACTTTCAGCTAACTAAGTAATTCTGTTACTTTCCATTCAACCGAAAACCTGCGCTATGTCTGCTGACAGAAAGGTTTGCAGCGGGGTTGTTAGTACACTATTAACTAGATTTGAACCCATGGAAAAATTTGAATTAAAAATAGATTTAAATACTCCTTACATAAAAGTAATACGTCTTTTAGGTACCGCTTTTTTTGGTTTTTTTATAGCCGCAACCATACTCACCTTTAAATATGAAAGCCATCTTGATTGGATGAACTCATTGACTGGTATAATTCTTAGTATCTGCTTTGCTTTTTTTCCGGGAACCGTTAAAAATCAACGCCTCACCATTGACGAATCAGGTATTTATCTACACAATTATACCTTTAACTGGGGTCAAAAAAAGGAATTATCCTGGGAAAAAGTTCGGGCAATTGGTGTTCATAAAAGTGTAATTGAAATCAAGAATAGTATCGGCTCAACTGAAAAAATAAATATACCTATTCATACCAAAAGCCAACTCGAAGGCTTAAAGTCGTATCTAAAGAAAATGACGGACCTTAAAGATCTTGAGTACATTAGCTAAGGGCGGAGAATAAGCAGCGTTTTTTAATAGAATCTGTTTTCGGCTTTGTAATATGCGGATGGGTATTGAAACCTGACTCCCTACTTAAATGCATAGAATTAATTGTATACAACATCAGCAAATTTAAATCTGCAAAAATAGAGCTGTTGCTATTCGGTTGAAGTCATTATCATTATCTAACAACTACATTTCATAGGGTTGGTAAACTTCATCAATTTTTGCCCGCTTCCATTTTATTAGTTAACCTTTCACTTATAATTAATTCCAAAAAGTGACGCCGTCCTCTTCAAAACCATATCAATTATCATGATGCTAATTACCAGTTTATTTTTAGTACTTGGATTGCTATTTCCTTCATTCAGTGGTGAGTCGATTTATACGCAAAAGCCTAATGACTCTGAAGCTTATTACTTCACTCCGGAGAATTACGATATTAAAACCGATGGTATCGCTGATATTTCTGATGCTTTACAAATTGCGATCAATCAAATTAAAAAGGAAAAGAATTACGGGATTTTATTTATACCGGAAGGCAAATATCGAATTAGTAAAACAATTCATATCCCGGAAGCTATCAGACTGATCGGTTATGGGAAAAATCGGCCTGAAATAGTTCTTGGTAAGAACACGGATGGCTATCAGGGTGCGGATGAAGACCCAGAAAATTATATGTTTTGGTTTACCAACAATATGGTTACTGATCAGGAAGAACCTGAAGACGCAAATCCTGGTACTTTTTACAGCGCTTTCAGTAATATCAATTTACGGATAGAGGAAGGAAATCCTACAGCTGTAGCCCTCAGAACACATTATGCACAGCATGGTTTTATAAGTCATTCCGATATCCATATTGGTTCTGGACGAGCAGGTATTTATGAGGTTGGAAACGAAATGGAGAATGTTCGTTTTTTCGGAGGCGATTATGGAATAGTAACCGGTCCTACATCTCCAAGCTGGCCAATGATGATTGTGGATACTTATTTTGAGGGACAGCGTAAAGCGGCGCTGCATACATTCGATTCCGGACTTACGATCGTAAATATGCATGTTAAAAATGTCCCTGTTGTTCTGGAAGTACAGCAAGACCAAACCGATCGATTATTTATTGAGCATTCCCTGTTCGAAAATGTCAGCGAAGCAGCGATTGTATTTAACGGAGAATATGCCTCTACAACGAATATTAGCATGTTGAATATAGATGCGAGAAATGTCCCGATATTTGCTAAGCTTAGAAATACAGATAAAATTATACGGGGTAAAGGGAACACCTATAAAGTACGAGAATTCACGCATGGTTTAGTAATCGAGAACTTAAATGAAGATTCTAAATTTGAAACTCTTCAGGATATCATCACTAAAGATAATGTTCCTGAAAAACTTGAGCGCACTATTCCTCAACTCCCTCCAATGTCTCAATGGATAAATATTAAAGATTTAGGAGCGGTTGGTGATGGGGAAACTGATGACACTAACATTTTCAAGGAAGCGATTGCAAACCATAAAGTTATTTACGTCCCTCAGGGATGGTATCACCTCACAGAAACTTTAACAATGGCGCCCGGCACTAAAATTATTGGTTTACACCCATGGTCCACTCAGTTTGTAATTCATGAAAGCGAACCTGCTTTTAGTGGTTTTGGTGCTCCTAAACCCATGATTGAATCGTCAGAAGGCGGTGACGATATTTTTAATGGAATTGGTATTTCAACGGGTGCATATAATAACCGTGCAGTTGGTTTAAAATGGATGGCGAATGAAAACTCATTAGTTAATGATGTAAAGTTTGTGGGCGGTCATGGAACCATGCGCAATCCATTAAATTCTTCGCAAAGGAACCGACGGGGTTCAAGAGGAGCTATCAGTTCTCCCTCAAATCCGATTTATGAGGAAGGCATGGATGAAGCCTGGGATAATCAATACTGGAGTTTATGGATTACAAATAATGGTGGCGGAACTTTTAAAGACATCTGGACGGCAAACAGCTATGCCACCAACGGACTTCTGGTAAGTAATACTTCCACTCCTGGTAGAATTTTCGCTTTGTCTCTGGAACATCATATTCGTAACGAAGCCCGTTTTCACAATGTATCAAACTGGAAGATGTATGCTTTTCAGTTTGAAGAAGAACATGTAGAAGGGATAGAAGCTATATCGATTGATATCTCCAGTTCGGAAAATTTATTTTTCGGGAATCTATGGATGTATCGCACGATCAGAGTACAAACTCCAAAACGGTTTGGTATGCGAATATGGGACTCAAAAAATATCGAAGTCAGAAATCTTCGTAATTATACCCAAAAACTCTGGGCAAATGAGTTTCCCGTTTGGGATGTTAACAAAGAGCTTCCTGTTTACCCCTGGCATTTTACAAAACTAAAAATCACAGGTGATGAAAAAGGCAACTTAACTCCTGACTTCAAAATTGGTACCATGAATCGCCTTGCCTCAGGATTTGATTTTGCATTGGGGCTCACTTCGGATAATAAAGGAAACGTATATTTTTGCGAGACAAAGAAAAAGAGAATCTACAAATGGTCAGTAGAAACACAGGCCGTTTCTTTGATTGCAGATTTTCCATACGAACCCTTTGCTTTGGGCATTGATTCAGAAGATCACCTTTTAGTGGTTGCAAGATATGACCCGCAACCGGGCTATATGGTTAACGGTGAACAAGAAACAGTGAAAGAACTACCCGATGATAATGCCGCATACAGTAGTTGGGGTAATAGTGGATGGGCAGCGTTAACTTACTCAATTGACCCTGAGGATCCGGATAATACCTTTGAAATTATGCCGAGAATCGCGACTTCGGATATCAAAAAAATCACTAAGACATATTACCCATCCGGGAGATGGCACTATACATTTGATGAGGCTGCGGTTTATTACCCAGACTCTGCTTTTGTAGCCCCCGATGGAGCCACCTACATTCAAGAAGTTTATGATATTGGAAGGACTTCTGAATTACAAGAAGCCGTTCCCGGAAAATCTATTTACGCAATGGATGAAATTAATATGAGAACAGTGAAAATGGATGTCGGCGAAAAAGGTCAGCTTTTTAACCTGAAAGAAATTCTACCCAGAGGTCAGTACGGAACCGCCGAACACAAAGACGGTAATTTGTATGTCACCGACGGCCAGATATTCGTTTTTGATAAAAACATGGAAGAAATAGATCGGATAAATCTTACAGAACGTCCATTATCTATTACTTTTGGAGGGAAAGAGGGAAACACGCTTTTTATTAGTACATCGCACTCACTTTATGCAGTTAAAATTAAATAGGAGTTAGGATACTTTTTAACAAAATGTACACCCTGTTTCTTAGAGTTTCAGTAAATCATGTTCGACAACGGAAGTGCATGCGCGAAGTACGATTGTTTTTAAGAATTTTATTCTATGAAAGAGCGAATATATCTATAAGGATTTTATCAGCAATTCTTTTGATCGATATTCCTGAACAGTGTTATTGAAATGCTAATATTGATTACGGGTAGATGACTCGTAAGAACCGTTCTTGTAACAAACTATTTGAATTAACGTGATGCTGAGAGTTTGAACATCTAAAGACTAAAAAGTATATGAAAGATTTCAACATCAACTTAAAAATTAAGCTTGCTTCGTTGTGGACATCTGCAACATTCTGCTATTTATACGGCGATTATTTTGAATTATATACTCCCGAAAAAGTGGAGAGTTTAATAAGTGGACAGAATGTACTTAATAGTCCAGCCGCCCTATTAATAGCTTCTTTTATAATGGTAATTCCTCCATTGATGATCACTCTTTCTCTTCTATTAAAACCTAAATTAAATAGGTGGCTTAATATTATCTTTGGATCATTGTTTACCATAATGATGGTATTAATAGCAATTGGAAGTCTTACTCCGTGGTATAGTTTCTATGTGTTTTTAGCAATAATTGAGGCCCTATTGACTGGTACAATTGTTTGGTATGCTTTTAAATGGCCAAAAGAGAAAACTTAAGACAGATTAGACTGTTGGCTTTTTATTAATATTTATTGGGATCACAACTCTGTCTGCCGATTGGCAAGTTAAATACTGTGTTCGCAATTATTGGGATTTTTCATGCTGTCCAGATGATTCCAATTTTACTTCTTGAAATCGTATATATATCTATTTGGCTTATTTTGGTTCTGCTTATTCTAGAAGGCGATCTTTCTAATGAATCGACAGATGGAATGATTTTTCCCTTTGCACTAGTGATATTGCTTTTGGTGTCAGTTCCATGGGGATATGTTATAAGGAAATATATTTTATTTTATGAAAGGGCGAGCAAAACAGCCTAATTAGTGTTTTAAACTGATACGGTTTAACATAGCAGTAATACTTGATATTGAGTTAAACTCTTAATCTTCTGTTAACTTTCTTCACTTTCATTAGACGTTCAAAGCCTGCATATTAAAGCTCAATATTATTAATTAAGAACAGTGATTTACTATGCCATCAACTATTCCAACACTACATTTAGAAACGGTAATTGCGAATCATACTCAGGATATGACGGGAAAGGTGGTTGCCATTACAGGAACCACCAGTGGAACCGGGTATGTGTGTGCTCGGGAAATGGGAAAGCTGGGAGCGACCGTTCTTTTACTTAATCGGGAAAGTGAGCGGTCTAGTTCTTCTCTTCAGCAATTAAAAGATGATATTCCGGAAGGAACTTTTCATCAAATTAACTGCGACTTACAGGATTTCGAAAGTGTTCGAGCTGCTATTGAAAAAATTAAATCTACCTACGAAGTACTTGATGTTCTTTGCAATAATGCCGGAGTAATGGCTTTGCCCGATGAGGCTACAAAAGATGGGTATGATGTGCAGATGCAGACAAATTGTATTTCACATTTTTTGCTTACCAATGGGTTATTTCCTCTACTAAAGAATAGTGAAGAAGCGCGAATTGTGAATCACACTTCAATGGCACGTTTAGGCGCTGATTTAGAAATGAAATATTTTCAACCAAACCGAGATGACCTTGGCGGAGACGGTACTGAAGAAGAAAATCTCGCTTTTCAAGGCCCAAGGTGGTATCGATATCGCCAAACGAAATTAGCAAATTGTGCTTTTACATATGGATTAAAAGAGAAATTGGCAGCTCATGGAATTGAAAATATCAAAACCATGATTGCTCATCCTGGTCTTTCGGCAACTCAACTTCAGGTTACTACCGCTAAAACTGGTGGTATGTCTGATGATTCCGGGCTAATGAAGAATGCACAATCACCAGAAGATGGCGCTACAGGAATTATTCGTTGTTGCGCAGATCCAGAAGCAGAGTCTGGCGATTTCTACGGTCCCGAACAATGGACTGGCTTCCCCGGAAAATTAACTCCAGAAGACGCATTATCTGATCCGGAAAATATTCGTGTTAACTGGGAAGGTTGTGAAGCTGCGGTAGGAAAGTTTAAGTTTTGATCTTCTGGAATCATGAATCCCGCTGTAAAAAACAAATTCGATGCTTATCCAGATCATATTAAACCTAAGATGAACGCTCTTCGTGAGTTAATTTATGAAGTAGCGGGTTCAACTGAAGGAGTTGGGGAAATTGAGGAAACGTTAAAATGGAGCGAGCCAGCTTATTTAACAAAAAAGCCTAAGAGCGGAACAACTATTAGAATGGATTGGAAAGAACGTTCTCCCGAGAAAATCGGAATTTATGTGAATTGTAGTACTTCGTTGGTAGAAACTTACCGAACTATGTTCAATGATGAATTAGAGTTTGAAGGAAATCGGGCAATTCTTCTTCCAGCAAATGAGCCTTTACCCAAAGAAAAACTCATGATTTGTATACAAATGGCTCTTCGTTATCACTTGGATAAATAGCTCCGTTTTTTGTAACTCAATTCTCCGTGGGAATTTTTTTCTAACCTGACCTTTTCCATGTTTCTCATTACAATTAGTAAACTAAATTTATACCGTAATGAGAACTCTATTTTCCCTTTTAATCCTTTCTTTTTTGTTTACTTCTTGTAATAATACTACCAACGAAACTCCATCATCTGGTATTTCTGAACCACTAGATCCATTTGCTCAAAATGTGGCCTTGGGAAGAGGAATAAATTTGGGAAATGCCCTAGAAGCTCCAAGTATTGGGGCATGGGGCATTATACTTCAAGAAGAGTGGTTTACTTTTATTAAAGATGCTGGTTTTAATAGTGTTCGAATTCCTATTCGTTGGTCGGCTCATACTTCTGAAGAAGAGCCATTTACCATAGACGAGGACTTTTTTGCTCGCGTAGATTGGGCGATAGAGCAGGCTTTAGAAAATGATTTAATGGTGATCATTAATATGCATCACTATGAAGAAATCTTTGTTGAGCCAGCTCAGGAAAGCCAAAAGTTTTTGTCGATTTGGGAACAAATCTCCCTACGATATAAAGATCAACCAAAAGAAGTTCTATTCGAAATTTTAAATGAACCTCACGGCGCATTAACTGCCGAACTTTGGAATCAATTACTTCCTCTTGGACTGGAAAAAATTCGCGAACACAATCCATATCGAACCGTTGTTATTGGAGCCGCAGAATGGGGCGGAGTTCCCGGTTTATTAAAACTTGAAATTCCTGCTGATGGTAATTTAATTGTTACGGTACATTATTATGAGCCTTTCCAGTTTACACATCAGGGTGCCGAATGGGTTGAAGGAGATGCTGATGCGTGGCTTGGGACTACCTGGGATAGTACTCCCGAAGAAGTTGCCGCCATCGAAAATCACTTTCAAACTATTGTAGATTGGGGTAAAGATCGTGGTGTACCTATAAATATTGGTGAGTTTGGCGCCTACAGCAAAGCTGACTCCGAATCGCGAGGACGCTGGACAGAAGCCATTGTGAGTTTTGCTCTCGAAAATGATATGAGTTATCACTATTGGGAATTCGCCTCCGGGTTTGGAATTTACAATCCAAATAATGGTACCTGGGATGTTCCTCTACTAAGGGCATTAACTGAGACAGAATAGTTACATTTTCTCAAAGCAGCGCTTTGCTAATGTATATAGTTTAATTCAGAGGATTAAAACATCTTAGTATAGAAGCATTATAAGTTGTTATTATAATGCTTTACTAATATTTAAAGCATTATAGCTTATCATTAGTTATACATTATAAACTAAATTTGGTTGAGGGGCTCTCTCTGCCTTATATTTGTATCAGTTACTTAAAAATCAAAGCAGCCAGCCCTCAAAAGCAGGCTTTTTTTATGTCCGGGAACAAGCTCTTTTCACGTTCTCTTTTTGATACTAAACTACTGTATTAATATCTGATTCTCTCATGAACTCACCTAGCGGACAACCTTCTATAGATATTTTTGGGGTTACCATCATGGAGCCTACAGTAACTTTTACTGATTTATGGATTACCGCAGTATGCATTTATGCTTTTGTAAAATTGGTGAAACTGAATAAACCCGGAAAATTCCATCAATATATGCGCTGGTATTTTTTGATTATGGGCGTTGCCACATTTTTGGGTGGAATTCTTGGGCACGCTTTTCAATATGCTATTGGTTTAGAGTGGAAACTTCCTGGTTGGCTAATTAGCATGATTGCGGTAATGGCTGTAGAACGAGCTTCGATTATGCATGCTCAACCTATATTAAATAAATCTTTTGGTCAGTTTTTAGAGGTGGCAAACGTAATCGAATTGATCGTTTTTGCAGTGATTACATTTGTAACTCTAAATTTTTTCTTTATTCAAGTTCACTCTGCTTATGGTCTTGGACTTATTGTTCTTCCTCTTCATTTCTATGTTTTTTGGAAAACCAGAAATACAGGAAGTAGATACTTCGTGCTGACCGTACTTTTTTCCAGTTTTGCAGCCTTCTTTTATACAAGTAAAATAGGTGTAAGTATTTGGTTTAATCACCTTGATCTGGCACATACTGTAATGGCAATAAGTCTCTATTACATGTATCGAGGTACTGCTCTTTTAGAAGTAATGAATCCTGAGAATATATTAGAAGAAAAAGGTACTTTCGGAAGCGCAGTAAAAGAATTGTTTAGATTCTAATATTTTAAACTCCGTAAAAAGTACATGGGATTATTTAGAAATAAGAAAAAAGGCGTTCCGCCTCACACCTGGTATTCAGAAATACTTCACTGGAAAGAAGGAGATCGTATCAACTGTTGGAATATCGCTCAAGCGCTAACAGGCCAAAAATTTGATTGGGGTACCTATCATAAATATACTGATTCATCTTCCGCTTCTGGTCAACACATTTTTATTTTTAAAAGTGTTGATAGTCAGGGGAAAATATATCTTTCTGATGAAGAAGGAGATCTCGTAGAGTTCCATTTCTATAAATTCATTAAATATGCCCGGAATGAAACGCTCAAATCTCGGGCTTTAAAACAACGTGTTATTCAGTCAAAGGAATACATGGAGCTAATGCAAAACTTCCAACAAGCATTTGATGAATTACAAGAACAAGACAATCACCCCAAAAGATTAGGTGAAAAAGAATCGGGCTGAGAAAAAAATCATGAAATGCTCCACTTTATGTTTTCGGCAACCCAAAAAAAACTGTTTATTTCATTTAGTTATTTAATAAATCTCTTTTGCCATGCTTAAAGTGTCATCTTTTATCATAATTCCCATCTTGTTTTACATTCTTCCATTTAACTTTTCTCCTAGTGAAGATTGTTTATGTGACTCTAAAAATTCTGGTACAATAGCATTTACTAATGTCACTGTAATTCCAATGACTGGACCTGATGTAATTCTTAAAAACCAGACGGTTACCATAAATGGAGGAATCATCTCCGCTGTTAGGCCCACTTCTCAAAACGATTTAAACGAAGGCGCTTTTGATTTGGTGATTGATGGTACAGGAAAATATTTAATGCCGGGTCTTGCTGAGATGCATGGTCATATACCGCCCACCCATCCTTCTCCTAGCGCGCCCTCTTACTTTAATGCAGAATATGTTGAAAACACACTTTTTCTTTACATCGCAGCAGGAGTTACTACTGTAAGAGGGATGTTAGGATATGAAAATCAGTTGGAGCTAAAAGATAAAATGGGAGTTGCTGGTAATTGGGAACTCGTTGGTCCCCGGTTATTTCTTGCCGGTCCAAGTTTTAATGGAAATTCAGTTTCTTCTCCTGAACAAGCTTCCAAAAAAGTTATTGAGCAAAAAGAAGAAGGATGGGATTTACTAAAAGTCCATCCCGGGCTTTCTCTTCCTGAATATCAGGCAATGGCAAAAACAGCAAATGAAATTAGCATTCCCTTTGGTGGACATGTTCCTGCTGATGTTGGAATTGAAAATGCAATTGCTCTGGGGCAACAAACCATGGATCATATTGATGGGTATGTAGCATATTTAGAGGCATTTGAAGGCGCTGAGCAGGAGCAAAGAATGGCGGAAATTATTCAGCAAACACTCGACTATAATGTGTGGATTGTACCTACTCAAGCTTTATGGGAAACGATTATTGGTGCTGCTGATTATGACGCCATGAAGCAATATGATGAATTAAAATACATTCCTAAGCCCGTTCTTAATGGTTATAATAATTGGGTTACTAATAATATTGATAACAATGAAAGCCTGAATCTTGAAGACGCTTTGGATGACGCCGTATTACGACAACGTTTACTTTTTGAAATGAATAAAGCGGGTGTTAACATTCTTATGGGTACTGATGCTCCACAGCTATATAGCGTTCCTGGGTTTTCTATTCATAGAGAACTTTCGAAAATGGCTGAATCCGGAATGTCGAATTATGACATCCTCAAATCTGGAACTACAAATGTAGGATCTTATCTCAAAACTCTTGGCGTTTCTTCAAACTATGGCATCATTACATTAAATAGTATTTCTGATTTAATTTTAGTTGATGATAGCCCCCTTGAAGACCTTTCTAATCTGAAAAAACTTTCTGGAGTATTAGTTCATGGTCGTTGGTATTCCAAAGAAATGATTGATAAGAAGCTTGCGAAGATTGAGGCTAGTTACCGATAAAATTATCTTCTGTATTCTGGTCTATTCAAAATGTTATCGTTAACCACTTTTTGTAAATCTGCAAAGTATTTAGTTCCGTCCACTTCATCGTAGATTATTCGCAATTCTACTTTTGATATTCCTCTTTTATCTCTAGTTCTTTTTTATAAATTAAACCTGATTTTAAATCTTATCTCATATTTATGAAAAAACTTTGGAGTACAATACGTAGGGTGCTATTTGTGGGGGTTTTCTCTTCATCTATTCTAGCCCAATCTAATCCCGTTGCCTTTATGGGCGCTCAATTAATCCCAATATCTGGCAACCCCATAGAGAATGGAGTTCTTGTTATTCAAGACGGTAAAATAATCTCAGTTGGCGAAGCCGGATCTCAAATTCCTTCTAATGCAGAAGTGGTTGACGTAACAGGAAAAGTCATTATGCCCGGTCTTGTTGATACTCATTCTCATATTGGAGAAGGTGATGGTGGTGATCGTTCTTCCTCTTTACATCCCGATGTTCGTATTCTGGACGCAATCGACCCCAGAAGCGATACCTTTAAGAAAGCCCTTGCTGGTGGACTTACCTCTGTAAATATCATGCCTGGTTCAGGACATTTAATGAGCGGGCAAACAGTATACCTAAAACTTAGAAAAGCCAATGTTGTAGAAGATATGTTGTTGGTTGTTGATGATGAAAACAACATTTATGGTGGAATGAAAATGGCAAATGGAACCAACCCAATTGGTAATGCCGCACCACCTCGTCCCGGAACAAGAGCAAAATCTGCTGCAATGGTTCGGGAGCTTTTTGTTCAGGCTCAAAACTACCAACAAAAAATTAAGGATGCTGATGGAGATGAATCAAAAATGCCTCCTAGAGACCTCCAGATGGAAGCACTAGTCCAAATTCTTGAGGGAAAACGCACCGTTCATAATCATACACATCGCCACGATGATATTCTTACCGCAATAAGACTTTCGCAAGAGTTTGGGTATAAAGTAGTTCTTCATCATGTTTCTGAGGCCTGGAAAGTTGCTGATGAAATTGCTGCGGCTGATATTCCAGCATCCATTATCACCTTAGATTCATTTGGCGGCAAATTAGAGGCTATCGATTTTAGTAATAAAAATGCTGTTTCGCTCGAAAAAGCAGGCGTCTTAGTTGGCTTTCATACAGATGATTATATCACTGATTCCAGAATGTTTCTTCGCTCAGCCGCTATGGCCGTACGCGAGGGAATGAGCAGAGAAAAAGCTCTTGAAGCTGTAACCATAGCGAACGCAATTATGATGGATATCGAAGATCGGGTAGGGACTTTGGAGATAGGAAAAGATGCAGATTTTATCATTCTTTCCGGAGATCCCTTAAGTGTGTATTCTCATGTTGAGCAGACCTGGATTGAAGGGCTTAAAGTTTGGGACCGAAGTAATCCCGAAGACAGAGAATATTCGACCGGTGGATATGAAATCTTCCGTGGATTCGAGACTAATCATCACTTAGACGGAGAATAACTATGAAAATATTTAAAACAGCCGTTTTTTGTGTGATTTCGGTTTTTGCCATTAGCAACGCTTCGGCACAAATAGCAGTAAAAGCTGAAATGTTATATACCAGCGCTGGCGACCCCATTGAAAATGGGGTAGTTATTATTAAGGATAGTAAAATCGACCGAGTAGGTTCTCAATCTTCCATTCGAATTCCTTCAGGTTATGAGGTTTATGAAGCCGCCGTTGTAACACCAGGTTTAATCGACGCCCATACCGTGGTTGGTTTGGCGGGGCACTACAACCAACCTCATGATCAGGATCAGCTTGAAACTTCGTCCGCAATTCAACCAGAGCTTCGGGCAATTGATGCATATAACGCTCGTGAAAAATTGGTTGATCATTTACAAAGCCTTGGCGTTACCACTATTCATACCGGTCACGGCCCTGGTGCTCTAATCAGTGGACAAACTATGATTGTTAAAACTTCGGCAACAACGGTTGAAGAAGGGGTGCTTGTTCCAGCAAAAATGCTTGCATTTACGATGGGAAATATGATGAGTAGCGATATCAAAAAACCCGGAACCCGGTCAAAAGGAGTGGCAATGCTTCGGGAAAACCTTTTAAAAGCACAATTATATCTTGAAAAGCGAAATAGTGAAAATCCTGCTGTAAAAGACCTTGGAATGGAAGCGCTCGCCGATTTATTGGAGGGTAAGTTAACTGCTATGGTTACCGTGCACCGAGCTAATGATATTATGACGGCGATTCGACTTCAAAAGGAATTTGGCTTTCCAATGGTTATTGATGGTGCCGCTGAAGCCTACCTTATTCTTGAAGAAATCAAAGAATCTGGGCATTCTGTATTTATACACCCACCAATGCTGCGCGCTACAGGTCAGGCAAAAAATGCTTCAATGGAAACTTCCGCTAAACTACATGAAGCGGGAATCCCTTTTGCTTTTCAAAGTGGTTTTGAAGGATACGTGCCCAAAACAAGAGTGGTACTTTTTGAAGCGGCGATTGCCGTGGCTAATGGATTAGATTATGAAGTTGGCTTAGAAAAATTAACCATTGGTGCCGCTAAAATTCTAGGTATTGATGATCGGGTAGGAAGTTTAGAAAAGGGAAAGGATGCGGACTTAGTACTTTATAATGGCGATCCATTCGAATATACTACGAATGTAACAACCGTAATTATTAACGGAAAACTAGCCAACTAACTTTTCTGATATGCAGATCAAATCCTCTTCAAAAGTATATGACGCCATTATAGTCGGCTCTGGAGCTGGTGGTGGAATGGCGGCAAAAATATTATCAGAATCTGGTCTTACAGTAGCCGTTTTAGAAGCCGGTCCTTACTTCGACCCTGCTCTGGATAAAGACAGAACTCAGCTTAGGCCTGCGTGGGAATCACCTAGAAGAGGTGCAAGTACTCCTCTTCGAAATTTTGGCGATTATGATGCCGCGTATGGTGGATGGGAACTGGATGGCGAGCCTTACACAAAAGCAGAAGGCACAGACTTTGGGTGGTTTCGTTCTCGAATGCTCGGGGGAAGAACAAATCATTGGGGAAGAATTTCTCTACGCTTCGGACCCTTAGATTTTAAGCGAAAAGATCATGATGGACTCGGAGATAACTGGCCAATTAGCTATGATGAAGTTAAACCTTATTATGATAGAGTTGATAAATTAATAGGAGTATTTGGAAGTAAAGAGGGAATATTCAATGAGCCTGATGGATTCTTTCTACCCCCTCCAAAGCCTCGTTTACATGAGCTTTATTATATAAAAGGGGCCCGTAAAGCCGGTATCCCAGTAATTCCTTCCAGACTATCTATTTTAACTAAAAAATTAAATGATGATAGGGGTGTTTGTTTCTATTGTAACCAATGTAATCGTGCTTGTCAGATTTATGCGGATTTTTCGGCAGGAACTTGTCTGATTTTCCCAGCTCAAAAAAGTACGGGAAGAGTTGATCTCTATGTAAATGCAATGGTTCGGGAAGTTCTTACAAACAACGAAGGAAAAGCAACGGGCGTAAGTTATATCAATAAAGAAACCGGCGCCGACGAAGTTATTAATGGGAAAGTAGTTGTGATGGGGGCATCTGCCTGCTCAACAGCTCGCATTTTACTAAACTCGAAAAGCAGTCAACACCCAAATGGCCTTGGAAATAGTAGCGGTGTTGTAGGCAGGTACTTACATGATTCTACCGGTACAAGTCGCTCTGCTATAGTCCCAGAGCTTTTAAATCGAAATGTATACAATGAAGACGGTGTAGGCGGAATGCATGTTTATACACCTTGGTGGCTAAATGATGCTAAGCTCGATTTTCCACGCGGATACCATCTAGAAATTTGGGGAGGATTGGGCCAACCATCTTATGGTTTTGGTTTTAACACAACGGATTTGAATAAACATTTTAATCTGACCGTAGGCGGCTATGGAGATAAACTAAGAGACGACGTTAAACGATTCTTTGGTTCTGTAATGGGTATTGCCATGAGAGGAGAAAGCGTGCCTCAATACAATAACTATTGTGATATTGATCCCAATAAAGTAGATAAATGGGGAATTCCTGTCCTACGATTTAACTACAAATGGACTGATTATGAACGCTTACAGGCAAAGCATTCGCATGATATCATGGAATCAATATTTGATGAAATGGGAGCAATAACACTAGGAGATAAACCTGGCGCTGAAAGTGGTTATGGTCTTGCTAAACCTGGAGAAATTATACACGAAGTTGGAACAACCAGAATGGGCGATGATCCCAAAACTTCAGTTACCAATAAATACTCTCAGCTTCATGATGCTGAAAATGTGTTTATTGTAGATGCGGGTACCTTCGTATCTCAAGCAGATAAAAATCCAACATGGACTATTTTAGCGTTATCAATGCGTGCTTCAGAATACATTGTTGAAGAACTAAAAAAGCAAAATCTTTAAGTCATGGATAGAAAAGATTCAATAAAAACCATGTTAATTGGCGCTTTAGGAACCGGTCTTCTGGTAAATGGCTGTGCGCCTAATTCGCCTGATCGAAAAAAATTACAGGATATTTATGACTTTAGCTCTTATGGTAGAACCCCAGAAGAAAAGGCTAGAGATAAGAAAATATTCGCGGACAATTTTTTCAGTGATCATGAATTTGAAACGGTTGCCGTTTTATGTGATTTGATTCTTCCAGCTACCGCTTCTGCAGGCGCTGCATCGGAGGCTTTTGTACCAGAGTTTATTGATTTTGCTGTAAAAGAATGGCCAAACACGCAGGATAGATTCCGAAATGGAATTAAATGGTTAGATGAATACTCACGAAAACAAAATGGAAAAGACTTTATTTTTGCTGCTAATGAGGCGCAATTAACCATTCTGGATCAAATCGCTTTTCCTGACAAGGCTACTGAAGAAACGAAGCCTGGTGTTGATTTTTTTCGCGAAATTCGGAATTTCACCCTTACTGGATATTATACTTCAGAGATGGGTTACAACGATTTGGGCTATGTTGGAAATCGTCCAAATATTTGGGATGGAGTTCCAAAAGAGGTTTTGGATGAACTGGATATAGACTATGAAAAGGAATGGCTTGATAAATGTGTAGACCAAAGTAAACGAGATAGTATTGCAGAATGGGACGAGGAAGGAAATTTATTGAATAACTGATCCACTAAATGGAGCCAATTACTTTTACATCTTATCTAGACTATCTTCCAAAACTTAAACTAACTCATATTATAGTTCCTGCAGATATTGTAGAAAAAGTTGGTGGAATTGGAACTCGCCTTCTTGTCTCGATAAACGGTAATGAATTATTTCATGGAGGAATGGTTGCCAAAGGTCAGGGTCGAGCATATATCACTGTAAATAAAGCTCGCCAAAAGAAATGGAAGCTTGATGAAAATCAGGCATTGACCATTTCGGTTGAGCTGGACCTCTCTAAATATGGTGTTCCTGTTCCTGAGGAGTTCGAAGCGCTGCTTGATCAGGATTTAAAAGGTGCTGAACTGTTTGAACAACTTGCTCCAAGCGAACAAAGATACATTATCAACTATGTGAATGGTGTAAAAAGCAGTCAGTTAAAAATCGATCGTGCAATAATGCTGATTGAAAATCTAAAAACAATGCCAGATAAATTCGATTTCCGGCACTTATTAGGAAAACCACCAAGGGAAGAGTGAAAAAGATGCTTCACTCCTTACCAATCTGATTATTTTCTTAGTTAGCTGCTCCCGAACTTATCGTTTGACCGAAGAATATTGCATTAGCAAACAGCTTGTTGGTTCCATACCAAAATGCCCGGAAGTTTGGATTATCTGTCATTGCGATAACTTTTCCTCCTCCAAACCTACTTACAACTATTGCTGCTGAGTTTTTAATTCTTTCGAGGTTTGGACCCGATATATATCCTGCTGCTAATGGTGAATCGGTATAGTAAACCGGCGTTGAATACCTGTTTTTTCCTTTTTGAATAAACATTGTGCTATTCCTAAACACAGTAATATCATCATCGTTAAATCCATAACCCATCGGATGTGTTAGGTCTATTTTAGCATTAAATATACTTCCTCCAATTACTTGTGCGCCGGAATCAGCCCCTCTCTTAACGTAAGGTCTCACCTCTGATTCGTCGTCAGAGTCTTCGCGTTCTACATATTCAATATTTGCAAGTTCCTGTTGTTTTGCCCAATTCAAAGCAGATTTAAAAGCTATTAAAACACCGCCATTTCTAACCCAGGTTTTTATATCGTCTACCTGTGATATTGAAAGATCGTTATATCTTCCACCCGCTAAAACTATCACATTATATCGGCTTAAATCTACTCCTCCTAAATTACTTTTATCTAAAATTGTTAGTGGCATGTGATACCGCTGATCAAAAAGATGCCAAGCCTCGCCGACTTCGCTAGAGCTGATTCCATCTCCGCCTAAAATTGCTACTGATGGTTTTTCAAGATTCGAAAAGTTGTTACTACCCAAATCAATTCCCGACGTAGATAACCCTGATGATAACGCATACACTTTGATTCCATCATTTTCAGCAATTGTTTTTACAAGTTCATGCACTTCTTCTTGATTTTCTTGTATTCCCAATGGTATTAAGATCGTTCCATAATCAAAATTCTTTTGCCCTTCTTGCGTTACTGAAGAAAATGGAAGAGAAGCCACTTTTGTTCTTACCCCAGCATCAAGTAATCTATAAAGTGCTCTTGGGGTGTAATATTCATCCCATTCAAACGCGTAAGCATAGTTTGATTTTGCACCAACCACCGCTCCTTTAGATTTCAATTCTCCATCAAACTGGCTTCCTAAAAGTTCATTGTTATACTCTCTGGAATCAAGCTCTGCAAATGGAAGGTTAAATGCATAAGGCATGGTCCATGCAGAGACGTCGTAAAAAAGGCTATCCGAAAATTCTGTTCTTCGTTCGAAAATAGCCGTGATTAGTTTATACTGCGCCTGATTTGTTGGAACCACAAAAGCACGGTTAGCTTCAAAGCTTTCACCATTTGAACTCAGGTTTGAATTTAGTTCATAAATCTCAATTTGATGTCGATTTAACATTTCAGCCAAATGAAATGTTCGTGCCTGATCTGCACTTTCGCCAAATACATATGCTTTTATAGACGATCTAACTGCTTCGCTGGATGCTTCCTGATAAAAAAGACGTTGGTGTTCAAGTAATTCTTCTTTTAAATCTAATGCCGCCTTCAATGTAGAATACGAGGCCGTCACTTGGTTTCGAATTGTAAAAGGAAACTGGATAAGACCATTTACACTTTCCTGCGCATGACCCCTTGAACTTGCTTGCTCAAATAAAATACCAATCGAACCTTGCACATCAGGATAGGTAGAGCCTTTGCCATAATAAAAATCGTCAAAGCTTTCTTTTGAATAATAGAGAGACTGAATTTTATCTAACTCATCCGCATGATATTCGGCAATGCTTCCTGTTAAATCCTGGTTTCTTTGTGGTGTTAGAGGGTTGGTTCTACTCGGAATTCCAGGTTGAAAAAAGAATGTTGAGTTCGTTCCCATCTCGTGATGATCTGTTAAGATATTTGGTTTCCACTCATGAAACTTTGCAATTCGTCCTTTACTTTCTGGATGTTGAACTAAAAGCCAGTCTCTATTTAAATCAAACCAATAATGATTCGTTCTACCACCAGGCCAAACCTCGTTATACTCTCTACTTTCAGGATCAGTAACTAACCGGTTTTTACTTTTATGTACATTCGCCCAATGTGCGAAACGGCTTAATCCATCTGGATTGATACTGGGATCTATCAAGACTACAACATTTTCTAAAAGCTCGTTTATCTCACGGCCTTGTGCTGCTGCTAAATGATAAACAACTGCGAGCGAAGCATTAGAACCACTGGGCTCATTTCCATGCACACTATAACTCATTTGAACAACAATTGGCATTTCTGAAATATCCAGCTCTTCTGATTGATCGGCATCAGTTAGTTTTACATGCTGCTCTTTAATCTGATCTATATTTGCCTGATTGTCTGGTGATGTTATAACAAGAGATAGAAGTGGTCGGTTTTCATACGTTCGCGCATATTCGCTAATTGTAACTCTATCTGAAGCTTCTGCAACCGCATACATATACTGTACAAGTTGATCATGACGAACGTGCCATTCACCAAGCTCTGCACCAAGAATATCTTTTGGGGTAGGAATATTCTCGTTATAACTAACACCTTTCTTTAAAAAATACTCGAGCGTTTCCTGAGCAATTATATTTGAAGAAAAGAGTAGTAGCGCCGAAGCAAGAATTATTTTTTTCATAGTGTAGTTTTTTTATCCCTAAATATTTCAATTGTATAGTAGTTTAACAAATTGAAAAATGCTGAAAAAGGTTTTCTCATCCTTTAATATTGGTTTTTTTTGATTAAAATAAAATGTGTACTCTCTTGCTATCTAACCAACTTTGATTGATGAACCTAAGCAAAAGCCGAACTACATCTACCTTAAAATATGCACTTGGTCCAGGTTTAATCATGGCCGCTGCTGCCGTTGGTGTATCACATTTGGTACAATCAACTCGGGCTGGCGCTGATTATGGTTTTACTCTTGTTTGGGCTGTGATACTCGCTAATATTTTCAAATATCCTTTTTTAGAGTTTGGGCCTCGGTATGCAATTGCTACTCAAGAAAGCATGATAAAAGGCTATAAGAAATTAGGTAACTGGGCTTTTTGGATCTTTGTAATATTTACTTTAGGAACCATGTTTATCATTCAAGCGGCTGTTACAATCGTTTCTTCAAGTCTTGCCGCTGAACTTACTGGCATGGTATTAACTCCCTTTATTTGGAGTGTAATCCTTCTAGGAATTTGTATTGCCATCTTACTATATGGTCAATATTCTGCTCTAGACAGTGCTATAAAGCTTATTATGGTTGTTCTTACCATTTCTACATTAGTAGCGATAGTTGTCGCTGTTTTTAGTACACAAAGTGCTGTAGAAAAACCGACCCCACCAAATATTTGGGTTACCGCCGGAGGAGTAGGTTTCTTAATTGCACTCATGGGATGGATGCCTATACCGATCGACGGGGCAGCATGGCATTCTTTGTGGTCGCTTGAACGCATGAAACAAACTAAACACATTCCAAATCTTAAAGAGTGTTTAGTCGATTTCAATATCGGATACATTGGAGCAGGAATTTTAGCACTCGCTTTTCTTAGTTTAGGAGCGCTGATTATGTTCGGTTCTGGAGTTGAATTTGCTTCTAGTGGAGGGATCTTTGCTAAGCAGTTGGTTTCTATTTATACAAACACATTGGGTGACTGGGCATATTGGATTATTATTATTTGTGCTTTTACAACCATGTTCAGCACAACATTAACTGTTACGGATGCATACCCTCGTGTTTCCCAAGAAATTCTTTCTGTAATCAAACCCTCTTTAGCATCCTCCTCTAAACTTCATTATCGTTTTTTGATCGTGATTATTTCGCTTGGTTCATTGTCCATTTTATATTTTGCGGGAACCTATTTTACTTTTTTGATTGACCTCGCGACAACGATCTCATTCTTGACTGCTCCAGTTCTTGCATATCTTAACTATCGATTGGTTATGGATTCACATTTTCCAGTAGAACACCAACCACCATTTTGGCTTCGCATATTAAGTTGGGGAGGTATTCTCTTTTTATCAGGATTCACCTTATTTTTTGTGTACTGGAAATTCTTCTAGCCACAATAATTATATCTCTTGAGAAAATATATTTTCCCGGTCCGCGAACCTTTTAGTACCTACTCCCATTTAGTGGGTGCTATCATTTCCATTGTATGGACGATCTTACTTTTAAATAGTGCCACCGAAAGCCCACTCAACTATAAAATTTCTTTCTGGATATATGGTGTAACCGTTTTTTTAATGTTCTTTTCTAGCGCGGTTTATCATGCCATAAACGTGACTTTTAAAACCGAGGAGTTTTATAGATTACTTGATCATATAATGATTTACTTGGTCATCGCCGGAAGTTATACTCCATTATGTGTAATTGTTCTTGACGGTAAATGGAGACTTGGAATGCTACTAGGAATCTGGCTATTTGCCTTGGCTGGTGTCTTTAAAAAGATTTTTTGGTTAAATGCTCCAAGGTGGTTTTCAACAGCTCTTTATTTATTGATGGGCTGGGTAGCAGTTATAATTTTTCCTCAAATGTGGGAGTCATTACCCAAAGGTTTTTCACTCTGGATTGTAGCCGGTGGATTATTCTATTCGATTGGCGCCATTATTTATGCAATAGAAAAACCCGATCCTTTTCCACCAAATTTTGGATTTCATGAGCTTTGGCATTTATTTGTATTGGGTGGAGCTTTTTCTCATTTCTGGGCAATTTATAAATATCTTCCTGCTTACAATTAATTCTATTACCGTTATTCATCGAAGCCATTTATATTAACAGCCTAATTTTATATTTCTTTAGCCTTGATATGAAGCTTATTTTTAAAACGCATTCCTTCATCCTGTTGTTTTCTATATTTATATTGATGGGGATTGGATGTGAGCAAAACAAAACCAGCACTTCTTCAGAATTACCAAATGGTAATAGAAAAAGTCCAATTGCAGTTTCATCTTTAAAGTTTGATGGTACTTACCTAAAGGTTGTTTATGGTCAACCCTATCGAAATGGTAGAGATATTTTTGGTGAATGGGAGCCTTATGGAGAAGTTTGGCGAACTGGAGCTAATGAGGCTACTGAAATCACTATTACCAAACCTGTTTTAATGCAAGAACAAGTTATTGAATCTGGTACATATGCTCTATTTACTATACCAAACAAAGAAACTTGGACGGTAATATTAAATAAGGATTTAGGGCAATGGGGTGCATTCACTTATTCTGAAGATCGAGACTATGTTCGATTTGAGGTTCCAGTCATTAACTTAGATACCCCGGTTGAAGCTTTTACTATTGACTTTTCTGATGTAAACCGTTCCATTACAACTATGTCGATGGCTTGGGGTAACGTTAAAGTTGAAATTCCAATTCGTTTATATGAAAACGGTTAAAACAATTTGAATTATGGAAAAAGGGTTAAAAGAAAAAACGGGAAAATCTCTTACTGAATGGATCAAAATTGTAAAAGCACAAAATTTTGAGAAACATGGTCAAATAATGACTTTTCTTAAAAGTGAACATGCATTCACTCATGGTTTTGCAAATTTCGTTGCACTTAAAGCTAGGAAATCAGATGCAGGTTCACACGATGCCGTTGATCTTGTTGATGCTCAATATTCAAAAGGAAAAGAACACTTAAGACCTTTTTATGAAACTCTTCTTAATGCCGCAATTTCTCTTGGTGATGATGTGGAAGTTTCTCCAAAAAAATCTGCGGTAAGTCTGCGAAGAAAACGGCAATTTGCTTTAATTCAGCCTTCAACAAAAAGTAGAATAGATCTCGGGCTTAAACTTGATAATGCCGAACTTTCTGGTAGACTAGAAACTTCTGGTCCTTTTGGAACTATGTGCACCAATCGTATCCAAATTACGGAAGAAAACGGAGTAGACGATGATGTGTTAGGCTGGATAAAGCTCGCTTATGAACAGGCGGGTTAATTAGCCTCTACTAACTCCAACAACTTTTCTGGAACATCGATATCCATTCTTAATACTTGTGAGGCGTGAGTTTTCCCTTGTGCATCAAGCTTTAAGGAAACGGTTCCACCTCCACCAAGACTTTCATATAGAATAAAATTTAGTGCGCCAATATTTGGGAGCTCATATCTTTCCACTGTTCCTTTGCACACGTGTTTCATGTGCTCCTTTACTTTTTCTGAAGTAAGATTTTCTTTTAAAAAGGGATAAACTTCTGGATGACGAGCTATGATACCAACATTGCTTCCATTCCCTTTATCACCACTTCGTCCATGGGCTATTTTTAATAATTTTACTATGGGCATTTTGTTTATCCTTTTTTTGTAGATAGTTAATCAGACAGATAATATACGATTGTTGAAACTACTCTTACATTCTTTATGTGTGGGTTATTTTGATCTCTTGAGCTTATGCTAAACTGACCTTGTAAAGCCGTTTTAATTTTACCGAGCTTGCTATTTGAATCTTCTGCAAATTTTTCAGCTACTCCACGCGCTTCCTTTGTAGCTTGTTCTATCATCTCGGGTTTAATTTCATTCAGTTTTGTGAATAAATATTCTGTTTGATATTGATAACTCTGACCAGAAAGTGCAACTCCTTGCTTACCGAGTTCTCCTAGTTTGTTCATAACGCTTCTAACTTTCTCTACTTCTTTTGAATACACAGTAACCGTCTGATTAGCAACATATCTATATTCTGATCTATCACCTCCGCCATACTGCTGAGCAAGTTTATCGGTCACTTGAGGGATTGCAAAAGAAATCTCAGAAGCTGGAATCCCATTTGATTCTAAAAAGGATTGAATTTTTAACCCACTATTTTCTAACGCCACATATATACTTTCGAGACTATTACTCGCTTCAGTAAATTGAATCGGCCAAATTACGATATCTGCAATATGTTCTTGTTCAGAAAGTCCTTTTACCGTTACGGTTCGTTCATATTCTTTATATTCTATTGCTGCGCTTGCGAGTAAATAACCAAGCAAAATTAAGCCAGTTGCGATAGATGTACCAAGTATTCCAAATGACTTTAATTGATCTTTTTCCATTTCTTCTATTTTATAAATTGTGAACTTCTCTACCTTAGATTGCAAATTTACTAAATAGTTTCCTTTTAGTTTTTCAATGATCTACGATTCAACTTTTTTAATAAAAATGGTTCAATCCCGAATGCCTTTTGGGAAATATGAAGGATGGTATATTACTGATCTACCGGTTCATTATTTAGAGTGGTTTAGTAGAGAAGGCTTTCCCAATGGAGATTTGGGTCAATATTTGTCAACCATGTATGAAGTTAAAACCAATGGCATTGAGCATATTCTTGATCCGATTAAAAAGGAATTTCGAAGAAAAAGGTGTCCTTAAAAAAAATTCTTTAATAGTGTAACATATTTTTTACATCACGTAAAGAATCTTCGACATTTAACAAATGGAGAATATTATGTCTAAACAAGAATTATATGCCTGGTCTTCTTTGGGAATGACCCTTTCAATCTTTGTCTTTTATATCCTTATTGCATTTGGTTGGCCAGAAGGAGTGCCAGATTATTCATCAACAGCGGTAAAAGTTTTCTTTAACCTATTCTGGATTGCTTTCATTATTGAAATCTTTTTAGATGCATCTGAAAATAAAAAAGGAGTCGATAAAGATGAACGTGACTTAATGATAGAGGCACGGGGGTTTAAGAACGCATACAACTTCTTAAGTTCATTAATCGCCATTCTGATTGTTCAAGTACTTGTTTCAAAAATTATAACAGGAATGAACGAGTGGTTCACAATACTATCAAAACCTTCTTTCGTTTTGCATGCATTATTTGTTCTGTTATTGCTTTCAAGCCTTATTAGAAGAAGTACGCAATTATATTATTACCGAAAGGATTATTGAAATGAAAACCGGCACTATTGTAAATCAAATCAGAATGCTACGGTTTAATCACGGCGAAATGACTCAACAGGAACTCGCTGATAACGTTGGGGTAACTCGCCAAACAATAAATGCCATTGAAGCAGCTAAATACTCACCTTCTCTAGAAGTGGCTTTCAAAATCGCAACTGTATTTGAGGTTTCTATAGAAGAGGTGTTTAAATACAAAATAAGTTAGGTTAGAATGTTTTGGTGTTCATTTTTACTGGCTGTAATAGTGAATCATTTTCAATTTCAAAGTCAATAATTCCTAGAACTAGTCCCTCTTTTGTAATTACGTCCACTTTCCATTCACCTGGCATCATATTGCTTTTATAGGTATACCCTCTAAAACCTTCGTCTCTGCCTCCGGTAATTTCGAAGTTGATATTATCAATTTCTTCCCATTGTTTTGTATGTGGGCTAAACCATTTCCAGCGATGTGCAACCTTCTTATTTAAGTTTGACGGGGCAAAAATAGAGGTAAAAACATACACTCTGCTTTTAGGCTGGTAAGCAAACTTCCTCCTATTTTCCCTCCAGAATTTATACCACTCTGCCCGTTCGTAAGTAACTCTATATTCGTTCTTTGTTTTTTCAACTGAATGGGCTACTAATCCTGTATCTAATGCAATGGGTACCGGCGGTATAAGATTGAAATAATAAAAGGTATTAATCATTAGATATATACCCACTACCAATCCCAGCATTTTTCTTTTACTAATTTCTTTTCGTGTAGATGGACTTGAGTTATAAATATAAAGTATAAGAGCGAGCGTACTCATTAAACTTATAGCTCCTGAGAGAATAAATACTAGCGTATTCATTTCTTTAATTAGTACTGGTATGAAAAAAGTGAAGAAGGTAAAGTTCACAAAAAAGTAGGCGCTAAACTGTAGGTATTTATTAGAAATTCTCTTTTTCAGCAGCTCATTTGCGAAAAGCAAAACAACCAAAATCACAAAAAAGGATACCGTTTTTGAAAAAGAAACACTTCTTGAAAAGTAAATCACATAGGCGCTGCACAATCCTCCTAAAAAAAATTGTATCGCTAGTGGCATATAATCTTCAAACCTCTCAATAATTGTTTCCTTCCACTTACCATCATCTACCAGGTTGTACAGGTAAAGGCAGATACTTAATGAGCTCAGATAAGTAGTGAGAATAACCCGATCGTATAAACGGTCTATACGTCCAAGAGTTAGAGAATCCCAAATGAAACCACAAATAAAGAATGCAACTGGGGTATATTTTTGATGCTTTCTTATAAACGTACGAAATCGACTAATTTTTAAAATCACTTATCCCAATTTGTTGATCTAAAGTACTTACTCATTTTTTTTATTCTATATAGATTCGATTACTAATTCTTCTCACTTTTGATTTTCTACCTTCTTTTTAGTTCATTTGAAAACCAACCAATTTTATTCCCTTCCAGCCATGCCAAAAATTCATGTAAGTCGTTCTATCACAATCAATTCAACTCCAGAAAAAATCTTTGAGAAAATTAACAATTTTAATCATTGGCCCGCCTGGTCACCTTGGTTAATTATGGAACCAGAAGTTTCTCTATCCATTGCCGATGACGCAAAATACTACGAATGGAAAGGTAAGAGAACAGGAGAAGGTAATATGAAAATAACGAGAGAAACTAAAAATGATTCTCTTTCTATGGATTTGACATTCTTAAAACCATGGAAGTCTAAGGCTAATGTTGATTTCACCCTTTCTAAAGAAAACGATTCTACAAAAGTAACCTGGAATATGGATAGTTCTCTTCCCTTTTTTATGTTTTGGATGAAAAAAATGATGATAAACCTGATTGGATCAGATTATGATTGCGGTCTAAATCTACTTAAAGATTCAGTAGAAAAGGGAGAAGTAGAATCTAAATTAGAATTTAGAGGAGAATCAAAATTTTCGGGAGTAAAATACATTGGAGTTAAAACATCTTGCTCTATTAGTGAAATAGGGGCGGCTATGTCTACTGATTTTGAAAAGCTTGAAAAATTAACGGATGATTTTGCCAATATTGCAACAAAGGAAGCCTTCTCAATTTATCACAAATGGGATATAGCTAAACAAACTGCAAATTATACCGCTTGCATTGGTGTTGAATCTTTTCCAGATTCTTTACCGAATGGCTTTTTTAGTGGCGAAATAAAGCCATCAAAAATATATACTCTTCGCCATATTGGTGGTTATCACCACTTAGGAAATGCCTGGAGTACACTCTATACCATGCATCGAGGAAAGGAATTCAAATCACTAAAAGGATCTCATCCTTTTGAACATTATATAAGCGATCCAAAGACTACTAAACCAAAGGATATTATAACGGACATCATCTTTCCTATTCAATAATATTATCTGATAGAGAACTTATTATCTTCAAAATAACGTTTGCTCCATACCAAGAATTATCGTTGTTTTTGGCGATAGTGTTTTAAGCCTTAATTCATACTTTTGATGAAGTTTTTCTCCTCACAGATAACCTATTTTATTTCAAATAAGGGTACAAAAACCAATATTGCTAAACTTTTAAAGTTTATAGGTATTCTGGTTTTTCTAATTGCAATTTATGGTGTTCTATTTCACCTCATTATGCAAATGGAGGGTCAAAAACATAGCTGGATGACGGGCTTCTACTGGACTCTGGTTACCATGAGTACTTTAGGCTTTGGTGATATCACTTTCACCTCTGATCTTGGTCGCTTTTTTTCAATGATTGTTCTTGGATCGGGCGTGCTTGTCCTTCTCATTATGCTTCCATTTACTTTTATCGAGTTTTTCTATGCCCCTTGGATGGAAGCTCAATCACGAGCTCGAGCACCAAGAGAACTTCCTTCAACAGTAAAAGGTCATGTGGTTATTACTACTTTTGATCCCATTACAAAAGCACTCATTGAAAAGCTCCGTCAATATCATAAAGAATATGTATTACTTGTTCAGGATTTAACGGAAGCATTAGATTTATACGATGATGGTTATAAAGTAATGCTTGGTGAAGCCGATGACCCAGATACGTATGTTAAACTGCAAGTTCATCAGGCAGCATTAGTGGTAACTACCGGGTCAGATATGTTTAATACTAATGTTGCACACACGGTTCGGGAATTCAATAAACAAATTAAAATTGTAGCTACCGCAAACTCTCACGATTCTATTGATATATTGAAACTGGCAGGATGTGATAATGTGCTTCATATGGGAAATTTGCTCGGTAGAGCGCTTTCTCGACGTGTTCTTGGTCAAGATGCCAGAGTACATACCATTGGTAGGCTTGGAGATATAATTATTGCTGAAGCCACAGCTTTTGACACTCCATTTGTAGGAAAAACTCTTCGAGAAACTCAATTAAGAGAAAAGTTAGGTATTAATATTGTTGGTATTTGGGAACGAGGCACTTTTCTAGGATCTCATCCTGACACTAAAATTAGTGGACATAGCGTGTTAATGATGGCAGGATCGGTTGATCAACTTCGAAGATATGATGAATTGGTTGGAATTTATGGGCTAAGCGAAGAGCCAGTAATTATTATAGGTGGAGGACGTGTGGGTAGAGCAGTAGCTTATCACCTGAAAAGAAGAAATATGAAGTTTAAGATTATCGATAAGAATCCTGATCGCATTAGAAATAAAGAAAACTTTGTACTGGGCGACGCTAATGATTTAAATACACTAAAAAAAGCTGGAATTGATACTGCACACACAGTAATTATTAGTACTAATCAAGATGATATTAACATTTACCTCACTATTTATTGCAGGCATCTTCGTCCCAATATCCAACTCGTTGCTAGATCTACGGTAGAAAGAAATGTGAATTCGTTACACCGCGCTGGCGCCGATTTTGTGATGTCGTATGCTACAATGGGAGCTAATGCTATTTATAATATTTACGAAGACAATGATATTATTATGATTGCAGAAGGACTAAATGTTTTCAGTTTAAAAACCCCTAAAAAATTAATTGGTAAAACAATAATAGAATCAGATATACGCCAAAAAACTGGATGTAATGTAATTGCTTATACAAGTGAAGGAGAACAGTTTATCAATCCAGATCCAAATATATCTTTGCCTGAAAACAGCGATTTAATTTTGATTGGAGAAACTGCAGCAGAAGAGCGATTTATTAAATTATATGGGGATATTTAGCGTAAAAGACCCCTAACTTAACTTACTCTGAATTATGAAAACCACACCTGAACACGATGAACGAATAGCGACTATGAAATTCTCATCGGTCTATCCACATTACATTACAAAAGTTGAGAAAAAGGGTAGAACTAAAGAAGAGCTTCACCAAGTTATAGAATGGTTAACTGGATTTGATCTAAAGAAAATCAACGAGTTAATTGAAGAAAAGGTGACTTTCAAATCCTTTTTTGAGCAGGCAAAGATAAACCCGAATGCTCATCTTATAACTGGGGTAATTTGTGGATACCGAATAGAAGAAATTGAGACGCCGCTTACCAAACAGACACGATACCTGGATAAATTGGTTGATGAATTAGCAAGAGGTAAGAAAATGGAAAAGATTTTAAGAGTGCCAAAAGAGTAAATTTTTTTTAGAACCTCTTCATGACTTATCAATTCTCCTTTTTCTGCTTGTTCTAATCCTATTTCAATTTTTTGGATAAATTGAATTCTCTCTACTATCTCTTCCATACTAACATCTTCTGGAAGTCTATCAATACTTTCTAGTACTTTTTGTTTAATTGTTGATTCAGACATGTATGTCACTTTTGTTAAAGTATAACAGTACTAAAAAGAGAGAAGGATTGAAACCCTTCGCTAGTGTATGTGGAAAGAGATATTAAGTAAACAAGAGAAGGGATTTATTCCTTCGATTTTGGAATGGAAGCAGGAGCTTCCAGTTTGCATTCCGCAGCAGAGCTACGGAACGAGGTTTAAGTGATAGACGGGTTTCACAAGCGGACGCTTGCGATAGGTTGGGTTAACTTTGAAAAAGATATTAAATTAACAGTAGAAAAGGTTTATTTCTTTAAACTGAACATTAGTTTCATCCCAGAGCTCTAATTCAAAATCCATAATTCTTAATTTTGAATTACAGAACCCACCTCAAAAACCTCTTCTCCTAGTTCTTCAGCTTTTGCTTTTATTTTATCAACCGCATCTTCAGAAACCACACATACTAATCCAATTCCAAGATTAAAAGTAGCTTGCATATCTTCTTCAGGTACATTTCCTATTTCCTGAATGAGCTTGTACACCGGTGGTCGTTCCCAGGCATTCCAGTCAATGTCTAAAGCTAATCCTTCCGGTAAAATTCGTTTGGTATTTCCTACCATTCCACCACCTGTAATGTGAGAAAATCCATTTACTCCATCTAAGTCTTTCAATTCTGTAATTAAACCTAAATAAGATCGGTGGACTTGTAGTAATTCTTCTGCAAGCGTAGATCCCAATTCTTCTACATAATCATTTACTTCATATTTAGTAAATAACACATTTCTAGCCAAGGAATATCCATTGGTATGTAACCCTGAGCTTTTAAATCCTAAAAGTACATCTCTTTTTTTTATCCCAGAACCATTTATCACTTTATCTTCGTCTACAATCCCAACAATAGTTCCAGCTAAATCAAATTCACCCGGACCATAAATATCTGGCATTTCAGCTGTTTCACCTCCAATCAATGCAACTCCATTTTCTTTACATGCAGTAGCAAAGCCCTTTATCACTTCATACCCTACATGTTGCTCCAATTTTCCAGTAGAAAAATAGTCTAAAAAGAAGAGTGGTTTAGCTCCACATACCGCAATATCATTCACACAATGATTTACTAAATCTTGACCAACGGTATCATACTTTCCAGCTTTGAACGCTACAATCAATTTAGTACCAACGCCATCAACTGAACTTACAAACGTTGGTTTTTTCATACCCTTTAGATCTGGACTAAAGAAACCACCAAACCCACCAATATTGGATAGCACCGCATCAGAATGAGTCTCTTTTACTATTCCTTTAATTGAGTTTACTAGTTCTTCTCCAGCTTTAATATCAACGCCGGAATCTTTGTATGTAAATTGCTTTTTAGCCATCAGGCCTATCTATTTTGAGTTACTAATTGGATGTGTGCTAAATGATGATTGCAATGCCAGGCATAATGTGCAGTTGCCTGAATTAAAGTGTAATCAATCTTTGATTCAGGATGATGAAACGTTCTTTTAAATTGTTTTTTGGTCATATTTTCGAGAACAGCACTCCATTTCTCATGAATAGCCGTTAACATTCGCAAGGTACTTTTCATCGAAACCTCTTCATAATCACCTAAGTTAGCCCATGCATTTTCATCATAGGGTTTAATAGTAGGATTATCTTCTGTTAGTGCTAATTTAACACGAATAAGTGCGTTCATGTGACTATCGCATAAATGGTGAACAACCTGTCGAACAGTCCAACCTCCTTTACGATAAGGAGTATCAAAAACTTCATCAGGTAAACCATATAACTCGGCTTTTATCTTTAATGGAAGCTCTTTGATTTCTTCCATCCAAACAGAAACATCTTTGTATTTACGTTCTACAGTGAAATCAAAAGTTCCAATAGGATATTGCTTATTCATAAGAGTGAGTGTTTAATTAGCTGAATAAATATACCATCTTTGAAAAGTTTTTTTGAGATCATTTTCCAAATCTTTTCCACACCTTAAAAGACAAATAAAATGAGATTTATATAAATAGTATATAGTTATAGAGGGTGTGGATATGTTGATAACAAACTTTTCATTTTTCTCAACAATGCTTGACATAACTATGTGGAAAGAATTGTTGAGAACTCGCGTAATACTTTTAATGACTTAGAAGAAGAACTGAAAAGTTCTTAACACAAGCACCATAATTGTACATAAAAATGAGAAACAGGTAATTAACACTAAAAGTTATTCTTTTTGGATGTTGATTAGCATCAAAGAATGTGGAAACTTGTAGATAACTTTAAAGGATTTTAGTTATCAAAATGTTATGTAGCTGATATCCACATAGTAATCCACATAAAATAATTCATGAAAGTAGTAGTTCAGCGCGTAAGTTCAGCCTCTGTAAAGGTTGGTAATGAGATAACAGGAGCAATAAAAAAAGGACTCTTATTGTTAGTAGGAGTTCATCAAAATGATACCACTGAGGAATTACATTGGATGTGTGAAAAGATTCTGAAATTGCGTGTTTTTGAAGATGATGAGGGTAAAATGAATTTATCAGTCACTGATATAGAAGGAGAAATTTTAGTAGTCTCGCAATTTACTTTGTATGGAAACACGAAGAAAGGAACGCGCCCTAGTTATATTGAAGCAGCACGTCCTGAAAAAGCAGAACCTATGTACGAAGACATGATTAACTACTTTAGAAAGCATTCTGATCTTAAAATACAAACGGGAAAATTTGGTGCTATGATGGATGTTAATCTGATAAATGATGGACCAGTTACCTTGATTTTGGAGAAGTAAATTGGCTGTAATTTTTATTTTTATAGATGGAGTAGGATTAGGGGAAGCATCAAAAAAGAATCCTTTTTTTGTAGATACCTATGAAAGTTTTCAAATTCTTTCGGGGGAAAATTTCAGTAATAAAAGTGAGAGTATTCTTAAGAAAAATCACATCTTTAAACCAATTGATGCTAATCTTGGAGTTGAAGGATTACCGCAAAGTGGAACTGGACAAACCACACTTTTTACCGGAGAAAATGCATCTAAAGTAATAGGGAAGCATTTTGGACCGTATCCACATTCTGGAATAAAGTATTTATTAAAAGAGCAGAGTATTTTTCACGCTGTAATAGAAGCAGGAAAGAAGCCATATTTGATAAATGCATATCCACCCATATTCTTCGAACATGCAAAACGCCGGAATAGATGGAGTTGTACAACACTTATGACTCAAAGTGCAGAAATGAGATTAAATTCTACGGAAGAAGTTTTAAATGGTGAAGCACTTACTGCAGAAATTGTTCAAAATGCCTGGCGAGAGCGATTAAATATAGACCTTCCGAAAATAGATACTACTGAAGCAGCTCGAAGATTATTAAATGTAGTCCCTAATTACGACTTAGTGATGTATGAATATTATCTCACCGATAAAGCAGGACATAATCAAAAAATAGAAGATGCCCAACATGTACTAAAAACACTCAATGAATTCTTACTCCATATTATTAAAGAAAAAAGAAGTGAAGATGTACTAGTTATCACTAGCGATCACGGAAATCTGGAAGATCTTTCAACCAAAACACATACGAGAAATGAAGTCCCTTTATTTGTGATGGGCGAAGGCGCAGAGACTTTTAGCGAAATAGAAAGTTTGGTTGGAGTGAAGAATGGGATTATGAAATGTGTTTAGCGGTACTATTATTAGAAAGTCCTCCCATGAGTGGAGACTTTTTCTATGATGCTTTGTAGTTGTGCAGATCCTGAGAATAATTGAGATAAATGAAGATGAGGCAGAAGTTTTACTTAAATATATTCAAGAAAAGATAAAGCAAAGTCATCCTGAGGATGACTAAGTAAAAGAATTAATGGATAAATGAGTACCTTCATCCCATGAAAAAAGCACTTCTATACTCCATATTAATTCTGGTTTTTATTTATGGTCTTCTGCTAATTCCAGATAATTCTTCCATCAATATTGAGAGTGAAGGAAATTCAACGCCATTCGTTTGGAATCAAGATGAGCGTTGGGATGAGTTAGAAATGAAATTTTCTGAAGCGAGAGAATATTCTGAGTTAGTTAATCGAGGAACTATCGATGTATTGATAACAGAATTGAGCGCCTTATTGGTCGACTTAGAACAAACAGAATTTGAATCAAATGATGTTAGACTAGATGGATTACTTAACAATTTTTTTGAACTGGCACCTTTAATCGCAGCGCAAAAAAATCAAAATAAAGAGTTCTTTCAATTATATAATCGAGCTCGAAGAATCATAAAAGAAGAGTCGGTAAACTGGAATATAAATCAACCTGAGACCCGAATTACTTTGTATAAAGTATTATATGGAATGCGGGCTACAGTAGAAGAAGTATTACTCCAATCAGAAGAAGAAATAGATCCAGTGTCATATGTGAAAGAAGAAGATTCTTCGACTCCATCCACTACAATTTTAGGAATAAAAGTTCATAGTGGAGATTTATTGGTTTCGCGTGGCGGCGCCGAAGTTTCTGCTTTGATCTCTCGAGGAAATGACTATCCGGGAAATTTTTCTCACGTAGCTTTAATATATATTGAAGAGGGAACGAACATTCCATATATCATAGAGGCGCATATAGAGCGGGGAGTTGATATTGCAAATTTGGAAGAATATGTACAGGATAGAAAATTACGCTTTATGGTTTTAAGACCAAGAGCGGAATTACCACAAATTTTGGAGAACCCGATGCTTCCGCATATTGCTGCCAAAGAAATGTTCGAAGAAGCTCAACAGCGACATATCCCATATGATTTTAAGATGAACTTTTTTGATCAGGAAGCGATGTTTTGTTCTGAAGTAGGGTCTTCAGCCTACAAAAAAAATGGAGTTCAACTTTGGCAATCAGAATCCACAATTTCTTCATTCGGTGTAGTTACTTTATTAAATACTTTTGGAGTAGAGAATTTTGTAACACAAATGCCATCAGACTTAGAATATGACCCTCAGCTTTCGGTAGTCGCAGAATGGAGAAACTCAGAAACTCTTTATGATGATCATTTATACAATGCTGTAATTGATGTTATGTTAGAGAGCGCAGAGAATGGAGTGAATATCGATTACAATTATTTTCTACTTCCAATAGTAAGAACATTAAAAGCATATAGCAGAATTAAAAACCGTTTTGGAAGTATTGGTCCTATTCCTGAAGGAATGAGTGCAACCCAGGCGTTAAAGAGTGACGCATTTATTTCTAAACACGAAGAGATTAAAATTTTGACAGATAATAAGGTGAAGGAGTTTCACCAAAAAGAGGGTTACTTGCCACCATACTGGGAGATGGTAAAATTGGCAAGGGAAAGTGCAGATGCAAAGTATAATTAACTAATTATGAAACCTGATGTCCATTTAATTCTCGGTAGTGGTGGTGCAAGAGGAGTTGCACATATTGCAGTAATAGAAGGATTGGAAAACGATGGTTATAAAATAATAGAAGTGATTGGATGCTCGATGGGCGCAGTGATTGGAGGAATTTATGCAGCAGGACATCTAAAAGAATATAAAGAATGGATGTTGAACCTGACCCGACGTGAAGTATTCGACTTGCTTGATTTTACTTTTACAAAACAAGGCTTTGTGAAAGGAGAGAAAATATTTGAAAAGCATAAACAGATGACGGGAAATTTAAACATCGAAGATTTTCCAATCCCATTTACCGCCGTAGCAACAGATATGAAAAACCACGAGGAAGTTTATTATACCTCTGGTGATTTATATAAAGCCTTGCGGGCTTCGGTTGCAATTCCAGGCTTCATAGTTCCTGTTGTACAAGATGGAAAGGTATTAGTTGATGGCGGAGTTTCTAATCCTTTGCCAATAAATCTGGTAAACAAAAAAGAAGGTGCCATTACTGTTGCGGTAGATTTAAATGCCAAGGCCAGCAATAAGGTGATGATTGCTAAAAAGAGAAAACATAAAACGGAAGTTCAGAAATGGTTTGAAAATTTGCTTCCTGAAAACATTTTGGAGAATCATTTAAAAGAAGAAGAAAAGAATGATGATGTTTACTCACTGATAGGTTTAATGGAAAGCTCGTTCAGCCTTACTCAAGATAAACTAACCTCCCTCATGCTTCAACTCCATCAGCCAGATGTATTGATTAATATTCCAAGAAATACCGCAAATACTTTCGATTTCGAAAAAGCAAAGGATATTTATAAAATTGGAAAAGAGGCTTATTTGGATTCAATAAAAACCATTTAATTCTAGTTGTCTGTTCTAAATGGGACCATTGGTAAGCCTTTTTTGTTGTACAAAAACGCATCGGGATTATCTTCCCAGGCATATCGAACAGCGATTGGATGTTTTACTTGGTCGGATGACACAATAATATGGTCGCCATCTATTACCGCCTTAGCCCAATAGAATGTGCTATCAGAGCCAGCTATAGAAAACCCGGAAATAGCTTCTACTCCCTTGTTCTGCAATCCATTTCCGATATGATTGAAAGTAAGAATGATCCTATTTCCATCCACAACATGACCGCGGTATGTAGGTCCTGAATGCACTATATTTTCATGAAATGCCACATGCCTTGCAGATTGCCAAAGTCGATATCCAACATCTTTTTTATTTCTGGGGTGGATATCATCAGCATCACCAATGTCAATGATAGTAGCCATGCCAGTATTTGCTAAACTTAAAGTTTGAGTTTGAGCTTCTCTTAATCTTGCCCACTGCGAATCATAGGGATCATTTCGTTTTTGCTGAAAATTAGCTAGCTGAACATATAGAAAAGGAAAGGAACCCTGATTCCAACTAGCCCTCCATTCTTCAATCATGGTTTCAAAAAGCTCGTTGTAATACTGATATTGACCAACATTGCTTTCTCCTTGGTACCAAATGGCTCCGGCAATTGAATATCCAGCAATAGGATTAATCATTGCGTTAAATAACGTCCCGGGGCGGTGTTCATACCTAATTACCTTAGGCATAGGTGGTTCAACGGTGTTTGAAAACTTCCACTTCCCTTCAAGAGATAGTTTTTCATCATGAGTTTGAATCCAAAACTCTCCAGCCCTTCCAATATAACTTTGGCTATTCCAATCTTCTACAGTTCTGATAGCGATAACATTTTCACCAGCAACTAATACACCTGCAGGAATATGAACAATTCTAGCGTCTTCCCAACCTTTCTGATATACTCGCTTACCATTTATAAAAACAACAGTGAACTTTCCTGGCCATCCAAAGGATAATTGAGCACCAGATGTACTTTTTAGATTAAACTTTTTTCTGAGCCACACAAAATCAAAAAGTGGTTCAGAGTTAGGCAAATTCACTTCTTTCCAATTTATATCATTGAATTCAGTTTCATGAGCTCTGTACTTTAAAAAATTGCTTACATCTTGTACCCGTTCATACTTAATGGAGTTCAAAGAATCATTTTTCTGAAACCTTCTTTCCCAATCAATGTTGGTATTAAGCATTTCCGAAGAACTTTCCTGATATCCGGCTACTGTTTGAAGTCGGGTAGTAGGAGTCCATGCTTCTGCAGGAGTGCCGCCCCAATTATCATCAATTATTCCCACGGGCACATTTTTTTCTAAGTGATTATGTTTGGCAAAAAAAAATGCTACTGCTGAAAAGTTTCGTGCGTTTTCTTTGTTCGCGATTTTCCATTCAGCGTCATGCCTTAAGTCATTTAATGGCACAGCTGAAATATCATGAGCGATTTTTATAAACCGGATTTCAGGATATTCAGCGTCGTTTAACTCAGCTTCCATGTTATCGATGTTACTTCCTATCGACCATTCCATATTCGATTGACCACCAGCAACCCAAACATCTCCAAAATAAACATCCTCAAAAGTTATCGTATTTTCAGATTCAATTATTAAACGATAGGGACCACCGGCATTTTGTTTAGGCAGAAATGCTTCCCAATCTCCGTTCTCATTCGATTCGGTGGTAACACGCAGGTCTACTATCATCAAAGTTACTACAGAATTAGGGCTTGTTGTACCCCAAATCCGAACATCAGCATTTCTTTGCAACACCATGTGATCATTAAAAATCTTTGGAAGACTTAGTTCTTGTGCAGAAGCAGAAGATCCAAAAAATAGAATAACAACAAGGAATTGAGTAAAGCGCATAAAATTCTTAATTGAATTACGGAGATATAAAATGAAAGTAATTGATGGGATTTTAAAAACCTATTCATACCTATTTATTGATTTCCATTTTCCAACTTTTTCAAACATATTGGCATGTTGTTAATATATAAGAGGAGTACTAATGGAAAAGAGATTTATTTTAGCAATCGACCAGGGAACGACTAGTTCCAGGGCCATTGTCTTCGATCATTCAGGAGAAATTAAAGCAGTAGCTCAAAAAGAATTTCAACAACATTTTCCAAAAGATGGATGGGTAGAACATAACCCGAATGAAATCTGGAAAACTCAGGCAGGAGTTGTTGCGGAAGCAATTACTGCTAGTGGGGCTGATGGAAAAAATATCGCTGCAATTGGGATTACAAATCAACGTGAAACAACCGTTGTTTGGGACAGGGAAACGGGAAAGCCTATTTATAATGCCATAGTTTGGCAAGACCGCCGAACATCTGATTACTGTGATCATCTTCGTGATGAAGGGTGGACCGAAAAGGTTAAGGATAAAACAGGACTTATCATTGATAGCTATTTTTCCGGAACTAAAGTTCGATGGATATTAGAAAATGTGGATGGAGCAAGAGAAAAAGCTAATCAAGGGAAATTGGCTTTTGGAACGATCGATTCTTGGTTGGTTTGGAATTTCACTAAAGGAGATACCCATGTTACTGATGTAACTAATGCGTCAAGAACGATGCTTTATAATATTAGAGAGCATAAATGGGACGAAGATCTTCTGGAGTTGATGGGAATTCCAGAAAGTATGTTACCAGAAGTTAAGTCTTCAAGTGAGGTTTATTGCCATACAAAAACAACCATTTTTGCTCATGAAGTTCCTATTGCAGGAATTGCTGGAGACCAACAAGCGGCGTTATTTGGGCAAATGTGTTTACAGCCAGGAATGTTGAAGAACACGTATGGAACCGGATCATTTATCATGTTTAATACGGGTGAAGAAGCGATTGAATCGAACAATAATTTATTGACAACCATTGGGTATGGCTACAATAATAAAACCATTTATGCTTTAGAGGGTTCAATTTTTATCGCCGGGGCAGTAGTTCAGTGGCTGAGGGATGGATTGGGAATTATTAAGTCTTCTTCAGACATTGAAAAATTAGCACTTTCGGAGAAAGATAATGGAGGGGTGTATTTAGTTCCCGCCTTTGCAGGGTTGGGGGCACCACATTGGGATCAAAGAGCACGCGGGTCCATTTTTGGTTTAACTCGAGGTTCTACTGCTGGACATATAGCTCGTGCAGCGCTCGAAGGAATTGCTTTTCAGGTAAAGGATGTACTTTCAGCTATGGAGGCAGATTCCGGAATAGATATTAAAGAACTCCGAGTGGATGGAGGTGCCACAGTTAATGATACCTTAATGCAATTTCAGTCAGATATTTTGCAGATTCCGATCGTTCGACCTAAAATCCTTGAAACTACCGCCCTTGGTGCGGCTTACTTAGCGGGTTTAGCTGTTGGCTTTTGGGAAAATACCGACCAAACTAAAGAACAATGGCAAGAAGACAAGCGCTTTGAACCAAAAATGAACTTAGATCAGACGAAAGAGTTTTTATTCAAATGGAACAAAGCTGTAGAAAAAAGCAAAGAGTGGATTGAATAGAAGTATTGAGTTATGAGGAGTGAGCAATGAGTAAACAAAAACGTTGTCATTCTGAACTTGATTCAGGATCTGCTGGGGAAGGAGCGTTGTTTTTGAAGAGAAATAAATTAGAATTTTAAACTTTGCAGATTCTGGGTCAAGCACGGAATGGCCGTGATAATAATAGGTTGTAAATATGAATAGAGCTGACTTTTTAAAAACCATCAAAGAATTCAATGATTATTGGGATGTACTCATAATTGGAGGCGGAGCTACGGGTTTGGGGTGTGCGGTGGATTCTGCTTCTCGGGGTTACAAAACACTACTTTTGGATATGCATGATTTCGCAAAAGGTACTTCAAGTCGAAGTACAAAGTTGGTGCATGGCGGAGTTCGTTACCTCCAACAAGGCGATGTTACTTTGGTAATTGAAGCCTTGAAAGAAAGAGGGTTGCTTATTCAAAACGCACCTCACTTAGTTAGTCATCAATCATTTATAGTTCCGAGTTATAAATGGTGGAATGGACCTTTTTATGGTGTTGGAATGAAGGTTTACGATGCGCTTGCAGGAAAACTGGGAATTAAAAAATCAAAAAGTCTATCTAAAGAAGAGGTGCTTGAAAAAATCCCAACACTTGAACCTGAAGGCTTAAATGGTGGTACTATTTATTATGATGGCCAATTCGATGATTCTCGATTAGCAATAAACCTTGCTCAAACAGCAGCGGATGAGGGCGCAATTCCTATCAACTATATGAAAGTAACAGGACTTTTGAAAAACGGTTCTGATTTGATTACTGGAGTGATGGCGCAAGATATGATCGATGGAAGTTCGATGCAGATTAATGCAAGAGTGGTAATTAATGCTACGGGGATTTTTTCTGATTCTATTTTGTCGATGGATGACAAGAACCATGAAGATATAATTCAATGTGCTCAAGGAATTCATCTTGTACTGGACAAAGAATTTCTTCCAGGTGATGCCGCAATTATGGTTCCTCATACCGATGATGGACGAGTTCTATTTGCAGTTCCTTGGCATGGTAAAGCACTGGTTGGAACTACGGACACCCCCATAGATAAACCGAATCTGGAACCAGTTGCATTAGAAGATGAGATTAATTTTATTCTGCGCCATGCCAAACAATATCTTACTAAAAATCCAAAACGGAGTGATGTTAAAAGTGTTTTTGCAGGATTGAGACCATTAGTTCGACCAAAAAACGCTCAATCTACATCGGAGATTTCAAGAAGCCATCACCTTCAGGTTTCAGAATCTGGACTGGTGACTATTGCAGGGGGTAAGTGGACAACATACCGAAGAATGGCTGAGGATACGATAAATCAAGCGGCTGTAATTGCTGGACTTGAAAATGTGCAATGTAAAACAGAAGGACTTCGCATTCATGGTTGGCTCAAAAATGTAGATATGGAAAATCATCTACACGTTTATGGCTCAGATGAAGTTGGGGTAAAAAAACTGATTCAGGAAAACTCCGTATGGAAAGAACGGCTTCATTCAAACCTACCCTATTTAAAAGGAGAAGTTATTTGGGCCATTAGAAATGAGCTGGCAATTACTATAGAAGATATTCTATCTAGGAGGACACGAGCCTTGTTGCTAGATGCAAAAGCGTCACTTGAAATGGCTCCTGAAGTTGGAAGGCTTCTTGCTGAAGAGTTTGGTTATAGTGAGGATTGGGTTCAACAAGAAGTAAAAGAATACGAAGCTCTGGCAAAGAATTATATTTTGGAATAGAGTAATAGACCTAAAACAGTCTTTCAGTGCAAAAGCGAATAATCTACACAATCAGAAGTTTTGCAGATTATTCGGCAGTAGGCTCAAAATGATATAAATATAAACCATTCGCGAGGAGCTTGCCGACGAAGCGATCTCCTTTTCGAGTAAAAAACTGGAGATTGCAACGGGCTTGTCTACGACGGGACCCTCGCAAATGTAAACTATGGAAGCATATCTCGGAGAAGTACTTGGAACCTTTCTTTTGATTGTTTTAGGACTTGGTGTAAACGCCAATGTATCATTAAAGAAAACATACGGTTCGGGAGGTGGCTGGATTCTTATAAATTGGGGATGGGGAATTGCAGTATTTGTCGCTGTATTTGTATCTTCGGAAATTAGTGGCGCGCATATCAACCCAGCAGTAACCATAGGTCTTGCAGTCGCAGGAAAGTTTTCATGGGGACTAGTTCCGGGCTACATCATAGCACAGTTTATTGGTGCTATTCTTGCTTCATTTGCAATATGGCTTCATTTTAGAAGTCATTTTGATGAGACAGAAGATCAAGCTACAAAATTGGGCGTATTCAGTACCGCTCCTGCAATAAAGAACACATTTAATAATCTATATTCTGAGATATTTGGAACATTTATCTTAGTTTTAGGCGTGTTGTATTTAGCAGCGCCTGAGGTGGGGCTTGGCTCAATTAGCGCATTACCTGTTGGGTTATTAGTTTTTGGGATTGGAATGTCTTTAGGAGGAACGACAGGATATGCTATCAACCCCGCCAGGGATCTTGGACCACGTATTACACACGCTATTCTTCCAATTAAAGGAAAAGGAAATAGTAAATGGAGTTATTCGTGGATACCCGTTCTAGGACCAATTATTGGCGGTATCTTAGCTGCAGGAGTATACTTACAACTATCATTTTAAATTATGAAGAAATGGCTTCCTTAATGTGAGTATAAGTTTCTTCGACCGTTCCAGTTCCATCAACTTCTTGAACTAAGCCTTTTCCTTTGTAATAGGCTAATACAGGGGCGGTCTCATTTTGATAAACTTGAAGTCTTTTTTTAATTCCATCTTCAGTGTCATCAGATCTCCCTTGCCCTCTCGAAAGGATTCTCTTAATCAATTCTTTATCAGGGACTTCGAGAGAAATAAAAGAGTCCACTTTTTTCCCTTTAGATTCTAGAAGAGAATCAAAAGCTTCGGCTTGAACTACAGTTCTAGGAAAACCATCAAATATGGCACCATTAGAATATTTTTTATCCGCTAGCTCCTCAGCAACTAAATCAACAACAGTTTGATCAGACACGAGTTTTCCATCATCAAGAATGGACTTAACTTTTACTCCAAGAGGCGTTTTATTTTTTATTGCTGCACGGAAGATGTTCCCTGTTGAAAGATGTGGGATAGAATATTCATTAGTCAAAAGCTCTGCTTGCGTGCCTTTACCGGCGCCGGGAGGTCCAAAGATTATAATATTCATTGCGAGAGGTTTTTATTCGATGAGAGTGAATGAGTTCTTAAAATAGAAAAACCGGAGCCATTTTTGTACATGACCCGGTGTTTCACAATTCCGTAACGCTGAAAAGTAAAGAGCTTACTTTTTAGTTTTCTTAGTGTCACGCTCTTTAATACGAGACGCTTTTCCGCGAAGTTCACGCAAGTAAAACAGTTTAGAACGTCTTACTTTACCTCTACGAACCACATCAACCTGTGCAATAAATGGCGAATTAAGCGGAAAAATACGCTCAACGCCAATACTTCCACTCATTTTGCGAACGGTAAAGGTTTTATTTGGGCCGCTACCTCTTTCAGAAATTACAACACCTTGATATTGCTGAATTCTTTCTTTTTCACCTTCACGTACACGGTAATGTACATTCACTGTATCACCGGCTGAAAATTCCGGTAGATTGTCAGTTACTAAAGTTTGTTCAACTAGTTTTAGTTTATCCATTTTTCTGTGTGTTAAATCTCTCATTAAGAGAGATGTTAATATTCTTTCTTATAATTTTCGTACAAATCTTTTCTTCGTTCTTTTGTTCGCTTTAAAGATTGCTCTTGTTGCCAAGCCTCGATCTTTTTTGGATCGCCGCTTCTTAATACCTCAGGCACGTTCAACCCCTTAAACTCAGCAGGTCGAGTATACACCGGGGCTTCAAGCAAACCATCTTGAAACGAGTCATTTAGTGCGCTTCCGGCGTCTCCGATTGCTCCGGGCAAAAGCCTCACAATAGCGTCGGTTATAACCATAGCGGGAAGTTCTCCCCCTGAAAGCACATAATCACCAATAGAATATTCTTTGGTAATTAACTCGTTTCTTACTCGCTGATCAACGCCTTTATAGTGTCCACACAAGATGAGAATATTTTTTTTCATCGAAAGTGCATTTGCTGCTTTTTGATCAAAAACATCTCCATCTGCCGCGGTAAAAATCAATTCATCGTAAGTTCTTTCACTGGTAAGGTGTTCAATACAGCTAAAAATTGGCTGAGGAGTTAGCACCATTCCAGGGTCGCCACCATACGGGTAGTCATCAATTTTGCGATGCTTGTCTTCGGTGTAATCCCGAAGGTCATGCACATAAATTTCTACCAGATTTTTATCGCTCGCTCGTTTAACAATACTGTGATTTAATGGCCCATCTAACAATGCCGGAACAGCAGATATGATATCAATTCGAATCATAAATCTTCCAGAACGTTAAGATTTTGGCATTTAATTGTTTTTGTATTGTTATCTACCTCGGTTACAAACTCATCTACCATTGGAATAAGTAAAGAACCAGAAGTTGTCGCAACAGTTATCACTATTTGTGCTCCGCTATCTAGAAAGTCGATTACTAACCCGATTGATTCATTTCGATCATTTAGAACTTCATAATCAATCAGGGTTTCTTCTTCTAATTGTTCACTAAAAAACTGCTCAGCTATTTCTGTTTCAACAAAAACAGCTTTGTTTTTAAGCGCTTCTGCGGAGGTCCGATCAGCGATTGTTTCAAATTGTACAAAGAACGAAATTTTATTTCCCTTTCCATCAACCCTTAGGTTTGCAATGCGGCAGGGATAAAAGTCTCCACGATCGTTACGTAAATACAAAACCGAGATTTGTTCTATCGTTTCAGTCGAATCAGATTCAAAAAGAACTTTTAGTTCTCCTTTGAGCCCTTGTGACTTAACAATATGCCCAATCTGGACAAAAGGTGATGTATTGGCGCCTTCAATCATAGGAGCCCGAATGTATTATGCTTGTTTAGCTTCCCAAGCAGCAAGAACGGTCTTACGATCTTCACCATCAGTAACAAAACCAGCTAATTCAGCAAGGTCGGTGTCGTTGATATGATCGATAGCTTCTTTTGCTGTCATGTCGCTTGAAGTTTGTGAAGTTGCTTCTGCATTAACTTCTTCTTTTGCCTCTTCTTCTACTTCTTCAGCTGGTGTTTCTTCAACTTCAACCTCCGCTTTTTCTTCAGTATCAGCTTCTTCAACTACTTCTTCAGTTGCAGGCTTTTCTGTAACTTCGGCAATATTTTCTTCTACTGCTTCAGCGGCTTCTTTTGCGGTAGCAGGCTCTGGTACTTCTGCAACTTCTTCTTCTGCAGAATCTTCAGCAGGCGTTTCTTCAACTTCAACCTCTGCTTCTGCCTCAGTTGCGGCTTCTTCAACTTCAGATGCGGTTTCATCTTCAGCTGCCTCTTCTAATGCCTGCTCAGCTTCAAGTTCAGCGGCAGCTTTGTTAGCCTTTTCAACAACTTGTTCTCTTACTGCTTTTTCTTCAGCGGCTAATGAAGCTTGAACTTGCTCTTTACGAGTTAATTCTTTATCAGTTTTAGAATCGCGGTATGCTTTCCATTCGGTGAGAGCGGCTTCAATTTCTTCTTCGCTTTTACCCCACATCACAAGGTGACGTTTGTACAATAAGCCTTCATGTCTAAGGATTTTGCGAACAGAGTCGGTTGGTTGTGCTCCGGTTTCTAACCAATACATGATACGGTCTTCGTTCAGTATGGTCTCTTTCTTTTCGGTAACGCCATCATAACGTCCTACTTGCTCGATAATACGACCATCTCTTGGAGAGCGGCTATCGGCAACTACGATATGATATATAGGACGACGAATTCGTCCTTTGCGTTGAAGTCTAATCTTAATCAATGATGTTTCCTCAGTTGAGTTTTGTGTTATCTAAATTTTCTTGATATGAATTCAAAATAAATTAAGGTCATTCTGAGGATACTTCCGAAGAATCTACACAAACAGTTGATTATGTTCTTAATTGTGCAGACTCATCGCTTCGCTCTGAGTGACTTTTCAATAAATATTTATTTTAAAACCATATCAATAATATTCTTATCGACCTATCGGCAGATTTTTAAGTCCATGAAGAGCACGTCCCATCTTTCCCATTTTGGACATGGTCTTCATCATTTTCTTCATCTGTTCAAACTGTTTAATAAGATCGTTGATCTCTTTTACAGTTGTGCCAGAACCTTTTGCAATGCGTCTTCTTCGACTGCCATTTAAAACACTAGGGTCCTGACGCTCCTCCGGCGTCATAGAATAGATAATTGCCTCGATGGGCTTAAAAGCATCATCATCAATATCTGCATTTTCTATAGCTTTGCTGGCGCCAGGGATCATAGATACGAGATCACCGAGATCTCCCATCTTTTTAATCTTTTGAATTTGTTCGAGGAAATCTTCAAGATCAAACTTGTCGGTACTGATTCGCTTTTGAAGACGTTCAGCTTCCTTCTCATCAAATTCTTTTTGAGCTTTTTCAACAAGTGAAACTACGTCACCCATTCCAAGAATACGCTGAGCCATACGGTCAGGGTAGAATGGGGAAAGAGCATCCAGCTTCTCGCCGGTACTCACAAATTTGATTGGTTTATCAACTACACTTTTGATAGAGAGAGCGGCACCACCACGGGTATCGCCATCTAGCTTTGTTAAAACAACGCCATCAAAATTAAGTCGCTCATTGAAATTCTTTGCTGTGTTAACCGCGTCCTGTCCGGTCATCGAATCAACAACAAACAAAATCTCATTGGGGTTTACGGCTTTCTTAATTTCCGCAACCTCTTTCATCATCTCTTCATCAACATGCAAACGACCAGCGGTATCAATAATCACGGTATCTAAAGCAAGGCTTTTAGCCATTGCAACAGCTTCTTTGGCAACACGAACAGCATCTTTCTGTTCTATTGAATACACAGGCACATCAATTTGCTCTGCGAGAGTTTTTAACTGGTTTACAGCAGCAGGGCGATAAACATCGGCGGCAGCAAGAAGCGGGTTCCGTTTATGCTCCTGCTTAAGGTATCGGGCTAATTTACCCGCGAAGGTAGTTTTACCTGAACCTTGCAATCCAGCTATGAGAATGACAGTAGGTGGAGTATGTGCTGTAGCAATATCTGATTTTTCACCACCAAATGTTTCAACCAGCTCGTCGAATACAATTTTTGTGAACTGTTGACCTGGGTTTACACTAGTGAGAACATCAGAGCCAAGCACTTTGTCCTTAATATCTGCAGTAAATTGGCGAGCTACCTCTAAATTTACATCGGCATCTAAGAGAGCACGACGTATTTCACGCACCGTTTCAGCGATGTTTACATCGGTGATCCGTGCTTCGCCTTTCAGGTTCTGAAGGGCTTTATCTAAATTTGAGGTTAAATTATCAAACATAAACTAAACAGGAGTTTTCTGCGCCAATCACAGAGCCTGATAAAATACGGTAAGTTTCAGGAGTTATCAACAGTAATGTTGATAATTTTATTGGGGACTTATTAGTGGTGAGCGGTTAGTTATTTCCTGTCATTTCAATCCGTTGAACCCAAAAATGTTTCGAGCGTCCGCTCGGACATGGATTGATTTGTACCAGCGCATGCTAGCGCTAGGTGAGGGTACCACTCGAGGTTTAGAGTTTAAAATTTGTAACAGTTTAGATTTGGCGATCTCATTATAAATAATAATGGGTTGTCAGTATTACATGTTATGAGAAATAAGTTCGTGTATCTAATGCTTTTACTTTTTCCACTTGGGGTAAATTATTTTGTACTCGAGTTTAGTAGTGAATTTCTAGCTATATCCTTTCTTCTATTCTACCTGTTTTTATATCGCCCCTTTATTGATAGCTCAAGATTATTTGAAATTGGAGAAATTACCGAAGATGAGTTTCAAAACTGGCTCATCCCTTTTGCAAAACCTTTTTGGTACCCGGTTACCCATTTTAGAGCGCTATTCTTTTAAGCGCTTACTAGTTGTACTATTAGCCCCTACTTTCATGCTATCATTTTATGCCATTTTTAGTGATTTTAGCCCCATATTAAATTTTAGCTAGTAGTCATTCTGAACTTGATTCAGAATCTGTAGAGCGTTGGTTTCTTAATCAAGTAATTATTGTTTTCAATCAACACAGGCCCTGAAATAAATACAGGATGACAATTTTGAGCTTATAACAGCCTTAGAATTATCAATTAATAAAAAAAAGAATGAGTGACGGACACGGATTACTAAAAGGAAAAAAGGGAATTATTTTTGGCGCACTGGATGAGCGTAGTATTGCCTGGAGAATTGCATTGGCTTGTAAAAGAGAGGGAGCAGATTTTGTGCTTTCAAACGCACCTATTGCCCTTCGGCTTGGTGAATTAAATGCACTTTCTGAAGAAACAGGAGCGCCTATCATTCCCTGTGATGTATCTAACGATGATGATGTTAAAGAGATGATGGAAAAAGTGAAGGAAGAACTGGGAGGCGTTGATTTCATCCTTCATGCAATTGGGATGTCCCCAAATATCAGAAAGAAAAAAGAATACACCGATTTAAATTATAACTGGTTTCAGCAATCATTGGATATTTCAGCGATTTCATTACATAGAGTTCTTAATTATGCTGATAAAGCTGGAATTATAAATGATGGAGGTAGTATAATCGCACTTTCTTATATCGGGGCACAACGAATTTTTAGCAAGTATTCAGATATGAATGACGCCAAAGCATTACTTGAAAGTATTGCTCGTAATTATGGAAGCAGATTAGCAACTCGTGGCATTAGGGTGAATACGATTTCACAGGCACCGACCAAAACCTCTGCTGGTTCTGGAATAAAAGGCTTTGATGGAATGTACACTTTCGCTGAAAAACTAGCACCACTTGGAAATCCAACCGCTGATGAATGTGCTGATTATTGCGTAGCTATGTTTTCAGACTTAACACGTAAAGTAACTATGCAGAATTTATACCATGACGGTGGTTTTGTAACCAATGGTATTTCTGAAGAGATGATGGAAGACCTTGCAAAACTTTATACAAAAGAAGACTAAATCAATATGCCAGATATAATCCTCGGTATAGATCCTGGATCTCGAGTTACGGGTTACGCGGTACTTACCGAGGAGAATGGCAAACTTATAGCCCTTAGATGTGATGTCCTAAAAATGGCACATATCGAAGAACATTCCGATCGACTTAAATTTATTTTTGATAAACTTTCAGGAATTATTAAATCCGTAAAACCTACCGCCTGCGCAGTAGAAACCCCTATATATGGCGTTGATCCTCAGGCGATGTTAAAACTCGGTCGGGCACAAGCTGCTGCTATTTTGGCCATCAAAAATTGTGGATTAGAAGTTGCTGAGTATTTTCCAAAAGTGGTGAAGAAATCAATTACCGGAAATGGAAACGCTAGCAAAGATCAGGTAGCTTTTATGCTTAAAAAGATGGTTTCTTTGCCAGATGAAAAACTTTCAAAAGATGCCACCGATGCACTTGCCGTTGCGTGGTGTCATATGATGAAGGGGCGGGGAATTCCAACTTCGAAAAAGAAGACACATCAAAATAATAAAAAATCAGATTGGGCAAGTTTTGTAGCTGAAAATCCAGAACGGGTAAAAGGATTATGATTGCTTTTTTAAAAGGATTTATCGAGGAAAAAAACACAGACTCTGTATTGTTAGATGTGCAAGGAGTGGGTTATAAAGTCGAAGTTTCATCCCAAACGGTAGATCAGCTTAGCGCAGCGGGTTCTGAAATAAAACTTCTAATTTATCACCACATTACAGATAGTGACCAAAGGCTTTTTGGATTTTTTACGAGAGATGAAAAAGCTCTTTTCGAAAAACTTATAACGGTAAAAGGTGTTGGTCCAAAATTAGGTCTGACGATATTGAGTGGCCTCCCAGCGGCTAACCTGATTTCAGCCATTACTCAAAGTGACGTAGCAGCATTATCACGGGTTTCGGGAATTGGAAAGAAAACCGCAGAACGAATTATTTTAGAACTTAAAGAAAAGCTTTCAGAATACGCCTCAACTTCTGTGGTAAATACAGGATCGGCAACAAAAGGAGGCACAATGAATGAAGCCATTCAGGCGCTTGAATCGTTGGGCTTTAAAACAAGAGATGCCGAACAAGCGGTTATGAAAGCGCTGAAAGATTCTAATAACCAAGATACCTCATCAGTAATTCGTAAAGCCCTTACACTTCTGAACAGATAGAGATTTTTGGTGGGATAATAGTCCAAACCTGATGTCTACCATCAAAAAATCTATATTCTACGTAACAATTTCTTCATTTTAAATTGGCAAATTACATTAGTAACATGGTAGAATTGCGACCCATAATTAAATCATGTATTCGTGGCTAAAAAAACCATTCTCGTTGTAGATGATGAAAAAGACTTACTGGACTTAATTGAATATAATCTTAAGAAAGAAGGCTTTAATGTATTGAAAGCCGAAAATGGAGAGGAAGGCATTGCTGTTGCTAAAGAAGGGAAACCGGATTTAGTTCTACTTGACATTATGATGCCTAAAATGGATGGACTAGAAGCTGTTGAAATCATGCGTAAAGATGATGATCTGAAAAATATTCCCATTATTTTTCTAACGGCAAGAAGTGATGAAAAAACAGAAGTTGAAGGACTTAATAAGGGGGGAGATGATTACATTACTAAGCCAATTAGTACCACCAAGTTAATCTCTCGAATTAAAGCGGTAATGCGCCGTTTTGATGATACTCAAGAATCGGTTAATAAACTGGATGTTCATGATTTAGAGATAGATAAGGATCGATATATTGTAAAAAGAGACGAAGAGGAATTCCAGCTTCCAAGAAAAGAGTTTGAATTACTTTTTTTCCTGGCAAGCCGAAGAGGTAAAGTGTTGGATCGGCAGACTCTACTGAATAAGGTTTGGGGAGATAATATCTACGTCGTTGATCGAACGGTTGATGTTCATGTTCGTAAGATTAGAGAGAAGCTAGGAGATCACTATATTGAAACTGTAAAAGGTGTTGGATATAGATTTAAGGAATGAGTAAGTCTCGCAGAAATTCGAAGGTTTATAAGCTCGGAATAAGAATTGCCCTTTATACATCATTAATCTCCGCTCTATTCTCGTTTTTAGTGATGTGGCAATTTTATGGCATGGAAAGCAGAGCCTCGGGAATAGTTGCGTTTATAATCCTACTTGGCACATTTATCACCTCTTATGTGGTTAGCTTTGCGCTTCAATTTCGACGTATTCAAGTTCTAGAGCAGGTATCAAAGAACATTTCTAAAAAAAGATTTGAAGAAATTGATGACGTAAGAACTTCTTACCAAGATGAACTCGATTATATTATCAAACATCTAATAAAATCAAGCAGAACCGTAGAGCGAGAAATCCAGCGATTAAACCGAATAGAAAATTACCGGAAAGAATTTATTGGTGATATATCCCATGAGCTAAAAACCCCAATTTTTGCTATCCAAGGTTTTATTGAAACCTTATTAAATGGTGCACTTGAAGATGAAGAGGTAAACAGAGCGTTTTTGCAAAAAGCTATGCGCAACGTGAATCGTCTTATTTATTTGACCAAGGATTTGATGGAAATATCTAAACTTGAAACGGGAGAGCTTAAGTCAGAAATCGAAGAAGTTTATTTGTTTGACATCGTACAAGAGGCAGTTGAAAGCTTGAATTATAAAGCGGAAAAAGAACAAGTGGAATTAAAGCTTGTCCCCTTTGATAGAAAAATTCAAATTCGCGCAGACAAAAATCAAATCAAACAGGTGCTCATAAACCTGATCGAAAATGGGGTTAAATATAATATTAAGGGCGGAAGTGTTGAGGTTGGGATTAAGGATTCGGCTAAACAAGCACACAAGCTCCACCTTTATATAAAGGACACCGGAATGGGAATTGATGAGGCAGATATTCCCAGAGTTACAGAACGGTTTTTCAGAGTAGATAAATCAAGATCTAGAGAGAGGGGCGGAACCGGGCTTGGTCTTGCCATTGTGAAGCATATCATTGAAGCACATGGCGAAGAACTCAAAATAAAAAGTAAAACAAATGAAGGGTCTACCTTTAGCATATCTCTCACAAGGGTAAATTTGCCGGAACATAAATTATCATAGTTCCTTACTTTATCTTTTTAGATTTAAACAAAGATGAGTATTAGATAAATGGTTTACGCAGTTATAATGGCCGGAGGTTCTGGCACAAGATTTTGGCCAAAAAGCACAAAGGCTCTTCCAAAGCAATTTTTGAATCTTTTTGGAAAGGGAACAATGATCCAGAATACAGCAGAAAGAATTCAGGAGATCATTCCACAAGAAAGGATTATGGTTGTTACAAACGAAAGCTATGTTTCTATTGTAAAAGAACAGCTTCCTAAAGTTCCTGTAGAAAATATTGTAGGTGAACCTGTTGCAAAAAATACCGCCCCATGTGTTGCCATCGCAGCGGAGCTTCTTCACAAAAAAGACCCAAATGCTGTTATGGTGGTTCTTCCTGCAGACCATCATATTACCGACCCAGAAGAATTCAACAAGATACTAAAGTCTGCCGTGGCAAAAGCTACGTCGGGTGAGCACTTAGTAACAATTGGAATTAACCCAAACAAACCGGAAACAGGGTTTGGTTATATCAATTCAGAAAATTCTTCATCAGAAGTTCTGGATGGTAATGAGGTTTATCGGGTACAGGCATTTACTGAAAAACCAGATGCGCTAACGGCACAAAAATTTCTTGACTCAGGCAATTATTTTTGGAACAGCGGGATGTTTATTTGGACAGCAAAAACCGTTCTTAAAGAAATTGAGAAGCAACTTCCAGATATGTTTGACGAGCTTAAAGCAGCTTCGCCAGAATTGTATGAATCAACGCATGAAGCAGCAATTAAAGATTTTTATTATGCCTGCGAATCAATATCTATTGATTACGGAATTATGGAAAAAGCAGAATCTGTTTATGTAGTTCCGGGTGATTTTGGTTGGAATGATGTCGGAAGCTGGACTGCCGTGTACGATCTTGCAGAAACTAACAGTCAGGGAAACTCAGTTCAAACATTAAATGCTACATTTGCCGAAGCTGAAAACAATTTAGTTCTGTCTTCAGGAGAAAAGATGATATCGCTGGTAGGTGTTAAGAACGTTGCTGTTGTGGAAACCGAAACAGCAATTTTAGTCTGTAATTTGGAAAAGGCACAAGGAGTTAAAGAGATTGTTGAACAGCTAAAGTCATCCAAAGACCTAAATAAATTTCTTTAGTCGAGACGTATTTGTTGCAAGTCGTAAGCAAGCCTAATATGTGATGGAAGTCGTGAGTTAGTCTCAGAATGGTCTACAAAACTATTCATGTGGATTAAATAAGCTTTTGGGATGCCGAGTTCATTTATTATTTCAATAGCCTGTGGAATTGTTAAATGAGTTGGATGTTCGGGTTCCCAACGAAGAGCACTTAACACTAAAACTTCACTTCCCTTAATCAATTCTTTTGTGCTAGTCGGGATTTCTTTTACATCAGTCAAATAAGATAGATTATTAATACGAAAGCCTAGAATTTCTAAATTTCCATGAAAAGCTGGAAGCGGAGTTACTTCTAGGTCTCCAATAATTTGTTTGGCTGAGATTTCTTTTAAATCCAGAGAAGTAGACCCTGGATATTTATTTTCTCCAAAGAGATAATCAAAACGCTTTTTAATAGATTTAATAGCAGATTTAGTGGTGTAGACCGGGATGTCTGATTTATTTATGTAATTATACATTCTTAAATCATCAATCCCACCGATGTGATCCATGTGTTCGTGAGTAATAAGAACTGAATCGATTTGTTTTATATTTGATCGGATACTCTGTAATCTAAATTCCGGACCAACATCAATCACGATGGATGTTTTTTCTGTTTCTACCCAGGCAGCGCAACGCAAACGTTCATTTCTGGGATCGTGTGCGAGTTCTTCTCTCTTAAATCCTCCTGCAACGGGAACGCCCATAGATGTACCAGTACCAAGAAAAGTGAATTTCATCTTCTAACTCAATTCCCAATCTGAAGGGTCTTCTACGGGAATTACTTCTAATCTATCCCACAATTTTTGAAGTTCCTTTCTTACTAGAGGTTTTATATAAGTTCCATCCATATCAATTTGCCCAAGTACGCGAGCTATTGTACTGAGTTGAGATTCTGATGGCTTATTTTTGTTAATCAATACCAATTTATCTCCTTCAATAACGCAGTCGGCCCCTCTAAAAGCGCCACGTTCTTTTCTTAAACGATAACCGCATTGTTCAAGTAACTGTTCGAGCTCAAGTAAAAGCTTATCTGGTTTCAAAGTGAAATACCTATAGTTAGTAGATGTGATTTGAGATCAAAATCGTACAACTCATCGTCAATATCAAAAGAACGATAATTAAAATCATAGCCAAGGCTAAAGGAGCGCCCCAAAATTATATTATTAAAGTTTATTCTGGACTTTCCTACAACATAAAAGAACGAGCCACCAAAAAACCCCCCACTTGAATTGCTAAACCCGTAACCAGGAACAAGTTCGTTTGTAAAACTTATTCTATTGCCTAGCTTTAGATCAATAAAGCCACCGCCACCAACACCGAAGTTCACTTGATTAAAATTTTCTTCGGTTTGATCGTTATTTATGTTAGTGATGGAACTATGTAATTGAATAGGCAACCCCATTATTACAGAGCGTTCCCGTACTAACGCAAACTTGTTTGATAAAGTAAAACTTAAATCGAAGTAGTTTTTTTCATCGAAGCCAGAAAGTTCATTTCCTAGAATTAGAGAAAGGTTTACTCCCGGGGTTTCCAAACTCACAAAAAAGGCATTATTATCAAATGCTAAAATCTCAGTGCCAGATGGGTTAAGATCATTTCCGGTATATTCAAATGTTGCCGGACCATATCCGAACCGAATAAAAGAATTTGATATGACTCTTTGTTGAGTGGTCTCACCAACGGAAAACATTTGTGCTAATACAAAGGAAGGACTTAAGATGAAAATGAATGAAACAATCGTTAACAATAAATTTCTTTTCATAGGAATGAATTGGTAGTATGTTGTAGTTCTTGTGATAACGCAAATTTTAAACTTTATGTTATGAAGATAATACTAACTACCATTTTAACCGCATTGATTACGTTTATAAATCCTATGCAAGAAGATTCTTTATACGATTATCCTGTTACTGATATAGATGGAAACACCTTAGAGCTGGAAACTTATAAAGGAAAGACACTTTTAATTGTTAATGTTGCCTCTAAATGTGGTTACACACCACAATACGAAGGGCTTCAGGCCATTTATGAAGAGTTTAATAAGGATGGGCTAGAAATCATTGGTTTCCCGGCTAATAACTTTAAAGGGCAAGAGCCCGGAACCGATGAAGAAATCAAGCAATTTTGTACGCTAGAATACGGAGTTACCTTTCCAATGAGCTCTAAAGTTTCTGTTGCTGGCGAAGATCAGGATCCATTATTTACCTATTTAACTTCTCAGCCAAACCAAGACTTTGAGGGAGAAATCAAATGGAACTTCGAGAAGTTTCTTGTAGATCGTGATGGCAATTTGATAAGAAGGTTCAGAAGCGCTGTTAAGCCAGAAAGCACGGAACTTAAAGACGCGATTAGAAAAGCGCTCTAATTAAAACTTATTTTTAATTAGTGTTGACTTCCTTTTGAATACCTGTTTATATTTGAGGCTCTCAAAAAGGTCCGGTAGTTCAGTTGGTTAGAACGCCTGCCTGTCACGCAGGAGGTCGAGGGTTCGAGTCCCTTCCGGATCGCAGAAGCCCTGAATTACAAAGTAGTTCAGGGCTTTTTTCTTTTATATCTTTATACAAGATTTATATATATAAAATCTCTAAACCCATAAAAAACAGAGATTAATGACTTCAATTTATCCAACATACGACGTAATTGTGGTAGGAGCTGGTCACGCAGGAAGTGAAGCTGCCGGGGCCTCTGCACAATTAGGGGCAAAAACACTTCTCATTACAATGAATCTTGAAGCAATTGCCAAAATGTCTTGCAACCCCGCTATGGGAGGCGTGGCTAAGGGACAGCTTGTTCGAGAAATTGACGCGCTCGGCGGACTTTCTGGTATTGTTAGCGACGAGTCTGGCGTCCAATTCAGGATGCTCAACCGAAGTAAGGGACCCGCAATGTGGAGCCCTAGGTGTCAAAGTGATCGAATGCTTTATGCCCAAAGAATGAGGGAGCATTTAGAGTTAAAAGAAAATCTCACGTTTAGACAGGACAATGTAGTTGATCTTATTTCAGAGAATAATGAGATTAAAGGAGTAATCACTCAAACCGGACAAAAATTTTACTCTAAAGCCGTTGTTCTTACAAGTGGTACATTCTTAAATGGATTAATTCATATTGGTGAAAGTCAGTATGGTGGCGGACGTTCGGGAGAGCGCGCTTCAATAGGAATTTCTGCGGCACTTGAAAAATTAGGTTTTGAAATTGGAAGGCTTAAAACGGGAACCCCACCCAGAGTTGACGGTAGATCGATAGATTATTCAAAACTCGAAATTCAATATGGAGACGAAGAACCAACCCCATTTTCTTTTTTAACAAACGCAAATGAGCTCCCAAAACAAGATAAACAACTTACTTGTTGGATTGGATATACTAACGAGAAAGTTCACGAGGTTTTAAAAACAGGCTTTGATAGAAGCCCGATGTTTAATGGAAGAATTAAATCTATAGGACCAAGGTATTGCCCTAGTATAGAAGATAAGATAAATCGTTTTGCAGATAAGGATCGGCATCAATTATTTCTAGAGCCTGAAGGTTGGAATACATACGAAATGTATCTAAACGGTTTTTCAACTTCATTACCAGAAGAAACTCAGTACGAAGCTTTAAAAACAATTCCAGGTTTTGAAAATGTTGTTATGATAAGGCCTGGCTATGCAATTGAATACGATTATTTTCCACCTCATCAGATAAAGAGAACCCTGGAAACAAAAAAGGTCTCTGGTTTATTCTTTGCAGGACAAATTAATGGAACTACAGGGTATGAGGAGGCGGCGTGTCAGGGCTTGATGGCTGGAATTAATGCCGGTCTTCAGGTTACAAATAAAGAGCCATTTATATTAAAAAGGTCAGAGGCATATATTGGTGTTCTTATTGATGATCTTATTAATAAGGGCACCGAAGAGCCGTACAGAATGTTTACTTCCAGAGCAGAACACAGAATACTGCTTCGTCAGGACAATGCAGATTTAAGACTTACAGAGCTAGGTTTTAAAATTGGGTTAGCATCAGAAGAAAGATTGGCAGCTTTTTTACACAAGAAAGAAGAAATAGATAAAATGTATGAGCTGTTTCTGAATCAAACAGTAAGACCCGAAGTTTTAGATCCAGTTCTTATTAACAACGGAACGAGCCCATTAAGTCAGCCCGTAAAAGCTCATACTGTTTTGTCCAGACCAGAAATTTCGATTTACGACATGATTGAGGGGGATCCAGAACTAAAAAGTAAGAGTAATTCTATTTCTACTAATCCTCATGTGTTTGAACAGGTTGAAATTCAAATCAAGTACTCAGGTTATATCCAAAAAGAATTTGAAATGGTGGCTGAATTAGCAAATAAAGAAAACCTTCGGATCCCAGAAAAACTCGATTATAATAAAATCAAAAGCCTATCTACGGAAGGGTTTCTAAAGCTGTCTAAAGTAAGACCAGAAACGATTGGCCAAGCAAGCAGAATCAGTGGAGTTTCTGCCAGCGATGTTTCGGTACTTATGGTTTACTTAAAGCGCTAATGTTTCATGTGAAACACTTAATAATAAATAGCGAAATTTCTGCTAGTGACCTCCAGAGGGTTAATGATTTTCTGGAGATAAACGATAAGATATTTGAAGAATATGTTGATCAGCTACTATGGTGGAACCAAAAGATAAACTTAGTAAGTCGTGGGGTTTCACGTGAAACGGCAATTGAACACGTTAAGCATTCTTTGCTCTTGGTGGGGGCAATAGAAAGAAGTGGGGCCACAAAGATAATCGACACGGGAACCGGAGGTGGATTACCCGGCTTACCATTAGCAATTTGTTATCCTGAAAAAGAGTTTGTACTAAACGATATAGTTGAAAAGAAACTCATGGCTGTTAAACAAATAGCCTTAAAACTTAGACTGAAGAATGTTAAAGTGGAGGCGAAATCTATTGCTGACATTTCTATGGTCGAAAAAGACCTGATCATCACAAAGCATGCATTTAAAGTGGATGAATTAATTCTTCATTTAGAATCTAAACCCTGGAATACTATTTTATTTTTAAAGGGTGAAGAAGAAGTGCTAAATGAATTGAACGGAATTGGTGAGCCTTTAACGATTAATATCATCAACCTAGATAATGTCATAAAGTCTGAGTTTTATAAAGGAAAAGCTATAGTAGAGGTTTCTAAAAATCAATGAATAGTTCTGAAAGAAGACTAAAACTAATGCTGTTATTGCAACAGCCAGGAAAAAAGCTTACGGTCGAAGAAATAGCTAAAAAATTCGGAGTTAGTAAGCGAACTATCTTTAGGGATTTCAATGTCTTACAAGAAATAAATGTGCCGGTAACTTGGGATAAATATTCAGGTTATGGGGTTATGCCAGGATATAAGGTTCCCCCATTGATGTTTACTTCAAAAGAATTGGCCACCATAATGGTTGGTCTGAACTTCGTGAAATCACAAGTTGACCAACAGCTTTTAGAAGATGCTGAAGGAGTAGAGTTAAAAATTAAGAATGTGCTACCAAAAGAGTTGAAGGATTTCATGAATTCTTTGGAAGAAAGAACCATCGTTGATCCATACATGAAATTTGGAGCCGAAAAAAAGAGCGGTGGAGATTGGTATTTACTAAGTAGTGCAATTGCTCAAAAGAACAGAGTTGAGTTTTCATATCGGACTAAAAGCGGAGAAACTTCCATCCGAAAAGTAGATCCATATTTATTGGTATTTTTTGAAGATCATTGGAATATGGTGGGTAAATCTCATTTAAGGGGTGAGGTTAGAAATTTTATACTCGATAGTATGGATGAAATCAAAATCTTGGATGAAAAAATAAGACTCGAAAAAGAAATCGATGTAGAGGGGTTAATTTTTAGAAATAACAATAAATCGTTTTTAATCAGGGTGAACATCGAAAAAACAATTTCAGCGCGATTTCGGGGAAATTTACCGGCTAAAATTTTTAGGGAAGAGGTTAAAAATGCCGAAAAAATTCAGGTGCAGTTTAAATTTGATAACCTTGACTTCCTGAATGAATGGCTGCTCCAATTTGGAACTTCTCTAGAGGTTCTTGAACCAGATGAATTAAAGAAAAAAAGAGAGCAGTTATTAAAGAAAATGTTGACCAATTAAAAAAGCCCCACCTAAAAGGTGAGGCTCAGAAAATTTAATGTAGATAAAGATTAAACTTAGGACTCTTCTTCCTGTTCCTGCCCGTCATCATCTTCATTAACAACTCTGGTAACGGCAGCAATTGCGCCATCAGAATCCAGGCGCATAATTCGAACTCCTTGTGTATTTCTACCCATGGTTCGAATTCCACCACAACTCATACGAATTACCTTTCCGCGCTCAGTGATAATCATTAAATCGTCGTTATCGGTAACTTCTTTAAGGGCAATTAGGTTTCCGGTTTTAGGAGTGATCTTCAATGTAATCACACCTTTACCTCCCCTGGATTGTTCTCTGTAATCGTCAACTAGAGATCGCTTACCGTATCCGTTTTCGGAGATTGCTAAAACAGTTGCTTCATTGGTGTTTTTAATAACAACCATGTCAACAATTTCACCATTTTTGCCAAGCGTCATGCCGCGAACACCGGAGGTATTTCTACCCATTTCCCTTGCATCACTTTCATGGAAACGAATTGCGCGTCCATCCTTATTTGCAAGAATGACATTACAATTACCGTCTGTAAGTTCAGCGCCTAAAAGAGCATCGCCTTCTTTGATATTTATAGCAATAATTCCATCACGGCGTGGACGGCTGTAAGCCTCCAAAGAGGTTTTCTTGATTTGACCTTCTCGTGTTGCCATTAAAATAAACTGGCTCTTCACATACTCATCATCATCAAGTGTCTTAACCGGCACGAATGTTTTTATTTGATCGTCTTTATCTATCTCAATTAAATTTACAATAGCACGGCCTCTTGAAAGTCGTCCACCTTCTGGAATTTCATAAACTTTAAGCCAGTAACATTGACCTTTTTCAGTAAAAAATAGAATGTAATTATGGTTAGTAGCCACAAATAAATGTTCTACCCACTCTTCGTCGCGGGTTGTGGTTCCCTTCATTCCTTTTCCGCCACGACGTTGTCTTCGATATCCACTTACAGGCATTCGCTTTATAAAGCCTTTGTTAGAGATAGTAACCACTACATCTTCATCAGCGATCATGTCCTCCACATTAAAGTCTTCGGCAGAATATACAATTTGAGTTCTGCGCTCATCGCCATATCGTGCTTTTAAATCTTCAAGCTCTTGCTTTATGATTTCTGTTTGGTGAGATCGGTCAGAAAGAATTACTCTGAACGCAGCAATTTTGTCGACAATTTCTGCATACTCAGTATCAATTTTATCTCTTTCTAGACCGGTAAGCTTTTGAAGGCGCATTTCAAGAATCGCCTTTGCTTGAATATCAGTTAAGGCAAATTTCTTTCTAAGCTCAACATTTGCTACTTGAGGGTTTTTTGAAGCCCGAATTGTCTTGATAACCTCATCAAGATTATCAAGAGCTATTTTTAATCCCTCCAATAGATGAGCTCGTGCTTCAGCAGCTTCAAGATCATAAATGGTTCTTCGAATGATAATCTCAATTCTGTGTTCTACATAATGGTAGATTAACTCTTTGAGGTTCATTACTTTAGGACGGCCTTGAACTAGAGCGAGATTGATAATCCCAAAGGTAGTCTGCATTTGCGTGTATTTATATAATTGATTTAATACAACGCCAGCGTTTGCAGATCTCTTAAGAATTATAACAACACGCATGCCCTCACGATCTGATTCATCTCTGACTTCAGAGATTTCAGTAATCTTTTCATGATTAACTAGTTCAGCAATCTTTTGAATTAGGGTACTTTTATTTACTTGATAAGGAATTTCTGTAATTACAATCTGTTCTCTTCCGCCACGTAATTCCTCTGTATTAGCCCGTGCCCGAAGAACAACTTTTCCACGACCTGTTTCATAAGCTTCTTTTACTCCTTCATAACCATAGATAATTCCACCAGTTGGAAAATCTGGAGCGGTTATCGTTTTCATGAGCTCTTTTATCTCGATATCATTGTTATCGATATATTGAACTATTCCATTAATAACCTCAGTAAGATTATGAGGGGCCATATTGGTGGCCATACCAACAGCGATTCCAGAAGAGCCATTAACCAATAAGTTTGGAAGCATTCCCGGAAGAACGGTTGGCTCCTGTAACGTGTCATCAAAGTTAGATTGATAATCGACCGTCTCTTTATTAATGTCTGTTAAAAGCTCTTCCGCAATTCTATCCATCCGAACTTCGGTATAACGCATTGCTGCAGCCGAATCACCATCAACAGAACCAAAGTTACCTTGTCCATCAACTAATGGATATCGTAACGAAAACTTTTGAACCATTCTAACAATGGTATCATAAACAGCGGAATCTCCATGTGGGTGATATTTACCTAAAACCTCACCTACAATTCTAGCACTTTTCTTGTAACCACGGTTATGAAGCATTCCCAATTCGCTCATTCCATAAAGAGCACGTCTGTGAACCGGCTTTAATCCGTCACGAACATCAGGCAATGCACGAGAAACAATCACTGACATCGAATAATCGATGTATGAGGATTGCATTTCGTCTTCGATAGTTATTGGTATAATCTTTTCTCTAGCCATAAATTAAATTCTTAAATCCTTGTAGATGTCTATTAAATATCGAGTTTTGCGTACTTTGCGTTTCTTTCAATGAACTCTCTTCGAGGAGCTACATCATCACCCATTAAAGTAGAAAACATTTTATCAGCGCCTGCGGCACTTTCAATGGAAACTTGCTGAAGAGTTCTGGTTTCAGGATCCATGGTAGTTTCCCATAACTGTTCTGGGTTCATCTCACCTAAACCTTTATATCGCGAAACATCGAACTTTCTTTTCCCCTTTTTATACTCATTAATGATCTTATCTCTAGTTGGATCATCCCAAGCATATTCTATATTCTTACCTAAAGTAATTCTATAAAGTGGAGGAGTGGCGATGTAAACATATCCCATTTCAAGAAGTGGGCGCATGTATCGATAAAAGAAAGTAAGTAACAAAGTTCGAATATGAGACCCATCAATATCAGCATCGGTCATGATAATGATTTTATGATAGCGCAATTTTTCAAGCTCAAATTCTTCTTCACTATGTCCAATTCCTGATCCAAAAGCTGTGATCATAGCTTGAATTTCCTTGTTTTCAAGAATCTTATTAATCTTTGCTTTCTCAACATTAAGAATTTTACCACGAAGAGGTAAGATTGCCTGAAAACTTCTGTTACGTCCCATTTTTGCTGAACCACCCGCAGAGTCACCCTCAACCAGGTAAATTTCGCAATGCTCAGGATCTTTTATAGAACAATCGGCCAACTTACCAGGTAAGCCTCCGCCGCTCATTACACTTTTACGCTGAACTAATTGTCGCGCTTTTCGGGCAGCTTCACGAGCTTCTGCAGCGAGAACAACTTTCTCAATTACTTTTTTAGCAATTTTAGGATTCTGTTCCAGGTATTCATTTAATTGATCATAAACAGTTACCTCAACAGCACTTTGAACCTCTGAGTTACCCAGCTTTGTTTTAGTCTGACCTTCAAATTGTGGCTCTTGAACTTTAACCGAGAGAACAGCAGTTAAGCCTTCACGAAAGTCTTCCCCGGAAATAGAAACTTTACTATTCGATTTGATAATACCATTCTTATCAGCATAACTTTTAAGCGAACGAGTAAGAGCTCTTCTAAAGCCAGACACATGTGTTCCACCTTCACGGGTATTAATGTTATTCACATAAGAATGAACATTTTCTGCATAAGAGTTATTGTACTGCATTGCTAACTCAACAGGAACCCCTTCTACCTCGCCCTGAATATAGATAGGAGAAGGCATATTAGATTCACGAGCTTCATCTAAATATTGAACAAAGTCTTTTACACCACCTTCATAATGATATGTTTCTGTACCTAGATCCGGGTCTTCTTCTCGCTCATCAATAAGCTCGATAGTGACTTCTGGATTTAGAAAGGCAAGCTCTCGCATTCTTTCTGCAATGATATTAAACTTAAACTCGACAGTTTGAGTAAAGATAGACTCATCGGGATAGAAGGTAATGTAAGTACCTGTTTTATCAGTTTTTCCGGCAGTGGTAAGTGGAGTTTTGGTAATCCCTTTTTCAAACTCCATCTTGTAAATATTGCCATCTCGATGAATCTCAGCCTGAAAAAGTGTAGAAAGTGCATTCACACAACTTACACCAACACCGTGAAGACCACCAGATACTTTATAACTGTCTTTATCAAATTTACCACCAGCATGAAGTTTGGTAAGTACGACTTCTACCGCAGGAATACCTAGCTTTTGATGCATATCAACGGGTATTCCTCTTCCATTATCATTAACAGTAAGAGATCCGTCTAAATTAATCTTAACAACAATATGATCGCAATGACCAGCCAGAGCTTCATCAATTGAATTGTCAACCACTTCATTAATTAAGTGGTGAAGCCCTCTCTGCCCGGTGTCCCCGATGTACATCGCTGGGCGTTTTCTAACCGCCTCAAGACCTTCTAAAACCTGTATATTGGAAGCCTTGTAGTCGGAACCTTGTGTTTTTGCCATAAAATAGGGTAATAGCTTGTTTAGATGAGTTTTTAACGCCAGAAAATAGGGCTATTAAACGCAAAAACAAAAAAAGGCAGGGTTAATATCGAAAAAAAATAAGATAAGAAGCCTGAGGCGAAATTCGATTGAATTTGCACCCCTTTCTAATGTGGAAAACTTACGGTTTAGTGGATAACTAAAAATTTCTAAACTTTTAGTATCAATTTCGTTGAGTTTTGAGATTTATACCCCTATCTTTGGTGTCTATCTCAAAATTGAAATAACCATTATTACGATGTCGCGAAGAGACGATATTTCAGGAAAAAAAGCGATGAACGGTTACCGTTCTTCTAAGTCGAACAATAAGACAAAGCATCGCTTTCATTTAAACTTACAGAAAAGACGCTTCTACATTCCAGAAGAAGATAAGTGGATTACGCTTAAAGTATCTGCAAAAACGCTCAGAACTATCAATAAAAAAGGTATTACTGAAGTTTTGAAAGACGCGCGTCGAAAAGGAACCCTTTTAAAAGCAGTATAAATAAATGGCAAAAGGTAATAGAGTTCAGGTAATTTTGGAGTGCACCGAGAAGCCAGGTTCTTCTCGATATGTAACTACAAAAAATCGCCGTACACAAACAGATCGTATGCAGCTGAAGAAGTATAACGCTGTTCTTCGCAAACACACCGTTCACAAAGAAATTAAATAGGGCTGAGTAATGGCTAAGAAACAAGTATTTGGTGCTGATGCACTCCAGGCTAAAATGTCTGCCAAAAGAATGGCAAAAGTGATTATCTCAACTAAAAACGAGAACGGAAAATATTCGTATCGCGAAGCAATGGTTGAGCAGGATAACGTAAAAGACTTTATAGAAAAAAATAAAGCTTGATAACGTAACAAAACGATTTTAAAAGGTTATACAAGTTAATTGTGTAACCTTTTTTTTTGCTTACTTTTCACTAGTAACAATTTTTAAAACAATGAGCATAAAAGACCAGATTTTCACCGACCTAAAAGTGGCTATGAAAGCAAAAGATCAAGACCGGTTAAGGGTACTTCGATCGCTTAAAGCTAAAATGATGGAAAAGGAAATTGCTGAAAGAAAAGGCGGAGAAGCAAACCTTAGTGATGAACAGGCGCTACAAGTACTTACCAAAGCGGCTAAACAAAGAAAAGAATCGATTACCCAGTTTACTGATGGCGGAAGAGAGGATTTAGTTGCTAATGAAGAAATGGAACTAAAAATTATAGAAGCGTATCTTCCCGAGCTAATGAGTGAAGAAGAAGTAAGAAAAATAGTTCAACAAAAAATTGCAGCATTGGGAGCTACAGGCCCTCAGGATATGGGTAAAGTTATGGGACCGATTATGGGTCAATTAAAAGGTAAAGCAGACGGCTCTTTGGTCAGCCAGTTAGTAAAAGAAGAGCTAGCAGGTTAAATGGAAATCTTAGACCTCATTATTGCAGTTCCGTTATTATATTTTGCGTATAAAGGCGCTGTTAATGGGCTGGTTAAAGAGGTTTTGAATATCGTTGGGATTACGCTCGCAATTTTTCTGACTTTTAAATACATGGATGCTCTCAGTATACTAATAGAGCCATTTTTTGAAGACGAAGCCGCCACCTATATTCCTTTTCTTTCCGCTGCTTTATTGTTTTTAGGAACATTGTGTGTTGTAGCGTTAATTGCATTTTTGACCAAAGAACTTTTAAAGGCAGTAAAATTAAGTGCAGTAAATAGAGCACTTGGAAGCTTATTTGGCATTCTGAAAAGCGGAATGATTATAAGTACAATTTTACTACTACTTGCCGGCTTCAATGTTCCTAAAGAAGAAGTAAGAGACCGGTCACTTCTTTACCCATATATAATTTACTTAGGACCGTGGACGTATGAAGCGGTTGCCTTTATTTATCCTGGAGCGGAAAGCTATACTGAAACGATTCAGGAGAATCTGAGCAAATACAATCCTGTAAAAAATCTTCCATTCTTAAACGAAACTACAGATCAAAACGGAAATTAGATGGCATTTCTTCCAATTGATGAGCAACTAGAAATAATAAAAAGAGGAACGGCAGAGATTGTTCCTGTTAATGAGCTCAAAGCAAAATTAAAAAAATCGGCAAAGGAAAATAAACCGCTTAAAATTAAATTAGGCGTTGATCCAACCCGACCAGATCTCCACTTGGGTCACTCCGTTGTTTTAAGAAAAATGAGACAGTTTCAGGATCTAGGTCACGAAGCAATTCTTATTATCGGTGGTTTTACGGCAATGATTGGTGATCCAACGGGACAAAACTCGACAAGACCACCACTCACGCTCGAGGAAGTTCAGGAAAACGCTAAATCCTATATAGATCAAGCTCAAAGAATCCTGGATACAGATAAACTAACCATCGTAAATAATAACGATTGGCTAGGCACTATGTCTTTTATTGATGTAATTCGCTTGACGTCAAAAACGACCGTTGCCAGAATGATTGAACGGGATGATTTTTCTAAAAGATTTGGAAATAACGAACCAATATCTCTCCATGAATTTTTATATCCACTTGCGCAAGGTCAGGATTCTGTTCATTTAGAAAACGACGTAGAACTTGGAGGAACCGATCAGAAATTCAACCTTCTCGTTGGTCGACAACTCCAGAAAGACAGCGATATTGAGCCTCAAGTCTGTTTAATGATGCCATTACTAGTTGGCACCGATGGTTCTGCTAAAATGTCGAAAAGTTATGATAATTACATTGGGATTGATGAAGCTGCGAATGAAATGTATGGCAAGTCGCTATCCATTCCGGATGATTTAATCTATACCTATTTTGAATTAGTGACGGATGTCCCAACAACTGAACTTTCTGATTTAAAAAAGAAAGCAGAAACCGATCCTAGAAACGCAAAACATGATCTGGCTTTTGCTATTACCAAATTGTACCACGGTGAGGAAGGAGCTAAATCGGCCAGAGAACATTTTGAGCAAACGATTATAAATAAACAAGTTCCGGATGATGCGCCCGAGTTTGAAATTCATTCAGGGAAATCGGTACGATTGATGGAAATTATTTCAGAATTGAATTTTTCTCCGAGTAACGGTGAAACTAAAAGACTGATTAAGCAGGGCGGAGTAAGTCTTGATGATGAAAAGATTACTGATTTTGGTTTAGAACTATCGCTCAATGCAGGCGATGAAAAAGTGTTAAAAGTAGGCAAAAGAAAGTACGCGATCTTAAAAGGGATATAATGCTAAAAATCAGTTCTTATAATATCAATGGAATTCGGGCTGCTCATAAAAAAGGGTTAATGCTTTGGATTGAAAAAACGAGTCCGGATATCATTTGCTTTCAGGAATTAAGAGCCGATATTGATCAAATTCCAGAAGAGTTAAAAGAGTTGGATTATCATCAAATCTATTATTCTGCAGAAAAAAAAGGATACTCTGGCGTAGCTCTTTTTAGTAAAACTGAGCCCATCTCAATACAGGAAGGAATTGGAATTGATTGGATTGATGCAGAAGCGCGGGTCGTAATGGCGGAGTATGAAGCGTTTCGATTATTTTCAGTTTATACACCGAGTGGCTCTAGTGGTGATAAGCGGCAGGATTTAAAAATGAAATTCCTGGAGGACTTTCTGCCTTTTGCGAAGTCATTTATTGGTGATGAAAAGCCGACACTTTTTTGCGGTGATTTCAACATTTGTCATGAAGAAATTGATATTCATAATCCTGCGCAACAGCATAAAAATTCAGGATTTCTACCTGAAGAAAGAGCCTGGGTAACCGACTTTCTTGACCTTGGTTATGAGGATGTTTTCAGAAATCTCAACCAAAATGTACCAGATTTATATTCCTGGTGGAGCTACCGGGCTGCTTCAAAAGAAAGAAATAAAGGGTGGAGAATAGATTATCATTTAGCCACATCTGATCTAGCAAAATCAGCGAAAGAAGCCTATATCGAAAGAGATTGGGATATGTCTGACCATGCGCCGGTTACAATTATATACGATATTTAGCGAACGGTGAATTCGAAAGAAAGTTTGTTTAATGTTGAACAAATAGTATAATTCAACATGCCCACACATCACAAAGGATCAAAGAAAGAGAAAGAAACGCTCAATACTTTCATCAAAATGACGAGAGCGTCTGAAAGTATAAATCATCGTTTAAGCAGATCTTTAGCATGCGAAAACTTAACGATTAGTCAATTTGGGATTATCGAAGCGCTCTATCATTTAGGCCCGCAAAGTCAAAGAGAACTTGGAGCTAAAATTTTAAAAACAGGGGGGAATATCACCCTTGTGGTAGATAATCTTGAAAAGAGAAACCTAGTTAGTAAAAGCAAAAATCCAAACGATGGAAGAGCAGTTATCATTACTCTTACTAACGAAGGACAGAAGTTTATAGAGAAGTATTTCCCGGAACATTTGAATAGAATAGTGGAAGAATTTTCGGTGCTCACCTCTGAGGAATTAACGGAGTTAGGACGACTTTGTAAAAAAGTTGGAATAAAGGAAAATAATTAACCGATCTATAGGTTTATAGATTGTTAGTTTGTTAAAAGTTTTCATTTAGAAACTCCATAAATCCCTCAGGGGGTAGGCTTGAACGCTTACTCCCTTTTTTTATGGCGCTACCTGATATTTGCTTATAAGCTCTGAATGTCGGATTTAAATCTGAATGTAATTGACAAGAACAATAGAAAGGAACACAAACTTATTATAACTCTTTCTCCAGCTTCCCAATCTGATCTCTGATTCTGGCGGCTTCTTCAAATTCCATATTTCTAGCCGCTTGAAGCATCGTTTCCCGAAGATGAGCAATCAGTTTATCTTTACTTTCAAAAGTGACTTCATTCATAGCAGGACTGGCTTTATACTGAATTCCATTTTCGGCAACTTTAATGGTCTCAAGGTAATCCTGTTCGGCGGCTTTGGCGGCTTCTCCTTCATAATCAAACTTTTGATTAGAGATAAGCGCAGGATCTACCAGAGGTTTTAGTTCTTTGGCAATGGTAGTCGGTGTAATTCCATGCTCTTTATTGTAATCACCTTGAACTTTTCTTCTTCGGTCAGTTTCATCTAGAACCTTCTTCATGCTATCGGTAATTTTATCTGCATATAGGATAGCTCTACCTTCCACATTTCTAGCGGCTCGCCCAACAATCTGAAATAAAGAAGTAGCTGAGCGCAAAAATCCTTCCTTATCAGCATCCATGATAGCGACTAAACTAAGTTCAGGGATATCAATTCCTTCCCGCAACAAATTAATCCCAACGAGAACATCGTAATCACCGCGGCGATATTTATAAATTACCTCAATACGTTCTAACGCGTCCAATTCGCTGTGCATATATGCCGCAGAGATCCCGAGGTTTTTAAGATATTCACTTAATTCTTCACTAAGCCGCTTTGTCAACGTGATAACAAGAACCCGTTCTTTTTTTGCGATTCGAATTCGGATTTCTTCAAGTAAATCATCAACCTGATTGCCGAGAGGGCGAACTTCAATTTCTGGTTCCATCAATCCTGTTGGGCGGATAATTTGCTCAGCATATACACCACCACTTTTCTCAAGCTCATAATCACTGGGAGTTGCACTTACAAAAATGACCTGGTTTACATTTTCTTCCCATTCATCAAAGGTGAGGGGTCGGTTGTCGAGCGCAGAAGGAAGTCTGAACCCATGATCCACTAATTGAATTTTACGAGACCGATCCCCGCCATACATCGCAGATATTTGAGGAATAGTCTGATGGCTTTCATCTACTACAACTAAATAATCTTCCGGGAAGTAATCCATTAAACAAAAAGGACGTTCACCAGGTTTTCGGGCACTTAAATACCTGGAATAATTCTCAATGCCAGAGCAGTACCCGATCTCTTGTATCATCTCAATATCGAAAAGAGTTCGTTGTTCGAGGCGTTTTGCTTCCAAAAACTTTTCCTCATCAATTAACACTTTAGTTCGCCATTGCAACTCATCTCGTATTTGCTGAATGGAAGATTCAAGTCGGGATTTCGTAGTTACATAATGCGAAGCCGGATAAATTTTAAATTCACTTACTTCTTCAATAATATTTCCAGTATCGGTATTGAAGAGCTGCATCTTTTCAATTTCATCACCCCACATCGAAATTCTTAATCCCTCATCAGAATAGGCCGGATAAACATCAATAACATCTCCACGAACGCGAAAAACACCCCTCTTAAAGTCATGATCATTGCGTGTATAGTGGAGATCAACCATATCATACAACAGTTTATTTCTGGGGATTTCCATTCCGGTACTTAAAGAAACAATCAGCTTTGCATATTCTGATGGTGAACCGATACCGTAGATGCAACTCACCGAAGAAACTATGATTACATCCCGGCGCCCAGAAAGCAAAGAGCTGGTAGCGCGTAGCCGAAGTCTTTGAATTTCTTCGTTGATAGAAAGATCCTTCTCAATGTATTTATCCTGCGCAGATAAATAGGCTTCGGGCTGGTAATAATCATAGTATGAGATAAAAAACTCTACACGATTATCGGGAAAGAAATCACTTAGTTCCCGAAAAAGTTGAGCCGCCAAAGTTTTATTATGACTCATTACCAGGGTTGGCTTTTGGACATTCTCCAGAACATTTGCCACAGTTCGGGTTTTTCCTGAGCCCGTAATACCTAACAAAGTTTGAAATTTATCTCCCGCTTTTAATCCTTCTGTAAGGTCTTCGATAGCCGTTGGCTGATCTCCGGCAGGTTTATATGGAGAAATAAGTTTGAACTGAGACATAAAAAATAATTATCAGGTAAAAATAGAGCAAAAAGAAAGGTAAATTCTTTTAGATTAAGGTTCATGAATTATTTACCAAACAATTTTACGTGCAAAAAAAAGTCCCCCTTCGAAGGGGGTGCCGAACCCGAGGCATCGGGAGAGGCGGGGGATGTTCTTCGTAGTTCTGTAACACCCCTCACAATATCGTTTAAACAACGATATTGATCTCCCCTTGAGGGGAGACTTTTATTGCATCAAATTTAGAAAAGCATAGAATCACAACAAAAATGCCTCACAGACACAAAGAATTAGAAAGCCCTCGAAAAAGAATAGATGAAATTGATGAGGAAATTCTGGATTTACTAGCTGAAAGAGCGAAGACAGTACAGGATGTAATCAAAGCAAAAGTAGAAAATAAACTCCCCGTGTTTGTTCCGGAAAGAGAAATCGAAAAAAGCGATCGATTTAAAAAAAAGGCTCAAGAAAAAGGAATCGATCCTGCTTGGGCAGAAGATTTTTTGCGAATGATTATGAGTTCTTCCCGGGATAGCCAGTCACAAGAAAAGTTTCCTATTGCCACTGAAAACCCAAAACATATTCTATATATCGGTGGCGAAGGAGGAATGGGAAAACTGTACAAAAGAATTACCAAGCAGACAGGACATCATACCTATTCTATCGATAAAGGAAACTGGCACGAATTAGAAGAGATCAGCGAAAAGTTGGATATGGTGATTATCACGGTTCCGATTAATATTACCGAACAGATTATTGAACGATTAAAAGGGCGCTTGAATAAAGAAACAATACTCGCAGATTTTACAAGCAATAAGTCAAAGCCGATGCAGGCAATGCTTAATAATCATGAAGGTCCGGTAATTGGATTACACCCGATGCATGGTCCGGATGTAGAAAATCTTTCTAAGCAATTGATGGTGGTTTGTCCAGCGCGGTTTGTTGAGAAATCAGAGTGGTTTATAAAACAATGTGAACTTTGGGGAATGAGGATTGTACAGGCAGAACCTGAAAAACATGATCATGTAATGCATTTAGTCCAAGGATTAAGGCATTTCGTAGCCCTATTACATGGATCATTTATGAAACATTACGATTTAAAGCCCGCCGATATGTTGGATTATTCTTCACCGATTTATCGGGCGGAGTTAATGATGACTGGGCGAATATTTGCACAAAGTGCAGAGCTGTATGCAGATATCGTTTTTTCAAATGAGGAGCGACGTGAATTGCTATTAAACTTCTTTGACCATCATAAAAAACTAGCTGAATTGGTTGAAAAAAATGATCGTGAAGGTTTTATCAAAGAATTTGAAGGAGTTACAGATTTCTTTGGAAAATTCGCCACTCAAGCCTTAACAGAAAGTGGATATTTGATCAATAGATTAGCGGATAGGTTTGCTTGATTATAAAGAAAGGGGGGTTAAGATCAGGTATTTTGACCCCATCTGTCTTCCTCTTCAGTAAGGGGAAGGACTTGGGAACTAAATCTGAGTCTAACTCAACGCCTCATCCATATAGGTGTCAGGTAATTCGTTGATTGTTCTAAAAACAAAGTATCTAGCATCTCAACGCTGTCACCCTGAGCGATTCATTTTATTGAGTGAAGGTTGAGTCTGGTCGCGAAGGGTATCAAATGTTGAATGACCTCATCGTTCTACTATGAATACCAGCCTTTTAACTATTTCCTCTTACTTTTGGCTTGACCCAAAAGTAACAAAAGGTCAAGACTATGAATTCTAGGCGCGTTCGAGATACTTTCGTTTAATAATTCCAAAGGTCCACGTTCTTTAGAGAGGGTTTTGAACTATTGATCCAGTGTGG
>JAVKDD010000022.1:0-5447 GCA_040222455.1 Balneolaceae bacterium | reverse complement strand
ATAGTCATTAGGATTGGAAGTTCAGATCCAGTTAGTTGGAGTACGTAAGCGACTACTAATGTTGCCAAAAATACTCGTTCGAGGTAGGGAAGTAGTTTGTTCATGAGTTAATATGCGATTTGCAGATAATTGCTGGTAACGCCAAGCTAGCAGGAGTGCGCCCCGAGCTTGGCAAGCTCTGATAAAACTAATGAATCTGCCGGTGCTTCCAAAGTATCAGAATGGCACTGAGTACAGAAAGATGAAAAAATCCTGCAAGCTACACTTAGTAGAAAGCACTAACCATTCCCAGCGGCTGATTCATGGTGAAGTTCGCACTGAAATCAGCAAAATGGCAGTTGGCGCATTCGTGCTAGCAAATGTTATCACTTGTTATTTATTTACCGTGATACTCCATATTCGGGAGAGGTTCATCTCGCTTCAAATATTTGTCGAACCAATCAATTACTTGGGATTTCACTTCTTGTTTGTGTTCGCTAATTCCGTGATCGCCTCCTTCAAATATTATTAAACGATAAGGAATACGTTCTTTTTCAAATTCTAAAGCAAGTTTGAGACTTTGTTCAGGCTTAACTCTCCAGTCAGCGTTACCATGTAGCATCAAAATCGGAACATTTTTTGGTAATTTATCAACCCATCTTATTGCCGATCTTTTCATCAGTTCAATTTCTTTCGATTCTTTATAATTCGGTATTAGTTCAGATAGTACCATTGTTTCCATTTCAGGCCTATCTTCAATCGATGAAAATTGATCAGACACAGCTCCACCGACTATTGCAGCTCTGATTTTGTCAGTTTTTGTTAAGGCAATGAAAGTCATCATTCCGCCTCTACTCCATCCATACATACCAATTCGTTCAGTATCTGCACTGGTAATTTCATTAAGAGCTTCAGTTAGAATTATTACATCGTTCACATCTGACCCACCAAATTCTTCAATCCCTTGACCGCCACTGTTTCCTCGGTATTGACTAGCAATTACTACGTAACCTTGTTTTGCTAATTGACCTAATGTGATTGCTCCATGTGCCACAGTTAGTGCTCCGAAATCTCTATTCCCACCTCTATTGTAAATGATGCAGGGGTATTTGCCTTCTTTCTTTGGTTTTGCAATTAAGCCTTTAACTTGAAGACCATCGCTTAAGTAGGTAATTGTGAATATTTCTATACTGTCCAAATATTGAAACTCAGGTTTCCAACTACCATTTTCGTCAACAAGTCTGGAATAAATTGGATATTCTGTTAGATCATCAATTTGTTGGGTATCAATAATAATTTTAGAATTCTGGGCTTTACAACTGGCCAGAGGAGAACAAATTAATAAAGTAAGTAGGAATCTCATGCGGGAGAAAATAAGTGATAACGCCAAGCTAGCAGGAGTGCGCCCCGAACTTGGCAGATAGTACTAAGATAGCTCTGCTAGCCAACACCCACAACAGTATCTACAAAGCACTGCGTTCAGAAAGTGAAAACCCATAGCACGAATGGAGCTAGGAGAGGAGAGGCTTTCAGAATGGGTAGCGGAGCGGTGAAGACCAGATAAAACTAGCAGGAAGATGCTTAGGCGCATTCGTGCTAGCGACTGTTACTGACCGTACTTTTTTAGTTGCTTCTGATACTTCCTGATATTGAATTCTATCATCTCAATTCTCTTCACGTTCACAGCTTTACCTCTTTGAGTTCCGGGCTCCCATTTGGAGTCATTTATAAGTTGAGCTGCGGCTTTGTCGCAAGCAGAATCAATTCCTTTCACAACGTTCGTTCCCGAGACTTGTCCATCTTTGTTAACAATAAATTGTACGAATACTCTTCCTTCAATTCTAGTGTTCAAAGCAGATTTCGGGTAATTTAAATTCAGATAAAGAGTCTTTTTATCCTTTTCTAGTCCGCTTATTGGTTTTGGCGGATTTTCGACAATTGTATAGATATCTTCCTCATATCCTTCCTTCATAATTCGCTCACCATACCAAGTAAGTCCACGATTATAAACTTCTTCACTGGTGGTTTTGAAGCTATCAATTTTAGATTCTTCATAAAGTTCAGCATAGCTAGTTGAAACGGCGATTAGCAGTTTGTGTCCAGAGAAGTTGCTGTTTTTAACATCTTGGTATAGTTCAACTACTTTTTGCCAATCAGCTTGTTCATATGCTGCTAGAGCAGAGTCTATCTTTCTAAATGTCGCTTTTTCTTCTTCAGAAGTTTCGGAAAAAAAGGTTGGGGTTGGTGGTTGGCCAAATAGTCCAAGAGAGAGAAAAATACAGAAGAATAGAATGGTAATTTGTCTCATCTGCGATGGTCAGTAACGATCTTGATAAAATGAGTGCGCTCACTCTTGGATTGAAATGCGAATCTTTTGAATTATCATTTCAGTTTCTACGAAGAAAGTAAGCGCATTCATTTTTATCTATTGTTAGGAATTTTTCAGGTTTAATTACTTCGATATAGCATCAAATAGGAGGGACCACTTGTTAGGGTGCTCGCAGAGGCGCTTTCAACTCTGAATTGAATTGCTAGGTCTACTTGATCCGTGGGTAAAGCGTTGTAAATGTTTCCTGACCTTACAAATGTTTGCACTGTATTTGTTGTTGAGACTGTACTTCCTACAATAACAGTATTATTAGTGTTGTCATACAGATCAGCGAATGCAGTAAATGAAGGGTTATCAGTTCTAATATTAGGGACAAATACAATTGAATCCACACCTATATAGTTGTTTTTGCTGAACTCTACCAAGTCTCCTAAGATTACTCCACTTGTATTTCCAAAATTGCCATTGGAACCAGCTGAATAACTGTAAACCACCAAACGAATTTGCTCATCAAACCCACCATCAACTCCATTGCATATAAATCTTGTAATTTGAATTTCACCAGTATCTAAGGTTCCATTACTATCACTATCGATACCAGATTCAATTTTTACTCCTCCATTTGCACAATTAGTTCCAGCACTCTCATCAGAAATATTAAGTAAACTAATATTGCCATCTAAGCCATTGCATGCGTAAGCAGTGGCAGTAATTTCAGAAACATCAAGAGTCCCATTGCTATCAACATCTACTCCTGTATCAATTTTAAGTCCGCCATTTTCGCAGTTGCTTCCAGCAGCTTCACTTGTGATTTTGGTCAGACTATTGTTCCCATCAACACCATTGCAAACATAAGCAGTAGCCGTAATCTCAGTATCGTCAAGCGTTCCGTCACTGTTAGTATCTATCCCGGTGTCAATTTTCAACCCTCCATTTTCGCAGTTTGTTCCTGCAGCTTCGTTGGTTATTTTGGTTAAGGTGTTATTCCCATCAATGCCATTGCAGACATATGCGGTGGCGGTAATTTCAGTATCACCGAGTGTTCCATCTCCGTTGACATCAACACCTGAGTCAATCTTTAACCCTCCATTTTCGCAGTTCAACCCTGAATCCTCATTTGTGATTTTTGTCAAACTGTTACTTCCATCAAGTCCGTTACATACATATGCAGTTGTAGATATTTCGTCATCATCAAGTGTTCCATTACTGTTGGCATCTACTCCAGTGTCAATTTTCAGTCCACCGTTTTCGCAGTTTGTTCCTGAGGCTTCACTTGTGATCTTTGTTAGACTGTTATTTCCATCAATTCCATTACAGACGTAGGCAGTTGCAGTTATTTCGCTTGCTTCTAAAGACCCGTTACTGTTGGTGTCTAAACCTGAATCAATTCTTAGTCCACCATTCGTGCAATTAACACCAGCGGGTTCAGTTACAACGGAAGTCAAACTGACCTGACCATCAACTCCATTACAGATATAACTAGTGCTTTGAATTTCATCAATATCCAAGGTGCCGTTTGTATTACTATCGATCCCAACATCAATCTTCACACCACCATTTTCACAGTTTACTCCTGGAGCTTCTGTTGTGATAATTGTTAAACTAGTGAGCCCATCTGTGCCGTCTTCTCCGACTGGCCCAATTGCACCCTCTTCTCCTTGACAGCCAATAAATAATAATGGCAGTATTAAATAAATTAAGTTTTTGTTCTTTGAATGATGCATGTTCTATTAAATCTGAATTATTCCTAACGTCAAACTAAGCTCTGTCGGCTTAGCCTTTCTAATATCTCAAAAGTATCTGTTCCAGATTCCCTTTGCAAATAACTAAGTAAGCCGATGGAGCTTAGTGCCTGTTATATTCTTTTACTTTTTTAGTTCTTGTAGTTCTTTTTTCATGGCTTCCATTTCCTCCATGAGTTGTATTTGATAAAGAGTTAGCTCTTCTATCTTCTTTAGGAGTCGCATGTTCATATCTCCAATATCAATTCCGTTCTCACCAATTTCAGAGGCAGACGGAATCTCAGGAAGGTGTTTGTTCTTCGTTATGTATTCTTTGGTTTCTTTCAGTGTTCTAAGTTCATAATCAGGTTCGAAAACATAATCAGGGACACTTATATCAGCTAATACTTTTACTTCAGTTGCACGAATTTGACCATCAACTGAAAGTTTTGATTTTGGGTCAAGAGTTCCAATGCCTATGAATCCATTATTCTTTATTGTCATTCTTGTTTGAGGGTAGTCAGTCAAGTTCGATGAAACTGCAAACCTGAAATTACCTGTCGTTGGGTCTAATCTGATTTCAGATGCGTATCCATTGGGATCAAGGTCAGTCGAACCGGAACCTTTACAACCAAACCCTAAGACCTCATGGCCGCCATCATGAAATGTAAATGCATTTCCTATCTGTAATTTTTCTCCTGGAGTTGTTGTTCCTATTCCAATGTTACCTAGCGCATCAATTCTCATTCTTTCGCCTCCACCGGTACCTGATTTGTGGGTTCCGAAAGTGATAAAGTCCTCGTTTGCAGGACTATTAAATCCAATCCAGTTAGAGTTGCCTCCAAAAGCCCCATTAACATATTTACCAATATACCTAGTGCCACCAGTAAGTCGCTCTCCCAGTCCAATATTTCCATTAATATCTAGATTGGTTAAAGGACTAGTCGTTCCAATGCCGATTTCACCACTTACATAGAGATCAGAGTTCTGCCCTCCATAACCCACAAGTACTGGTTGACTTGTATTGTAATTGAGATACAGTTGGTGAATTGAGGAATTTTGGTAGTGTTTCCCATCAATATGTCGAACTTTTAGATGATAATTCCCTTCTCCACCAACGTTAACATGTCCTGTTATTACCACATCGTCAGAAGTTGTTAGAGTATTACCGTTATCACTCCATTGAGCCTTAGCTGTTGTTCCAATTAGGATGATACCTAAAGTGTAGATTATTTTTTTCATTTAGTTAGTAAAATTTTTGATCTGGTGAAATTGAATATAACGTCAAGACAAAAAACGTCATCATCCATTTGTTGGAAGTGGAGTTATTGTCTGTTTGATAAAAGTAGCCAATAACGCTGGAATGATGCATGTTTTTTGTCGGGTGTTAGGATGAGGCTATGTGATGGGAAGGTCTG
>JAVKDD010000021.1:0-2445 GCA_040222455.1 Balneolaceae bacterium | reverse complement strand
TTTCAAATGTTTGTTTAGTGCTTTTAAATTTGTCGCTCATTTCAGAATAATTTTAAAAATTCGAGTAGACTTGGAAGATACAAATCTTTTAACCCTTTGTCTTTCTGTGAATAACGTTTTTGAGGGTTTTATCATTTCAAGAAGCAATCAATAATATTTTGTAAGGAATCAAGCATTTATCGGTCTTACTTGAACAACTTAAACAATTCAAGAACCATGGCACAACCTCGGATAACACTTGAAAGTGGAAATACTTATCACATTTGGACACATGCCAATGGAAATGAAAACTTATTTCGGTGTGATGAAAATTTTCGATACTTCTTGCGACGTTACCAATATTATATTCATCCTGTAGTAGAAACATTTGCTTATTGCCTGATGCCTAATCATCTACATCTGATGATACGGGTTAGAAAAGAAGATGAAATATTGGAATTTGTCAGAAAGAAAAAAGATAAACCAAACCTCCAAGGTCTGCCAGACCTTGGAGGTTTGGAGAACAGTATTGTTAGCCAACAATTCTCCAATCTTTTTTCTTTCAGAACAGTATTGTTAGCCAACAATTCTCCAATCTTTTTAATTCTTATACCAAATCCATCAATAAGAAATACGACCGCAAAGGCAGTCTCTTCATTCCCAATTTCAAGCGTAAGCTCATTGATTCAGATGAATATTTTGTTCGCTTAATCGCCTACATTCATAACAACCCCGTACATCATGGTTTTGTGAAAACTCCTAATAACTGGCCTTTTAGCAGCTGGCACTCCTATTTAGTTGACAAAACAACGAATATCAGCAAACAAGAAGCCTTAAAATGGTTTGGAAATAATGATAATTTTAATGCAATTCATCGAGAATTAAGCTATACAAAAGCAAAGTTGATGTTTGAATAGTAAAAGCTGACGATCTGTACATTTTCATGAAAGGGGTTTGCTGTTTTCTTACGCTAATTCCTACCTAATCTCATCCTGTAATGAACAGCCATGGGAGAGTTTGGCTCTATTATTTCAATAGCTTCGGGCATTGCATTCAGACCTCTTTGAGCTGGTGCATTAATAAAAATAACAACTCCATCTTTAGAAGCTAAATAAAAATAAGCAAGGGCTATTTCCGACCAATCGCTTCCTCCATGAGTAATAAGCTTGTTATTTTTGTAATCAAGTACTCTCCATCCAAGTCCATATCCTTGCTTCTCGGGGCATGGTGTGTTTTTTAGAAGTTTACAATCCACCAAATTGGTTTCTGTATGAACTTGATTTCTCTTCTCAATCAATTCAATACTATAACCTGATCCATTCATAACCGATATCATAAATTTGGCATAGTCCTCAACTGATATTACCAGGTCGCCAGCTGCAGAGTACTCCCCTTCACCTCTGCACCAGCCATTAGGTCTGCAATAGAACCCATAAAATTTACCGTTTTCATCAATTGGTCTTGCTATGCTGCTAAATAAGTCTTTTTGAACACTAATTGAAGCTTTGGAAATATTTAGTGGATTAAATACAAGATTCTGAACCAATTCATCAAACTTTGTGTCCAATTTTGACTCTACATATCTAACTCCGTATTCAAATCCTTCCCCGGAATAACCATATATGGTTCCTGGATCATTTATAAACTTGAGTGTATTATCGTTATCAAAAAACCTCCAATTCCTAAAACCTGCAGTATGAGTTAATGTATGATAAAGTGTAAGCTCGTTGAGTTTCGAACTTTCTTCTAAATCCGGATCTATCCAATAATTTGACATAGATTCTGTAAGGGAAATCTTATTCTGATCAACAAGTTTTAGAAATGCTTCAGTAGAAACAGTTTTGGTAATTGAAGCGACATCAAACAGTGTATTTTCAGAAGCTGGTTCACCTGGACTTTCCTCTCCAAAATATCCTGTCCAAATTACCTTTCCGTTTTTGATTACAGCTATCCCTAATGTAATTAAATCGTGTTTCTTGACTAGGGTTTTATACTGTGATTCAAATCCTTCAGAACTGCTTTTTATATTACCAACTTGTCTTGAGTATGTTATTTCATTTCCAAATAAAGCAAGGGAAAACAACAATAGTACGGTCTTCATAACTGATTTAGATATTTAGTTTGAACCTTGTATGAAATTGATTGGTTTATGTTGCACATTTTCTCCTGTTTAATCTTAAACCAGGTAATAATTCCATAAAAAAAAGCCTTGCTCTGTAAACAGAGCAAGGCTTTAATTTATATGTTGGAAGCAAGCTTCCGAAAATTCCTTTCTTTAAGTCAGGAACTACGTAATGATTGGCTTATAAACCAACAACATTATTCGCGCATGGTCCTTTTTGACCTTCGCCTACTTCATATTCTACCTTTTGACCATCCTTTAATTCTGCATAGCCATCAGTTTGAATTTCAGAGTGGTGTACGAATAAGTCTTTTCCACCTTCGTCAGGTGTTATAAAACCATAT
>JAVKDD010000020.1:0-553820 GCA_040222455.1 Balneolaceae bacterium | reverse complement strand
TCCCATGGTTCGGTCTTTTTTAGTAAGACCAGGAACTCCCTTACTCCTTACACCGCGTTAGTTTTTTTTATAGGGGCTATTTTCTAGTTCTTTAGCGCTGATGCTGAACTTATGTCACAGGTTCCTCTGCACTTTATTTTTCCTTTCTTCTCTTTCTTCTAGTTCCGTAGCTCCGCTGCGGAACTCATAATTCAGGCTCAGCCTGTTACTTAATTCTCCGTTTGAGGCAGAGCCTCTAGCTGGCATTCCATAGCTGAGCTATGGAACGAGGTTTATACATAAAAAAAGCCACTTATTGAGCAAATAAGCGGCTTTTTTGTGTGTGGGCCCAGAGGGACTTGAACCCCCGACCAATCGATTATGAGTCGACTGCTCTAACCAACTGAGCTATGGGCCCTGATTTCGAAACACAAAGTGATTTCGAAAGGGTGCAAAGTTAAGGCCTTTGCTATCTATTTGAAAGCTTTTTTAATGAGAATTTTTAAAGCATTAATTAACCTTATTCAAGATTACTATATAGCTTATTGTCAATCCTAGGAAAGCACAATCTTGAGTATCATACAACTAAGTTAACAAATCTTTTTGGGATGACTTATCTAATGAGTTAGTAACTAGAGATCTAGCCACTACATATAGGTTTCCTTTTTTATCTTTAAATCCCACATCTCCAGAATCATACCTATCTGTAGTGAATGCAGTTTTTGACTGTATATAAATCGGTTGTGGAGCATCCTGACTTCCATTACACATCAACTTCACTCCAGAAATTGGCTTTCCTTGACATAAATTCTCTAAATCAAAAGGAAGAACTGTACTTCTTCTTTTGTATGATGAAATTAATCCGCCTGCTTCAGTCTGACCATATCCCTGATACATAACACTACAATGGGGTGATAATTTTGCGTATTCCTCGAATTTAATCGGATATCCTCCATATACGACATTACTTACAAACCAATCCTCATCGTACAAAGTACGAAGCACAGCAGGCACCGTTAGCATATAATCAGGATTGATATCTTGTACCGTGTTGATCCATAGATTGTGTTCTCCCTTTTTAGTAGTGATAAAGAAATACTCACATTCTAAATTCTCAGCCATTAACATCCACGAAAAACCTGCCACATGCCAGGGCAATGCCATCATCAATAATGTATGATGTGTTTCGATCTCAAAAGCTTTGGCTGAGTATTTCGCATTCTTCTGTAATTTTTCAAAGCTATTCCAAATACAAGTTGGTTTACTGGTAGTGCCGCTTGAAAAGAGACCTATATATTTTCCATCGGATGGGGGCTTCTCAATATTCAACTCTTTTCCTTCCAATGTTGGTGGAATGAGTAATTGAGAGTTTTCTGCATGCATCACCCTTCGAATAATATCTTTAGCTGAACCGTTTAATGAAGTGATTTCAAATGCCATTTTTTTGATTTTGAAAACAATACAATCCTTTCATCAAAACAATGTAAAAGAAGTGTTAACTTTGCACCTTTTTAAATAACTCTATCTCTCACATTAACCATGCTTACAAAAAGAATCATTCCTTGCCTCGACATCAAAAACGGAAGAACCGTGAAAGGAGTGAATTTCTTAGAACTTCGGGATGCAGGTGATCCCGTAGAATTGGCACAACGCTATTCTCAGGAAGGTGCCGACGAACTTGTTTTTTTAGATATTACCGCAACGCTCGAAAAAAGAAAAACACTCGTTGAACTCGTTACTCAAATTGCCAAGCATATTAATATCCCGTTTACAGTTGGTGGAGGAATTAAAACTGTGGATGAGATCGAAGAACTCTTAAAAGCTGGTGCCGATAAGGTTTCTCTGAACAGTAGCATTGTTAGAAATCCCGATTTAATTAATCTAGCTTCTGAAGCATTTGGCGCCCAAGCTATCGTTGCTGCAGTTGATGCTAAGAAAACCAACAACTCATGGAATGTATTTGTTAAAGGGGGTACCGAGGATACCGGGCTAGATGCTTTAAAGTGGATGCTTGAGGTTGAAGAACGGGGTGCAGGTGAAATCTTACTCACTAGTATGGATAAAGATGGAACCAAATCGGGTTTCGACTTAGATTTACTGAAAATTGTGAATAAATCTGTCAGAATTCCTGTAATTGCCAGTGGCGGTGCTGGCACAATTCAGCATTGTATCGATGCAATTGAAATAGCCAATTCAGATGCGGTATTAGCAGCAAGTATTTTCCACTTCAAAGAAATCGAAATTTCGGATTTAAAAACGAAAATGGCTGAGAATGGGATTTCTGTTCGGCGATAATCCCTACTTTCATAAATTAAAACCGCTTTCATTTAGATAATTTAAATTTTATTTATTTAGGTATATTAACTGATATTCTTAAATAAATAAAATTCTTCATAAATCGTAGAAAGCGCTTTTCCAATTTCAGTATTCGGTTTAATCTCCTTATTTAGTTTTGATAATTGAGCTTTAATGACATTGAAACCTTATTTATTTAGTTTAAACTCAGTTTTTATAATTCTTCAAATGTTTGACAAACACTATTTTTTTATGCTTTTTGTTATTTCCTTTCCAGTTAAGAAACACGTGCAATGATGGAAAATCGAAAAAAATTTAGGTATACAGGTGCGGAAAAGTCCGCCTGTGGAGTTGGCTTTATAGTAAGCAGACATCAGGAATATAGTAATAAGCATTTACTTCAAGGTTTACATGCGCTCCGTTGCGTAGAACACAGAGGCGCTTGTGCTGCCGATGGACTAACCGGTGATGGTGCTGGAATAATGACAGATATTCCATTTGAACTCTTGGGATATGAGCAAGATACCGTTGCTGTAGCTACTCTTTTTCTTTCTAGAAATCGGTCGAATCAATTAAAGGCACTTAAAATTTTTGAAAGTACTTTTGCTCTTTTTGGGCTCGATGTTCTTGAATACAGAGATGTTCCAGTAAACAAAAACATTCTTGGTAAAAGTGCAGCTGAAAGTGTCCCTTTTATTATGCAAGCAGTAATTGAGCGCCCTTATCGCGCAAAAACGATGCTTTCATTTGATAAAAGGTTGTACACAGCAAAACAACTTACAAAATCAAAGCTTTTTAAAAATGGACTTGAAGAGAGTCTCTTTTTCTCATCGTTATCAGCTAAAACGATTGTATATAAAGCATTGACACAGTCGTATGCTTTGGAAGAGTTTTATTTAGATTTAAAAAACCCAAAATATGCTACTCGATTCTGCTTATTTCATCGACGATTTAGTACGAATACAACGACTTCATGGGATAAAGCTCAGCCTTTTCGATTGATTGGGCACAATGGTGAGATCAATACTATTGCGGGGAATCGATCCTGGGCTAAATCTCGGGAAAAGATGATTGGAGCAGAAAAAAACGAAATTCTTACCCGTGAGAAAATCAGTGATTCTGGTAGTTTAAATGAAATGGTTGAGGCGCTTCGATATAGAAGTAGTATACCAAATGTAGAAGACATTCTGGCTATTTGTATGCCGCCTGCAACTGAAGGAAATAAATTTTATAAATTCTGGAGCAGAGCCATGGAGCCGTGGGACGGTCCTGCTTTAATCACTTATGCTAATGGTTATTCTATCGGTGCACGACTCGACCGAAACGGATTCAGACCTTGTCGTTGGGCAAGAACCGAAAATCACTTTTACCTCTCTTCTGAAGCTGGCACTTTTGAGCTAGACGAAGCTAAAGTTGAAGCTAAAGGTACCTTATATGCCGGGCGTGGAGTTACCGTTGACCTTGCAAGTGGAAATGTATTATTCCGTGACCCAAGTCATTCAAAAGAAAACTATGACGCTCCATTTGATGCAAGAGTTCAGCTTATCCCCGAAAAAGTTGAAGATATTGGTGTTCGCTTCGCAGAGAAGCAGCCTTTCTTTTCTTTTACTGATGAGGAGCTGTCTAAAATAATTTACCCAATGGCAGAAACTGGCAATGAACCGATTGGTTCTATGGGTGATACCGCTCGATTAGCGGTTCTATCGAATGAACCACGTCCCTTTTTCGATTTCTTTTTTCAAAACTTTTCGCAAGTCACAAATCCTCCACTGGATTACATCAGAGAGAAAATTGTTACAGATTTAACCGTCTATCTTGGTAAGAAGCCAAATATTTTTGAGCCTAAAGAATTAATCCCTCCTGCTCCGGCTTACGAACTAAAGAGTCCATTCCTGAGTCTTGCTCAAATGGATTATGTATACTCTTGTATTGAAAATCAAACAGATTTAGACCGAGTTGTCCCTCATGTAATTGACACTACTTTTAAACGTGCACATGGGGTAGTAGGTTTTAAAGCGCGCTTAGATCAAATTGCAGTAGAAGCCATAAAGGCGGTTAAAAATGGAAACACTATTTTAATCTTAAGTGATCGATCCGCTAGTCTTGAGCAAATTCCATTACCAAGTTTATTAACACTTCGCAGAGTGGTGAATTCTTTAAATGATGAAGGATTGAAGTTAAACGCTGCGGTGGTCGTGGATACTGGTGAAGTTAAAAGTACGCATCATGCATCCGCGCTAATTGGGTTTGGTGCTCAGGCAGTTTGCCCATATATGGCCTTAGATATAGCAAGAAATGATTCTCATCGATCATTGAAAGAACTAGATGCCGACACAAAAGAAAGAAACTATTTAAAAGCGATGGATAGTGGGCTACTTAAAATTATGGCAAAGTCAGGAATTTCTGTGGTTCGAAGTTATCAAAGTGCCAAATTGTATTCTGCTCTTGGATTAGGAAAGGGAGTTATTGATGAATATTTCCCTGGAATTCAAAGTCCTATTGGTGGGCTTGAGATTGAGCAAATTGCTGAAATGGTTTTGAAGAGAACTGAAGATTTGAACAAAGAAAATCTTGATGATTTTAAAGCAATTAAAAGTTATCAATATAAAGAACATGCCCGTGGTAAAATGGGTGAAAAGCATTCTATGACAAGCTCTAGAACTAAAATCATTCATGATTTGGTTCAAGAAAAAGATCTTGATTTAACAGATATGGAGCTTTTTGATGAATACTTAAAGCTCGGACTAGAAGACGAACCCGTTGCTTTACGTCATCTCTTTAATGTGAAGAAATCGGAATCACCGGTAACATTGCAAGATGTAAAATCAGTCGACCATATTTTAAAAACTTTTGGCTCTGGAGCAATGTCTTTTGGAGCAATTAGTGCCGAATCTCAACGAGATATTTTCTTGGCTATGAGGGAGATTGGTGGACGATGTAATAGTGGCGAGGGTGGTGAAAATCCATATTATTTTAAGGAAGGAATTGGCGCTACCGTTAAACAAATAGCTTCTGGTCGATTTGGTGTTACTGCAGAGTATTTAGTTTCTGGAGAGGAAATCCAAATAAAAGTCTGTCAAGGTGCAAAACCTGGAGAAGGTGGACAACTTATGGGTTTAAAAGTTGACGCCGATATTGCTAAAGCCCGATTTGCTAATCCAGGCTTTGATCTCATCTCTCCGCCCCCATTGCATGATATTTATAGCATCGAGGATTTAAAACAGCTTATTAATGATTTAAAGCAAATACATCCCGATGGAAGAGTAAGCGTAAAGCTGGTGGCTGGTGTAAATATTGGAACCATTGCTGTTGGTGTTGCTAAAGCTGGCGCTGATTCTATTCAGGTTTCTGGTGGTGAAGGTGGTACAGGAGCAGCCTCACTTAGTTCAATGAAACATGCAGGACTACCGTGGGAAATTGGATTATTAGAAGTTCATCAAGCTTTGGTTGAGAATAACCTTCGAGATCATGTCGTGCTTAGAACCGATGGCGGACTTTCATCAGGAAAAGATATTGTGCTTGCTTCCATTTTAGGTGCAGAAGAATTTGATTTCGGTAAACTTCTACTTATTGCTGAAGGCTGCATCATGGCTCGGATTTGTGAGAAAAATACGTGTCCTAGAGGTATTGCTACTCACGATCCAAAATTCAAAGCTAAATATGTTGGTCATAAAGATCATATTGTAAAGGCATTGACTTATGTTGCAGAAGATGTTCGGCGAATCTTAGCTACGCTTGGTGAAACTTCACTCCAGGATATTTGCGGAAATACAGAGCTCTTATCAATAAATGGCACTCATTTAGAACTGATTAATAAGTTAAATCTTGATCTTGGTTTCTTCTTTAATGCTCCTGCTTATAAAAAAGAAGTGACTCTGGATAGCCTTTCTGAACCAATAAGTACGTTAAATACAGAACTGGTAAATGATTTAAAAGATGCTATCGAGAATGATGAAAATATCAGCAAAGAGTATAAAATTATAAATACCGACCGTTCTGCAACCGCTACTCTTTTTGGATATTTGGGTAAACTACAAAGTGTAGCTCGTTTAGCTGCAATCAAAGGAGAGAAATCATCTACTAAACCATACTCGGGAAAAATTGATCTCACCTTCCGAGGTAGTGCGGGACAAAGTTTCGGTGTATTTCAAACCAAAGATGCAGATATCAAGCTTATAGGCGAAGCAAATGATTCTGTCTGTAAAAGTATGAGTGGCGGAAAAACGGTAATTGTTCCGTTTGAAAATACTTCTTATAAACCCGAAGAAAATGCAATTATTGGGAATTGTGCCCTCTATGGAGCAACTGGTGGAACCTTGTATGTACATGGGCAAGCCGGTGATAGATTTGCGGTTCGAAATAGTGGTTCAACTGCTGTTGTTGAAGGAACCGGGCTTCATGCATGTGAGTATATGACAAATGGAACCGTAGTGATTCTAGGCGCCACTTCTGATAATATTGGAGCAGGAATGACAGGAGGCGTTCTTTATATGTATGAGAATCCTGGTTCAAAAATAAATCGAGATTATATTGGAGAAGATTTGATTTCTAACGCTGATTTATTCCGGCTAAAGTCTACGCTTGAAGATTATTTAAAAGAAACAGGATCAACAAAAGCGAAGTATATCCTCTCTGATTGGGAAAATGCATCTTTGGAAATTAAGAAGTTTGTTCCACTTTCAATGATTGGTGAAACTAGTTTTGTTGAAGGAAAAGCGGAGGAGAGCTCCTCTTAGAAATCTCTAGTAGATGACTAAACCCTCGGTAGAGTTGTTGCCAAAGGCGGTAATGACTTTACTTTGGGCTCACGCATTTCAACGAATATTAAATTTACTCTATTTTTTGATTCATAGGTTCAAAATGGTGAACTTTGCTCCGCAATAATTCACAGCCAAAAAAAATTTCATGGGCGTTAAAAAATCACTTACTGACTTAGATTACGAATTTCTAAAAGAGCTGGAAGACCTGCTCTACGATCGTAAAGATGAAATGCCTCAAGGTTCTTACACAACCAGCATGTTCAAAAAAGGATTAGACAAAATTGCCCAAAAAGTAGGTGAAGAAGCGGTTGAAACCGTAATTGCATCAAAAAACAAAGGGAGTAAAGGCAAAAAAGAAACTATAGCCGAAGCTGCTGATTTACTCTTCCACCTGATGCTCCTTCTTGCAGAAAAAAACATACCTATGCACAAGGTGATTAAAACCCTTCGTAAGCGCCACCAAAAAGGAAATCACAAACATATCGGTGAGTGATTGAGAGAAGTTGATTAACTCTATTAAAGCATTCATTCCTTACTTTTGACTTCATACAAAAGTAAAAAAATCAAGTCTGCGAATTCTTGTCGGGTTCAAAATTCTTTTATAATCTTCAGCATTTGATTGGTAATGGAATAGTATGGATTATTATATAACTATCTTCTCTATAAAAGTTGGATAATTCATAGACAAAAATGTGTTAAAAAACATTTTTAAATAGATAGGTCATCCTGAGGGATCTCAAACCAACAACTCACTTATCAATAGAACCACATTTGATACCTTTCGCTACACATCTTTTCCTCCAACTCATTCATGGGAGCTTAAGGTGACAGCTAAAATTTTACATTTAAAACACTATTGGAACTGTCATCCCGAAAGCCTTAGGTTGATCTGTAAAATTGGTAACGCATTCTGAGGGATCTAAAATTGATAATTCACTTATCAATAGCGCGACGTTTGATACCTTTCGCTACACATCTTTACCTCCAACTCATTCATGGGAGCTTAAGGTGACTGTAAGTAGGCAAAAGTAAAATCAAAAATCCCCTTCAAATTCCCTACATTCGGGAAATACTTATCAAGATTAAAAGGGATACTCAAACTTGGAATCATTTAAAAAAGAGCACTACGGTACCATGCCTGATGGATCTGAAATTCATCAATTTCGACTAAAAAACGATAATGATGTAGTAATCCGAGTAATCGAATATGGAGGAATTATAACTGAGCTTTGGGTGCCTGACAAACATGGCATTCTTGCTGATGTAGTTCTTGGACACGATTCCCTAGATGATTACCTAGAATCGGACTACTACCTGGGTGCTTTGATTGGCAGATATGGTAACCGAATTGCAAACGCCAGATTTGCTCTAGACGGAACTGAATTTGAGTTAGACTCAAACGATACCCCAAACAACTTACATGGTGGAGAAACCGGATTTCACACCCAAGTGTGGAAAGGGAAAGAAGTTTCGGTATTAAACGGAACCGCTCTAAAACTTACTTATATAAGTAAAGACAGAGAAGAAGGATTTCCAGGTAATCTAACCGTTGAAGTTATTTACATTCTTACAAATAATAATGAACTGATTGTTGATTACACCGCCACCACCGACAAGAAAACAATAGTAAACCTAACTCAACACAGTTACTTCAATCTTTCGGGGATGAAAGAAGATATTCTAGGACTTGAATTAGAAATAAACGCTGACCGATTTGTTGAAATTGGCGAAGGCGCTATTCCAACCGGGTTACTTAAAACTGTAAAAAACTCCCCCTTTGATTTTACCAGCCCTAAAGCAATTGGAAAAGATATACATACCGAGCATCCTCAATTAAAGCTCACAGATGGTTTTGATATAACAATGGCACTCAATAAAGTAGGTCATGAACTAGATGTAGCCGCAAAACTCGTTCATCCTGCTTCGGGCAGAATAATGGAAGTTCTTACTACCGAACCAGGAGTTCATTTCTACTCTGGAAATGCGCTAGAAAATACTCCAAAAGGAAAAGGAGATACAGCTAATAACCCCCGCACCGGACTTTGCCTAGAAACTCAACATTTCCCCGATTCTCCAAACCAAACTGAATTCCCTTCTGTAGTGTTAGATGTAGATCAGAAATACCGCTCTACAACGATTTATCGTTTTGACACATTCACGAGAAAAGCAAAGTGATTTCCAGTACTGAGCCCTAAATTTGGGAGATTGCTTCACTGCGTTCGCAAAGGTTACATTCACGTGGAGACTACTTCGTTCCTCTCAGATGGCAACATTCCCAAGGGAACTGAACTTAATAAAGTGCCAAAACTCATTAATTGCTACTCCCTTAATCGACCTTAGAATTATAGTTCGAATGCGCCTAGAATTCATAGTCTTGACTTTTTGTTACTTTTGCGTCAAGGCAAAAGTAAGGTGAAAACGATTCAAGGCCTGATAGCCATTCCGTAAGGTCCTGAAATAAATTCAGGATGACTCATTTCAAGATTACTTCACATCCGTTCTCAAGAGTATCAAAACAAGATAAATTCTCCTCCCTTAAACGACCTTAGAATTATAGGCGGAAAAAGTGAGAATGAATTGAGCGTATCCCGAGACCCTTCGGGATAAATAATTCCACACTGGCTCATAAAATCAAAACTTACTCATACGTACATAGACCTTTGGAATTATTAAGCGAAAGTAATTCGAATGCGCCTAGAATTCATAGTCTTGACTTTTTGTTACTTTTGCGTCAAGGCAAAAGTAAGGTGAAAACGATTCAAGGCCTGATAGCTATTCCGTAAGATCCTGAATCAAGCCTGCCTGCAGACAGGTTCAGTATGACGACAGGAGTTTGAAAAGTCCGGTATTGGAGTTATGGAGTAACATCAGATATTCATCTTAGCTTCAGAAAAGCGAAAAATCAGTTCTGTATATCAGAACATTTGATTTTTTGTCTGAAACGGAGAATATCTGCCCGGAATAAATCCAGCCAGTGGGTTTTGCTCCACTTTTGTCCACACAAAAGTGGTATAAAAAGAGATTTATGCGCCGGTTCGTAAGATCCTGATCCGTCAGCTGACGGACAGGATGAAAATTAAACTGTTATCTCAAAAATCATATTAAACCCAAAATAGCCTAAATATTCCTCTACAAAACGACCTTAGAATTATAGGCGAAAGAAATGAGAGCTGTTTAAGTGTATCCGAAGGATTAATAATTCCACACAGGCTCGGTTGTTCAAAACTTTCTCGGACGAACGATGACCTTTGGAATTATTAAACAAAAATAGTTGGAATGCGCCTAGAATTCATAGTTTTGACCTTTTGTTACTTTTGCGTCAAGGCAAAAGTAAAGCACTATTGATTTTAAAAGTTGATTCACAAAAACTTCACTCAAAAACCATTACTTTTGTACAAATCTGAAAAATAGGAGAACAATGAAAGTAGATGTAAACTGGCTATCTAAAGATTTACATATGGAAGCAGGAAATGAAGAAGGCGGAAAAATTCGAATGGATGGTAATACTAGCATCGGTGGACTAGAAGGTGGATTGAGCCCATTTCAATTACTCTTGGCTGGAATTGGTGGATGTAGTGCCGTTGATGTTATTTCTATTCTTGAAAAGCAAAAACAAGAACTCAACAGCTTAAGAGTAGAAGTGGATGCCGATAAACAAAAAGTAGATGGAAGTTATTCAGAATTTAAATCGATCCATATGCACTTTATCTTATCTGGTAACCTTGATGAAAAGAAAGTTCAGCGAGCATTGGATTTATCAATAACAAAGTATTGCTCTGTTTCTAAAGCTCTAGAAAAAGGATCTGAGATTAGCTACGACTTCTCAATAGAGAATTAAAAATTAGCAATGTTCAATTGGGAGATTTGTCACTTCGAATCCTGAGCTTGTCGAAGGAGAGAAGTCTAACGAGTGCTATTTAAAGCATTAAGTTCTTTAGATGTCTCACATTCGTTCGACATAACAAAAAGATTTTTAATTGATTCATTCCTTTTTTGCCCTCACGCTTGTTCTTTTGTATGTTAATGTGAATTAAGATTTATAAAATTAATTATTTATATATGGCTAAATGCGAGTTATACCAAGATGTTAAAGAAGAATGGAGATGGAGAAGAGTGAATAAGGATGGAGATATTGAAGCTCACTCAACTCAAGGATTCGCAACCGAAGAAGAGGCAAAAAAGGACGGAAAAGACTGTAAAGAGTGCACTAGCTATAATAAAAAGTTTTACTAGAACTGATATTAATCAATTTTCAGCCGGTGGGGTAATCATTATATGAGCTCTATGAGTTCCAGGATTCATTAACCACGGATGCCCCGGTGCATTTGGTCTTAATGGAAGTCCAGTAGATTCTTCAGTAGCAAAAGGAATATAAATTGAGTACCTGTACTGCGCACCTTTTATCGTATTTGTCTTAGAATCATACACTACATCATCCCCGAAATAAGCATATAATGTAGCTGGTTCTTTAGGCATTTCAAGCGTTCCTTCGATCGCTTCTTTTTCTCTGATCTCAAAAATCTCACCAGGGTTTTTACCTTCAGCTTTCAAGACTCTTCCTCGAGCTATAAAAGGTTCCAGAGATTTCTTATAACAAGACACATGAAATCTTGCAGATTCAGGGTTATCAGCTAAGCAAACGAAATCGTTCGAGCCCTCCCGAAGAGTAATAACATTTCCATCTTCATCAAATCCCAGAACCATTGCACCTTCCCTATGTTCTTCAGGGGCTGCGAAAACTGCCATATTTATTTGGTCTTCAACAGAGTATGTCTGTGCGAAAAGAACATTAGAGCTAATAATTAAAAGCAGAATTGTTAATAAAGATTTCATATCACTAAAATTTAGAGTTATCCAAAGCTATTACTGCATTCAAAATCAATTGCACTGATTTCTTAAAAAAATCCTGTGGTATTGTTTCAAATTCGTCTGTATGTCTATGATAATGATCGTGATCTTCTACCCCAAAATAAACAAATGGAATTTCCTTTTCATGAAATGGGCCATGATCCGATGAAAACGTCCAATCATTATAACCTAATTCCGGGGTATCATGCCCAAATGATAATGTTAATTCGACAGTGTCTACCGATTCCAAAATTGGCTTAAGAAATGGATAGTGAGAAGTTCCAACAGCATAAATTTCGTCCATATTATTATTCGAAATCATATCTAAATTTATATTAAGAACTACTCTCTGTAAAAAAAGTGAATCCTGTACAAAAGCTCTGGCACCATTCAACCCACCTTCTTCAGCGTCAAATGCTGCAAAAATCATGGTGTGCTTTGGCTTGTTTTGGCTAAAATAATCTGAAATCGCTAATAAACCTGATACGCCAGAAGCATTATCGTCAGCTCCATTAAAAATCAAGCTATCTCTTACTCCTAAATGATCATAGTGGGCACTAATCACAATAACTGAATCCGATTCCCCTTCTAAAAACCCAATTATATTTGTACCGCTTACAGAATTTCCATTTGCACGAGTGATAGTAAATGGGTGATGGTAATCACCTTTAAATGCAGGTACGGCAAGCTGTGCAAATCTTTTGGTAATATAGTCTCTTGCCTTAGCATTACCCTCAGTTCCAACTAGTCTGCCTTGCATATCATCAGCAGATAGTGTTCTGATATCCTCAATTAATTGATCGGTATCCAGTTTGAATACAGATTTTTCTACAGTACAAGTAAGGAGTAGAAAAAGGGAGCTCAGTAGAAAAAGTTTTGTTTTCATTAGCTAGAATTTAAGGTATTAGATTAAAGTACACACCATATGTATTCGCCTCAAGATAGAAATTCTTTTTTTACATAAATCGAAGCAAAAAAAAGCCCCATCGATATTGAAGGGGCTTTTAGAATCTATTCGATTAAGATTACAGAATTTTTGTAACCAAATCAGCAGTTCTAGCTGCATATCCAGCTTCATTGTCGTACCAACCTATTACTTTAACAAGTGTACCATCTACTTTTGTTAAGTCACTATCAAAAATATTTGAATGTGGGTTTCCGATAATATCGGTTGAAACGATTGGATCTGTTGTAAATTCAAGGATTCCTTTAAGAGGTCCGTCTGCTGCTGCTTTAAAAGCCGCATTTACTTCTTCTTTAGTAGTTCCTTTTTTCACTTCACAAACGAAATCGGTTAGAGATCCAGTTGGAGTTGGAACGCGAACAGCACCACCATCAAGTTTACCATCTAAATGAGGAAGCACCAATCCTACCGCTTTAGCTGCACCGGTTGAAGTAGGTATAATATTAATTGCTGCAGCTCTAGCTCTTCTTAGATCTTTGTGTGGAGCATCCAGAATTTTCTGATCACCTGTGTATGAGTGAATGGTAGTCATGAAGCCTTTAACAACACCGAAAGAGTCATCCAGTACTTTAACCATTGGCGCTAAACAGTTCGTGGTGCAACTGGCATTAGAGTATATTTGAATATCATCACTGATAACATCGTCGTTTACTCCTAATACAACTGTTTTTACCCCACCTTTTGCAGGTGCTGAAATAATTACTTTTTTTGCACCCGCTGTTAAATGCTTACCTGCGCTATCTTTATCTACGAAAAAACCAGTAGACTCTATCACAACATCAACGCCAAGATCTCCCCACTTTAAATTAGCTGGATCGCGTTCTGCTGTTACTTTAAAGCTCATGTGATCAATAGTAATCGTATCTCCAGATGCTGCAACGTTGCCTGCATAAATCCCTTGAGAAGAGTCGTATTTGAAAAGATGAGCGAGAGTATTAGTATCCGTTAGATCGTTTACCCCTACGATATCAATTTGATCAGCATACTTATCTAAAATAGCTCGTGTAACCATTCTACCAATGCGACCAAAACCGTTTATTCCGACTTTAATTTTTGACATATCGAATCCTTTTTTTGTATTGAGTGATTATGTATACGTTTATCGATATGAACGTATCATAATTTTATAAAGTTCTTATAAAGAGACTTAAAACTACCATTACTGAGTCCCATTTTCAATGGTTTTACCTTAACTTATATTCTCATTGAAAGTCCTTTGAATTGGGAGCGCTTTTCTGGCTATATTTAGGTTATAATCTTAAAAACTTTCACATTAATTTTAACAACAGAAACCCTTTAGAGTATAAAATGTCTGATTTAACACTTGAAAAATTTGAAAACGAAGAATATTTAGATTTCTCTGATCCAACAATCGATGTCGCTCAGAAAAAAGCAATCGAAGAAGCGCGCAGTCATTTTGGGAAAGAGCATGATTTATTCATCAATGGAGAGTGGGTTAAAGGAAACTCAGGAACATTCGAAAGTACTAACCCATCCAATACAAGCGAAGTGATTGGAACCTTTCAAATGGCTAGTACCGAACAAGCTCTTGGGGCATTAGATTCGGCATGGGAAGCTTTTGAAACCTGGCAATATACTCCTGCAAAAGAACGAGCAGCATATCTGCTAAAAGCAGCAGATGTTGTAAAGCGAAGAAGGATGGAAATAAATGCGTGGATGATCAGCGAAGCAGGAAAAAACTATCTTGAAGCTGATGCCGATACTGCTGAAGGAATAGACTTCCTTATTTATTACGCGTATGAAGCTATTCGCTTAGATAAAGGCATGCCTGTTAAAGATTCTTGGGGTGATGCAAACAAAACAATTTACATGCCAATTGGCGCCGGAGTTTCTATCTCACCATGGAATTTCCCATTCGCAATTTATTTGGGAATGGCGGCTGCACCAATTGCAGCAGGAAATACAGTCGTCGCTAAACCAGCTCCGGACACTCCAAAAATGGGACATATAGTTGCTGAAATTTTTGAAGAAGTTGGTCTTCCGAAAGGAGTATTTAATTTTGTTACTGGTGATAATATGGAGGTTGGTGAAGCTTTAACTACCAGCCCGAAAACAAGATTTATTACTTTTACTGGTTCTAAAGCCGTAGGCTTACATATGGCGGAAATCGCTGGAAAAGTAGTAGAAGGTCAACATTTCTTGAAGCGATTAGTTTGCGAATTAGGAGGTAAAAACGCAACAGTTGTTGATGAAGATGCCGACTTAGAATACGCAGCCGATCAAATTGTACGCGGTGCTTTCGGCTTTCAAGGCCAAAAATGTTCGGCAGGTTCGCGCACAATTGTGGTAGAATCTGTATATGATGAAGTTCTCGCTAAAGTTGTGGAAAAAACGAAAGAATTAACCGTCGGTGATGCTAAAGATAATTTTGCAGCCGGACCAGTTGTAAATCAAAAAGCAGTAGATAAAATATTAAGCTACATTGAAATTGGTAAATCAGAAGCAAAGCTCATGACGGGCGGTAAACTTGCTAAAACTGAAAATCCGGGACATTATATCGAACCAACCGTTTTTGCAGATGTAGCTGAAGATGCCCGAATTGCTCAAGAAGAAATATTTGGACCAGTTACCGCTTTCATAAAGGCAAAAAACACTGATGATGCGCTTAGAATTGCAAACAGTACTCAATACGGGTTAACAGGAGCTTACTTCTCTAACAATCCGAAAAAAATTGAGAAGGCACTACGAACTTTTAAAGTTGGTAATTTATATATCAATAGAAAATGTACCGGAGCTTTGGTTGGTGCACAGCCCTTCGGTGGATTTAATATGAGTGGGACAGATGCAAAAGCTGGTGGTCGAGACTACTTGCTATATTTTTTACAGCCTAAATCGATGACCGTTCGTCCTGCTGATGGCGTTGAGATGGATGTTCACTCCTTTGAATACGCATCTGAGAAATAAATTCTTTTTGAATATTATTTTAAAAGCCTCGGTTATTAGATCGAGGCTTTTTTGTATAATCCAATCAACAAATTTTAAGACTATGCCAGATAAAGTATTTTCAGAAGACGAAATTCAACTCATCATTAAGCGAGCCGCAGAACTTCAAAAGGAACAGCAAGAATCGTCTACGAAAAAAGAATCTGGATTGACCATGGATGAGCTTCTTCAAGTTGGTGATGAAGCGGGTTTAGATATGGATTTAATTAAAACTGCAGCTTTAGAGTATCGAGAAAAAAATATAACTCGAAGGTCTGGTCTTACTGACACCCATATTTATGAAGAACGCGAAATAGATACACAAGCCTATATAGATGATATTTGGAATGAAGTTACAACAGATTTAAAGCATCACGTTGGTGGAGAAACATTTGGAAAAACGAAAGAAGATTACTCAAAAAAAGAATGGGTGAACACAAGTTTGTCGGGAATAGAAACCGTAGCAAGTTTAACTAAAAGAGAGGAAGGAGTTCGGCTCAGGGTTTCCCAAAGAGTAGGATTAGCAAGTTCTTTAACAGAAGGTGTTATGTACGGGTTATTTCTATCATTGATACTTTTTGGTCTTAGCTTTGTCTTTTTAAAGCCCACCTTTTTTGAAGGTTCAGCATTATTTGCTTCTTTATTTACTGTGAGTTCGATATTAGTTTATTCTCTCGATGTAGCCTGGAGAAAGAAGAAACTGAATAAGCTTAAAGATCTTGTCAATAAAATTGTTGACCAGATTCCTACAAAAGCGTCAGTAAAACGAGTAAAGAAAGAATCTGGAACTATTGAGATCGAGACAGAAGATGTATATTTGAATGAAGAAAAAGAGGATTCAAACCTTAAAAATAATCTTAAAGAAAAACTCTAATCGTCTAAATCTATCTCATCTGGCGCTTCATCATCAGACACAAGATCATCCACGTCTGGTGTATCATCTAAGTCATCATCATCGTCGTCATCATCCACTACAACTTGAGGTGATTTCTCTTTTGTAGGTTTTTCCTCGGCGATTGCTCCGGCATTTCTGAGAATCAATACAATTTCATCTTGCTCATTTTCATTAGCAATCATCATTGCAGTATCCCCATTCTTATCTCTTAAATAAACATTAGCTGATTTACTTAATAAAAATGTTACTACCTCAGAGTAACCATTTTTAGCCGCTACCATAAGCGCAGTATGCCCCCATCGTTGTTGATAATCAACATCTGCACCTTTTTCAACTAAGAGCTTTACTGCGTCAATAAAACCATTTCTGGCAGCAACAATTAATGCCAGAGATCCTACTTTTACCCCTTTGTCTAGCAAATATTTCATCATTTCAATATTGCCATTTTCAGCCGCACGATTTAATGCGGTGCCTCCCATCTTAGTCTCAATATTTAGATCAGCACCTGCTTCAACCAGATATTTAACGACATCGAAGTGATTTTTTTCGGACGCTAAAATCAGCGCCGAAGCGCCACTACTGTTTACAGTGTTTATATCAACGTTTTTTTTATGAAGCTGTTTAACCTCGTCGAAGTTTCCTTCCTTTGCTGCAGAAATAATATCTATTGAATCCATTGTAAAATATTAACTATTTGAAGTTGCGGGATGATATAAAATGGAAACCCTATCTCAAACTAAATTATTATTAATTTATTTAAGAAATCCCTCTATTGTATTTCCGGCCAGAAAATTTTGAATTTCCATTTTCTTTTTTCCTGGTAGTTGTATTTCTAACAACTCTAGAGTTCCATCAGAACATCCAACTAGTAATTTTCCGTCTCTAACCAGCAATTCGCCAGGATCAATATTTGCGAAAGAACCAAGTTGAGATTTATATATGTTAAATTTTTCACCATCTAATCGAGCCCAAGCTGTAGGAAATGGACTTAGCCCTCTTATTTTATTATGAACTACTTTTGCCGCTTGATTAAAATTAATATGGCAATCATCTTTAAAAATTTTGGGGGCAGGTGTTGCAAGACTATTATTTTGAGATATTGTAGTATAGCTACCTTCGTCAATTTCATCAACTGCATTAATTAATACCTCGCTTCCGATATTCATTAATCGTTCGTATACCTCTCCTGTTGTCTCATTATCTCCAATAGAGATTTTCTTTTGTTTAATGATTTTTCCTGTATCTACATCTTCATCTAAGAAGAAAATAGTACATCCTGTTTCTTCTTCTCCATTCATTACTGCCCAGTGGATAGGAGCAGCTCCTCTATATTTTGGGAGAAGCGAAGCATGTAAATTAACTGAACCTTTTTTTGGAATCTTTAAAAGGTTTTTTGGTAGTATTCGAAACGCTACTACTACAAATAAATCCGGTTCTAGTGCTTTTAGTTGATTTTCAAACTTTTCAGATTTTAAATCATCTACTTCAATTACTGAAAGTCCAAGTTCTATAGCTTTACTTTTAACCGGTGTTGGTGCTGTTGAAGAACCTCTTCCTCTCCTCTTATCAATATTACTGACAACTGCTTTTATAGTATGTTTAGAGTTATAAATCTTCTCCAAACTAGGAAGCGCAAATTCGGGAGAACCCATGAATACGATATTCATCTCTTAGTATTTTGGATTAGATTTTTGGTCGGATAGGATATTTAGTTTCTCGTAAACCATCATCTATCTCTTTTAAATCAGCTTTATGCATACGTTTTCTAAAAGCACTTAAATAGTCTATAAATAATATTCCTTGTAAGTGATCATATTCATGTTGAATTACCCTTGCCAGCCAGCGATTCGCTTCAAGTGTTTTATCTTCAAAGTTTTCGTCTTTATATTGTATAACAATAGTTTCTGGTCTGAGAACTTTATCGGTCACTTCAGGAATACTTAAACACCCTTCGTCCATTGGAATTTGTTTACCTTTTTTTTCTATGATCTTAGGATTGATAAAAGCCATAGGACCTGGTAATTCTTCATCTTCATCCATCATATTATCTGCATCAATTACAAATATCTGAAGTGATTTCCCAACTTGAGGAGCAGCAAGTCCCACTCCTTCTGAGTTATACATGGTTTCAAATAAATCTGCTACAAATTGGCGTATTTCATCCGAAAAATCGATGATAGGTTCTGTTTTTTGCCGAAGAATAGGATCGTTATAAGTTACTATAGGAAGTACTGCCATCGTCTTTAATAATATTCATCTAAATAATGCTGTAAGATAACAGCTGCCGCAATTCTATCCACACGTTCTTTTTCTCTTCTTTTCTTTTTAGATATCCCAGCCTCTACCATAAGCTGTATGGCTTTATTTGATGTATTTCTCTCGTCTATTTTTTCAATAGAGATTTCCGGGAATTCAAAAGTGAGTTTATTAATGAATTCCTTAACCATAGTTATTGAATCACCTTCTTGTCCATTGGGCATTAAAGGCCAACCAACAATAAATTTATCAACTTTCGATTGACTAACAATCAATCTAAGAGCATCAAAAACCAGCTCTGGTGAATATGTACCTACAGGACTAGAAATAGTCTTAAGGAGGTCAGTCTGGGCGATACCAATCCGTTTTTTCCCTACATCAATACCGACCAGACGTGAATACTCCTGCAAAGTAGTTACATTATTTTTTTAAGTCTTCCAGTGGTTGACGTAAAAAAGATTTCAATAATTTGCTTGGCTTAAAGTGTGTTTTACGATGTGCTGGCACGTAAATAACTTCATTTGTTTTTGGGTTACGAGCCTTTGGCTTTGCCTTAGTCTCTTTAACCTCGAACACACCAAAATCGCGTATTTCGATACGGCACTCGGTATTAGCTGACATCATAATCTCGCGCATAGCTACAATTACTGAATCTACCCAAGGTTCTACTTTGATCATTGGTTCGTCTTTTGCTTCCGCTACACGACGAACTATATCACGTTTAGTGTAAGTCATCATAATTTCTAGTCTTTAAATATTAAAGCACTTTACATGCTTGTGGTTGTCCTTCCTTAATTCGCAGCTCTTTTTTAAGCTAGTTTTTACCTAAAGCGAATAACATTCGTAGTTTAAAGATAGTTTAAGTTAATGTCTACAAAAAGTTGTTAAGTCGTTATTCATAACGAAGTACATTCTTAACTCCTTCTACTTTAGTAAGGCGTTTCATTATTTTGTTAAGGTGAGAAATACCGTCAACGTACACCGTAATAATTCCTTCAAACATTCCTTCATCGCTTGAGACATTTATACTTTTCATATTCGTTGAAAGTACTTTTGAAAGAACATCCGTTAAATCATTGATCATGCCCACTCTATCTTCACCAATTACTCGAATAGCTACTAAAAACTTATTATCAATATTTCTAGCCCACTGAACATCAATAATACGATCGCCTTCAGTTTTTAATAAATGTTGGGCATTATTACACATCGTCCGATGTATTTTAACATCTCCATTTCTGCTAATAAACCCTATTACATTGTCTCCTGGGATTGGACTACAACAATTAGCATAGGCATACTTAACATTACTTAATTCTCCGTTAAGAATTAATGCATTTCCATCCCCTAATGATCTTGCAGCAGAAATGTACTTTTCTTGTATTTCCTCTTCTGTTTTAGGAAGCACATCAGCGCCTTCAGTTTCAATTCTGCCCGTACTTTTAAATCGTTTTACTTCTTTAAAGACTGAGCTTACATCTAGTGAACCTAGGCCCAAATCATAAAACATTCCCTGAGTAGTATCATACTTAAACTGCTTTGCAATTTTAGTTAGGTCCTGGTCCGAAATCTCTACTTTTCCTTTTTCAGCTCTCTTTTCCCATAGCTCTCTACCTTGATCTGAAACCTTTCTCTGTTTCTGTTTAATAAATTGCCGAATTCGCGACTTAGCTTTATGAGTTACAACATCATCTATCCAATCTGGGTTAAGATTGATTTTACTTCCTGTAATTATTTCAAGTTGATCGCCGTTTTTTAGTTTCTGACGAAGCGGAGACATTTTCCCATTTACCTTAGCTGCCATTGCTCGCTCACCAATTTCACTGTGTATTTCGAAGGCAAAATCGATTGGAGTAGCTCCTTTTGGGAGTGTTCTTAGCTCACCTTTTGGAGTAAATACGTAAATCTCATCCTGATATAAATTGAGCTGGAAGTCTTTTACAAAATCTGTTGTAGACTCAGGACGTGGATTATCAAGTACATCTCTAACCCAACCAACGAATTTATCTAAAGTCTCACTTCCGGGCTGATCTCCTTCTTTATATTTCCAATGTGCAGCAAGTCCTTTCTCAGCAATGTCATCCATCCTCCGGGTTCTGATTTGAACCTCAACTTTTTTACCTCGATTTGTAATTACAGTAGTATGCAGTGATTGATAGCCATTCTTTTTGGGAACAGAAATAAAATCGCGGAAACGCTGTGGAATAGGTGTGTACCAATCCGTAATAATAGAGTATACCCTCCAACAGTCTTCTTTAGTATGAGGAGTTTCGAGAATTATCCGAATGGCAAAAAGATCATAAATTTCTTCAAACGGTTTTTGTTGCCGTTGCATTTTCTTGTAGATAGAATAAATATGCTTTGGTCGGCCTTTTATTTCAAACTTAAAATCTTGCTGAATGAGTTGTCGACCAACTGGCATCATAAACTCATCAATAAATGTTTCTCTTGCCTCTTTCTTCTCCCGTAATTTACGTGCTACAAATTTGAAAGAAGTGGGGTCGATCGCTTTAAAACAAAGGTCTTCGAGTTCATTTTTTATATTAAAAAGACCGAAACGATGAGCCAAGGGAGCATACAAGTCCATTGTTTCTGAAGCAATTTTAATCTGTTTTTCCCTTCGAAGATGTTGAATAGTTCGCATATTATGAAGCCTGTCTGCGAACTTGATCAAAATTACACGTATATCTTCTGCCATTGAAAGTAAAAGCTTCATAAATGCTTCTGCTTGCTTGCTATCTCTACTTTTAAATACACCCGCAATCTTAGTTACTCCATCAATAATCAAAGCCACCTCATCCCCAAACCAAAACCGTATATCAGATAATTCGATTTCGGTATCTTCAACTGTATCATGGAGGAGAGCAGCCACCACCGATACATCATCAATATTAATTTCTTGAGCTACAATTTTAGCAACTTCAACCGGATGATAATAGTACGGTTCACCAGATGCTCTTTTCCCTTCTTGATGAGATAAGTAACACAACTTAAATGCTTTGGCAATGAGCCCCTCATCTACATTCTCCATATTGGTAGTACATACTCTAAGCAACTGGTCTAAATCCTGCTGTTGAGCTGTTTCCAACTCATACCCATCAAGGTTGTACTTTTCAATTGTGGCGACTTTATCCATTGCCTTTTTTAACTAGTCCTTTTTTGTATAAACATCTATGTAACATACCTAAAACGCTTTAAATAAGCTTTATGGTCTAACCAATTTTTATAATATTCCTTTTCAAACTTTAAAAACTTAGTGAAACCCCAAAAATAATTCTACCACTTGTAAGCTCGGCAACTTCTGGCTCACTTAAAGATGAATTCGAATATCTATACTCTACAAAAGGTTTTAGTATGGGAATAATTGACACTTTTGAACCAATAAATCCATTGAAATAAATATTAGATTCGTTTGCATTCGATTCATCTTCAAAACCTTGAGGAACATTCACAAATTCGTTTCTCTCAATATCTAAAGTTGTAGACCCAAGACCTAAACCTATGTAGGGTTCAATCAATCCAACTGAAATACCAGCTATTATTCCTGCTCCAAAATCATAATTTGTTAACCGTTCAGAGTAACTAACTCCATTTTCAGAAACACTGTTATTCTCATTAAAGAAGCTGAAATGCGCTCTCATTCCCAAATTTATGATTGGAATTTGGTTTAGAAATCCTTTTTCTAAACGGACTCCAAATCCACTTTTTGGTTCTTCCTCTCTTAGTTCATATGAAACTCCTAACTCTAATTGCGAATAAGCTGGTGTAGAGAAGAACAGTAGTGTTAAAATAAAAAAACCGACTTTATTATACATTTTTTAAAGATTTATCCAATTTAACGGAAGGTACAAAACCCATTTTGCAAACAATAACTTTTTAGCAGAAACAGATTGAAGTAGTTGTAGATTAAGTTGTATATTTGGCGCTCTCTAAATCAATTATAAATGCCGCAGTGGTGGAATTGGTAGACACGTTGGACTTAAAATCCAATTCGGAGAATATCTGAGTGCCGGTTCGAGTCCGGCCTGCGGTACTTTAAGCCCCTTAAATACATTTTAAGGGGCTTTTTTTTGCCTCTTGCACTACATGATCTAACTTCGCGTATTATTAATCTTTATTATATATATAAAGAATTTTGTTTAATGATTAATCGTGTTATTATTATATTTTGTAGCTAGTTAGACTTTGGAATGACAATAATTTGCAATGGAAAAATCACAGAATAAAACAGTCATGATTGTCGAAGACGATCTAATACTGAATCTTCTATACGAAAGCTATCTGGAAAAATTGGGTTACGATGCTGAAGGGGAGTTAGTTTATGGCAAAACTGCTATAGAAGTAGCAAAACGCATCAATCCAGATTTGATTCTTATGGACATATCACTAGAAGGAGATATGGATGGAATTGAAGCTATGATGGAAATTAGAAAATTCTCGGAAGTGCCTGTTATTTATATTACTGGTAACTCTGATTCTTACCATGTTCAAAGAGCTAAAGAAACAGGATATGTTGATTATCTAGTGAAACCAATCGAATTTAATGATCTTAAGGATTCTCTTGAAAGGAACTTTAGAGAATAACCATTGTCTCAAAAATATTAGATCTATCTTTTCCTTTTGTTCACGAATTTTTACCATTTTAAAGATTGATGTAACCTTCCGTTCTAGTATTTTAGTATAAATTGTATACAACCCTTACAATATGTTACGAAGCAAAGCATTAAGGTGGGCTCTTCTTGGGATCGGACTTCTCGCAATTATTGCGTTAACTGGCATGAATGTATATTCTCTTTACGATATTCGCGATAGAATGGTAGATGGGGAAGAAGAACGCCAACTTCAGATCCTAGACGATATGGTTAGAGATATCAGTTTTAATATCTACGAACCTTTTAATGGGCTTGGAAGTCTAGAACTTGAGCCTACAGAAAATACAATCGTCAATTACGGAAAGTTTCCACCGTCAGTCCACGAAAAAATAATAGCAGCGTCCAAAAGCCCTCTTTTTGATGGGATTTATTACACGCCCGAAGGGACTGACCCCTGCGTTGAAAATTCTATGATTTATTCATTCAATTATTCTACACAACGAATGGATTTCACGAACGATTATCCTTCAACTCTTTGCGATGGTGTTGGTTTAGCAAGAACTAAAGCTAAAATCGAGCTGAATAGCTTTGATTACAGGTGGAATACAAACACTGAATTCGATGCACACCGAACTATGAATATTGGATTCATTAATATCAATGAAAATCGCATCATTGGATATCTAAGTGCCTCACTTAATAAAGATTATATTGTAAATGATTTAATTGCCCCAAAATTTATAGAATACTTTGATCCCAAAGCCTACCCACAAACTATTATCTGGCTACATGACTGGGCTAATAAAGACATTCTAGCTACGAACAACCCATCAGTTAATTATGACCGTGAAATAGAAGATGGTCGTCGAAAGTTTCTATATGGGAATATGCTTGACAACTGGAGGGTTAAAATTGCTTTTTTAGGTAACCCTGTTGGAGCTGTTTATGACTCTTCTTTAATCAAGAATCTGATTGTCCTTGGATTTGCTGTTCTCTTTCTGATGGGAGCATTACTATTCATGTTTTATACAGCTCAGAAAGAGCGAAATCTATCACAGCGGCAAGCAGGTTTTCTTGCAAATGTTACACACGAACTTAAAACACCTTTGGCTGTTATGCAGGCCGCGGGTGAGAATATATCAGATGGAAGGGTAACCGAACCTGAACGTTTAAAACAGTATGGTGGGCATATTTATGATGAATCCATACGGTTACGTAAAATGATTGAAAAATTACTTGATGTGGCTAAAACCGACTCTGGTCAAACGCTAATTAAAGCTGCACCAACAAATTTAAACCAATTAGTTCAACGCTTTATACAAGAAAATAGAGCTTATATCGAAAATAAAGGGTTCACGTTAACTTTTCAGCAGAGTCGAGATAATGTAATTGTAATGATTGATAACGACCATCTTGAAACTGTACTAAGCAATCTTACTGAAAACTCGATTAAATATTCAGGAAAGAAAAAAACTCTTAAGTTTGCAATAGAATCCAGTCAAAAACACATGATTATCCATGTTTCTGACACTGGTATTGGGATTCCAAGAAAACATTTAAAAAATATTTTCAAAAAGTTCTACCGCGTTGAAGACTCATTAAATGCTAAAACTAAAGGGCATGGTCTTGGTCTTAGTATTGTGAAAAATTTAACAGAATTAAATGGTGGAACCATTGAAGTTATTAGTGAAGTTGGAAAAGGCACTACTTTCACGTTAAGATTTCCTATTTTCGTGAGAGAAGAACAAAGCCTATCGCCAACAAATAGTAATAAGAAGCAAAATAAAAACGTGATCAATACTTCGGAGTATGCCTGATAAAACAATTAAAATTCTTGTAGTCGAAGATGAGCCAAGTCTCATTTTTACCCTTCGTGATACCCTCGAAAGTGAAGGTTATCAAGTAATAGTAAGTGAAGATGGTGATCATGCTGTAGAACTTGTTAAAGAACATTCCCCAGACTTAATGATTCTTGATATAATGTTGCCAGGTAAAAGTGGTTATGATATTTGTAAAGAAGTTCGTGCACATAAATACTCCTTTCCAATAATTATGCTTACTGCAAAAGATCAAGAAATTGATAAAGTAAAAGGACTTAATCTTGGCGCAGACGACTATATCACCAAACCATTTGGTGTAAAAGAATTACTTGCCCGGATACAAGCAAGGTTGCGAAGAGCGAGTTCCTATTCGTCTTCTAGTGAAGTAGACCTTTTAAAACTTGGTGGCGTAAAAATTGATTTACTTGAATCTGAAGTCATTTTTTCAGACGGAAAAGTAAATGAACTTACCGCCAGAGAAGTTGAATTAATACGATATCTCTTAGGTGCCAGAGGTGAACCAGTTTCAAGAGACGAACTTCTGGAAAAAGTTTGGAGATACGAATATAGTACTAATACGAGAACCGTTGATGTTCACATTTCTAAACTTCGTGCTAAAATTGAAGTTCACCCCGATGATCCAAGATACCTGATTACCTTGCACGGAGTAGGTTATTTACTTAAAACAAATTAGGCTTAATCTCCTAAGGCTTCAATAAACCGAACAAAGTTTTTGGTTTGATTCTCCAATAGCTGTTGCTGGAAGTCATTTTTCAGTCCATTTTTCGGATCAAACTCTGAATTCACTCGGTTAATAAAAACGCGCTCTGGAAATTGTATTGCATTTCGGTAATTAGCTACCATTTGAAATTGTTCTACTGGTCTCAGCCCCCCAAAAGCTCCAGCAGCAACTCCAATAAAAGCCATAGGAATTTTCTCGAATGCACCTGGAAATGGTAGGTAATCAATAAATAATTTTAATACACCTGGAAACCCTCCATTGTATTCAGGGATCACAAAAAGTAACGCATTCGCATTTAAAATAGGTTCTCGAAAATCTTGAATGGATTTTATTTTTTCTCCATACAAACCTCCAACTATATCCGAAAGTGGGAAGTCTTCAAGGCTTATAACCTCTGGAAATACACCTTCTTTATCATATAAAGTCTTTACATAGTTTGATACTTCTAATGATTTAGAATTGGGTCGATCTGTACTGCTAATAATTTTTAAATCCATAAGTTTTTTAAATTCTTAAGTCTTTAAAACTACTCAATGATCATGAAAATCATTCCCTCAACAAAAATATTTTTTTAAATTTATTTTGTAAGCGCTTTTCCCTTAAATATGTAACTTTATTAATTTAATTTTTAAATTTACCTAATAATTTTTTGTATTAAATGAATTTGTCCGTATCATTTTATGTGTCATGAACAAGTAAGTAATCCAATTTTTTTAAGTTTTATTCCGCCTAATACATTGCCGGGGGATCAGGTTGGTTAGGCTACGATTCACCTTCCGGTTGTATTAGTGACTCCAACAACAACAGGCGAAGTGCTGATCCACCTCGCCTGTTTTTATTTGTCAAATTGATCTTTTCCTTTAATTAAATCAATTCTCTTTTTGAGCAACCCTTCCCTTCCTTCATTTCCTGCTTCATAAAAAGTATCATGCTTTAAAGATTCTGGTAAGTATTGTTGATCTACCCAATTTCCCGGAAAAGAATGTGGGTATTTATATTCTTTAGAGGCATTTTCAATATCCTGATATCGTGCAGATAACTTATTTGCCGTTTTATCTTTTAAGTATACGGGCACATTTCCTACCCCCTTTTCTTTGATATTGCTACTTGCTTTAAAAATACCAAGTGTACTATTACTTTTAGGACACATTGCTAAATACAGTGCCGCATGAGATAAGAAAAACATTCCTTCAGGCATTCCACATTTCATAAATGCTTCATGACACGAATTAACAATTGTAATTGCATTGGGTTCAGCTAAACCAACGTCTTCGCTTGCAAGAATAAACATGCGCCGGAATATAAAATTAGGATCATCACCACCTTCTAGCATAGCATTCATCCAATACAAGGCTCCATCTGGGTCTGAACCCCGTACAGATTTAATAAATGCTGAGATGTAGTGGTAATGTTCATCCCCGGTTTTATCATATCGAACCGTGCGGCGTTGAATGCTTTCTTTGGCGATTTCAAGAGTGATATTTATAATACCTTCTTCATCTGGTTTTGATGACAAAACTGCTACTTCAAGTGCATTTAAAGCATTTCTTACATCTCCACCTGCGTAATCGGCAAAGTGATCTACTGCTTTTGGACTAACTTCAATTTTTTTATTTCCCAAACCTCTCTTTTCATCACTCAATGCACGAAAAATCATTTTCCTTACATGATCTACTTGTAGTGGTTTCAATTCGAATAATTGGCATCTGGACAACAAAGGATTTACCAAAGAATAGAATGGATTTTCTGTAGTAGCTCCAACTAAAGTAATAATTCCACTTTCTAAATGTGGTAACAGTGCATCTTGCTGGGCTTTGTTCCAACGATGGATTTCATCCACAAAAAGAATGGTTTTGCGCCCATTAAGCTTTCGAAGCTTTTCTGCTTTTTCAACTACCGTTCGTAACTCTTTAATTCCATCTAATACTGCATTAATTATCTCAAAAGCAGCCTTTATCTCTTTAGAAATTACATGGGCAAGTGTAGTTTTTCCTGAACTTGGTGGACCGTAGAAAATTAGAGAGCCAATTACTCCACTTTCAATCATTCTTTGTAGCATTTTTCCTTCTCCAACCAAATGCTCTTGGCCGGCAAATTCATCCAAAGAATTGGGGCGCATCCTGGTAGCTATTGGTTGATGGTAATCGAATTCATTTGGTTCGTTTACCTTAAACCCTTGCTGCTTTTTATCTTGAAAGAGATCCATTTACATTTAAAGGGATTGTTTGCAAATATGTGCAATATATGTTTTTACTATTCCAAATACACACTTATCAATTTATAAAGACAGGGGGTTACAATAAACTTAGAATGAAACTACAACAAATAAGCCCTTGTAAACCATAGGTAAAGCGGACATCAGGCACCATCACACTAATTAGGTTATCTTAGGGTGGTGCTGATAGTGTAGAGAGCGCAAACGGCAAATTTCACGCAAATTGTTTTAGTTCTTCTGGTATTGCCATATAATCTGCAACACGTTCACTTCTTCTTTTTCTCCAACGCTCACCTAGTAAGTCTTTTTCCCCCTCCAACCTGAAAACTGCACTACTCGAACTATACCAGGTAAAACCCTGGGATTTTTGTTCCTGAGTAAACAAAAGTGGTACTCATTATCATTTAATGACGTTTATAAGTAGGATATGGATCCCATGATCCAATCGAGTTTAAGCCACCACAGAAATAAATAGGTGGATTAAGTGTGTTGTTCTCCATCTCTAGGATCTCGTTTAAATGATATCTTTCTCCTGAATGAGTAGAATCAAATGAATTTGGATTTTGAACTTTTTGAGATAAATATAGGAAACCGAATGTATCTGAAGATAGTGCCTTATATATCTTACGTGCATTAGCAAACCCATTTTTTAATGCAAAAACATATTGAAGGATATTTTTTCCTTCATAGAATTTAATCTTATTAGCAGCTAAAATATGTGAGATATCATCGATTCTGTTTTCGTGGTAATATATGTAGTCAATTATTTTTCGCTTCCACTTTTTTTGAGGTGGAATAAGTCCTTCCAGAGGTATTATTTGTGTTTGGAAAAGACCGTCATAATTTGAGTATTTATGGTGTGAAGCTATTTCTTTTTTAATAGCGACATATTCAGCAAGCACTTTTTGAAAGCGATCATCCCAAGCAAACTCCATTTTTGTATCTACATCTGTAATGATTTCTAAGCTGTCATTATTATCTATAAATCTGAGTAAGGCTAAGGTTCTAAACCGATAATATAGATCAAAAGCCTGAACAGAAAGCTGCATTTCTTTACCAATTGTGGATGTATATGCAGTAATTATATTTTTATCAAGGTTTGATTTAAACATCACAAATACGGGCTTTTTCGGCTCCACCAGAGTACTTCTCCGATTACTTCGATGGGTTCGGTTGTTGGGTTTACATCGAATGATTCGTAGCTGTCGTTTTTGGACATAATACGCCAGCGTTCGTCTCCAAATGTTTGGATGAGCTTGCAATGCAGGACATCGTCCAGGCGAATTAAATACGCTGGACCAAATCTAGGATTATTACGCCTTTTATCAATTAGAATATCATCTGAATCCATTATTTGTGGTTCCATACTATCCCCTTTTACACGAAGTACTACTAAATCTTTTGTAGATGATCGATAAATGAGTGGTAATAGTATGTCGATAGCTTCCTTCTCCTAATTTAAGCCATTGAAGAGATAGTTTATATTTATCACCAGTCCATATATATGTATCTCTGTTTATGAAATCATACACTGGATAAACTTTCTCAATTTTTCTTTTTTCAGTGAAAGCATTCCATGATGGAATTAAATTCATACTTGGATGCCTGGAAGAAATGCCTTGTAACTCAATAACCCGATTTTCTGAATTTACTTTAAAACGTGATTCTTGAACTTGAACTATTAGCCCATCAGAAGAACTACTTCCTACCAGAAATAAAATTATATCATCACAGGTTAAATAGTATAGACCTTGTGGAACGGAATAAGAAAAATCTTCACTTAAAGTACTATCAGTGATTATATCTCCAAGTTTTAGTGATTTGCCACAGTTATAGACACTAGATTCTTGAATGTATTCTTCTAGTGAAGGTTCACACCCAGTAAGAAATACAAGGAACAAAAAAAGATATCTGATATTCATCTTTAAGGACATGACACTATGCTGTCACATAAATTTGTTTAATTAAAGAATACGTTTAAGAAAATTATTGGGTATTGAATCATGAATCATTTTGAGCCTGGGAACGCTCCAAATCTTGTTGAATTATACGAATTAGTGAATCTACGATCTGAATTTTTGCCTTTGCAGACAAAGGAGAAGCTTCTAACCGGGCAATTACTTGTGCTGCAAAATTACTTAAACTCACTTCATCATCAGGTACAATATTCTCTATTGGATAAGTAGAAGAAGGCTCATTTACCATATTTTCTTCAAGGGGATTTGAATCACCTTCTGAACGTCTCAATTCTACTCCATTCATCACAAATGCAAACTCTTCTGCGCTCAGATTTGCAATTAACTCCTCATATGGAATTGCGTTTCTGGACTTTCTACTCCTAAGAGTAGATACAACAATCCCTAATAAATCAGCTATTTCAGCGTCTTTAGTATAGTTTTTAAGAGTTTTAAGTCTCTCAAAAATAACATTGATATTTGCAATGTTTTCGTTTGACAACGTCCCAATTCTCCATTATAATTCTTGTGTAACAAATCACTAAAAAAGTTCACAATTATTTTAACCCAGAAATTATGGCTGTTATAAATCAAACCAAACCAGGTAAAGCATATAAAGGTAAACTAGAAATTGAGGCTCGCAATTTTATGCAAAGCCATAATGTGTTTCAAGTAGATATTGCCAGTTATGAAGGCGTGGGTGATTCTGCGATTAATAATAGACTTACACGCTTAAACCCACCCAAACTTAAGGCTTTCAAAGAACTGGTATTAAAGGTGAAAACTCACAAAGAATCCCAATTTATGAAAGCAACTGGATAACACACTATTCCACATCAACTTCCCATGCTGAAATTAGGACATCAGCACCCAAACGGCAATGATAAATCTCTTACGCTTTTTTAATGAATACGGTTGACTCAATTACAAACGACATGACAAATTTTAGCCTTGAACAAATTGTGTATAAAACGATTCATGAATCGGAATTAAGTATTCGTGAACAGGCTGCTTGTATAGGTAAAAGTGAGAATTATTTATACCGAATGGCGAACCCATCGGATGACTGTGATTTACCAGTAAAGCTACTTTTACCCGTTATGAAGAATAACAAGAATTACCGAATTCTTGAATGGTTGAATAAGAGCTGTGGATTTATGATGGTGAAAATGCCACGGGGTTTAGTAAAGGGTACAAATCCAAAAATGGAAGCGGTAGAATACCAACAGAAATTTGGAAAGTTGATGGAAGCTTTATTCGATTTCATCAAAGAGCCAACCGAACTGAAACGCATTGAACTGGATGATTTGATGCGTACGCACATGGGCGATTCTGAGAATATGAGACGGCGTATTAAACGTGCTGATTTAGAGCAAATGGATTTGGGAATTTAAAATTATCAGTTAAGAATTAATCAATTAGAAATATGGAAATACGAATACTGAATAGACTTAGAAAAGAAGGATTAATTGAGATAGTAAATAACAATTTAGAGCTTCATAAGTGTGGTGTTAAGGTTGGAATGCAGTTTAAGGCTCATAATCCTAAATCTAGCAATGGAATGTATTTCACAGCACCTGATGGAACTGAGTGTGTTATTTATGAAGGTGATTTTAAAGGAATTTACGACTGTGTAAATTTCGAAAAATGCAGAAATAAAACGGATGATCATTTTAGAATAAGTGGAAATCCGATTTGTACTGATTGCAAAGAAATTCTTGATGCTAAATCTAAAAAAGCATCCTGATGGGAATTCCTAGAATTGATCATAAGCAAGCGGTTCAACTATTGAAGTTATATACGCCCAAAGAAGTGGCTAAGAAATTGAAGTGCAGTACTCGGCAATTACGAAGAATTAATGCAGATCACACCGCTGCTACCTCCTCATCCGGTTCGTCCCCACTGCTTCCTGAGCCGGATGAGGAACTTTTTTTAATGCAGATGTACCGTGAGCAATTTGGGGAAACTTTTGAGGAATTAGGAACCCGATTTGGCTTAACCAAGCAAGCAGTTCAGCAACGACTTTCACAATAATAAATGGAGAAAACAATGATTTATTTTTTAGCAGGATTAACGATTGGAGCTATAACAGGTTTATTTACCGCTGCTTTATTAAGTGCTGGAAGTGATGCGGATGATATGAGTAGTAAAGCTTATGAAAATGAGTTTCCCGTGCATGATTTTTATGAAACCAGATTAACAAACCCAAACTCTGAAAGCCACCTCTGGCAAGAAAATTAGGAAGTAAACTATGAGTACTAAGGAAGCAAAAATTGAATTAATAGATATTGCCAAAGAGAAGGGAATCATACCTGGTATACAGATGGCAATAGCTGGGTATGTAACGGGTGTTTATGAGCCTTTTGCAGAATTAACCGATCCCCAGGCAAATAAGGTTTTTATCCAGATTGAAAAAATGGGATTTGAAAAGTTGCAGAAAATAGCTTTACAAGATCAGCAACCTGAAGAATTTAGAACCGAAAAAACAGGCACTGCAACAAGCTTGGAAGTTGCAGAAATAGAGCAGCCAGGGAACGCTTTAGTGTTGGATGATGAAACGGGTGGATTTGTAGAAGTTACGCCCGAAATGAAGCAAGCAGCGTTTCAAATCCATAATATGATTGAACATGACAGCCTTCGAAAAGGCTTCATGATGAAGTACTTCTCTGATCATAAACTCTATACCGCTTGGGGATGTACTAACTTTAGAGAATATGCTGAAACGGTGTCTACTTTAGGACTTTCTGCTTGTAATAGATACTTAAAAATAGGGAATGCATACGCTCCTCTTTTTCCTGAAATAGATTTCAGTGTGGATTCGAATCCACACGCTCTATTGCCTCCAGAAGCCGAAAATAGATTAAATGAGTACTCCGAATTGGGATATTCCAAGCTTTATGAGCTTACCAAAGTACCTGATGAAGAGTTTGTGGAGTTGTTTAAAAAAGGTACGGCTGAAGTGAATGGCAAAACTTTTGATTTGGAGCTTATAAAAGAGCAAAGTACTCGCCAGGCACTGCAAGAAGTTAGAGCCATTAAGAAGGATTATTCGAGGAAGCTTTCCCTTGCTGAAGAAGATAAGAAGAAAGCCGTTGCTGAACGAGATCATTTCAAAAAGGAGCTGGAAAAGAATCAGAAATTAATTGATCGGGCGTATGAACTGGAAGCCCAATATGGTAAGGAAGCCAGCCGAATTGCTGAAGTGGAAGCATTACTGGATAGAAGTAGTAACGCTACAAGAGAGCTTGAAAAATGGTTTGGCAGGGTTGATATAGAAGAAGAAGATCCTGAGAGTTTACAGGAACAAGCCCGTTCCGTTCTTAGACGGATAAACACCATTCAGTATGTAGCAAAGCAGCGTTTTAAGTGGTTTGATGAACTAGCTGAAATGCCTGTATTACCAGCAGAGATACCTATTGAGGAAGAAGATGAAAACACTTAAGAAAGTAACCGCTTGGTATTGTTGGGATAGAGCATCCTTAAACTGGCAGTTTAATCACATAGAAGATGGTTGGAATGAAGATGTGAAGCCTACACCAAAATTTGAAAGCCAGAAAGAATGGAAAAATGAAAGCTGGTTTAAAATTGAGAAATGGGAAGATATGGAAACCAGAACGGTGATAAATACTCCAAAAGCTAATGCCCTACTTAGAGCGAAAACGCACAAGGTCGCATCATGAGTAGAATACCTATCCAAAAGCGAACTATTCGAAGGCTTAGAACGGCTGCTTCCAAATATTTTTCTAAAGCATATTTGGATGATGCATCCGGTAAGACCATAGATCCTTATCGTGTGTTTTTGGCAAAAGAATATGAAGTAGCTAGTACCCTTGATTTGAGTGAAGAACAGGGTGTTGAAGCTTTAGCAAAGATTGATCGAATGGCAAAAACTGATCGTAAGAAAAAGAGCCAAAAGCGAATCGTTGGAAAAGTTGGAAACACCGTTCAATTACTGAGTTTAGAGCAAAAGGAATTCATAAACGGGCTATTTGATCAATTAGCGATGGACAGCAAAGAACGGCGTTTTGGATTCATTAGAAAACAAATTAGCACTCCAAAAGCGGTGGACTGGCTTACGCCTTCTGAAGCAACCAAAGTAATTACCGGATTGAAGCGAATGCTTAAGGTTTCCAATATGCAGTTGGATAAGCGATTGAATCCGGTTAGTGATGAACTTTTAAATAATTAGGAATATGGATACTTATAGAATAGAGCATGATGATACTTATTGGGAATGCACCGTCCAAATTGATCATGAAAAAGCTGATCCAGCTATTAAAGAAATGGTAGAATTTTGGTTAGGATGGGAAGATCTATTAGATGAGAACGATGGTGACTATACGAAAACCTTTCTACAAAATTTAGCTTATCTAGTTTTAGTGTTAGTTATAGGAAAAAACTACAACCTCTTTGGGGTAACAGAAGAGTTTAAAGATTTAGAAGGCTGGGTTCCATTGGATGGAAGTTTTGGTATTAAGCTTCTACAAGTTGAATCAAATCCAATAGATGAAGATCAATTTACAGTAATCAATATTACTGATTAAGCACTAATATCATGGCAGAATTACAAGCAAATTGGGCGCATATAAATAGGCAAGTGAGTGAAGCAGCTTGGGGACAAAGTGGGGCTGTTGTAGAACTTTGGGCAACTCGTTTTGGAGTAAGTAAAGACAAGATTTATGCCGAACTAAGAAAACGGTTTGGTAAGAAGAAAACCATAGTACGTGAAGTGAAAGTGGATCCAGATAATGAGCTTCTTCAAATGATTTTTGATCAAAAGCTTATTGGAAAAATGATGCACTTAAAACGCCGTGAACTTGCGACTGAAATTTGTATTGAAAACTTAGTAAAAAGAGGAATTAAAGGTGCTGAAAACCTTAGTGTGAGTACGGTAAACCGCCGATTGCGGACCATGGGATTTAGAGAGCGACAGCCCAACAAGCGTATTGAAAGCTTGTATGCCAATCAAGTACACATGATTGATTTTTCACGAAGTAAATACTTCCAGATCTTTGATAAAGATCATGATGGTGATTTCATGTTAGTGGTGAGTGGTAAAGAGCTGCACTATAAGCAAGAAGATACCCGATTACGAACATGGATTGTTCAGGTAGTTGATGATTATTCCAGACTTCGAAAAGTTAAAGCCTATGCAGAAACGAATGAAAGTGCTTTTCTAGGATTAGATCATTTGAACTACTGCTGGTTACCTACTGAAGAAGATGAACACCTTATGAAGTATTTGCCCGTGGAAATGCTTAGAAGCGATAATGGAGCCTTCAGGAAAAGTAAAGAAACCCAAACCGCTATGGAAGAAATGGGTATTGTGATGCCAGCGCAAATGCCAGGGCGCAAAGGTGGAACTGCAAAAGTAGAAAATAGAATGCGTTCACTTTGGCAACAATTTGAACTTCCTTTAGCCATTCAATTGGGTGCTGGTAATAGAATTCGATTAAGTGAATACAATGAATTGCTTGCTGAATTTTGTGTGAAAGAACATTACCAAAAGCACCCTGTACAGCGTGGATTTACTAAGGGCGAATGGTATAGTAAAAGTTTGGCTGATCGTAGCCAGGTTCAACGAACCACTGATGTAGATTTAATTCGAATTGCTTGTCATGTTGAAAAACGAACGGTTGATGATCACCTACGAATATCCATTGATAATGTGTATTACGAAGTGCCACAATATGTAGATGGCAGAGCTACCATTGGGCAACAGATTTACGTTCACATCAACAAATATGGAGAGCTTTCAGGTAAGCTGATTGATGATTTAAGTACCTCTAAATTTGAATTAACAGAATGGGAACCGAGTACTTGGGGAGCCTTCGAAAGCTTTGCGTTAACGGATGTACGCAAGCGTGAAGATGCGTTTGAAAAAGAAGCTCCAACCATGAAAAGTATTACAGGAATGACCTCCCCAGCTGGCAAAGCCAGCACCTCCTCCGAAGAGGGAAAGGTTGAGACTTCTACTAAAAAAGTGAAGTATATGCAGCCGATTGTTGAAGAAGTTGAAGCATTGGATTCTGCATTTGTGCAACAAGCACCACTTAAGAAAGGAGCCAAATTCAATACGGTGTTAGATGCCCGTGCTTATGTAGGAAATCAAATTGAAACCTATGATTTAACCTTTAATCAAGTGGCTGAATATTTCGGTGATTTATTGGATAACACTCCCATTTACGAAGCCGAGTTGAAGGAAGTAATCAATCAAATATATGCTGATTTCGACAGCGGAAAATTAGTAGTGAACTTTTAATAAGTAAGAATATGAACGTAGGAAAAATTGAACAATTAACGACTGAAGGAAAGCCAGTAATTGGATTAGATCGGGAACCGGATCTATTAGTACATCCATCAAAAAAGATAGAAGAAGCTGAACAGATGCTTCCTATTCAAAGTGTACGGGATTCGGTGCTAAAAATGATTGCTAACAGTGTGGATGGCATTAAAGAAGAAGTTTTAGAAACAGGGTTGAGTTTAGAAAGCTTGAAAGCCTGGAATGAGTTATTAATGGAAGTGGCTTGTGATATTAACGTGATTTTTTATGAAGAGGATTGCATTACAGATTGTAAACCTGATGAATTAATGGTTTTAAATCGAATACGTGAAATGGCAGCTGCTTGTGTGTGGTGCTTAGAAGAATATGTGAACAGTAAACTAGAAGAAAACAACTAATAAAATCATCATCTACTACTATGGCAATAATGGTAAATAACATTCAGAATTTAGATCAGGAAACCCTGGAATATTTTGGGTTAAAATCAACGGGCGTGTTCGCTTCCCCTAAAACAAGGAAAGTACTGGATACTCTTGAAAGTGCGGTATTAGGCAATAAAATGATCTATTTAAATGCTGCTTCAGGATATGGGAAAACTACTTTGGTACGACAATTAAAGGATCGTTTAAGCCTGAAAGTGAAGTTTATTCACGTTCGGAATTTAAGCGATCGTAAAATATTAATGAGTGGGATCCTTGAAGCCATCATAACAGATTTAAGCAATGCACGTCCTAGAATGAGTATTGAAGCAAGAAGTAGGCAAACCGTCCGGATCTTGGGCAATAATGTAGTTAGTAATAACACCCCTGTTTGCTTACTTATTGATAACACACCAGACCGGTTAGCTGGTGATACTATTAATGCCCTTAAGCTGCTTAGAGAAGAAGATTTTGGTGGGCATACTCCTTTGCTTAGCACTATTGTAACCGTTTGGCCAGAATTTTATGATCGGATTCATAAACGAAAGGATTTGGTTCAACGTGGTTTTTGGCTAAACCTGAATGAACAAAATGGATGGTTCACATTTGAGGAACGGGTAAAGTATCTGGAAGATGTATTTATGGGCGCAATTACTGCTAATACAAGAAAACGAATAGCAGCTATGTTTTTAACTCCCGAGGACATGAATTTCTATGTAGCCAATATGATGAAAAAGGCTAAATCTGCTGGGTTTAAAATCATTGATGAACATGTGGTTGAACCGAGTTTAAAAGAGATTTACCACCACTTGAAAGAAAGTTACTCGGATAAAATAAGCCTGGCAATTATTGGTAAACAGGCTGATGTAACCAAAGGAACGGTTAGCCTAGTGTTATCAGATGAACCCGATACACCATCTACAGCAAAGGTGAAAAAAGCATTGTATGAACTGATGGATATTCTCTCTGGCAATCAAGAAAAAAGTACTGAAGAAAGTAAAAAACAACAAAAATTAGCTAGTTAAGCCATGTTTCTATTTCAACCAAAATCTAAGATTAAACCAGATACCACTGAAAACTATGTAATGAGTTTGTACGGGGATATCTGGAATAAAACCGAAGTAGACCGGGTGTATGCCTGGCTTCGAGTGCTTGCCCATTTAAAGGCTTGGAACAACGATCAAAAATTAATTGATCGGGCGAATGAATTATTGAAACAAGAACAAAAAAGAACTAGGAATTAAGAGTATGAAAATGATGAATCATTATGAATGGAGTTCAAAGGATAACCAAGCTAAAATTGATCACTTCACTAATTCTGAAGTGGTAGTTCAGAACCAACAAATGATGAATGCTATGGCTAAAGTTAGTGATCCTGTAGAAAAAAAACTGATTACCTACTACCAAGCTATTTGCGGTGGTGTAATTGTAAGTGCATGGTGCAAATCCGAAAAAGAAGCTATTGAAAATGCAAGTGCAAACATTGCAGCAAATATTCAACAATTAACTATAAAAAATTAAACCATGAAAGCCGTTGAATTTCCAGAAATGAATATCAAGATCGCTGAAGATCAGGATGAGTTTGAAACCCTTCCAGCTCACCTTACTGAAGATGGGCGTGTAATTGCTTGCTTTGAACTTGATGAGGATGAAAAGACTCAAATCATGTTATCGGGTAAGATTTACTTACAAGTATATACAGGTGGAAAATCACTCCAACCTATTGGAATGAGCTTGATGTACCCTTTTCAAATTAAACCTAAAACCAAAAACTAAACATTATGAATACCTGGAAAGATCCCAATGGGTTGGAAATTCCAACCAACCGAATAACCAAAGCAGAAAAAGCTGAACACCGTGCAGCTGAACAGTGTTTTAAATTAGCCGCTAAGGCTTCACAAGCATTAACTGAAGCACGTAATGCCATCTTTGATTTAGTGGCTGCTAACCTTGAAGAAGTTGCCCGATATGCAAACTTAGATGGATGGAAAGGAAACGGTTTCATTCGCAATTTCAGTGATACGATCCGGATAAAAAAGGAGTACAAGAAAAATGTTGAACCAGATAACAATATAAATACGTGCAAGCAAATTGTGCATGAATGTTTTACCGAGTTCTTCAAAGGAAGTAAGAAGGAAGCCAAAGAATTGATGAACACGTACTTCCAGATGGATAAAGCTGGCAGGTATAATGTGAAGGATCTGCTAAAGCTTAAACGAGCTGATATTGATCATCCCCGATGGCAAGAAGCTATGCATTATCTGGATAAAAGTTTAACCGTTACCAGCTCTAAGGCTTATTTCTCGGTTGAATACAAAGATGAAATGGGACAATGGCACCGATTACCATTGAATTTTCATGAGATTATACCTGATGCAGTTGCTGAAGCCAGTAAACAATCCAATAAAGAAGCAGCTTAATTATGCCACAATACAATCTCATAAATACCCTGGAAAATGCCATGCGGTTCATCTACTCGCATTTTCTAGGCAATGATGAAACTCTGGAAGAATTTATGCAGAGCAGGACCTATTTACGAGCAGATATAAGACATGCTGTGCGTAGAGTGATTTATGAGAATATTCATTGTACAACGGCTGATATTGCAGCATCTGAAGCTAGATTTGATCATAAAGTTAAAGAAACCTTACCAAATACAATTGCAACATCCATTAGGAAATCGAAAGCCAGGCATACCAATAAGCGTGGATATGAAGAGATAAAAAAGCTCTTTAATCAATGGAATGAATACAGGCATGAATTTGAAATGCCCGGATTAAAAAAGCGACTGGAACAATTGAACGGGTTTCCAAAAAGTAGTTTGGTTGTGGTACTTAGTACGGCTGTTGAATTCGGGCATATCAAAGTAGAACTATTTGAAGCCCTTCTTACAGAGTTTGGTTCAATTTCAGACCGCTTTCTTGAAGAAACATTAAAAGAACAGGCTGCTTGATGTACAAATGCCCTAACTGTAAAAATAAAGGCTGGAAACCTGATGAGCTGAGTAAGAAGCCAGTTCAGGTTGCAGGAACTGATTACGTGGGCAGTATGGTGCTTAGGTACCGCTATTGTATGAATTGTGGCTATAAGTTTAAAACCCGTGAAGTGTTTGATAGTGAAGTTAAACCAGCACCCGATTTATTTGGGGAAGAAATTAAATAAGTAGGAATATGGAAGATAGAGGTTGGAAGCTGGATGCTGGAAATAATGTTCCGGGCTAAGTTCAGTTGGTTTTACCTATTGAATTTAGTGAGGGTTAGGAAGAGTTGCTTTGCAACTTTTGAACTTAGCCCGGAACATTAGAGAAGAAGAGCGAAGCGAATTCTTCTCTAACACCAAGCTAAAATGGGTTACTATCCATTTTAGCAACTGTTATTCCAGCAACGAATTACCATTAACAAATAACCATTAACCAAAAAAATGCCCATCAACCGTAAACGACTTAAAGAGTATTTGGAAGAACTTGGTAAGCTTCAGGATGATGTTGGGGATATCCAGTTTGTGAAAGTGTTTGAACAACGTTTGTTAGATGCTTTGGCCCGTGAGCTGCTAAATGTGGATGATGTGGAATTTCTGATTCAGGAAATTGATCGTTTGTTTACTGTTGATCTATCTGGCTTTGATACACAGATCCTAACCAAGTACAATGAAGTACTTGAACTAGTGAATGAATTGTACGATGATTTAGGCAGTGATGTAGCCCGACAGTTTCAACAGTTGCAAGCCCTGGAACAAGTGAACCGTTTACAACTCCGGGAATATAAAGATAGTACCGTTGAAGCCATTGCTAAAGCAGTTTCAAAAGGAGTAAAAGAAGAATTCAACTTTGCTGATTTAGTTGCTGAAATTAAACCGATATCGGATAAAGCAGAAACTTATGCAGAAACCTTGGCCCGTACCCAAGTGAAACGATACAGCCGACAAAGCAAGCTCCAAAAGGCTGAATTGGCTGGTGTGAACATTTTTGTATATGTGGGATCCCGTGGAGTTAACACCCGTGATTTCTGCAATGAATTATTAGGAGTTCGTTTTAGCCTGGAGCAAATTCAACGACTGGATAACCGGAATTTAAATCCACCCATTATAAATGGTGGTGGTTGGAATTGTGTACATGAATTCGAACCCGATCCAACAGCCAGTGAACCCGATGCTGAAGCTGAAGCGATTGTGCAACGGTGGTTGAAGGCTGGTTAGGAATAACACCAAGCTAAAATGGGTTACTATCCATTTTAGCAACTGTTATTCCCTCTCCACACTAACCTGAATGGGTACTTTTGAAATGGTGTGCGTGTGATCATTCAGCAAGGTTACAAAGGTACTTTCTTCCAGGTTCACCAAACTGTACCTGGTATCAGCATCTTCAAAGTCTGGCTTTTCTAACAGCTGCTTCATATAGGCTTCAGCAATTACCAGGTTATCTTCTTCACTTTCCTTTTTATCTAACTTATCGGTTTTAGTAACAAAGTACAGACTGAACTGGTGAACAGGTACATGGCTTAATGGCTTGCCACTTTCAAGCAATACATAAATAGCTGGGATATCACCCCGTAAAGCTTTCATTTTCCCTTTTTGAGCTTCTTGCAACTCTCCAGCATACTTCTTTATGGTTTGGGCTTGGTTCGCTTCTAAGATCGTTAAACCTGTTGTAAGGTGGGCAATGAGTGCGGTACGTGCTTGGTTCATATCAATCTTCCAAAGTGGTTACGGATTTACCCAAATCGGTTCTCCAGTTTTCAGCACCCATTGTTCTGGTTTTACTTGTTAGCGTAATACCAGATTTACTTTTTTCAACCGTTGATGCTTCTACTGGTCGTTCCCCATCCCTAAGCATTACCAAGCTTTTAATGGTGCTTTTATACTCCGCAACTATTTGTGGATCCCGTTCAAAATCGGTATCACCCTGGGCAAGCATAAACAAGTTATAACGCACAATTTTAAACAGGTGCCTTTTTAAGCTGTTCGTAATCGTGGATTCATCCACAACAATGTATTCTGCTAGTTCATCTTCAGCATTTGCAATCTGGTTATCAAGCGCTGCATTGGAATCAGCTGCAACAGGATCATAATCAGCATAGTGTTTCCATTGTGGGAAATTCTGTTTTACATAGTCTTTAGTAATAGAAGCCATATTCTTATAATTGAGTGGTTAAATAATCATCGGATTGATCACCAACAATGGTATCTAGTTTATCTTTGTCGGCTGGGGAAAGCCCCCAAAATTGGCGAATTACTTTGCTTTTGCCAGCCCCTTTAATGTTATGATATCCGGCAAGTTCCTTAGCCCTGGCATTACTGAAAAATAGTTGCACACCAGATAGATCTTTAAAAATGATATCATCTATCGAATCCATCATGGTATCGGTACCGGATAGCCTGGAAAAGATTAGGTCCACATCAGAACCTAAGCCAGCTAATTCCCTTTTTCGGGCATACGGTTTAGAATAGTCTTTGAAAGGAATTTCATTTACATCCAGATTCTTTTGAATGGTTCGTTCCCGTACAAAGGTAGTATATGCCAGTGCAATCCGTTGAAGAAATGGTGCATCCTGAAAGATTTCAGTAATTCGCTTTAATCGCTCAATACGCTCTTTGTTATGGGAATCCTGATCAGCCATTACCTAAACCACCCTTCCAGATCCGATTTCTGGAAACTTTTGTTCTTCAGGCTTTTGAATGCTCCGGTGGTTATGTAGCCCCAAATCATCAAGTACAAAGTTGCTAAGGCATCTAAGCCATCCAGTTTAACTTTCTTATGTTTTCCAAATCGTAAATAGTTGGTGTTCTTAAATCGAATATGGTCTGGATCATTTTTAAGAGATTGTTCAAAGCTCATTTGCCCGGTTTGCAACGGATGCACCAGGTTCAGCATTCTACCATCCTTATCAGCTCCATAATGTTCTGAAGAAAGATCTTTTGAGTGGAACATAACCAAGGGTAATACGGTATTTGTTTTTGCTCTCCATTGATCGTAGTAAGGCTTGGCAAAGTTCCACTGGCTAAAGTCATTTTCAAATAAAATAACTTTATGATTAGGCATTACTTCATGAATGTGCTTGTAATAATCAAATACTTGTTCATAGCCTTCTTTGCGTAAATACTGATCCAGTACATGGGTATTCTTCTTTTCATCAATACCCAACGTTCCACCACCTTTATCACAAGCAGCTGGGCTATCCCCGTGTGATGGATCCAAAGCTGAAATTGAGGTGATAATCTTAATAAGATTTAGATTTGATGTGTAGCGTAACCATTCAGGTTTGAAGATATCACCCACTTCAACCGGCGTATCCATGTAATCACCCATCCAAACATCATAAGGCAATTGCGATTTAAAAAGTTCTACCAGTTGTTCAAAGGAAAAGCGTTCTGGCCAGTTGGATTTGGTTTCTGCTTTATTCATGGCTGGTAAGCCAAAATGCTTACCTGATTTATCGGTATATTCTTCTTTAAGCTTTACAATGGGTGCCGTTTCCGTAATTGCATTTCCAATTGTAATACTTAATCCATCTGGTTCCATTTGTCCCCAGGCTTCTGATACCACAAAGTTCACCACCTTTTCAACCATTAGCTCACTAAGGCTTTGGCGTGAATACAAATCATCATGAACCGACAAAGTAAACCTATTGAATTCATCATCCATGATAGCACGTAACCCTTGGCGTACCGATGTGGCAATGAGTACGGTTTGCCCACCATCACTTTTAAATATATGATGGCCTTTAAGATCCTGTACTACTTCAATTCCATAATCGTAGCAAAGCAGCTTATTGTTTAAAAGGATTCTGGAAAGTGATGCAGTACGTTCTTTGGCATTATCCGAATCATACAGGGTAACGTTTACAATACCACCTGTTCCTCTTGCAATATGTTTGATCAATTTACCTACATACACGAATGCAGATTTACCAAAACGCCTGGATCCTGAAAGGGTATAATTGCCCACCTTCCAAGTAGCAACTTCTTTATGAAGATCATTAAAGGCACAATCAAATAATCTTGGATAATAGATCTTACAAAAAGCTAAATCAGATCGGTTTGCTTTGTCCCTTCTGGCTTTGGCTTTCTCCACCGTAAACTCGGTATCACTTACCTGATGAACAGCGTCATTTAGTTTCTGCTCAAATTTAGCGTCTAAGCTATCAATCTGTTTTTTGGTAATAGTACTCATGTTTTGGTAGTGCGCTTATTCTGGATAAAATTGAACGGCTTTTGAACGGGGTTTTTAGTGTGAAAGGATTGTGCTTATGCTTTTGAATTAATGATATCCTTCATAGGTATTTTTTTGCCAGCTGATGCGTGTGTGCTGTCGGTACAAAATTGAAGCACTCCACGATTGATAAAAAAGTGGCACACATGCTTTTTGGTAATGCTTACTTTAAGGGATGGCTTGAAGGTTGGTTTGTTAACATCCCCATTAAACCACCAAGTAGATTCAAAACCACCGTCTTTAGTAAATACCTGATGCCACATACCACATCCTGGGCATTCAAATTGCCAAGTATACCGATTGTTAGAATGTTCGCATTTCTCAATGACTGCCATCTACTTCACCAGCTTATTTAGTTTGTAGTTTTTGTATTCCCGGAATGCTTCTAAAAAAGATTTAGTAACCAGTTTTTTGTGATGCTTGGAAAAGTATTCCAGAAGATCTTCCAGAAAGCCATATAGCACAGGAATGTTATCTGATGGATTTACCATTTCTTTAAAATCCTTTTGCAACTTCCTTAAGCTATCAGAGCTTTTAGTACTAAACTCAGGATCAGAAAGAATTTCATAAATGCGTTGATTGTAGAGTAACTCAATATCTTTTGGGCTTGCTGTTTTAGCCAGCTTTTCGATGTATTCATTGCGTTCATCTATCCAGCTAAGCCCAGTTTCATCATCAACTTCATACGCCCAATTTTCTACAGTGGCTTTGCTAGGTCTGCCATCTAAGAATTCAGAAATTTTATGAGGACTCCAACCTTCAAACACAAAGTACTGCTTACAGGTAGCCACGGTTTTGGGTGCATATCTTTTAGTAGCCATATTATTCCCCGTACCCAAATGGATTATTTTTTTGCGGTTCATCATCAGGATCAACCATAATTCCCAGCTTTTTACCTTCAGCCGGGTTAATGGTAAATCCCATTCGATACCACATATCTAAATTTTTACGCCGTTCTTCCATGCCAATGGAATCGGGCTTTGCTGTGATGGCTGTTGGATAGCGTTGATCCGTCCAATTCAAATCATAGGTTATTTGAATCAACTCATTAATGGCTTCATCAATAAAATAGAGATCATCAATGCTGATGTTTTGAGCGGGTTTAAAGGGAGCTGAACTTTCCCCTATTTGAGCACCCGATTGTTCCACGGCGTTGGCATGGCCACAAATGGAAATTGCAATTCCTTTTTCTCCGGCTTTCACAAACTTTTCATGATCACCTGTATTCCGCTTGCTTTCATGAATTTCAATTTCAGTTCCCTTGGGAGCTGTACCACGACTAGAAGCAGCCAATGCGTTTACAGCAGTATCTAATTCTTGCTTGATGTCATCACCACTACCAGCTGGGTAATATCCAATAATGAACCCTTCACCAAAGGTTTCTATAAATGAAGCCCACGCCTGTACGCCAAACTCTTTTAAGATGTAATCTTTAAGCGGTGGTAACATGATGGGCATATCATCACTTTCAACCACCAACACCCCATCAGGTATATCTTCCAGCTTTTTATTTTGATCAATTTTAAGCTTGCCATCCCCTTTTATATCGTACACAAAGTATTTCTGATCCCAGGCTTCAAATGAAATTGGTTGCCTTAAACCTTCAATCAAAGGAAATTCAAATTCAATCACCTGGAACTTGTATTTCTTGGCGTTCATGATGGCCTTGAACAGGGTTCGCTGTTTAAGCTTCTTGAATACTTTCTGGAACCATTCAGCCCGTTCTTTGTCTTGATCGTTATCAGGATCGAACGGCTCAAAACTCAGCATTTGCTGGTAGCCAGCTTGCCTACCACTTAAGCATCCAGTTATCAACGTATCTGTTTCGGCTTCTTTCATCATGGAAATCAACTCTCGATGACTCCCATTTTTAAACGCATCGTAGGCACGTTTATAAAATGATGGTGAAAAGCTTACACGACTTTGCCCAATATTTTTCTTTACGTTGATCATGAAATTTGTTTAAGTTGTGTTTCGAAACAGGCAAAAGCCCGTGTTTTGAAGTGCAATTTTTGTTCTGCATTTATATTGCCATCCAAAACTAAGATTTTGAAGCCGTAACTCTCTCAAAAAGCGTTCTATATAACTATATGGAACGCTTTTTCTTTTCTCCCTTCTTTGTACGGTGTAGCTTTCAACCCAACGAATTAATCAATGAAATGCGCCAATTTCTTAACAAAATTTTTGGAGATAAAAATGCGAAAGCTAAAATGTATAGTAATGCTGTTGATGTTGATTCCGCTAATGACGGTTGGATTAAAATCATCCCCATCGGAGAGTTCCCCGAACATCATAACGGTGGACACGAAGTTACCTCAGACCATATCAAAGAAATGGTTAGAAACTTCAAAAAGCAGTCAACCGATATTCTCATCGATTGGGATCATGAATCAATCTGGAACAGCACAAAAGCAGCTGGATGGATCAATAAGCTTAAGGCAAAAGACGATGGATTATATGTTAAATATCCAGAGTTCACTCCAACCGCTACCGAGCATATCGAAAACAGGGAATACCGCTACTTTAGCCCTGTTTATATACTCGAATCTTTCGATAAAAAAGGGAAATCAGTGGGTGCAAAATTCATTAGTTGCGCCCTTACCAACACCCCTTACTTCAACCAAAATGAAATTCACGCAATTGGCAACCGTTCAACCTTCGGTTCGCATGATAACCATGAGTTTCGGAACCTACATCAAGAAAACGATACCACTAGTATGAAGCTCAATAAAGAAGCCTTAGAGGCATTAGGCTTAACCGAAGATGCCACTGAAGAAGAAATTAACACTGCTATTTTGAATACCAATAAGCAAAAGGAAAAACCACCTAAGAAGGAAGTGGAAGCTCCCAATACGAATTCTTCTGAAGATGAAATGCCTGAATGGGCAAAGAAATTGAACCAACGGTTTGATGAAAAAGAACAATCTGATGCAGAAGCTAAAGTGAATGCATTGGTTGAGGGAGCTATTGCATCTGGTAAGATCTTACCAGCTCAAAAGAATGTGTACTTGAATGCTGCTAAGGCAGATTATGAAGGTACTAAAACAGAACTGGATGCTATGAAAGTGAATGGTGCGGTTCCTGGTAAACTAGGAATTGATCCTTCTAAAGGTTCTGATGTGAAGGTAAACAAAATTGAAGCCGCTACCGAGCATATTGCTGGGTTAATGGGCAAATAACAAAAAAAATAGACTTAAATATATTATGAAACTCGCCCAAATTTCCCCGAACGATCCTATCACGGCTTTAGCTCTGGAAGGATTAATGAAAACTTGCCCTATTCTGTTGGATGCAGAATTTTATTCTAAAACAGGTAATTCTGATAATGTTAAAAAGGCTTCTGAAAGCTCAGATACTGCAACATTTAGAGCGTTGAATGCTGCGAACAATCCAACTGCTGGTTCAAGAACATACGAAAGCACTGGTAAAAGCATTGTTTCGTTTGATGCCAAAGTGGATGTGATTTTAGAAGATCGTAATGAAGATGTGGCACCAGAATTAGCGTATCAAACAAAATTAGAAGCTATTGAACGTGGGTATGTTCTTCAGGAAAAATTCTTTGAAGGTGATCAAGGTTCTGAAGCCACTGAATTTGATGGGATGCGTAATCTTGTTACGGCACCTAATACTATTTCCCCGGCTGCTTCCATCGTGTTGCCACTTGGTAATTCTGATGCAAATCGGAAGAAGCAACAGGAAGCGTATGAGTATTTCCAACAACGTGCCAGATCAATCAAAGGTGGAGCTACTCATGTATATATGAATGGCCTTCATAAGATTAGATGGTTATCAATTGCAAAAGAACTTGGTTACTACCGTTTAAGTAAAGATGAGCTTGGTAATGAGCTTGAAATGATTGGAAATATAATTGTTCGTGATGCTGGCTTAAAAACGAATGGTACTGATATTCTTCCAAACTCTGAAGTTGTATCTGGTGAAAACACCACTTCTTCTTCGTACTTCTTTGTACGATGGGGTGAGCGCTCGGATCTTACTGTACTTACTAGTAAAGGTTTGGTAGGTCGTTACGCTGGGCAAGTTGGTAATCAGCATATAAACAATATTAATATGGATGCAGCTCTTGTATTGCAAAATGATCGTGCGCTTGTACAAAGTAAAGCGTGGGCGCTTGAAATAACTGCACCGTAATCATCGAACTCAAAACTCTAAAAATAGAAGTTACCAGGAACAATGCGGTTCCTGGTAGTTTTCAAAACCCAAAGGAATATCATGAGTAAAGAAGAAAAGAAATTTGAAGTATTTACGCCAAACAAAGAGTATAACGGCGTTCGAAATGGGGTGCTGTTTACCAAAGGAAAAGGTACAGCAACTAAAGAAGAAGCATTAGAGCTTGTAGCTACTTGGGGTTATTCTTGCCCAGATTTAGTACCTGAAGCACCAGAAGAAGATGTGATTAAGTTGCCAGCTAAGAATGCTACCAATAAAAAGCTGCAAGCATTCATGACGAAACAAGACATTCCTTTTGAATCGGATGATAATAAATCGGATTTATGGCTTAAAATTGATGCTTGGATTGAAGAAGGAATTGCAGCTGAAGAAGCTGAAGAAGAAACTACCTCATAGTAGTTAGTTAAGTTACCTCTGATGAAAAGGCAGTTAGTCATTGATTGACTGCCTTTTTTTAACACTTATCAAATGAAGCGCAAAGAAACCTCACATATCATTATTCATACAGCCGCTTGGCAAGGGGATCCTTCCGTTGAAGATATACGAAGAGTTCATGTTCAAGAAAATGGGTGGGATGATATTGGATATCATTTTGTGATTAGAAAAAATGGGGATGTTGAAATTGGAAGACCAATGTTTAAGGTTGGTGCCCATTGTAAAGATATGGCAATGAACCATAAAAGCGTTGGAATTTGCCTTTCTGGGCATCACGATGTTGAAGAGTTAGACATTTACCAACTCAAGCCATTAGTGGAGCTTTGCCAATCAATAATGGCTCAATATTCTATTCCAGTTGAGCATGTATTAGGGCATAGGGAAACAGGAGCTAATAAAACGTGCCCAGGAAATTTAGTTTCAATGGTTGATATCCGTGAACGTATATCATGGGGAATAGGACTTGAAACAGCAGCGCTTGAATTAAATGATATTACCCTTACTGGCGGGATGGCTAAAATAGTTTCAAAAGGATTAGAAGACTTAGAATCTAAAACCCTTCCAGAATACACACACCCATTACCACCTACAAAAAAAGAGCCTTTTTTAAAGCGAATTAGTAACGGTGCAAAACGAATTTTTAGCACCCGAATAGGTGAAACGGTACTTGCCATTGGAATAGGTGGATTTGGGCTTTTCACCGGAATTAATCTACAACCTCTTATTGAAGGAAAAGACCAGATGGATATTATTTCAGCAATCCCTTTAGAACTTACTATTACCATTATTACTGGAGTACTCACATTTTTAGTGGGTTTATTTGTGAAGAAGCCAGGTACTAAGAAGTTTATTGAAGCTAGAATTCAGGCTGTTGCACCCGTAATAGTTGAAGCAACTTCTAAAGAAAGTGAAGGTGGTAAAAAAATTACACCGGGTGAAGCTGTCAAAATATTAAGAGCTGCATTTGGAATTCATCAGCATCTTTAAACTTGAGATAAATGCCCGAAGAAGTGAACGAAGATTTTAAACGATATTTGGATGAAAAGTTTAACAATTTGAACGAAAAAATTGATAAGGCACTGCGCTTTGAATCTCGTATTAATAAGCTTGAAGCTGAAAATAGTACATTGAAAGAACAACTTAATTCACGACCTACAATTTTTCAAATGGTAACAGCGGCTGGTGCTGTATTAACACTTTCTATTGGTATCGCAACCTTAATTTTTCAAATCATAAAATAATGACAACAATTAGAAGAACGTTACGCCCAAAAGCTATTTACCTCGCAGATCATGAATCTGTAGTTGATGGTACTATTGATTCCATTGCTGATTTAAAAGCCCATGCTAGTAAGTATTTGGTGCCAAGCCGAACCGAAACAGATGCTATTCTTCATTTATCAGCTGAAGATGTAGATTTTGTTGAGCAAGGATCTACCAGTGGATTGCAAGTGTTGGCTGATCGCTTGCGGAAAGCAATGGGCGCTGGGTTCTCCATAAACATGGGACGTTGGGAAGTACAAATTCAAGCCCTTTCAAGAGGTCAAAGCAATGTGGATGATGTGGAAACAGATCAAACCACAAGCATTGCAGCTGATAATGACGCAACTGGAATGACAGGCTTAAAAGCGATTAGTACGCTTACTAAAACCAAGTTTGTTGCGCTCATGGAATTACCTGTAAATTTAGGTGATGGAAAAACGCTGTACATCCTATTTCAAAAGGTTGTGGCAGCTTCCAATGAAGGGGATATTCCGTTAAATAATTCTCAGGTTTCCCAAACGCTTCGATTTGATTCTACCTTACTGGAAGCTGCTGAAGTAACTGCTTATCAGGCTATTCATGCTGAAGTGGTTGATGATGGGTTGTACTACATTATTGAAGGTAAAACAGACGTATAAGCCATGAAAGCAACCAACGAAGCTATACATCTGGAGCTGCAAAACGCTGTAACTAAAGAGATAAATACTTTTAAGCTGGTTGATCATGCAGTGCCAGCCCAGGTGTATCTACAAATGGCAATTGAAGAGGTATTTGAAAAGAAGCAAGCCTACATCAAAAAGCACAAATTGCCATTAAAACCAAATGGTGATGTGGATGTGCCAGCCATAAAAAAAACGGCTCATATTGAACAACTCAATGCTTTTAATGAAGAAGTTTATACCAAAAATTTAGATCGGTTAAGCTCTGTTATTGAATTGGTTGGTGAGCTTCCAAAAAGGTATAAAAACCAGCGTGAAGTACTTACTCATTGTATGAATTCGGATGTCATTATTCCCCAGGTGATGGCCGTTTTTATCAAACGCTCTGGCAGTACTATTTCATTGCCAGAGCGTGGCACCAACCTGATCCAATGGAAACGCCCGAACGGGGAAAAATTCGATCCGTTAAACAACCAGGAGAAAGAGCAAGGCCAGGATTAACACTCAAAGAATTGATGTACCGTTTATCGGTACTTCTTGAAGTTTCCTGGACTGAATTTGAAAGATTGGAATTGTGGCAAATAAGAAGCCGTGCCTTTGTAAAAGGGGAAGATGTAGTTCAACAAAAGTGCAATGAGTTAGATGTGCACATGGCTTCATTCATTGCAAGTAAGAGTGAAAAGCCTTTTGAAGAACAACACAAGTTTGAAGAGGCTTTTAAAAAAGCGATAACGATTGAATATGAATTAAGCCCGCAAGAATATTTAGAGTGGGCAGCTGAACAAAACCGAATAGCAACAGAAGATCTATAATGTCTGAATCCCTTCAACAACAATTATTGTATACCATCCGGTTTGATGTGGAAGGCAAGCCAGAGATTGTTACAACCACGGGTGATTTAGACAAGCAAGAAAAAGAAGTTCAGCGACTAAATAAAGAGATCGAAGAGTATAAAAAACTCTTAAATGATACTGGTAAACAGCTTCCAAATACGACTAAGCCCACCAAAGATTTTAACAAAGCAAACTCTTCAGCTTCCAATCTTTTAGTTGAACTTTCTCGTGGTGCTTCTGATGCTCAATATGGCATACGTGGCTTGGGTAACAACCTGGAACAAGCTGCAAACATTGGCGCTCATGCCTACCGTCAATTTGGAAGCTTTGGTGGGTTGATTAAAGGAGTGGGTGCATCCATGCTTGGCCCAACTGGTATTGTTGTTGGGATCACAGCAGTAACCACGGGTTTAGGGTTATTGGAATCTGGATTTTTTGATTCAAAAGAAGAAATGAAAGATTGGAGCGAACAAACCGATCAGGTGGTATCAGACATATCAAAAATCCAGAAAAAGATTAGTGAAATTAATGGAATTACTAGTAGTGGCTTTTTTAATGTGGAAGGTGATTTAGAAGCACTTCGAACCCTTAGCGGTGGATTAGAAGAAGATGTTAAAGATCGACTAAGAGAAATTAAAGAATTAACGGATCCAAAGAATTTAACCCAAGGCCAAATTCGTCAGGCTACATCTGAAGGGCGTACAAATTTTGATCGTTATGGAAACATCACTTCTGTTGATTTAGCTACTGATCAAAAAGAGATTAAAAAATATTATGAATCGTTAGCGGAATCTATTGCTGATGAAATTGAACTTCTTGAAAATAAAATAGCTCAACCAGATTTACTTAGACCTCTTCAAACCATCATTGATAAAGAGCTTCAGGAATCGTTTTTACAGGGTGAAAAACTATTAAATGATCTCGATCAAAAGCTTCAGGATTTTAAAATAGAAGATCCCGAAAGCACGGAAATGGACACTTTCCAAACTGAATCGCTTTCTGAATACAAGAAATACCAGGAACAACAGCAAAGAGAATACGCCAAGAATTTAGAAACTACATACTCTGAAAGGCAACGATTTGAAAGCCGTTTATCTTCCATGCGTATTGCGGTTGCTCGTTCAACGGGTGATGAGTTAAAAGCCTTGGAAGTAGAAAAACAGGCGAAGATTGAAGAGATCCGGAATAATGAATTAATCAGTGAGCGACAGCGCAAAGAGGCCCTTGAATTAATTACCCAGGAGTATGCCAATCGTAGTGTTCAAATCGCCCAAAAAGAGGCGGATGAAAAAAAGAAACTAGAGAAAGAAGTAGCCGATGAAAAGTATCGTTTTGAACAAGATGTTTATGATGCCAAGCTAAATTTTGCCAGTACCTTAAGCAGCTCTTTAGTTGGGATAGGTGCTGTAATTGTTGGTGAAAGTGAAAAAAATGCCAAGCGTAGATTTGAGATTGATAAGGCTGCCAGTTATTCTTCAGCTGGTGTGAATACCTACCTTGGAGTAACCAAAGCATTGGCAAGTTCACCACCACCTAAAAACTTTATTGATGCCAGTGCGGTTGGTATTGCTGGAGGTCTTCAAATAGCAAAAATAGCAGCTACCAAATTTGGTAGTTCGGGATCTTCTAATTCTGCTCAGAGTACTTCATTTAGAGATTTTGGATCTTCTACAGGTGAACCATCTTTTTCTACTCCTTCAGGCAGAAATACACCCGTTGAAACAGGTCGTTCAACTGGAATAAATAACAGTTCATTATTAAAAGAAGTACGTGAAATTAAAATAGTAGATGGCTTTGGAAATATAGTTGCTAAAGGCCAAGAAGAATTAGATACAACCGGAACGAATGGATATGTACGAGGTGGTAACTAATGGATCCAACGTATAGAATTTATTATGGTAAATACCCGGATGCTTGTACCAATGAAATCCTTAATTCAGATATAAGAGAACTCAATCTTCCAAGCTTTAGAATTGAACCAGGTAAGCCCGGAGAACCTAAAGTAGATAAAGGATCATTTACGCTTGAAAACTTTGATTCTGATGGAAATCAAAAGTACCCAACAAGCTGGTTTGAATCTCAAAGCCGTTCAGTTGCTGAAGGTGCAACTATCCCTTTTCAGTTATTCTTCAAAATAGCTGTTGAAATAACCGGAATGGAATATATAGGTGTATTTAGTGGTAAGAAACCAGATAAATGGAATGCAACGGTTCAGGTAACTTTTAAGAGTCTTATTGAGTTTTTACTTGATTCGAATGCAACTATGCTAAAGGAGTTTTCATTCGAGCAATTGAAGCAAGTCCCTGTAAGCAATACATCCGTTGATAATTACACCTTAGTAGATGGCTTAGATTTGGAAGGTAATGCAATTTCACTTTCTAAAATTCGCTTAGGTGTTCAGGCTACAATAACTCCAATTTATGAAACTGAAGCTGAAATGCTTCAGGATCCAGAAGTTCAGAAAATACTTACTAATGAATTTCTTGATCATTTAGGTATAGCTGATATTAATAGTTGGACATATACGGTTGGTGTTACTGAAGAATATTTTGAATCTCCTAGATCTGTTTTTATAAATATTGGAGACCAATTAATTTTTACAATTATTGAAATATTTAAAGGTACCCTATATGGTACAAATGGATCGGATCAACATTCACTTTTAATAAATTGGGGTTTAAATATTTGGCATGCTGATAATTCGAATATTGAAGAAGATGAATATACCGTACTACAAAGAGGTAGATTTTTTAAAGATAAATCAGGAACTGATTTTACAATAGATGATTTAATTGATGTAAGTATTTTTGACTACAATATTGGCTTTGATGAAGATATACTTCTACATAATGATGATCATAATTTTTTAGGGTTTAATCATGTTCATGGTATTAGATATGCTGGTTCTGGACTTCCAGATATTGATTTTCAACTTTCGGATCCATTGGTTGATGTAAGTCATATTGATATTTTATCAGTTACTACATTATCAATTGAAAAACGGTTATTCTATTCATTTTATTTAGATAATGAAAATGATCCCTCAGTATTTGAGCTTTCAAATGCTGGTAACTTTAAATATGTCTTCTTCTCAGACATTTCCCAATATTCATGGTTAGATAATAGTATTGGTGATATTCTTGTAAATCTGGCCATGCAAACCAATTCTTATTTATTTGTGAATGAGAAGGGCAAAATTGTTTATCAGGATCGACTTTTACACGAATCTTATTTACCAGGAGCTTTACCACCGGGTGCTTTTGAAATTAAGATTGAAGATATAACACCACTTGGAAATGAAGAAGATGACCAAGGCTTTGAAAGCTACTCCATAAGCTATAATGATCGTTTAGAAATCAACAATACTTCTTCAGAAACAACCTATAAAAAGAATGTTTCAAAAGATGGAATTCTAACCAAACCATCTTTAAGAAATTCATCCATCACGCTGGGTAATTATAGATCCTCAAATTTAGGAGTACCCGGCTCTAATGATCATCCAGATCTTCCGGTATTTCGATATTCACCTGAACATGATTCTTTTCCGGGTGATTTAGATCTATCAGATTTTATTCCTGATCCTATTACACAAACTCAGAATTTTGCTAAAAGCTTTTCATATCCAACCTTTATTTGGAGCATCGAAGTAAGTATAGATAAATATCCAACAGCTTCAATTGGGGGGTATTTTTGGACGGTTAAAGATGGAATAAATAAGTGCTATCTGATCAAAGAATCCCATCCAAACCCCGACAGATATATGATTGGTTTGAAGGCTCAATATGTAGGGGAATATACGCCGTGAGTGATTTTCAAATTTACATCTTAAGTCATGTTGATGTGGTTTGTACCATGCCAGATAATAGTACAAAAACGATAACACTAGAGCGCCCTAATTCACCAGATAAGCCATATTCAATTATTCGAAGAGTGTTAAAAAGAAGCGATGATTATAGAGATCCTACATTTAACGAAAGAAATGGAAATAGACTTTTTGAACTAGAATTTCAGCTTGCTTATCAAAACCACAGAATGGATTTAACTCCATTGTTGGTTTCAAAAAGTGTAGAATTAAAGGTTCCTAGTTATCTTTATTCTGATAGTAGATACTATAAATCATATAGTGTTAGATTTTTAAATGATGAATTAGAAGAAAGCCCAAAAAACGGATTAAAAGTAGCCCATCTAAAAAGCTTATTAAATAGTTCAAATCCATCGCCTAATGAAGGTGTTGTTTTGCGATTTAAAAGCAAGGTTTATACCGCTTCAGAGTTTCTTGAATTATTACCCTGGTTTAATCCTAAAACTGTTCAAGATGATTCAGGAACACCAATCCCTGGCTTTATTTTAACTGATGAAACTGGTGATGGTTTAGGTCTTAAAATATCAAACTATGAACCGGCTGAATTTACGACTGAATTAACTACCAAGATTAAAGTTGGTAGCAAATATTTTACAATTGAATCAATTATAATGGAATCAAACAATGGCTAGTGAATCACAAGAATTAATGAAAAAAAGTTCAGTTCAAACTGTGCTGGATGCGGCTAATTTCGCTATCCAAACGCTTGAAACTAATGATGAACAAGTACAAGCCACTATAAATGCATCGGTAGCATTAGCACCAGTTACATTTCCACGTATTTTAGGAGATGATCTTAGCTCTATTCCTGGCACATCTGGTGCCGTGGAAAATGATATATCCTACTATATTCCAAATAATTCACTTTTGCAGCTGTTAAGGCTAGAAAGTGGCACTTGGGAAGACTTTATGCCGACCATCCCATTAAATACAACTAGAGAGGTCGCTTCAATTGACGCATTAAAATCAAAACTCCCTTTATACGATGAATTTACCTTAAGCATCTCTTATGGGTTTAAAAAACGAGATGGATTAGGTGGTGAATACTATTGGGATGAAGATTCGATTATATGTGAAGACGGTATAAATGTGGTGAAATCAATTGTAGTCGGATATACTGGCGTAGGAAGATGGCATAGGGTAGAAACAATTTCCCATGAATTGTATAAAAAAAATATTCCAAGCCCAACTTATAAGACTCCTTATATCATATCAGCAGATGACATTGAATTACAAGATGCGACGCTACGTACCTATAAAACCAAAATTTTCTTGCCCGCTGGCCGTATTGCTGTTGGCGCTATAATTCCCAACTCTGATGATAATGACGATGTTGATATTACCGTTGGAGCTACTACAAAGACCCGGACTTTTTCAAAGCTAGGGCTCTCAAACTTAACCTCTTCGTATTATGAGAGTGGAGAGATTTTTGAAATCGCAACCGCAGGGGTTTACGATGTTGAATTGGATGGATCTGGTGATGCAACAGAATTTTATGGAATTATAATTAGAATAGCAGATCCATTTAGCGGGATTGTCGAAGATCAGGGCTCATACACTCATTGCAACCCTGTTGCTTGTGTTTATGATGGTAAGCATTACCAATTACATAAAGAGATTTACAGCGGTGATTCCTATCTATCGATTGATGGAGAGCCTTGGGGCCGTGTGTTTACAGGAGCTTTTTGGAATGAAAAATATCATTATGGAGGAGCGATTTTCTCGCATCCTAATGGAATTGTTGTTGCAAATTGTGAGCACGTGCGTCCAATTATGGAGGTTAAATTTGCACCACTTGGCAACTTCGATAATTTAACAAGCTCATATAATCCATGTCAGGCAAGCGCCTCAGTAACTTATTGTCATGGTGTTTCTTTAGATAATGGAGAGTTGCTACTTTTAACTAGAGGATATGATGTAGAAGATACCTATGAAGTTAATAATTCGGCTTTAGTCTATCGGATTAAGGATATAGAGAACATCGATTCCGGTAGCCCTTCAACCTCTCATACAGTAGATTTGATTGCTCAAGAAACTGCGTATTATCCACGTCGGCTTTTTAAGACTGTTGATAAAAATGACGAAGAAATTGTTTGTGTAGCCTGGGGTCGTAGAAACGTAGCATCTTCGGCAAGCGGTGATTTGGATTGGACAGGGACTGCTGCCGCTATATTTTATCCAAATCGCGGCTCATTTGGCGAGTGGTATTCACTTAAATACGTGGCTGCAAACTCGAATGCTGCGCTGGGAACTAATCAAACTCCGAGATTTAGTACAGCGCAGGAAGGCAATTTCCCTACCGATGCAGCTGGAGGAATTAAATGCGTGGATGGTGCTGCAGACACTGAAAGATATCCCTTTACCGGCGTAATTTTTGAGGTAGACACATTTCCAAGTAACGCAAAATTACTTACTGCGTTTATAGATAAAGTTGATGAGGTTGCAGATCAAGGAGATGATGAAGCAGAGACAAATAAATTTAGCCCTTGTACAATTCGGTGGATGGTTCAAACTGCATCCGCTAGATACTTGAGCCCTGGTGATTTCAATTCGGTACATGTAGCATCACCCAACTCTTATCGAGTTGAGGGTTCGATGGTTTGGAAAGACAACGATCCGACTACAGATATTGCTTACTTGATTATCTCCAATCGAGGCACAAGAACGATCAACAATAGCTTAGGTGAAGAGGTAAACATCTACTACGATTGGGGAGCTACAGAGTTTTTAGTTTTTGAAATCGATGATCCGATCTCAACAAGTCCAAACTTTAAGTTAATTGATAAGATAGACTTTGGTGGGCAGTTCACTACAGGATTTGTTGCTCCTGTAGAGGGTAAGGCTAACACTTTTGTACTCCAGCGAGCCATTAATATGATACATGGTTCTCACGCGCAATGTGAGACTATTATATATGAAGTTTAACGTCAATTAGATTATTTAATAAAATCTAATTTGTTGTAGTTTTGAATCTCAATTTTTGCGGTTTGGTTTCAAAACTTAAAGCAAACTCTTTTGTGTTCCGTATTTATCCAAATATTGCTTCAATCGAACTTTCTTTCGAGTGCTTTCGCTAGTCATATAACGTAATTTCCCAAAAACTTCTCGTTCTTGCCAAGCTCTATCAAACCTTCCAAGCACCCAAAATATACCCGAATAACTATTAGGATCACGCCCATCTATTGCGTACTTATTATTTAGTTCGATGAGATAATCAAGTGCAGTTCTGTAGTCTGGTGTCCATTCAATTATTTTTTTCCCCCATAACATTCTCAAATAATTATGAATAATTCCTTCCTCTCGGAGTTGTGTTTGAGCCGCATTCCATAAATCGTCGTGTGTTTTGCTTTGCTCAAACTCTTCTATCGAGTATATATATTCACGTTTATCATTCCGATGTTCATCCATCGTTTTTTGCACCCAGTCTGGTAAACTCTCGAACTGATCGTAATCAGGTCGATGATGAGCGTAATGGAATCCAACTTCCCTCCAAGTAATCACTTCGTCAAGAAAACTTTCAATATTTGGGTTTCCATTAAAAAAACCAGCATTCTTTCCTCCATTAGGTGTAATACTATCCAAATCCCAATCATCTGGCTGATGATCAAGAACCGCTTTTACGATTTCATATTCACTTATTTTTCCAAAATGTAGCCATGGACTCAAACCACTTGTTTTCTTCTCATCCGGGTGATTCCTTTTTTCATCATACTCCATCAAACTATGCCCAATAAAATGTCCAAGCTTTCCTAAAGCGGCTTTTCGGGTTCCATTCAAATCAATTACACCTACTTGATGATTGATATTAAGTTTTGATACCGTTTCAGATATGTTGAATAAGAATTCATCAGCCCTTGGATATTTACTCAAAAACTTTTCGGATAAATTAATAGACTCTTTATTTGCTAGTTCGTCTAATGGATTTTTTTGAGGAGGATTAGTAAATGCCTCTATAAAATGCTTTTGCATTATTTTTCTGAATAGATACGCCGAGTACGGATCTTTGTTTGTAACGCCTAAGGGAATTAATCCATTTGAATCGATAGTTATGAATGGTATCTCTAATTTCTTTCCAGCGGACTCATTGTGATGTTTTATTATAAATACTGGAAACTCATCTGATATTGCTATGCATGCTTTTTCTGCTAACGAATAAAATAAACCTTTTCCATCTCCATCATTAGGTTCTAAAAAACTGAAAAAATTTAAATTTTCAGATTCAGCAAAATCCAAGTTCTCTTTCATACCTTCCATCAAAAAAGTATGAAAACGATCACAAGCCCAAGGATAGTTTACATTTAATCCTTCATAGATTAAAAGGGGTTTTTCTAGTTTATTAGCCCAAGCAACGGCATATTCAAGAGCATAATTATATTGAAACCGGCGGTTTGTTTGCATCCAATAGAGCACATAGTCTCCATTTTCATTTGGCTTCTTGTTATTCTTATTAAACTTTCGGTAGCTATTAATATTCTTCATATCGTTTGGCATAGTATAACTAAACCGATAATGAAGATTTCTCATTCCACTTATATAAAATCAAAAACTAAAAACAATGCCTACATTAAATGTAGTTAAATCTGTTCGAGATCTAGATATATCATAATCAATACCTCTTCGATTTCTGATCAAACCGCCTTCTTTTAAATAATCAGCTTCTCCACCTAACATATATTTCATTTTAAAGATCATTGAAACACCGATAAAATCACCATCAGAATCATACCCTTCATAAAGCCTGAACTTCATGCCGCCACCTATTCCATAGCTCGAGGTATATGAATCATAGTTCACTGAACTCGCTATTTCATCTTCAGCCCAATCATCTAAAACTGAACTTTCTGTATATAAATAGTTGAAACCAATTATTCCCTCAACGAAAGGACTAATTACTCCCATATTTGGTTCTATTCTCATTAAAAAATGAGGGGTTAACATGTTGTTCGTTGTTCTAACTCTTAATTTCACTTCTTGAATATCTGGGCTAAAATATTCTGATCGTTCTGTCCACCCAAAGTTCTGATAAACCAGCCCACCTCCGATATGTATGGGTGAATTTGCAATCTGATAGGTAGCTCCCATATCAAGTCCATATGAATTTCTATCTAATGATTGCTGAAAACTTCCCATTGGAGAACCCAAAGCAAAACCAATATCAAAATTAAAAGCTTGGGCAATACTTATGGTAGTAAATGTGATTGAAAAAATGATGGCGTAAATAAAGCGTTTCATATCCCCTCCTATTTTTTGATTGATAGAAGAATCTAACTCAGTTTCCATGACGTGGATATGACATAAAAATGTTAGAGTAAAACACTGTCTCTAAAAGCTACACTCTCTTTATATCATCTATGAATTTCTTGCTATCTCCTTTTATTTGCTGCTTCTCTTCTTCCGATTTCTTATCAAACATGTTCACCATAAAGTTTGATCTACCATTTTCAGAAAATGTTTCTCTCTGTTCATCCACAAAATTCCAATATAGATAATTAAAAGGGCAAGCAGATTCTCCAACTTTCTCTTTCACAGAATAGGAACAACTTTTACAGTAATCACTCATTTTGTTGATATAATTTCCACCCGCCACGTATGGTTTTGAAGCCAGAACTCCTCCATCCGCAAAGGTAGACATCCCCAAAACATTTGGTAAAACTACCCACTCGTATGCATCTATATATGCCAGCCAAAACCATTTGTTAAGTTCTCTTGGGTCGGTTTCTGTAAGATTACTGAAATTACTTAAAATCATTAGCCGAGGTATATGATGGGAATAACCATTCTTTAATACTGGTTTTAAGCATTCATTCACACAGTGTAACTTTGTATCTCCTGACCAATAAATTTCTGGTAATGATTTTTCAAAATTAAAATGATTTACATTTCGAACCTCAGGCATCATCGCTTCATAGTACACTCTTACAAATTCACGCCAACCTATAATTTGTCTAATTAATCCTTCTACTGAATTTAATCTTGCGTTTCCATTTTGATACGCTTCCTCAGCCTTATTGCATATCTCTTTTGGCATTATTAAGCCATTATTCAGATATAAAGAAAGATGTGAATGAAAGAGAATCGACTCTCCTGTTGCCATTGCATCTTCATACGGTCCAAAATCATTAAGACATTCTTCGATAAATTCATTGAGCCTATATAGAGCTTGACGTCTGGTTACTGCATAATCGAAATCTTCAATTTCCCCAAAGTGATCTAAAAATTCATCTTTAACCAGCTTAAATACCTCTTGCGTTATTTCATCAACCTCAGTCGAAGCTCTACTCGGAATAGTGATATTTTTAGGGAGCTTATTTCTATTTTTATCATCATAATTCCACTCTCCTCCTTCCGGATCTTTGCCATTCATTAAATAGCCGGTTTTACGGCGCATATCTCTATAGAAATATTCCATTCTATACCCAGTCCCAATCTTGTTTTTATATGTATTTATATCAGCTAAAAAGAAAGTATTGGGAACCTCTTCCACTCTATCTATAAATTCTTTTTTTATGAATCGTAATCTTTCCCTTGAGTCCCATTCTGATGGCGTCATAAAAGTAAGATCAAGCTCTTTATTCTCACTTAAAATAGTTTTCAAACTGTCATTATAATGCTTTTCCGTTGATTCGTATAGAACTGGATACCCATTCTCGAAACACTCTAACGCAAAATGGCGCATCGAACTCAATACATAAATAAGCTTCTTCTTGTGATAAGGAAGGGATTCACCTTTTTCCTGTGATTCAATAAAAATAAAAAGTGGCTTCTCATCTTTAATCCATTCTGGCCATACTTCAAGGTTCAACTGATCATGCAAAATAAAAATTGCACTCTTGTGCTTTGTGATATCTGGCTTTGGGATTCTTTTGTCTATCTCTGATAAATATGCTCTGTATTTCATGTTCTCAGAATGAGTTTTTATATGTAATTAGTTCCTTAATATTTAGTCAGATTTTTTTAACAAAACTTTTTGTAACAACTTGTTTATAGTTTCGTAACCTTCGCTCGAATTCAATTAAACATGTTTTTATGCCTGCTAAATTAAGAAAATCAAGAAAGGACAAAATGATCGCTGGGGTTTGCAGCGGTTTGGCAGAATACTTAGGCTGGGATCCTACGATTGTACGAATACTTTTCATCATATTTGCGTTTATGTATGGCTTTACTATACTCGCATACTTTATCTTAGCGATTGTAATGCCTGATTAAGGCGCTACTTCTTATATTTATACTATTGTAAATTTGAAGCTCCATGTGCATTTTAAGCGTAATTAAATTTTACGCTTATGAATGTTGGAATTGTTGGGGACTCAACTCGTGGTTTGGCTTGGGAAGGCCATCTCAGACCGCACAGTATTGTTCGCCAAGTGGATCTGGTCTCATCTATATCCGATTTAGATCATGTTGATGCTTGCCTAATCTTAGATGAGTCTCCTCAAAATCTAGATACTTTACTGGAAGGAATACAAAGAGGGTTTAATTGTTTTTTTATCGCAAAGCCCCCAACCAACACATCTAAACTAGACAAAATTCATAGAGCTTCTAAAGAGGCTGGCGTTATAGTACAACTTGCCCATTGGCCTACATTGGCACCTGCTACTCAATGGATGATGGATAAAATTTCACGTCCGGGATTTATTCATATAGAAAAAGAAATCAACCGAAACCAACTTGTTGATGCAGAAAATGAGTTTCGACATCTATGGATTGATGAATTAGGTTTGTGTTTGAAATGGATAGATAGCGGAATACACCATATCGAGGCAAAACAAATTAGCCTAACAGAAAACAACCCTATCATTATTCATCTTTTTCTACGATTTGATAGTGGTGCTTCTGCTTCGATTAATGTATACGCAGGTGCATCAGAGAATTATCATAAACGAATTATCTCAAATAAAAAAGATATTCTGGAGTGTATAGTCCCAACACAAACGATTAAACTTGGTCGTATTAATGAAAACAACAGGCTTTACTTCGAAAAACAAGTATTTGACCCTGCAACTGCTGCTGAAAAAGCTGCTTTGTTGTTTCTTAAATCTATTCAATTAAATAAACAAACTGCATATACCAGCTATGATGCGTTACGACTTGCTACCTATGTAGAAAAAGTTGAACAGCGCCTAAAACAGTTTTAGTAATACTTAAGAAATAATAAGGTAATATTAATTTTACTTTGTGTTAACAATTTGGTAACATTGGAATGGCGCAAAATTAATGAGGTATTGCCATGAAAAAATTATTATTTACCCTTTGTTTTTTAGTTGTGGTGTCTATATCTGTGACAAATGCACAACATACTGTTACAAATACAGAAAATAATAAAACGGTAACCCACGTAAGTGGAAATAATTATGATGTAATTTTTACTAGCACAGATGGGGATATCTTACAAGAAGGTCATTATTATAGAATCGGCGAGAGATTTAAGCCTCACGGAATTTGGAAATTATATGATAGAAATACCCTCGACTTAGTTACCACCGCAAATTATGATAAAGGCGAGCAAATTTGGGTTGAAACTATTGTAGACGGAAAAATTCTACATGTAAATCAGTATGAACTTAAGGTTAAGCGTCTTGAGGATAGAATCGTAGCTCTTGAAGAAAAAGTTAACGATTTAAAATAATTTTAGAGTTTTTTTACAATATGAGGTATAGTTATGAAATACAGTCTTTATAATCGATATTATAAACTTGGTTTAGAACATTTTATCAATAAGAACCTGTTTGGTTTACATAAACCTTCTTTAGCAACTAATGTTACTTATTTAGTTCTAATGCTGGTAATAGTTGTAGCAGCCCAGTTGTTTTAATATTACTTCGGCTTCATTGCTTTGAATGCAGCTTTTAATTTCTTACGAGACATTAAGTCATTAATAAAATTAAACTGCCCCGCTTGAAGTCTCTCCCCACCATCAATTACAACTGATTCTCCTGTTATATAAGGTGCGAGGTCAGAAATGAGGAATGTTGCTAAATTGGCAAGTTCCTCATGCTTTCCATATCTCTTCATTGGTATTTTTTTAATAAATAACTTTTCAATCATTTTATCTGGTACCAATCTAGACCATGCACCTTTAGTTGGAAATGGACCTGGTGCAATTGCATTTACTCTGATTCCGTATTCTGCCCACTCAAATGCTAACGATCTTGTCATTGCCAAAACTCCAGCTTTACTACAAGCTGATGGCAATACAAAAGCACATCCTGTGCTTTCAGCATAGGTGGTTACAATATTTAAAATCGAACCTTCTTTCTTATTATCAATTAAATAATTCCCAAAAGCGTGGGTACAATTAAAACTCCCATGAAGAACAATATCTACAATAGCTTTAAAGCCACCTGGTGTTAAGTCCTCTGATGCAGATAAAAAATTACCTGCAGCATTATTCACTAACCCTTCCATTGAACCAAAATCTGAAACTATCATAGCAATCATCTTCGATACTGATTCATGATCTCTTACATCAACCACATAATAGCGAACCTCTGCTCCTTCTCTTTCCAACTTAATTTCTTCAACAGCTTTTTGGAGTTTTTCTTCGGTTCTCCCGCATATTGAAACATTGGCGCCACTTTTTACAAAGCCTTTAGCCATTGCTAATCCCAATCCACTTCCTCCTCCTGTAATTAAAATCGTTTTACCGGAAAGTGTATCCTTTGTAAACATAATTCCTCTTAGTTTAGATTTTCAAAAATTCCTGCGGCACCCATTCCTCCACCAATACACATAGTAACTAAACCATATTTTGCTTTACGTGACTTCAATTCATGCAGTATCTGTGTAGTAAGTTTAGCTCCAGTACATCCAAGAGGATGGCCCATAGCAATTGCTCCACCATTTACATTGGTGATTTCTTCGTTAAACCCAAGTTCTCGTATTACCGCTAATCCTTGAGCAGCAAATGCTTCGTTCAATTCAATTAAGTCAATATCATTTAAACTTAACCCGGATCTTTTGAGTACCTTTGGGACAGCTTCAACAGGTCCAATTCCCATATAATCTGGTGCGACTCCAGCCACATCAAATCCGACATAACGAGCAATTGGAGTAAGACCTAATTCTTTTACTTTAGCCTCACTCATTACTAAAACCGCAGCTGCGGCGTCGTTCATTTGGGATGAATTACCTGCAGTAACCGTACCTCCAGATTTAAATACAGGTCTTAGTTTTCCTAATACTTCTTTTGATGTGTCAGCTCTTGGGCCTTCATCTTGCTTAAAAATAATGCGGTCTTTTATGATTTCGCCTTCCGAGCTTATTTTCTTTTCAACTACTTCAATGGTAGTAATCTGATTATCAAATTTTCCATTTTCCCAAGCTGTAATGGCTTTTTGATGGCTTCGATAAGCAAAAGAATCCTGATCTTCTCGATTTACTCCATATTTTTTAGCCACATTTTCTGCAGTTAAACCCATACTTATGTACACTTCAGGTCGATTATCAACTAACCTTGGATTGGGCTGAAATGAAATTCCACCCATTGGCACCATACTCATTGATTCTATACCGCCTGCGATAATCACGTCTGCCCCACCAGCCATAATTCTCTCTGCTGCCATGGCAATTGTTTGTAGACCAGAAGAACAAAATCGATTTACTGTTACTCCCGGAACTGAATCAGGAAGGCCTCCCAGGATTGCGACTTGCCTTGCAATGTTTAAACCTTGTGATGCTTCTGGAAACGCACACCCTATAATGACATCATCAATTTCTATGGGGTTTAGATTTGGAACTTCACTTAATATATCCTTGATAACTTCCCCACCTAATGTATCTGGGTAAGTAAAACGAAGCGATCCTTTGTTAGCTTTCCCACAAGGCGTTCTTTTGGCTACTACGATATAGGCAGAATTCGACATTAGTTCCTCAATGGTTTTCCGGTTTTAAGCATGTGTTCAATACGAGCATGAGTCCGCTCATCTTTCAAGCATTCGATGATTGCTTTTCTTTCTAGTTTATACAAATAATCCTCATGTACTTTTTGAGGTTCACTTAAATCACCGCCAGAAAGAACGTAAGCGACCCTTCCACTAACTACTTTATCATAATCGGTAGCATACCGAGCTTCATGCATAACATAAAGCATAGTTTTCATTACACTCAATGCTTTTTCTCCAAGCACTAAAACTTCTTCTGGACTTTGTGGTTGATATCCAGTTTTTGCCAATTGAATTGCTTCTTCTTTAGCAATTTTGAGCTGAAGGTCTCTACTCATAACTATAATATCTTCATCCCGTAAGAATCCAAGTTCTCTAGCTTTATAGGCACTATCTGAAACGTTAGCCAAACCTATTATTTTAAAAACTTCTTTTATATACGGTAGTGGATCTGAATCATCTTTAAGCTTGGCCATTTCTCTTTTCAGTAATTCTGTAGTACCACCTCCAGCTGGAATTAAACCAACTCCAACTTCAACTAAACCCATATACAACTCATGATGAGCTATGACTTTGTCGGAATAAAGAACGAATTCAGTTCCACCCCCTAGCGTTCTTCCAAAAGGTGCCGAAACAACTGGAAAAGGAGCATATCTCAGCTTCAGTGCAGTTCTTTGAAAATTTTCTACTACTTCAACAACATCTTTAAACTTTCCTTCTTTTACGGCTTGAGCCGCTTCCATTAAGTTTGCACCATAGGCAAAGTTTTCGCCATCATGGCTAATAACTAATGCGTTGAAATACTTTTCTACAGAACTTAAACATTCTTCTAAAGATCTTACAAGCTCAGAACCTAATGTGGCGTTTTTAGTTTTGAACTCGAATAAAGCAACTCCATCTCCCATATCTAAAAGAGCAGCTGAATCATTTTCAAAAAATGGTTTCCTACTTTTTCTGATGTCAGAAACCTTCAGCTCACCCTCAGCAAATGGAGATTTTTCAATCAGGGTTTTAGACAATGGATTATAAACCTGATCACCGTCGTAAAAAGAAGTAACTCCAACTTCTATCATCTCAAGAATCAGTTTTGGGACTTTCTCACCTTCTTCTTTAAGTTTTTGAACAACATCTTCTATTCCGAGAGCATCCCAGCGTTCAAACGGCCCAAGCTCCCAGTTAAATCCCCATTTTACAGCTCGATCTATAGACTCGGGCAAGTCTGCTATTTCAGGTACTCGGTTAGCAGAGTAAAGAAGAATGTTACGTTGTGTTTCCCAAACAAATTCTCCGATTTCTGAATCATGAAACGCTAAAAATTTTAGCCTCTTTTTTGCTTCTCGTATCTTCTTTGCTTCTTCAACAATTTCACTTTCTAACGGTTTTTGTGATTCATATTGAAAATTTTCTGGATTGATTACTTGAAACTCTCTTCCCGCTTTCGTCTCTATTTTTTTATAAAAACCAGAACCAGATTTATTACCAAGCTTCCCCTCCGAAACCATCTTTACAAAACCTTCAGGCAGATTAAAGACCTCTCGCATTTCATCCTCAGGAATCATTGGATAAATGTTTTTTGATACATGTGCCATTACATCAAGCCCAACAATATCTCCTGTTCTAAATGTAGAAGATTTTGCATATCCAGTTAATGGCCCAGTAAGTAAATCAATTTCCTCCACTCTAAATCTACCTGAAAAAAACGACGGCATAATAGATGCCATAGAAAAAACACCGATTCTATTTGCGATGAAATTCGGAGTATCTTTACAGATTACAACTCCTTTTCCTAGTACTCGCTCACAAAACCTTTTCATTTTTGAAACGATTTCATCTGAGGTGGACTTTGTTGGAATCACCTCCAAGAGTTTCATATATCTAGGAGGATTAAAGAAATGCGTACCCAAAAAATTTGCTTTGAAATCGTCTCCACAATCTTCACTAATCTCTGAAATCGGAAGTCCTGAGGTATTAGAACTTACGATCGTATGCGAACTTCTAACAGCCTCAATCTTAGACATCATCTCTTTTTTAATATCCATTCTTTCGATAATAACCTCGCAAATCCAATCCACATCTTTCAGTCTGTCGAAATCATCCTCAAAATTTCCAATTTGTATTCTAGACGCAAATTCTGGAAGAGCAAATGGAGCCGGCTTCATTTTTACTACTTTATTGATGCTTTCTTCAACAATTTTATTTGGACGTTTTGAATCATCACTTTTTAAATCAAAAAGAAGTACTTCTAAGCCTGCATTTATACAATGCGCTGCTATTTGACTACCCATCACACCTGAGCCAAGTACGGCTACTTTTCTAATTTTATGATGATTTTGCATCTTCAAATACCTCTCTAATCTCTATAAATTGATTCTATCTCAGCCTTATAATTCTGTTTTACAGCACTTCTCTTTATACTCATTTTTGGAGTTAGTTCTCCTTTATCAATACTAAATGGAGTTTCAAGAAGTAAGAATTTTTTTATTTGTTCCCAATGAGGAAGTTTCTTGTTTATTTTGTCTACCTCGAGCTGAATTTTTCTATTTATTATTTCATTAGTGGTTCTTCCCTCAGTTGGAAACACTTTATCCTTTTGTTTAAATCTCTTTTCCATGTTTGCCCAGTCAGGAACAATTAAGGCTGCACAGAATTTTTCTTCGCTACCTATCACCATTGCTTGATCGATAAATCCACTATTAATTAATGCGTTCTCAATAGGCTGTGGAGCTACATACTTTCCGGTAGAAAGTTTAAACATCGATTTCTTTCTGTCGGTTATAAATAACCAACCTTCATCATCTAAATGTCCAATATCACCTGTACAAAACCAGTCATCATCAGTCATAACTTCTGCAGTTTTATCGGGAAGTTTGTAGTATCCCTTCATCAAATTCGGACCTTTTGTTTGAATCTCTCCATCTTCCGCTATTCGAATTTCTACATCTTCCAATGCTTTTCCCGCTGATCCGATTCTGATTACATCGGGTAAGCTTGAGGTCATTACAGGTGAGGTTTCTGTAAGACCATATCCCATCCCGCATTTAAGACCAATCCCATTAAAAAAACGCATAACATTAGGTGCCAATGCCGCACCACCTACCGTTGTTCCAATTAAATTCCCCCCCATTCCTTCTCTAATTTTTGAGTAGACCAACTTATCTGCAAAGTTCCATTGCATTGCTTTAAACCCTTCTAAAGGTTGCTCTGGATCATATTCTTCAGCAAATTTGATTGCCCAATAATAGAGCCTTTTCTTAATACCAGAGAATTCTTGACCACGGACTTTTACCCCAGTCATTATCTTTTCGAGAAGCCTTGGTACCGTGGCGAAATAAATAGGTTTTATAGTTACAAGATCGGTTCTAAAATCCTGAACATCTTCCACATAATAAATGGATGCTCCAGAACAGATATACAAATAGGAAGCAATTCGTTCGAGCATATGAGCCAATGGTAGATATGAAAGAATTTTTGGCGATTCAAAATCCTCTCCATTAAAAGGCATTCTTTCGAGAGAAGCGATTGCATTCGATGCCAAATTCATGTGCGTTAGCATCACACCTTTCGGCACTCCTGTTGTTCCTGAAGTATAATTTATATTTGCTAAATCTTCAGGTGAGATTGCATTTCTTAGTTCATCAAATAGAGAAGGTTGATCAGAATTAAGCTCTTCTCCTATTTTAATAACTTCTTCAAACGATTTTAATTTTTTATGGGAAGAAGGCTGAATACTAATCACCGCCTTAATAGATGTAATATCTTTTATTAAAGGTTTCGTTTCTTTGAATAATTCATCGTTTGAAACGATGTGAACAATAGATTCTGAATTCTCAAGAATATATTTGATTTGATCGGCAGGTTGAGTAGTGTATACTGCAACATTTACAGCACCAAGTGAAAGAACTGCCTGATCACAAATTAACCATTCAGTACTGTTCTCAGAATGAATGGAGACGCGATCTCCTTTTCTAACACCAAGTTGGTACAAGCCTAATGCTAAATGACGTACTTTATGTTTGAAGTCTTTTACGGAAGTTTCAATCCATTCTCCTTTCCGCTTTACAGCAGAAAGTATTCCTAATTTGTTTTTTTTCATTCCCTCTTCCAACAAAAGAGGTACTACAGCTGGTTCATATTTCATACTTTCAATCAGACTTGTTACTATGTAACGGTAGATACACTTTCAAGGGAAAACATGAAAGCGGTTCCAGTAAAATAAATACTCAACTTAACACTGTTAAGCAAGTAATGATTATAGAAGATTCCATAAAAGAAAAAATAAATTGGTTTTTAAATCATAACCAATCAAATATGGGTACTGCATTAGGAATTAAATTCCTAAAAATTAGTACTCAAGAAGTTATTGCTGAAATGCCTGTAAACGAAAATACGGTTCAGCCATTTCGGGTTCTACATGGTGGAGCTTCTGTTGCACTCGCTGAAACATTATGTTCCGTAGGTGCATGGACTTACTTGGCAGTGAATAAAACAGCGGCTGGTGTTGAGATTAATGCAAATCATCATCGCCCAGTACCGGAAGGTGGAAAAGTAACCGGAACAGCAAAACCAATTCAAATTGGTCGTACAATTCATGTTTGGGAAACAAAAATTGTTGATGAACGAGGGAAACTTGTTTGCACTTCACGCTGTACGTTAGCTATTGTTGATAGGAAATAAATCTATATGATATATCTATCAAGATATCGGCGCACTAAACTCAATTCCTAATTCCTAATTCCTAATTCCTAATTCCTAATTCCTAATTCCTAATTCCTAAAGCGGTAAATTATCATGCTTTTTCTTAGGTACAGTGTCCACTTTATGCTGGGTGATTTCCAACATTTTAATGAGTTTTAATCTCGTTTCTGACGGTAAAATCACATCATCAATAAATCCTCTGGCAGCTGCTTTGTATGGATGAGCAAATTCTTTTGAATATTCGTCTTCCAGCTCTTTCTGCTTAGCAACAGGATCTTCTGCTTTGCCTATTTCTCTTCTAAAAATAATCTCTACAGCTCCTTTGGTGCCCATAACTGCAATCTCAGCTGTTGGCCAAGCCACATTATAGTCAGAACGTATGTGCTTAGAATTCATTACGTCATAAGCTCCACCATACGCTTTTCGTGTAATTACAGTCATTTTTGGAACTGTCGCTTCACAGAAAGCATACAATAACTTTGCTCCATGTTTTATAATTCCACCCCATTCCTGATCAGTTCCTGGCAAAAAGCCTGGAACATCTTCAAACACCACAAGAGGAATATTGAATGCATCACAGAAACGAACAAATCGGGCACCTTTTAATGATGACCGTATACCCAAAACTCCAGCCAAAGAAAGAGGTTGATTTGCTACAATACCGACACTTCTACCGCCGATTCGTGCAAAGCCAACAATGATGCTTTCGGCATAATCTTTTTGTACCTCATAAAATGAATCTTTGTCTACAATCCCTTGAATTACCTCATGCATATCGTAAGGTTTATTAGGATTTAAAGGTACAATCGTTTCTAGTGCTTTAGCTTTTGAAGCATCGGGATCTTTTGATGGTATATTTGGAACTTTCTCCTCACAATTTTGTGGGATATAACTCATCAACTTTCGTATTTCCTGTAAACAAATTGCATCATTAGCAGTAGCAAAATGTGCCACTCCCGATTTTGTATTGTGTGTGGTAGCGCCACCTAGCTCTTCGGAAGTTACTTCTTCATGAGTTACAGTTTTTACAACATTTGGACCTGTAACAAACATATAACTGGTATTTTCTACCATAAAAATAAAATCCGTAAGTGCTGGACTATAAACCGCACCACCGGCGCAAGGGCCCATAACCGCCGATATTTGAGGCACGACTCCTGAAGCCATCGTATTTCGCCAAAATACTTCTGCATAGCCACCAAGTGAGGTTACCCCTTCCTGAATTCGAGCACCACCTGAGTCGTTCAAGCCGATTACTGGGATACCATTCTTTATTGCCAAATCCATAATCTTACAGATTTTCTCGGCGTGAGTTTCTGAGAGAGAACCACCAAAAACTGTGAAATCCTGGCTAAATACATATACAGGCTTTCCGTGTATTTTTCCAAAACCTGTGATCACCCCATCGCCTAAAAACTTCTGCTTATCAAGCCCAAAAGCAGTACTTCTATGCGTTACAAAAGCATCAATTTCCTCGAAACTTCCTTTATCGAGTAATAAGTTAACACGTTCTCTCGCAGTTAGTTTTCCCTTTTCATGTTGCTTTTCAATTCGAGCCTGCCCACCACCCATTAGTGCCTCTTTACGAAGTTCAAGTAGTCGTTCAACCTTATCATTAGCTTCCATCATACTCCTCAACTATTATTTTTTCCATTAAAATACTGGTGTATACGATCTGTAAAATCAACTGTAGCTCCTGTGAACATGTCCACATCGTTTTTCAAAAAAACTTCTTTTTGGATGAATTTTGACGCTTCTTTCCAATTTTTAAACTCATCAAACTTGTTCAATGCCTTATCGTATTTAATTTCTGATCCTTTAAAAATGACTTCGATAAACTCTAGTTTTCGGTCTTCCAAAATATCTTTAAGATCATTTTCTAGGTCTATTAAATCATCTGTTTTATTTTCTTCTATAAAGGGGTTTTCTGTGTAAACATCATCAACTTCTATTTCCTCTTCTTCCTCTGAGTTTTCGACAATCTCAGGATTTTCGCTCGCTTTATTACGTTCTCCCCCTAACAAGACTTCCATTTGATCTTCGTTGATAAATTGAGCCCAAACAGGCTTTGCCTCAGCTTCTTCGTTTGAGATAAGCTCTTCACCCTGATCTTCGTTATCACTTTGAGATGATTCGGTGTCTTTGGTTTCCTCTTCATCTTTTCCCTGAGCAAGGTCTTGTTCGACTACGTTTTCAGTGTAATCTTCTTTCTTATCAATATTCTCAAACGAATGCTTTGCCTGATCTAAAATTGAAACAAGGTTCTCTCTAAATTCTATTATTTCTTCAGCATCACCGTCGTTTTGCTCTTTAAGTTTTGCCGCTATTTCCTCTGACGTTTCAGAAACCTGTGCATCTTCATCTTCTTCATTATTTAGAGAAAAGAGTTTATTCAAAGAATCGACCTGTTCGTAGCTGTCTAATTCTACAACTCCGTCTCCAGCAATATCCGATAGCAATTCCGACATTTCTTCGTCACTCAAGCTTCCATCAGCGAACTGACCTACTAGAGTCTGACTTTCGTCATCTGGTGTTTCATAATTTCCAAAAAAGCCTTCAATTAGTGCCTGTTCTCTGTCGTCTTTTTCAGATAATTTTTTTGCTTCCTTAGAAGCTATTTCCTTTTCTACTTCATCTAAACCTTTTTTTCTTAATTCAGGGTTAAACGCATTAATATCTTCTGATGAAATAATTGATATGAAATCTTTTTTTGTAAGACTGCCATCTATTTGCTCGAACTTACCTGCCATTCCATATAATCCTTTATCCTCAAAAAAAGTAGACAAGAGAATAGGATTTAGCTTACCGCCAAATAGTATAAATAGCTGCTCTAGCTTTTGAGCCCAATCTTGGGCAGTGTATGCGGCTACTAACTTTGTATCAAACTTAAATATTAAATCTTTACAGCGGTCTTTTGATAGTGTTTCTAAATCCCTTTTTTTCATATATAAGGGAATAGCAGCACCAAAATGTTTATAGATTGTTAATCGATTGCACCGCTCTTCAATTTCATGTAGAGTAAGCACATCATTTTCCCGAAAAATGTATTCCGCCATATTTTTTCGAGGTTCTACAAACACATAAACAATATCTTTTATAACTGTATTTATAATATCATACAGATGAGACTTAGGGATGTGAGAACTACTTACCGCAGATCGGATATAGTCCTTGAGCGAGTCTGCAACTAATTTAGTGTCTATGTTAAACCATATTGGCTTAATGATTCCTATTTCTTCTTTTACCTTATCTTCTAATAACAACCTAATCCGTTCAACTACGAATGATGGGATACCGGATTTAAGCAGCTCTTTCGGATTATAACTTTCCTTATCGGTAGTAACCAGAGTTACAAGATGATCTGTTATTTGATCTATTACTTTTTGCATACAGAATTTAAATAGCTGATTGAAAATAGTACGACTTCAACCGCTTTACAACCTAATTTCGTGAAGATTTATTTACATTATATGAAGAAAATTACGTTCTGTAATTTTGATTTAACTTGCTACCTTTCAAAATGCTTTCATTAGAGGTACTACAACTTACTAAAACCTATAATCGTAGAACGGTTTTTAACGAACTTTCTTTTAGTCACTCCGAAGGTGTGCTTGGAGTTTCGGGTGCAAACGGTAGTGGAAAGTCTACACTGTTAAAGTGTCTGGGGCAATTACTACGTCCTAAAAAGGGAACCATTATTTGGAGAAGAGATTCTCAACCTCTTTCCAAAGAATATGTAAAGTCTATAATCAGTTATACCGCACCTTATATAAATCTTTATAGCGAACTTACCGCTATTGAAAACCTTCAATTTGTTCAAGAAGTAAGTAGCGAAGTAATAAATCGAAATCAAATCATTGATGTTCTCGAGTTTGTACAGATGAAAGGATTTGGAACTCAATTGTTCAAACAACTATCAACCGGTCAACAGCAACGCATTAAACTTGCATCTGCTTTAATTAGAAATTCAGAAATTCTTTTTTTGGATGAACCAGGTTCTAATTTGGATGAGAAAGGTCATGATTTAGTTGCTAACATTATTACTCAACAAAAAAAACAAGGAACTCTTATTATTCTTGCTTCAAACGATCCTAAAGAAATTGAACTTTGTGACCATATTGTGAATTTGAGTAATTGATATACGATTAAGATGAGCTTTTCTTACATTTGAATCATCGTAACGCTAATAAACCACAACTCAATCTAAGACATAAAGTGATTTCACAAAACGATCATGATCTTGCAACTCTAATTCTCGAACATTCTACACAACTTCAAGAGGGTGAGAATGTAATGGTTCAACTTATTGGACTTAATGGTATTAATCTATTGCGTTCACTTGTTGAACAAATAAGAGAAAAAGGTGCTCATCCTTTTGTACAGATTGAGGATACGGAAACCCAAAAAATACTTGTTCAAAAAGGAAACACTGAGTTTTGGAAAAATCAAGCTTCTGTAGATCAACTTCCATTGATGAAGCAAATGGATGTATTTATCGGAATTCGAGCTTCTGAAAATATCTATGAGAATTCTCAAGCTAGTAAAGATGCTAATAAAGCTTACTCAGAAAACTTTTTAAAGCCTGTCCATTTCGACGAACGTGTAAATAATACCAAATGGTGTATTATGCGTTACCCGTCTTCCGCATTTGCTATGAATGCTAAAATGCCCACGCGAGAGTTTACTAAATTTTATTACGACGCTTGTTTAGTTGATTATGCTAAACTTAAGAAGGAAATGGAGCCACTTGAGGCTCGTCTTCGTAAAACAGATATCATACATTTAAAAGGTGATGGAACTGATATTAAGTTTTCTGTAAAAGGACAAAATTGGGTGCCTTGTTTTGGCTCACATAATATTCCAGATGGAGAGCTTTTTACATCTCCAATTATTAATTCCGTAAATGGTCAGATTACCTATGCTCCATCTGTGTACCAAGGCAAACCATTTGAGTTTGTGAAATTGGTTGTAGAAAATGGAATCGTTCTTGATTTCGATTCTTCAAATAATGAAGCCCTTAAAGATATTCTGGACACTGATGAAGGTGCTCGCCGATTTGGTGAGTTCAGTTTTGGAACAAATCCAGTTATTGAGAAGCCGATGTACGATATACTATTTGACGAAAAAATTTATGGCTCTAATCACCTTACCCTTGGTAAGGATTATGAAATTGCTCCTAATGGAAACTCTAGTAATATTCACTGGGATTTAGTCTGTATAGGTGCTGATGTGTATCTTGATGGAGTGCTTATTCGCAAAGGGCGAAAGTTTGTAGTAGATGACTTAAAAGGATTGAACCCCGAAGAGTTATTGAAGTAAAAATTGTGGGATGAAAAAAACCATCCTCATATACGGTATCGCGTTAGCTGTTCTGGTATTTCTACTTGAATATTTTGAGTACCGTTATTTTGTGCGTGATCTATCCACAGAGGGATTTGTATTCATTATAGCATTAATGTTTGCTTCGCTAGGTATATGGTTTGGTCAAAAGCTTACTTCTAGTAAACGAACTTCCAGTAAATTCCATAAAAATGAAAAAGCACTAGATTATTTAGGTATTAGTGAAAGAGAGTTGGAAGTACTTAGGCTTGTGGCTCAAGGATTATCAAATAGAGAAATTGCTACCAAACTTTTTGTGTCTATCAATACTGTGAAAACTCATCTTTCTAATTTATACGTGAAATTAGATGTGAAAAGGAGAACTCAAGCGGTGGAGAAGGCTAAGAAATTGAAATTGATTGCGTGATTTATTTCTAGCTTTGATCTGTCCCACTCAGAAGAAGGACTGAATTGCGATTTTGAGCAATTCAGGAAGAGGACGGAAGTGGCTAAGGACTTAATAACCAAGCAACTTCCTTCCTCTGAAATCAAACAAGTTTGATCTCTATCTCCCTCCATAGGGATGCAAAAGTCCTACCAAAAAAAACCACCTTTTGGGATGAATCTCGTAAAATCATACTTTCGGGTGATGGATTTCGCCCAGCCATTCCTTTTCTTTACAATAGATTAACACTTCAAATAAATACATTTTTATGAATACAATGAATCGAATTATACTGGTTTATGGCTCAATTACGGGGGCTACAATTATTGGAAGCATGATGCTTGGCATTTATGCTGCAAATTCAGGCAGTAATTCATTTTTAGCTTCTGAAGCGATTGGTTATTCAATAATGCTCATTGGGTTTTCAATGATATTTATTGCTACAAAAAAATATCGTGATGAAGAACTAGGAGGTGTTATAAAATTTAGTACAGCTTTTAAAATAGGATTGGGCATTTCTCTAATTGCAGGAGTTGTTTATGTAATTACCTGGGAGGTGAATTTATACTTAACTGATTATGCCTTTATTTCAGAATATACCAATTCGATAATTGATAAAGCTAGGAATGCTGGAGTTTCAGAATCAGAACTTAAAGCTACTATTGAACGCATGGAGGAAATGAAAGTTCAATATGATAACCCTCTGTATAGATTGCCAATTACATTCACTGAAATCTTTCCTATTGGTCTATTTATGGCGCTGATTAGCTCAGCTATTTTTAGAAATCCAAATATCCTTCCAGCTAAAACCCATGAAGATATTACTTCATAATCTATAATTATCATGACAAGTAAAGCAACCAGCCCAGAAGAATATATTGCTGAACTACCAGAGGAAAGAATCTCAGCAATGAAAATGCTAAGAGAAACAATCAAGAAAAATATTCCTGAAGGCTTTGAAGAAATGATGAACTATGGAATGATTGGATATGTAGTTCCTCATTCTATCTATCCAGACGGCTATCATTGTACTCCAGAACTTCCTCTTCCTTTTATGAACATAGCTTCACAAAAAAACTTTATTGCGTTATATCATTCTGGAATTTATGCAAATGAAGATTTATTGAACTGGTTTGTTGAAGAATATCCAAAGCACGTAAAAACTAAGCTAGATATGGGAAAAAGCTGTATTAGATTCAAAAAACCAGATCAAATTCCATTTAAATTGATCGCAGAGCTCTCCCAAAAAATGACTGTTACAGATTGGGTAGAAATCTATGAAAAAGTGATAAGAAAGTAAGAATGCTCTACGATCGAATTATACCGCCTTCATCCCTTTCTACAATAATAGATTGTTATTGGGTTGTGGAGAATGAAGATCAGAGTATAAAACAACAGAAAATAATACCTGATGGCTTCCCTGAACTTATTTTTCATTATGGCAATCCATACCGTATTAATATTTCTGGTAGCTGGGAAACTCAAACACCTATGTTATTAGCTGGTCAGATTTATAATCACTTTTTGCTTGAAAATACAGGGACATCTGGCATGATTGGCATCAAATTTAAACCAGCTACGCTGACCCTATTTTTTGGAATAGACATGAAATCAATTACAGATAAAGTAGTGGATTTAAATTCAATACTATCAAGTGAACGTATTCCAATTTCAGATCAACTTGTTACTAAACTCCCATATCAGCAAAAAATTAACTTACTGAATTCGTTCTTTGATCAAGTAACATTTGAGAAAACGGATAATGATGCATTAATACTGGAAGCCATTTCAATGATTTTTGATTCTAATGGAATTATTACCATTTCTGAATTGACTGAAAACCTAAACGTAAATGAACGCAAGCTTGAACGACTATTTGATAAATATGTCGGTCTTTCTCCCAAATTTTATTCTCGCATCATACGCTTCAATTACATCTTTGCTTTAGTACAGAATAAAAAAATGAAGTGGAGTGAAGCTGCTCATCTTAGTGGATTTTATGATCAATCTCATTTCATAAATAATTTTCAGGAATTTACTGGAGAGGACCCTTCTAAATACTTTTTTGAAGATGAGAATATGGCAAACTTTTTTTTAAAAAGAACAACAGGAAACTAATTTGTCGGTTTTTTCCAATACATATCGGTTTAGTGATTTTAGTTTTGAGATTCAATCAAAACTCAAGACTAAGATCATGAAATCACGAATTATATTAACTGTATTTACTTTTATTCTCGTAACTGGAATAACTCAGGCTCAAACCCTTTCAGAATTAGACTGGATGACTGGATATTGGACTAGTTCTGAAAAGGGATCCACCATGGAAGAACTTTGGACTCCGGCTTCTGGCGGAATGATGCTTGGGCTACATCGAGATGTTTTTGCAAATGGTCGTTCTTCCTTTGAAAATATTCGCATCATTGAAACCAAAAATGGAATTGTATATCTGGCAAGTCCAGGTGGCCAACCTGCTACACCTTTTACCTTGAAAGAAGTTTCTGCTCAAAAAGCAATATTCGAAAACCTTGAGCATAACTTTCCTCAACGTATTATCTATTCAAGAGAAGGAAATACACTTACTGCTAGAATTGAAGATGAATCTGGTGAAAAAGGAATGCAATGGACTTGGACTAAAGCTAACTTTTACTAATAAATACTATGAAAACACTTCTTCTCATTTTATTTCTTGGTTTGTCAACTGGTTCTTTATTTGCTCAAATTCCGGAAGGTTTTTTAGGAGAATGGGAAGGGTCGGGTTCATTAATGGGAAATGAAGCTACTTTTGAAATGAACTGGAATCTAGTGTTGGGTAATCAGTTTATAAAACTCACTTTCAGCAATGCAATTATCAATTCCACTTTCAAAATGGATGCTCATGCATATTTTCAATTAGTAGAAGACAAGAGCATTAAAGGCTATTGGTTTGACTCGAGAGGAATTTCTTTTCCATTATTAGGCACGATTGAAGGTGAGGCTTTAACAACTGAATGGGGAAGTCCAGATATTGAACAAGGCAGAACAGTATATACCCTAATTGAACACGATTTTATTTCAGTTAAAGACTTTGTACTTAAAAACAATGAGTATTCTCTTTTTGCAGAAGCAACCTACCAACGAAAAAACAATTGATTATGAAAGAAGAATTTGGAATTCACTCACTATCACTAGCAGTTAAAAATATTAGTGCATCTAAGGCTTTTTATGAAAAACTTGGATTTGAAGCATTAACTGAATTTGGTTCCATTGAAGATAAATGGCTGATTATGCAACGAGGTGAATATAAAATTGGATTATTTCAGGATATGTTTGAAGAAAATATCATGACATTTAACCCAATTGATGCTAGAACCATTTATAAAGATTTAAAAGAAAAAGGAATAGATTTTTTAATGGAATCACCAACCATTCAAGACGAAAAGGGTCCTTGTCATTTCTGTATCGCCGATCCGGATGGGAATCAGATTTTATTTGATCAACACAATGAGTAATTCAATATTAAACGAGCAACTTAAATTGATTCAATTTTATTCAATCAGCATTACAGATAATTAGAATTATGCCCAGTACTCTTTATTCAATTTTAACGTTATTGATTGTGGTCATTAACTAATCTCATATAGTATGAAAAAGATAATCGCTTCTTTTCTTATTTCTGTGTTGGCTTTCGCTGCCTGTAACATAATTGGAAATGAGGTTACAGGAGTTGAAATTCGTGTAAAAAACGCTAGCTCATATACTATTGAAAACTTAAGAATAGCAACCGGAGGTGGAGATTTCAGTTTCGAAACTCTCGAGCCTGGTAAGGTTTCTGATTACAAGCTTTATGATTATTCATATAGCTACTTCTATACTTCCTTTTCAATTGATACCAGCGAATTTGTACAGCAACCCATCGACTATGTAGGTGAGTCCAAAATCAAAAATGGAAAGTATACTTATAGCATCTCGATACAGAACTATGAAGATCGACCTGATTCTTTTATTGGAGATTTGATAAAAGACTAATTAAAACTGAACATTATGAAACGTAGAGTAACCGGAATTGGTGGAGTTTTTCTAAAAGCAGAGGACCCAAAAGCGACAAATGAATGGTATTCGAAACATCTTGGAATAAAATCTGGACAGTGGGGAGGAACATTCGAATGGAATAAACCTGAAGATCCCACTAAAAAAGGATTCACAGCATGGAGCATTTTCAAAAGCGATACAACATATACTGATCCAAGCACCAAAGATGCCATGATAAACTATCGAGTTGAAAACCTTGAAGAACTACTTGATACATTAAAAGAGGAAGGAGTAGAAGTTGTGGGCAAAATGGAAAGCTTTGAATATGGTAAATTCGGTTGGATCATGGACCCCAATGGTTATAAAATAGAGCTTTGGGAACCAAACGATGAAGAATATGAAAAGATGGGAACAGAAGATGCCTTAAATAAAATGGGCTGAACTTATTACTACAAGACTAAGCTGTTCTTAACCAGTATTATTGAGTAAATCTAAAGACTCATTCTTGCTAGCTTATGGCGTAAAGATATTAAGTAGATGTAAAATCTCTCAAAAATCCCTATTTCTATAAATTTCTTTGCCACTTTTTGGTGTTTTATTCGTCATACAAGTGGTCATCAGAAACAAACAAAGAAATCAAGACATGGAAATTGCAAAATATATCTTCATCATCGTAGCAAGCATCACTCTTTTTGGTCTACTTGGCGGCCTTTCACCAGATATCACAGTAACTGAAATGGCACTCAAAGCTGTTATTGTTGGCTTGGTATTCGCAACAAGCATAGTGTTAAAGGAAGCTAAAACCGTAATCCTTTCTAAGATTAGCTAGTTAATTATATCCTACTAAGGTTTCGTTTCTGGAATGAAGCGAAACCTTATTTATTCATATTCGTGATTAAAAAATGATTTTAACTAAATTAAGTAATCATGAAAAACTCCAAAATTATCTTTTTCTCTGGCTCAGCATTTCTTTTTCTTTGGATAATTGGAGGCTTTAACCCATTTCTAAGTTGGGAGCACCGACTATTTAAAATTATAGTAGTAAGTATTATTGGATTCATTGCTTGGAGCTTCAAGAACTCAAAAAAAACTAATAAACAAACTACTGGATTAGTTATAGTTCTATTGCTTGCGGCAACCGCTGCTTACGCTGAACCATATGCTAGTGATCTGCTATTTGGACATCACCAACATCATTTCTATTGTGGGAAATAGGAGCCATATGCTGGCTCCTTTAAAACTTCTACTTATTATTATCCCAGAAATCTACCGGAATGGAATCAGACTTTAAAGCATCTTTATTAACCCAATAGTATGGCCCATACTCTTTTTTCTCCGGCCACACTTCATTAAGAGTCGCTGCTTCGTATAGTTTACCATCTTTCATTACATACATCATATCCAAAGTGTTTTCAATATCATCGATAGGATTGGAATTTATTACAAGTAAGTCAGCTATTTTCCCGACCTCTAAAGATCCTAAATCTTTCTGCATTCCTAAAAAATATGCTCCGTGAAGTGTAGCTACTTTAATCGCTTCTAAATTACTCATGCCCGCTGCCGTCATCCAAAGCTCCCAGTGACTTGAAATTCCATGAATTTGACCGTGAGATCCAATGGCTCCGTAGCCGCCGGCTTCAATCACATCTTTTAGAGACTCCGCAATTAATGGAAATCCATAATCTGATATAGGTCTTAGCATTCTTCGTCTAGTATGGGGCATAAGCTGTCGCCAAGGCAAAAAGCGTTGCATTTTTTCGTTCTTCCAAATGTCTTCTCTTTGGTAATAATACTCCTCATTCCATGGACCTGTACCACCTACCATATAAGTTGGTGAATAAAACATTTTTGCTTTCCCGAAGAACATGGATGCATCTTTATATATTATCCCGTAACTCAAGGGATGTTCAAATGCGGTATGTCCGTCCATTGTCATCCCAAGGTTATACATTAAATCTCCTCCTTCTGAAGTGACCATTAATCCTTCTTTCCGAGCGATATCGGTAACCCATTGGCGTTGATCTCTTCTAGGTTGTAGATATTGCTTAAGTGAAACAGCTCCCCAAGACTTTAACCTTCGTATGTTCTCTTCCGTTATTTCATAACTCGTAAGATCATTTTGATTCCCGCGATCTCCTCTATAAAGTGGGTCACCGGTACTGAATGTTCTTGGACCTAGCATTTCTCCCGCTTCGATTAACTCAGCGGTTGGAAAAACATTCTGAGACCACATAGAATTATCCATATTCGTAGTTACACCAAATGCTAAATAGATAGCAGTTTCAAAATTCTTTTTAGGCATTATACCTTGAAATTCGCGGTAATGATGTGCATGCATATCAATTAGACCTGGCATTATTGTTTTCCCAGAGACATCAATGACTTCGTCTATTCCTGAAATATTACATTCACCCACACAGCTAATTCTTCCATTTTCTGAAATAATTGTTCCCGACTCAATGACCTCATTAATTTCATTTACGGTAATAATTCTAGCATTAATAAGAGCAATACTGCCTTTAGATTTATCTCTTTCTATTTTGAGATCAATTTCAATACTATCTGTTTCTTCTGTGTTTAAATTGTATTTGTATAACCAATTTGCACTTCCATAAGTAACTATGTTAGAGTTAACCCACGTTGGAAATAAACCCCCAGTATGTGAAAGCTGGGTAACCGGGAATGCTCCATTTTTTTTATTTATATCAATTGGCTTATTATTTGTATTCAAGAAAGGAAGAGGCATTAGAAATACATTCATCCCCTCAGTTATGGCTACATGTTTGCCATCTTGCGAGAGCATTATTTCATCTCCATATGGAATAGACACATGTACAATTTCATCAGAGCCATCCTCTCTTACTGATTTCAATGCTAATTCATTCTCAAAAGGCTCTTGAAAATAAATTCTATCTGCTGCTCCATAAAATGGACGTGCTAATTGTGAACGAGTACTTCCATGGGCATCTATTCTCTTTATTATCTTTGTAGATGAGCCGCTTTTAAAATTTACTTCAATCAAATCATACCAAGGATTCCAGGCGAAAGATCTCCCTCGAAAAGAAGAACCTGAACCTTTTATAGCTACTAATTTAGAACCGTCTGAATTCCATGATGGATGTAGGTACTCACCTCGTTTTTGGGTTAGCTGTGTAAGTCTACCATTTCGAGAATCTGCCACCCAAATCTGCCCCCCATTTTCATCATCCCAACTAGTGAATGCGATCGATTTACCATCTGGACTCCAACTCGGTGAAAATTCGAATGGACTAAAATCTTTGGTTAATCTTTTTGGTGTTCCATTTGGAACATCCATTATCCAAATTCTACCAATTGCTTGAAAAGCTGCTTTTTTCCCATCTTGTGATAGCGTATACCACCGTAAGAACTTAGCTTGAAATTCATCTTCAGGAATATCAAATGAAGTATAGGCTTGTTGTGAAATCGTTCTATGAATTTCTGCTTCAAAAGGAATTGTTGTTACTTTTCTGGTTTCTATTTCTAATTTTCTGATTTTACCACCTTGTGATATATAGATGTACTTACTATCACTCGTCCAGCTGTAACCAGGTAAATCACGAAGTACTTTTATAGTTTCCGTCATATCCCTATCAATAGGATCCATAATGATTCGTTCTTCTCCTGTTTCTAAGTCACGAAGCCAAAGTGCTGTTCTCGGGCCAAACTCATGGCCTCTATAATTGATTGTTCCATCTGGAATTTGCCGGGCAAAAGCTAGGTATTTCCCATTTGGTGAAACTTCTGATGCATAACCGCCACCACTTGAAGCTCTGATCTGTTGTGCTGCAACTCCATTAGTTATCTCAATTACATCTCCTGAATTTAGATCTCTTCTTCTAAGTTGATTATAACCTTTTAAAGCATCATTCAATCCAATTCCAGGTCGTGGACCTACTGCTTCATAGTAATAAAGAAAAGAATCAACATCTGATACAGATGGCCAAACTCCATCTCCGATTTCTATTCCTTTACCTCCGTCTTTATGATACATCCATATTCCACTTCCTCCTTCCGATATATCTTGTCTTATAAGGAAAATATATTCACCATCATTACTCCACTCAGGTGTAGCTGCACGAACCATACCTTCATTAAAAACTTGTTTTGCATCAGAACCATCGCTATTCATTACCCATAAATTACTTTGACCTGAACGATCTGAAATAAATGCTATTTGAGAACCATCAGGAGAAATAGCTGGATGAAAATTTAGAGCGATACCAGTTCCTTTTGTTAAATTCTCAGCCTGCCCCCCATCTGGTGACATTCGATAGATATGCCCCATTAAATCGAAATAAAGCCATTTATTATCAGGCGATATATCAAGAGACATCCAGGTTCCTTCATCAGTTGTAAAAGAAATTTCCCTGGTCTCACCTCTTGGTTCCGTAACATCCCATTTCTTTTCTTCTTCTGTCTGTTCTTTGTCTTGAGATAAAACTATTACTGGCTTTATAAGTAGTCCCAGCAAAACGGTCATAAGTACCATTCTCAAAGTTAATTTTTCCATTGTCCCACCAACTTTTTTTATAGATTAGTAATTTGCCTATTTACAAAATCTGATTGGGAATGGAAAGTGAAATACATTTTAGGAAAGCCACTATTAAGGACCTTTCATTATTAAAATATTGGGATCAACAACTTCATGTAATTACAGCAAGTGGAGGTGATGATGAAATAGAATGGGAAATAGAACTCAATTCGAGCTCACCTTTTTCTGAATATTTGATTGCCATACTTAACGAACGACCAATAGGCGTCGTACAAATTATTGATCCCGCTAATGAAGAAACTCATTATTGGGGATTTGATGTTGAGCAAAATTTGAGAGCTATTGATATTTGGATTGGGGATGCTTCTGATTTAGGAAAAGGGTATGGCACTAAAATGATGAAACTTGCTATTGAGCTATGCTTTTCGAACCCTCAAATAAGTGCCATTCTTATTGATCCACTTGTTTCAAATAAAGATGCGATTCGTTTTTATGAACGTATTGGCTTCAAGTTTCTTGAATACAGAACCTTCGGAGAAGATGAGTGTTATGTAATGAAATTCGAAAGAAAAACTTTTGAATAGAATTCTCAATTATGTAGAATCAAACAACACTTTTAAGGTCTTCTATATTCATCTTCATGAGAGTCATTTTAATCTCATTATTACTACTAATTTCAGGGCAATCCTTTGCTCAAGTATATATAGAAAAGCAAAGTAGGCATCGCTTTGCACAATTAAATCTTGGCATCGACTTTAATTCTAGCTTTGGTGGTTCATCTCAATACATTAATTCTTTGGGAAATGTGGAATCATTAGAATTAAGTCATCTTCAAAAACCTAGAATCGTAATTGGTGGTACCCATTTCTGGGGACATGCTGATTTTTATATCGCCATACCTTTATTTAGTCCAGCATTTGATTCACAAAATCAGAAAGTTTTTTATGACACTGGAGTAGAAACCGTTTTTAAATATTATCCCCTTCGAATTGAACACAATAAAATCCGTCCATTTGCTGGGTTTTCTATTGCTCCCTTTTATTTTGAACACAAAAACAACTCCACTACTTTTGGAAACGGACCTGAACTCAATCATACCTCACTTGCGTTGATATCAGGCATTACTTTTTTAAGAAAAAACCAGCTTTTTGAGATCGGGCTACTTTGGAATTATTCGAATACAAAGGACTATTTTATTTCCAGAAATTTAGTTAGAGAAATTGAAACACCCCCTCTTTACTTAAATGTATCTTATCGGATTATGCTGGAAACAACTCTAAGTGCAGAAAAGAGTTGGGAATCTGGTCATTCTAAAAAACTGTCTGAAACACTTTCTTTAGATGGTTTTTTTGTTGGGTTAGGCATGTCTTCTGCTTTTTGGATTAAAGAAAGCAAATACAATCAGGTGAATCGGCCATATATCTCAAGATATAGCACCTCGATTATGCCAGATTTTGCTATTGGTTATTACTTTCATAATACCGATATAAATATCACAGCTAATTTTAGAGGATATTCAACATCAACTTATACGTATGGAGCAAATCAAGTAGCAAGCAGAAGATCTTTTGGTTTAGAAGCCACTAAGTTTTTGTTCGATTATCATGGTTTTGTGCCAATTATTGGGCCAATTGTAAGTACTGAAACCCTTCGATTTCAAGAATCATTTGAACGTAACTTAACCCTCTATATCACAGAAAATAAACTCGCATATGGTATTACTTTCGGCTGGGATATTCGTCCCAACCGAATTCAATCCTTTATTCTCAGAACCAGTCTTCGATGGTACCCAAACCTCGAGCTTGAAGAGCCCGGAGGATCAACCGTTGCTTTCGATAATATCGAATTCAATTTTATACAGTTGATTGTGTATTTGAACCGATTTTTTGGATAATGACAAAAAAAGTAATCACTTCTCCACAACCCATTCTTCTACATTGCTAACAACTTCAGCAAAGTCTATTCTGTCTTTGGTTTTATTTATGGAGGCTTCGTATTCAACAGGTGTATCAGAATCTCGCATGAGTAAATAAGTTGCTAAAGCATTCGTAATGTTTTGTTGAATCACACGCTTTAAAGGTCTTGCACCATATACGGGATCGAAACCTCGAATAGCTAGCCAATCTTTCACTTGATCAGGAATCTCCAATTTCACCTTATTCTTAGCTAATAACTGATGCACTCTTTTTAGTTGAATATCCACAATTGAGCGAATGTGTTTCTTACTTAGTGGATGAAATACTACGGTATCATCAACTCTATTCAAGAATTCTGGGCGAATGGTTCTCTTTAATTGATCAATAAGTAAATTAGTCAGGTTTTCGTATTGCTCTTGCGTAAGCTCATCACCCGATTTCTCCATTTCATTCACAATTAAATGCGATCCAATATTGCTGGTCATGATAATGATGGTATTTTTGAAATCAACGGTAACGCCTTTGTTATCTGTCAATCGTCCTTCATCCAACACCTGAAGAAGAATATTAAATACATCAGGATGCGCTTTTTCAATTTCATCAAGTAAAATTACCGAATATGGATGTCTTCGAGCAGCTTCCGTTAGCTGTCCACCTTCGTCATATCCAACATAACCTGGAGGCGGCCCGATCAAACGACTCACTGAATGCTTTTCCATATATTCACTCATGTCGATTCGAATCATAGCTTGTGGATCGTTGAATAGGAATTCAGCCAACGATCTAGCCAATTCCGTTTTACCAACTCCTGTCGATCCTAAAAAGAAAAAAGAACCAATTGGTCGGTCTGCATCTTGTAATCCAGCACGTGATCTTCTAACGGCATTCGCAACAGCTTCAATGGCAACATCTTGACCAATTACTCTTTTATGAAGTTCTTCTTCCAATAAAAGTAATTTTTGTCGCTCACTTTGCAACATTCTTGTAACAGGAATTCCAGTCCAACGTGCTACGATGTCTGCAATATCTTCAGCATCTACCTCTTCTTTAAGTAATGCTTTTTTACCCTGCATTTCATCTAGATTTGTTTTTGCAGCTTCTAAATCTTTCTCAAGTTGAGTAATTGTTCCATAACGCAGTTCAGCTACTTTTTCATAATTGCCTGACCGTTCGGCTTTATCAGCTTCGTTTCTGGTTGTTTCGATGGCTTGTTTTAATTCACGAGCTATTTGAATGAGATCACGTTCCTGTTCCCATTGTACTCGCATCGAATTTCTTTGTTCTTCTAAATTGGCAAGCTCTTTTTCTATCCCTTTTATTTTAGATTGATCTTTCTCTCGCTTAAGTGCTTCTCTCTCAATTTCTAGCTGACGTATTTGTCGTTCTAAACCGTCTAGTTCTTCTGGCAGAGAATCAATCTGAAGTCGTAATCTGGAAGCTGATTCGTCTATCAAATCAATTGCTTTGTCAGGTAGAAATCGGTCAGCGATATAGCGATGAGAAAGTTCTGCTGCAGCAACTATAGCTGCGTCGGTGATGCGTACACCGTGGTGAACTTCATAACGTTCTTGCAATCCTCTCAAAATTGAGACGGTATCTTCGATAGAGGGCTCGCCGACTAACACAGTTTGAAGTCGACGTTCTAGTGCTTTATCTTTTTCTATATACTTTCGGTATTCATCTAGTGTAGTTGCTCCAATGGCATGCATTTCTCCTCGAGCAAGCGCCGGCTTTAATATATTAGCGGCATCCATCGAACCCTCGGCTGATCCTGCGCCTACTAAAGTGTGGATTTCATCAATAAAAAGTATCAGCTCTCCATCCGAATCTGTGACTTCTTTCACAACCGCTTTCAATCGCTCTTCAAACTCTCCCCTAAACTTTGTCCCAGCAACCAAAGCCCCCATATCGAGCGCCATAATTCGCTTGGATTTCAATCCTTCAGGCACATCACCTCGTACAATCCGAAGTGCCATTCCCTCTGCAATGGCCGTTTTACCAACTCCGGGTTCTCCAATTAAAACTGGGTTATTTTTAGTTCTTCTGGTGAGTATTTGCATTACACGCCGAATTTCCTGATCACGACCTATTACCGGATCAAGCTTATTTTTCTCAGCAAGTTCATTTAAATCTCTTGCGTATTTTTTTAATGCTCCATATCGGCTTTCTGCATTCGGATCATCTACGGTTTGACCACCACGTACATCGTTCAATACTTTCAGAATGTTATCTTTGGTAACTCCCTGATCGTTCAATACATCCGCAATTTCTCCTTTAGTTTGAACCAGTCCCAATAATACATGCTCTGAACTTATGTATTCGTCTCCTAATGCGGTTGATTCTTTTTGGGCAATATCAAACACTTCTTTTGTTGTCGCTGATAAGTATTGACCTGATACTGAAGCTCCTTGAACTTTGGGTAGTTTTTTAAGTGAACTATCCGTTGTTACTTCTATTACTTTTAAGCTAACACCTAGTTTATTAAACAAAGTTATGACGATGTTGTCGGCATCAATTAAAAAAGCTTTTGTGATATGTGCTGGCTCTAACGCCTGATTATTTCCAGACTGTGCTAATTCCAATCCCTTTTGAATTGTTTCCTGAGCCTTAAGTGTAAATTTGTTCAAATTCATAATTCAGATTCCTCCCTAATATTTGATTTAACATTGACCAAAATCATGCCCGAATTGTAGTTATGACGGAATAGCAGTATCCTTAAAAATGAATCCAACACTCGTAGAATTACCTTCTTTATTTCATTCCTCTGAAACAGGAGTTCCTATTTCAACTTGCTTGGTTTGCGAAAAAACTTTGCTAGATCAGCAAGAATATATCATCGAAAAAGCCTTTACGAATTATCCGGGGATTAAAACTCAGGATTTAGTTTGGGAGTTTGCCATTTGTACAAACTGCATGAAAGAACAAATGAATGAATACTCAAAAGATTCTGAACGAAAGATGACTGAGTACTTTGTTCAAAACATGGATTTTACTTATCAAAATGAGCTGAGAACAAATCAAGATTTTGATCCTGATAAATGGATTTCAAAATGCATAATAAAGGGAACTGCAATTAAAGACTGTGCGCAATACCAAATAAGTGCTCAATGTCTTGGAAACATGATGTTGTTCGAACGAACTCCTTTCATGATCTCGGGGGAAGCAATGGATGAAATCATACAACTAATGAGTAATGAAACATTAGGCTTCTTCAATGATTTCAGAGGCAGGTATTTCCCGCCACCAGAAGATTTAAGCCCCTTTTTTAAAGAAAAAGACTTTGTGTTGATTTGATTTCACACTATGCAGTCATCCTGAACTTGGTTCAGGATCTAAGGAGGAATCGGCATTGATAAAACCCAAACTTAATTAAAATATCAATCTTTACAGGTGCTGAAACGAGTTCAGCATGACAACTTTTAGAATATAAAAACGAAAAAAGCCTGGACCGTATCAGGGTCCAGGCTTTGGCTTTTTCGGGGTACAATAAATTCTTAGATACTACTTAGAGTCTGAACGCAATAAATTGTTTCATATTATTTCGTTCTACAGTCAATAAAATTGCTTGGTCTCCATTTTCAGCGCTTTTTTCTACTTCTTTGTAAAATTCTCTTGAAGTTTCAATTTTCTTGCGCTTAACTGCGGTGATTATATCACCTTTCTGAAGTCCTCTTTCAAATGCGTTACTCGATTCACTTACTTTATTAACCACAACTCCTTCTATATCATTCGTTATATTAAGTTGTCTTTTAATATCTGATGTAAGGTCAGTAACAGTAAAACCCAGTTTCTCTGCGATGTCTTCTTTTTCAGGTACTTTAGAAGCAATTTCATCGCTTGGTCGAATTCCTAAAGTTACTGAAATTTTCTTTTCAACTCCATCTCTAATCACCAAAAGATCAACTTGATCATTTGGCTTAAAATTGGCAACGTTAAGTCGAAAAGCATCATAACCTGAAACTTCTTCCCCATTTAGACTTACTATGATATCTTCTTCCTTTAAACCTGCTTTTTCGGCCGGGCTATCTTCAACAACCTGACCTACGATAATCCCTTTATCTCTGCTTAATCCAAGAGCTTGAGCCATAGTTCTATCAACTTCTCCAGCTGAATACATTCCAATATATCCTCTAGAAACAGTACCGTCTTTAATCAAATCATCCATAATTCTTTTTGCAAGCTTGGTCGGAATTGCAAATCCAATTCCATCATTACCTCCAGAACGGGATGCTATTGCAGAATTAATACCTACTAATTCGCCATTCATGTCTATAAGTGCCCCACCTGAATTCCCCGGATTAATAGCAGCATCCGTTTGGATATAATCTCCATAAGCAGTGAGATTCGTCAAAGTCCGACTTCTTGCACTTACAATTCCAAAAGAAACAGTATGAGCAAGATCTTCACTTAAAGGACTTCCAATTGCCAAGACAAAAGAACCTACTTTTGCAGCATCACTATCTCCTAGTTTTACGGTTGGAATATTTTCAACGTCTATTTTTAATACTGCAATATCAGTCTCAGGATCAGTTCCAATAAGTTCAGCTTCAACTTCTTCCCCATTAAAAAGGCGTACTTTAATCTCATCAGTGTTATCAATTACATGATTATTAGTAAGTACATAGCCTTCCTCAGATACTATTACTCCAGAACCTAATCCTCTACGAACATATTCTTGAGTTTGCCCATCTCGACCATTTGGGTTTCCAAAAAACATTGAAAATGGATCTAGTGTTCTAACTTGTTGTGTTTTCTCTGTTGTAATTGTTACTACTGCAGGATTGGTTTTCTCAGCGATATCAATAATCGCGTCGTTCATATCTTTTAAAGAAGTTACCGCTCTATTTTCTGCAGATGTTACTGAGGTGTTATACTCAGGTAAGCTTATAGTATGTTCAGAATTGTTTTCTGTGTATGCATTAAACCCAAGCAATACAATTATTGCAGCGGCTACACCAAAAAAATTTTTGACAGCTGTATTCATGGTTCTAAGTTTGATAATAGTTTATGTTTTTGTGGTGCTACAACGTCTCTTAAATCTAAAATTGTACACCTTTACATTTTGTTACCAAAAAAACAGCCGGAACTATTTCACAGCTCCGGCATTCTAAATTTAGCATCGAGTATTATGCGATCTCGATTTGCTTCTTCACTTTTTCTTCGCTTTTGTTGATGGTGATATTTAGAATACCATCTTCATATTTTGCGATTATGCTCTCGTCATCAATACTTTCTGGTAAGTAAAAAGCACGACTGAATTTTCCATATTGTCTTTCTATTCTATGGAAATTTTTGCCTTCTTCCTCTTTGTTCGATTTACGTTCACCACTAATGGTTAAACGCCCTTTTTCAAGATCAACATTGATGTCTTCTTTCTTCAATCCTGGAAGCTCAACAGAAACCTCAAATTGGGTATCTGATTCTGTAACATCTACACTAGGCATAAAATTATCTTTTCGATAATTAGTAGCAGAGTTATTGAAAAATTCATCAACTATATCGTTGAAGTTTCTTGAAAAAAGATCAGTGTTTGGTCGATTATATTTTATAAGTGCCATGTTTGTATCCTCTTATATTTGATTTATGTTGTTCAAAAATTCGATTACATAAATGCAACGTGTATGCCAATAGCGAAGAAAGGAAAGGCACTGACAGTGCGACAAACTAAAAATGAAAAAATTTCAGAATGAATTCTGACATATAGAAATGATGACAGACGGCGTTTGACTCATCGACAGTAGGGAGAATAAAATGGCAGACTATCTCAATTATCAATGATTCAATTGAGAATTAAAAATGGAATTTAAAAGCATCCATTTTTAATTGAATAATTCTTAATTCTAAATTTCTATGAATAACTCTGTTTCCATTCTTTAGAAACCAAAAACGCCATTTCAAGAGATTGCTCGTAGTTTAAACGAGGATCACAAAAGGTTTCGTAATTATTATTTAAGCCATCTTCATTTAATCCTTTTGCACCACCTACACATTCAGTTACATTGTCTCCGGTAAGTTCTAAATGTACACTTCCAAGATAACTACCCTCTGCACGGTGAATTGCAAATGCCGATTTGATTTCATCCAGGATATGATCAAAATTACGTGTCTTATAGTTATTTGAAGATGAAAATGTATTTCCGTGCATAGGGTCTGAACTCCAAACTATAGGGAATCCTTCTCTGCGAATTGCCTGGATTAACTTCGGAAGCTCATTTTCGATCACTTCTTTACCGAAACGAGTGATCAGAACAATCTTTCCAGATTCATGACTAGGATTTAATTTCTCAATGAGCTTAAGTGTGTCGTCGATTGTGTACGGCGGTCCCACTTTTATGCCAATTGGATTAGCTATTCCACTAAGATATTCAACATGAGCTCCATCAAGGTCACGAGTTCGGTTTCCTAACCAAACCATATGAGAACTTAAATTATAGAAATCTGTTTTACGAGGAACTTTGCGGGTTTGTGCAGAATCATAATATAGATTTAGTGCTTCATGAGAAGTATAAATATCCACTTTTTGAAGACTATTAAATCTATCGGGTGAAATAGCATCTACAAATTTAACTGCTTTGGTAATCGAATCGACCATTGCCTCATATTCTTTGTAGTAAACGTTGTTCTTCATAAAGTCCAGTTCCCACTGCTCTGGGTGATGCAAATCAGCAAAACCTTCGTCACCAAGTGCCCGAACAAAGTTTAACGTTAAGCCTGCTTTGTGGTAGCCCTCTAATAATCGTTTTGGATCTGGAATGCGTGCTTCTTTTGTTGGCTCAAATCCATTAATCAAATCTCCACGATAGTTATGGATTTGTTCTCCGTTCACTTCCTCGAAATCTTTGGAACGAGGCTTTGCATATTGTCCTGCAATTCTACCCAAACGAACAACAGGTACTCCTAACTCATGTATTAAGATGAAACTGGTTTGGAGAAGAACTTTAACAGTATTTACTATTTTTGAAGAATTAGTGAGGTCAAAACTCTCAGCGCAATCACCGGCTTGTAACAAAAAAGCTTTACCTGCAGAAACCTGAGAAAGTTTATTTTTTAATGCTTCAATTTCCCAAGAAGTTACCAATGGGGGTAATTTCTTTAAATTTTCGAAACTAACTTCCAATTCTTTTTGATCTGGATATGCAGGTAATTGCTTTACAGGTTTTTCTAGCCAGCTTGTTGGGGTCCAGTTTTTCTTTAAAATATCTTCCATAGTAATGAGTGAATTTAGGGGCGTAAACTTAAGCTTTTTTTTAGTTAATGCTTTTAAAAATTCAAGAGTACCTATCTTTGCTAAGATCAACTATATTCAAACACTAAATTTATGAATATATGCTACAGACAAAACCACGTATTTTAGTTGTTGATGATTACCCTGCCCTGGTAACTATTACCCGCCATAAATTACTTCAACATGGGTATGAAGTAATTACTGCACAAAATGGCAAAGATGCTTTTGATCTTGTTGAGTCAGATCTACCTGATCTTGTAATAACTGATGTAGAAATGCCTTTAATGGATGGATACGAATTGTGTAAACTTATAAAAAAAGACCTTAAACTTCGATCTATCCCTGTAATTTTGGTTACTTCAAGAATTGAAGCGCCAAGCCTCATGAAGGGCATTGAAGCAGGTGCCGATAACTATCTAACCAAGCCTTACGATGATGATACTTTATTTTCGAAGGTGAATGAACTACTCAATAATCCCGTAGCTATTTCGGATGTAACTGAAACGGTACCTGTTAATATTGAAGGGCAACAATACAATCTAAAAGCCGATTATTCCCACCTGGTAAATTTATTGGTATCGACATACAAGAATACGCTTGGACAAAATAGTCGCTTAGAAAAAATGCAGTCTGGCTTAAATGCGACCAATCAAGAACTCCAACTCACAAAAAAGGAGCATGAAGAACTGCTACAGAATATCTTCCCTAAGAAAATTGCAGATAGTCTACTGGCATATGGCACTGTATCACCTGAACGGTATACCGACGCTACTTTTATGTTTACTGACTTTGATGGTTTTAGCAAAATAGTACCAGATTTATCACCTGAAAAACTTATTGAAAGCCTGAGTTTTTATTTCGACAAATTTGATGAGTTTATTTCTCAACATAATATTATCAAAATAAAAACGATTGGTGATAGCTATATGGCTGCGGGTGGAATCCCAGATCGTAATATTACCCATCCTATAGATACAATACTTGCTGCATTAAAAATGAAGTTCTTTGTTTTAAACTTAAAAGAATCTATTCCTGATTCAATCCCATACTTTCCGTTAAGAATTGGAATACACACCGGCCATTCTGTAGTAGGAGTAATAGGAAAAAGAAGATTCGCCTACGACGTTTGGGGTGAAGCTGTAAATTTAGCTGCACGAATGGAGCAAAACTCTGAGAGTAATTGTATTAACATTTCACAAGACACTTATGATCGAGTTAAAGACTTTTTTGAATGTGAGCCGAGAGGAGAAATTGAAGCTAAAAATATTGGCAAAGTTCCAATGTATTTTCTTCATAGAATAAAACCAGATCTATCGGAAGATGATTTTGGTTTAATTCCCAACAGGCTCTTTATCAGAGATTATAACTTCATCTCCAAAACCAATCAGGATTTATAATTTTTCTATAAAGGAATGAAGGATTTCTTGGCTCTGTTCTGTACCTTTCAGATTGATTTGAATTCTAAAGCCCAGAGCTGTTTTGCAACAAAACATTGTTATTAAAGGTGCCAGAGAGCACAACCTTAAAAACTTTGATATTGACATTCCACGCGACCAATTGGTTGTGATAACCGGACTTTCGGGCTCTGGTAAATCATCACTCGCTTTTGATACCATTTACGCTGAAGGGCAACGCCGTTTTTTGGAATCACTTTCTGCCTATGCTCGTCAATTTTTGGGAATGATGGAGCGCCCCGCTGTAGACTTTATTGATGGGCTTTCTCCTGTTATTTCTATTGATCAAAAAACTACGAATCGAAATCCTCGTTCTACTGTTGGCACTGTAACTGAAATTTATGATTTTCTCCGTTTATTATACGCCCGAGTTGGAATTCCATACTCCTACAAATCTGGAAATAAAATGGAGAAACAAACCGCCGACCAAGTAGTAGCTTCGGTTATGGCGATGTCAGCTGGAACTAAAGCTTATTGTTTAGCTCCTGTTGTACGAGGAAGAAAAGGACACTATCGCGAATTATTTGAACAAACTATAAAACAAGGTTTTGTAAGTGCCCGAATAGATGGTGAACTCACCGAATTAACAGACGGTTTAATGGTAGACCGCTATAAAACTCATAATATTGAAGTTGTAGTTGATCGGTTTGTTATTTCCCCAAAAAGCGAAAAAAGAATCGCAGATAGCATTCGAATGGCACTGGAAATGGCCGATGGAAATGTTGTGCTTTCTGTTCAGCAAGATGATGGGTCAATGAAAGATCGTCTTTTCTCTCAGAAATTATTTGATTTGGAAAGTGGGCTCGCTTATGAAGACCCTGCGCCAAATCTCTTTTCTTTCAATTCACCATATGGTGCTTGTAAGGAATGTGATGGCTTGGGATACACTTATGATGTGAGTTGGGATTTGCTGGTTCCAAACGAATCTCAAAGTGTTAATGATGGTGGAATTCGCTATCTCGGTCCACCACGTGATATTTTTGCCTTTAAGCAGTTAAAAGCCGTACTGGAAAGCTATAAGTTAACTTTCGACACCCCTTTCAAAAAATACAAAGACGAAGTGAGAGAAGTGTTAATGCGTGGGTCAGGAGAAAATAAATTTGCGGTAAGTTACGATTTCAAGGACAACTCGGTTACTTATCAGCATAAGTTTGAAGGCTTACGACGAACGATTATTGAGCAATATGAAGGAAGCAAATCACCTAAGCAGCGTGAGAAAGCGAAAGCCTTTATGAGTAAAGTAGTTTGCCCAAAATGTGAAGGTGGTCGACTTAATTTGGAAGCACTTTCTTATAAAATTGATAACTACAATATTCACGATTTAGTAAAATTGGATATTCAAGGGTTGCGCGATGTGTTGTATTCCATCAAACTTACCGAGCGACAGCAACTAATTGGTAATCAGGTTTTAAAAGAAATTCGAGACCGGCTCGATTTTCTTCTCAATGTAGGATTGAATTATTTAAATCTGGATAGAGAAGCGCAAACACTTTCTGGTGGAGAAGCACAAAGGATTCGATTGGCAACTCAAATTGGAACCCAGCTTGTAGGTGTATTATATATTTTGGATGAACCTAGTATTGGACTTCATCAACGAGACAATATAAAGCTTATTAATTCTCTTGAAACATTACGGGATTTAGGCAATAGTGTAATTGTGGTAGAACATGATCGTGAAACGATTGAGCACGCCGATTATGTAGTTGATTTAGGACCAGGAGCAGGAGTAAACGGTGGCCATATTGTCTCATCTGGTAAACCCGAAGAGTTAAAACAAGATTCAATGACTGCCCGGTTTCTTAGAGATGAAGAAGTAATTGAGCTTCCAGAAAAGTATAGAAAAGGTAATAAGAAGAAAATAACTATTAAAAATGCTCGTGGACATAATCTCCAACATGTAGATTTGAAAATCCCTTTAGGAAAATTCATCTCTGTAACTGGAGTTAGTGGAAGTGGCAAAAGTTCATTAATCAATCAAACTTTAGTTCCAATTCTTTCGAATCACTTTTATAAATCGAAAAGTGTTCCACTTCCTTACGATACTGTTGAAGGCATAGATAATGTCGATAAAATTATTTCGATCGACCAAAGTCCGATCGGTAGAACTCCGAGATCAAATCCAGGTACATATACTAAAGTATTCGATCACATTCGCAGGCTATTCTCAGAACTTCCTGAGGCTAAGATCAGAGGCTATGATCAGGGCCGGTTTTCATTTAATGTGAAAGGTGGACGATGTGAAACATGTCAAGGTGATGGGGTTCGTAAAATTGAAATGAATTTCCTGCCAGACGTTTATGTAACCTGCGAAACATGTAACGGAAAACGGTACAACAGAGAAACTCTTGAGATTTACTACAAGAAGAAAAATATCTCAGAAGTATTAAATATGCCTATCAGTGATGCGGCTACATTTTTTGATGCACAGCCTACTATTTCCAGAATTCTCAAAACACTTACTTCCGTTGGGTTAGGATACCTCACATTGGGTCAATCAAGTACTACTCTTTCTGGCGGAGAAGCACAACGAATTAAACTTGCTCGTGAGCTTTCTAAAATTGGTACCGGCGATACTCTTTATGTTATGGATGAGCCGACTACTGGATTACATTTTCAAGATGTTAGAATGCTTATCAATGTGATTCAGCAGTTGGTAGATAAAGGTAACACCGTAATGGTAATCGAACACAATCTTGACCTCATAAAAGCAGCCGACTGGATTATCGACCTTGGGCCGGAAGGTGGTCGCGGTGGTGGGGAACTTATTGCAGAAGGAACTCCTCGCCAACTAGCTGAAAATAAAGATTCCATAACAGGTGAGTTTCTAAAGCAAGAGTTTGATAGGTTGTGTAAAACAATACCCACTTCTTAAGGTAATTTGTTTCAGGTTTTACTTTTAAATAAATTTTTGATATTTCACTAGCATATCTATTTTCTAGTCATTTCAGTTCTAAATTTAAGGGTACGATGAAATTATTTGACAGTATAAAACTGTATCAAAAAAATAATATTAAGAGATTTTTTATTCCTCTTTTCTTTCTTCTATTCAGCACATCGCTATTCGCTCAAAATTTTACAACCACAGAAATAGATTCCTTAAATCAGCTGGATTTTGCGACCATCACATCAAATGCTTCTTATTACGAAAAACTATTCTTGCGAGTTTTCAATGTATCAGACTCGCTAAATTACACCAATGGTAAAGCTGGTGCTTCTGTCAATTTGAGTATTCTATATAGTGTTCTAGGTGAAATGGATACAAAAGTAGAGTATAGGTTGAAAGCGATTCGTTTTTATGAAGAAATAGATTCTCTGAAACAAGTAGGTTATCAATATGCTGAACTTGGGTGGGGTTTGAGAATATCTGATTTATCAAAATCAGAAGAGTATATGCGACAAGGATTAAGCATTCTTTCGAATTTCCCGGGCAGCTCAGAACAAGCTAGCGCTTTCAATAACTATGGTAGTTTAAAGATTGAATTAGAAGAACTTGATAGTGCTTTTTACTTTATTAATCAGTCTTTAAATATCAAGAAGGAGCTTAATGATACAATTGGAGTAGCTTACTCATACAGCTATTTATCTAATGTTTACCAGACAAATGAAGACTTTGAAAACGCGTTGATCTATTTAGATAGTGCAATAGTTTTAAGAGAAACTATCAACGATGTAAATGGAATAAGCATTGATTTAGTTAATTCGGGATTAATTTATCAAAGTTTGGGCGATTTGGAAACAGCCAACGAATATTTGAAACGTTCTTTGTCATCTGCTTTAGAAATCGGATATGTAAGACTAGCGGAGTTTGCATACAATGCTATTTCTGATCTCTTTTTAGAATTGAATAAACCTGATTCTGCTCTGGTTTATTATAAAATGTACATTCAATTTAAAGATAGTGTTTCCAATATTGAGACTAATCAGCGTATTGCTGAACTCGAAATTCAATTTCAAACTGAAGAAAAGGAAAAAGAACTTGCTCAACGTACTGCACAGTTAAGCTTAGAGCAACTCCGGGTTAAAAGGAGAAATTGGATTACCGGAATATTTGGAACCTTATTTCTGTCTGTAAGCTTAATTTCTTTTTTAGTCGTACGGCAACAAAGAATCAGACGTGAAAATATTGAGAGAGAAAACGAGCTTAAGTTAAAACTAGCAGATGTGGAATCTGAGAATAAAATTCATAAAGAACGAGAACGAATATCTCGCGATTTACACGATAATGTGGGTTCACAAATCACAAATCTTATAACTGGAATTGAGATTAGTAATCTTCACATTAAAAAAAATCAACAGGATAAAGCCCTTTCTTTACTTGGAAATTTAGATTCTGATGCACGTAGTGCTATGACTGATTTACGAGAAACTATATGGTTACTAGACAAGCAAGAAGTAGAATTTGAGTCTTTCTTAGAACACCTAAAAGGATATATAAAACGTCAGGAAAGCTATTTAAAAGGATTAAAGACTAAAATAAAATCCTCTGTTGATGCTAAAATAGTTTTAAATCCTACTCAGTCAATAAACCTAACTAGAGTAATACAAGAGGCTTTAAATAATACTCGTAAATATGCAAATGCCTCAAAGTTCAATATTTCATTTTCTCAAAAAGGAGAGAAAATTCTTATTACACTATCCGATGATGGAATTGGTATGGAAGTACATAACAACCTTGAAAAAGGAAACGGACTAAGAAATATGAAAGAACGGGTAAAAGAAATCGGGGGTAGCTTCTCAATTACAAGTAGTACTGAAAATGGAACCGAAATCAAACTAGAACTTTAAACCAGCTTTTATTAGTTATTTAAAATTCGTTTTTTAATCCTTTTAAAAATGGCTAATAAATTAGGGTATGAATAAAAGAATAATTCTTATTGGGATATTTACAGCACTTTGCACCCCACTATTTGCCCAGTATACTTTTAGCACTTCTTCTTTATGGGATACTTTTTCTATTAATAATTTTGGCGTTGAGGATGGAATATTCACTCAACAAGTTTATAAGATACATAAAGATAAAAAAGGCTTTTATTGGATCGTCAGTAATCGACAATTACTTCGATATGATGGCATATCAATAACAGAACTTAAGCAGGGAAATATCGGAGGAACGCTTTATGATTTAGCCGAAGATTCTGATGGAAATATGTGGATACCCTCAATTGGGTCTGGATTGTACAAATTTAATGGTGATACTCTTAAAAATTATCAACATTTATCCGGCGATTTAACCAAAGCCGCCGTAGTTGGAAAAAATGATACGTTATATTTAGGAACTTATGGAGACGGGCTTAAGGTATTTTATAAAGACTCGTTGAACATCAATTATAATACTAAGAATGGGTTAGTTGGAGATGAAATTTGGACATTAGAATTTGATAAAAATGGAAAGCTTTGGATTGGCACCAATACTGGAATTAGTGTTCTTCATAAAGGAACCATCAAAAACTTTACTACCGAAAATGGTTTACCTGATAATAGAATAAGAACCATTAAAGCCCTAGCGAATGGAGACGTTTGGGTAGGTACTGATAAAGAGGGAATTGTAATCTTTGAAGAAGAAAAACCCATTAGATACATACATACAAAAGATGGCTTGCCAAATCTTCTGGTTCAGGATATTGAACAAAACTTAAATGGCGATGTTTTTATTGGAACACTTGGCGGTGGTGTTACCAGATTTAATAACGGAATAAAAGAAACCATTAATATAGAAGATGGATTAATTTCTAACGAAGTAAATACCATTTATCTGGATAATAATGGCATGATACTTATAGGTACCGAAGATGGATTATCTACCCTCACACCTCGTTTTTTCACTTCTTTATCTTTGGATGGTAAAGAAGTTTACAATCAAGAGGCAGTAACTATAAATCAAGATAAAGCTGGTCGAATTTGGCTTGGAACCTACGGAAAAGGATATTTTTATTTTGAAAACGGTAAATGGACTTCAAGAGAAAATCCACCTATAAACACAAATGGCTATGCACAATCTGGTACATTAGATAAAAATGGAAATCTTTGGGTTGGAACACAGGGCTCTGGTGTTCTGGAAATAGTTGATAATCAATTTATTCCTAGGTTCAACATCGATAATGGACTGCTAGATAATTATGTAAGAGGTCTCACTTTTGATTTAGAAGGAAACCTTTGGGTAGGAAGTAATAAAGGAATTAGTGTGTTTAATTCTTCTCAAGAATTGATTCGTACTTATTCAACAGAAGATGAAATCCCAAACCCATTTTGTATAACCATGATTACAGCTTCTGATGGAAGTGTTTGGTATGGGTCTTATGGAGGAGGAGCTGTTCGGTTTAAAGATGGAATTTCTAAAGTTTATAATACTGAAACAGGCTTAAGATCGGATCAAGTATTGAGTATCTTTGAAGATTCCAATCAAGATATCTGGATTGGTACTTTTAACTATGGAGTAAGTAAAGTAGTAGGTGACAGTTTATTTACATTCAGTCCCGATGACGGACTTCCTTCAGCAAACTATGCCGGAATTATTGAAGATAATTCCAAAAATCTTTGGTTCGCAACTGGTAATGGAATTACGAAAGCGGCTTTAAAGGATTTAAATAGCTATCAAAATGGTGAGAGTTCTTATATACCTTTTCACTATTTCAATAAAGAAGATGGACTAATATCTGACAATCTACAGGCTGCAAACAATTCTACACTTGCAAAACTTTCTGATGGAACACTTTTCTTTGCTTCAATAGATGGTGTTTCGATTATACATCCAGAATCAGTTGCCTTCAAGGATTCTTCTTTTAATACCTATATAGATAATATTATAGTTGATGGTGTTGGGATTATTAAAGAAAGAGGCTTTGAACTAACTCCAGATAAGAAAAAACTAGAGATTTCATACTCAGCTATAAACTTTCTAGCTCCAAATAAAACGGAATTCAGAATTAAACTAGATGGCATTGATAATGAGTGGAACTATGTGGAAAAGAGAACAACTGCCTATTATGATTATTTACCCGATGGAGATTATACATTTTATGTTTCTGCAGTAGGGCCTGATGGACAATGGAGTGATAAAGTTGCATCCATTCCTTTCACTGTACTCCCCCCGTTTTATAAAACGTGGTGGTTTATTTCTTTGGGACTATTAGGATTTATTGCCATTGGAGCTGGCGGGGTTCAAATTCGATCTAATATGAAGTTACGGGAGTTGAATCGTGAACTTCAAACTCAACAAAAAATACAACGCGAACGTGAACGCATTTCCAGAGAATTACACGATAATGTAGGTTCTCAAATTACTAATCTTATTACCGGAATCGAGATTAGTAATCTTCACATCAAAAAGAACCAACAAGATAAAGCACTTTCTTTACTTGGAAATTTAGATTCTGATGCCCGCAGTGCAATGACTGATTTACGAGAAACGATCTGGCTTTTAGATAAAGAAGAAGTTCAGTTTGGTATTTTTCTAGAACATTTAAAAGGGTTCGTAAAACGCCAAGAACATTATTTTAGAGGAATGAAAGTAGTGTTTAACTCAGATGTTGATTTAGGAAAAATACTTAATCCCACTCAATCATTGAATTTGACCAGAATTATTCAGGAAGCCTTAAACAACGCCAGGAAATATGCGCAAGCTTCTCTATTCACTATTTCATTTGTAGAAAAAGAACAAAGAATTGGAATAACCCTTACCGATAATGGAATTGGAATGAATATTGATGAAAGACCTAAAGAAGGAAATGGTTTAAGAAATATGAAAGAAAGAATTGAAGAGGTTAATGGGACAATTGTAATTAAAACGGAAACTGGCAAGGGTACTTCTATTAGACTGGAGCTCTAATAATACCCCGAATAGGGTATTAATTTTACTCATTTATTTAGCTTTTTTATTACCATGAAAATCCAAATAGCAATTGTTGAAGATCAGAAAAAAATTAGGAAAAACTTAATAACTCGATTGTCATTCTATGATGAAATAGAGCTAATTTTTGAGGCTGAAAACGCTGATAATGCTTTGTTAAAGCTAAAAGCTCTTTCTAATAAAAATTTACCACGCGTTATTCTGATGGATATTGAGATGCCTGGTAAATCCGGAATTGAAGCAACTCGTGAAATTAAGAATGAATACCCAGAAATTGATATTCTTATTCAAACTGTATTCGAGAATGAAGAAAAGATTTTCCAATCTATTCAAGCGGGCGCATCAGGATATCTTTTAAAAGATGATCCTATAAATAAATATGTTGAAGCTATTAAAGAGCTTGCTTCAGGTGGTGCAGCATTATCTTCTAGTATTGCACTAAAGGTGATGAGTTTTGTGAAAAGTGAAAAAGAACTTAAAGCGACTAAAGCTAAAGAAACACAAGCTGAGTTTTCATTAACCGATAGAGAAATCGATATCCTTAAAGGAATTGTTGATGACTTAACTGAACAACAACTTGGAGATCTGCTTTTTATAAGCCCTCATACTGTTCGAACTCATATAAAAAACATCTATAAAAAGCTTCATGTTCATTCCAGAGCTTCCGCAGTTCGCTTTGCAATTACTAAAGGTCTAGCTTAAAAGAGAAGCCTCAAATTCTACCAGATCTATTCTTTTCTATATACTTACTAAAGCTTCTTCTCCTTGTTGTAGTAACTCGAAAACATTCTTGCAAAGAGTATACGGTATTCTGAGAATACTTTTAATTCGATTTTAGTCACACTTAACTACCCCATAATTTTACTTTAGAGTTTGCAATCAAAAAATTAATAGTCATAAAAAAAGGGCTACCAGCTCTCACTGGTAACCCATTCAAGGGTGACTTTTAAAAAGCCACTTATTTTATTTAACTAGAAGGCTAATCCAGCTCTTAAGAACACAGCAGATCCGGCACTACTATTCTGTATTCCAAGTCCTCCAATTATAAACTTGAATCTAGCTCTTGCTCCTAATTCCAACCAACTTGGAGCATCAGCAATACCCGTGGTAATGTTGCCGCTACCATCTGTTTCGGTGTTAGGCTCAAAGTCTACAAAGCCAAGTAAATTGTAATTATATGATGCGTATGGAGATACTTTGATATCTGAAATGACTAGATTATATCTTAATCGTGCCATTACCGGTACACCAATACCAGACCTAAATGTTGTTACGGTTATATCTCGCTCAGAGTCTTCAAACTCATCCTTATTAAATACAAGATAAGCGCTTAATCCATAATCAAAAGATATTGGTAGCTTTGTAAGGTTACTAATGTCTTTATACTTATTCCATTCGATTCCACCGCCAATTGCACCCCCAAGGAAATACCCCCAAAAGTTTCTTTCGCCTGCTTCATTACCATTATAAAATGCTACTCCAGCCCCACTCACTACATCAAAAGCATGTGCTCCTTTTCCTGAATGTGTAATAAATGATAAACTACTACCTGTAAATGCATTATCTGAACTAATACCTGAAGAAGAATTACTTCTATCTCTTCTGTTATTATTGTTATTATTTCCAGTATATACAACATCAGGAATATTGGTGTAGTTGGAATTATCGTAACATGCCGCTCCTTTTGGAATTCCTCCTGCGATTGCCGCTTTTCTATATAATTCATACAAATTTTCTGTACTTAGCGCCTCAGCTTCTTCTTGTTGTTGTTGGGCAAGTAATCCACCTGTTCCTTCCTGATTTCCACTACTTAGCACCTTAATTTCTACTCTTCGATTTTCTTGTCGCCCTTCTGGTGTTTCATTAGTCGCTCTTGGGTCTGCCTCGCCGTACCCTTTTGCCGAAATCCTGGTTGAAGAAATTCCTTTTTCTACAACATAGGCTACTACAGATTCTGCTCGAGCTTGACTCAAATCCATATTGGTATCATCTGAACCTACATTATCTGTATAACCACCTATTTCAATTACTAATGTTGAAGTAGACATAATCTCAAATAAACGATCTAGTTCTTGCTCACTTTCAGGACTAAGGTTTGCACTGCCAGTATCGAAGTAAATATTTTCCAGTACAATTCGAGCACCTTCGTTTGCCTCCGTAAGCGAGATATCTTTTCGTACTTCTTTATAGCCAGAATTATCTTCTAAATAACTAATTCTTGCACGACGAATGGCATCGTTTAAATCTGACTGAGCTTGATTCATTTCTTTACTCAATTCAGAAAGTCGGTCGAATTGATTATCAAGATCTATAGAGTTACTCGCTAATAATAATTCGTATTCATTCTTACTAGCATCAATCCGTCTTAATGCATTTTGCATTCTGAAAAGCTCTGAACCTAATTTTTCTGAAAACGCAATCGAATCTTCCACCATTGTTTTTAAATCAAGCATTTCTGTTTGAAATAAATACCCTTTTTGGTTTGCAGTGATTAGATATCTGCGACCAAATGGAAGGTTTATCAGATAATCGCCAGTTCTCGGATTACTAGTCGAATACCCTAATTGTTCACCGGTATCAAAATCACTCCAGTATAATGTTGCGGCAATAAGACTATCATCTTGGTTCGAAATATTTCCATAAATACTAACTACTGGATCTGGTCTTAGGCTAGGTGGAAGTATCATTCTAAAAATATCGTCATCACCAAATCCATCACCTTCTCCAGTTGTTTCTCTTGTAAAATATGCTACCGTTCCAGAAGCTGGAATCGCAAGATCTGCGTCGTCTAAAACTGTATTTATATTCTTCCCTAAGTTTACGGGTGTTGTCCAATTATCCCAACCATCTCCTATTCTACGAGTCACAAAAAGATCGGAACCACCTAAGCCTGGATGTCCATCAGAAGAAAAATATAACGTTCTTCCATCAGCGTTTAAGAATGGCCATGTTTCTGATGCCGCAGTATTTATTACTGTCGACATTGGTATTGGATTAGTCCAAGCACCATTTCTTAAATGTGATATATAAATATCTGTTTCATAATCGGCTTCTTCCTCATCTTTTCTACCTTCATAAGCAACAAAAATCAATGTTTTTCCATCAGGCGAAAGATTTGCCATTGATTCCCATTCCCCGGAATTAACTCCACCTCCAAGATTACAGGGCACCGTCCATCGATCTCCAACTTTAGCACTATAAAAGAAATCTCCTCCCCCAAACCTTCCTTCGTAGTTACCAAATACTATAGCGGTATTTCCATCTGAAGAAAGCGAAAGAATTCCTTCATGAGAATCAGTATTTATTATTGAGCCCATGTTAGTTGGCTTGCTCCATCCTCCGTCGCTAGTTTTGTTAGAATACCAAACATCACCACCACCAAAACCATTGGCGCGATTTGTTGAATAGAAATACATTCTATTGCCATCTGAAGATATTCTTGGAAGAAATTCATCTAAATCTGAATTGATATTCGGACCAACATTATCAATATAAATCTCTTCGTCTTGAGCTTTTAGTAAGTTAATAATTGCATTTACTTTAACTTTGTCAGCCCCAGAATGTTCATCTCTGTATTTTTCATACATCTCGATGGCTTTATCCCATTCTTTAAGAGCTGTATAACTTTTAGCAACTTCTTCATAGAAATCTGGATTTGAAGCTGCCAAAGTTTCATAAGCTGTTGCTGCTGAACGATACTTCCCACTATCAAAAAGTTCGGAAGCACTCTGTGCATACATGTTTGTTGTTAAAAGCATCACACTAATAAATGCACAATACTTTAAGATTTTGTTGTTCATAATTACCCCTGAATTGTAATCGTCGAGTATATAGATTTTACCCGACGATGAGTTTGAGTTATCGAGTACAATATTCTACAACCTCTATTTTATCTACATACCCTATCTGAGGTATTTTTGAATATCTAAACCTGTTTTGAGCAACTATTATTAGATAGAATACCCCAATTAGGGTATACCTTATTAAGCTTAGATAAGCTTTTTTTAGCCATCCTAATCAAGGGGTTTACTAAAAAAAATCATTGGCATGAATTTTAATCTAACACAGGGTAGAATACTTTCTTTACTACTTTTACTAGTATTTGCCTTATCAACATTCACTAAAGCTCAAGTAATAACCGGGGTTGATACCCTAAAAAAAGTAAGTGGCGTTTGGGAGTATTACGACTTTACCTCTTCCAAGGCATTCACAATAGCTGATACTTCAACTTATACTCCTGACTTTTGGGGAAGTAGTAATGAAGGAGTAAACTTTGGAAAAGAATATTCTTCTATCATTCCAAGCAAAAGGCTTTATCTACTTGGAACTGGTAATATTGATACCGTAAAAACAGTGCCAACCTGGACAAATGCCACACCTTGGATTGATACAAGCTGGGATTGGCCAAATGGAACACAAGGTCAACCTATCTCTACAGAACAATTATGGGTCGTGTACACCAGTGAAGGGTTATATGCCGTAATGCAAATTGATGAATTACCCGATGGAAATTTCGGCGATAGCTTCGTTTTTAAATATAAATATATGAGCGAAGGTGGTACCACCTTAGTAGAAACAAACTTAAACGAAGAAACTATTGATGAAGAAATTTTAGGGTCTGCAACGAGTAATGGAGGAACTGGATTTGATTTATCCTCACAAAGTGATGGGGAACTCGTAGATGCGGGTAATTACTCTCCTGATTTTGTTTTTGTAAATAATGAGGGCGTAAACTTCGGAAATGAAGGAAGTACGTCATTAAATGAAACTGGAAGAAGATTCTTACTTCTTGGAACTGGAAATATAGATACGCTAAAAACTATTCCTACAAGAACTGATATGGCGCCTTGGGTTACCGTTTCTTATGATTTTAGTGATGGAACTCAAGGTCTCCCTATTTCAGTAGGTCAACTTTGGGGAGTATTTACCAGAGAGGGAAATTATGCGGCTATAGAAATCACCGCATTACCTGGAGGAAATTTCGGAAACTCATTCGAATTCAAATATAAGTACCAGCCTAATGGAACTCAGTTTTTTGAAGGAAGCAATGTAGTTGAGACTACGCTTTCGATAACTATTGAAAGTGGCGATAATCAAACAATTGATGTTAATACTACTGCTCCAAATCCTTTAGAAGTTTTAGTAACAGATAATAATGCCAATTTGGTTGCTGAAGAAACTGTTAATTTTGAGTTTATCGAAACCCCAACAGGAGTGACACAAGCAGGATCAGTAACTCCTACTGCCAGTACAAATGTTTCAGGTTTAGCACAAGCCACGGTTAGTGTTGGTGATGTTGAAGGCGCGTATAAAATAAAAGCTACTTTAAGTTCCGATACATCGAAATCGGTTATATTTACTGTGAATGCTGAAGAAGTAATAACTGGCCCTCAACCAACTACACTTGTTATTTCGGGAAGTCAGAATAAAGTAGCTATACTCGGTGATACCATTGCTACGAGCATGGAAATTATTGTAATTGACGATATAGGCGAACCAATGAATGGTATCACTGTTACATTTGAAGAGCTTACGATTCCTGATGGCGCAGTCTCTGGAAAGTTTTTTACTCCAGATGGGATAAATGTAAATCAAGCTAGCACATTTAACAATCGTGCATACATGGACTATTCCCTTGGAGACAAACAAGGAGATTATCTTATAAAAGCCTTTCTTACCAATTATCCTACTGTAGATTCAGTAGTTTTTACAATTTCAGGAGAACTAGTAAAATCGCCATTAAACTTTATGGTGAATGCAAATGCTGCGGTCGATCTCTCATGGGATAAAGTTGATGGTGCTAAAGAATATACTATATATCGATCTTTAAATGATGATAACCCTGCAAGTGCTTCATTACAAGCTACTACTTCTGAAATTACTTTTATTGATGATAATGTAGTTGGTGGAGAGACTTATTTCTACCAAGTATTTAGTGTAGACGTTTTTGGAAACGAAAGTGATCAAGGTGCCGGTCCATTAAGCGCTACCCCTGTTGAAGCAGGAGATATCGTTATGGGAAGTGCTACCATAGTTAAAGAAGAAAATGAATGGCAGTATTTCGATTTCTCTGCCGGAATAACTTCAAATACCGTTCAAACAGACGACTTTTTTGCCGATTTTAGAGGAACCAGTAATGAAGGAGTAAATTTCGGTAGAGAAGGAGCTCCAATAATACAGGGAAATCGAATTATTCTTCTCTCCGGAGAAGGACTCGCAAGTATAACCTCAATCCCTAACTGGACCAACGAATCACCTTGGATTGGCACTTCGTGGCAGGGAGAAGGCACAAATGGTCAACCACTTTCAGAAGGACAACTTTGGGGAGTATATACAAGTGAAGGGCATTACGCTGCTATGGAGATAACAGATGTTCCAGGTACATTTGGATCAAGTTTCTCTTTTACCTATAAATATCAACCAAGTGGTTCAAATCAGTTTGGTGATGTTGAACCAATAACCCCAGACACCTTAATTATCGTCTCTGGAAATAATCAAACTGGAAACGTGAATTCAACATTATCTCAACCTTTAATGGTAGAGGTACAAGACGAAAATGGGCAGAAGTTAGAAGGAGTTACGGTAAACTTCGATGTCTCAAAACTTCCAGAAGCAGCAATGGGTGGAGGATTAAATGCAAATTCCATAATTACTAATTCAGAAGGAGTTGCCGAAGCCATTTTCACATTAAGCGATAAACTTGGAGAATACGAAGTTACTGCAAGCGTAGAAGGCTTAAACGCTGTAGTATTTAAAGCTACTGCAATAGAAACCCCTGCTCCCGAACCGGTAACACTATTAGAAATCAGAGATGGATTCAGACCTAATAGTTTAATTCCACAATGGACACAAAGTAAAAGCGAGAACTTCCTTTTCTATCGTGTGTACATGAGCATAGAGGAAGGTGATTTTGAATTAGTAGACTCAACCAGAATTGGAGCAAGTTTTATACAAGATACTTCAGCAGCAATAGGAGACTTAACCACGCTTCAAGAGTACACTTTCGCAGTTACTGTGGTAAATGCAGACTTACAAGAAAGTGAATTCTCTAACAGCTTAACAAGCTTTCCAAAGCCTACGCCAGAAATGCCAACAAATGTAGTTGCTGTTGCTGGTGATGGAGCTGTACAACTTACCTGGGATGCAAATGATAGCACCTTTTTCGATTTCTATTATGTGTACTCTGGCTTAGACGGAAGCTCTATTTTCCCAAATGACTCATTATTCAGCGCAATGGATACTTCAATTGTTATTAGTGGGTTAGAAAATGATCAACAATATCAGTTTTATGTAATCGCTGTTAATACTTTTGGTATAGAAAGTGATTTTCCTCAAAAAATTCTAGCAACTCCCAAATTAAGCCTTGAAGAAGAAAACACAGATCTTCCAAGTTTGATAAATGGCGCTTCATCTTGGGCTGACGTAGATAATGACGGCGATCTTGATTTAGTAATGACTGGACAAATTGATAAGAATACAGAGCCAGTTTCATTATTATTTTTAAATGATGGCCTTGGAATATTTACAGATTCGAATAATTCCATTACTGGATTAATCAATAGCAGCATTTATTGGTACGATATCGATGAAAATGGATATGTTGATTTAATTATAAGTGGTGAAAACACAGATGGTGCAATTACTAAAGTTTATTTAAATGAAGAAGGAACGTTAACTGATTCAGGATTCACGCTTCCTGGGTTTGCCGATGGAATGATTGCACCAGGTGATTTTGACAATGATGGAGATTTAGATTTCTTACTTGCGGGTGATGCTGGAACTGGCCCCCAGACTATACTCATTCAGAATACAGGAAATGGTACATTTCTACCAGTAGAATTTCCTTTTGTGGGATTTACTAAAGCTTCTGCATTCTGGGGAGATTATAATTCTGATGATCGCTTAGACTTCATTATTTCTGGTGAAGTTGAAGGAGGAAGTATCCAAACAATGATTTATCGGAATACTGGTAATGGTACATTCGTAGTATCAGAATCAAGTTTGGAAGGAGTAATTAATGGAACGGTAGCTTTTACAGATTTCGATCTGGATACTGATCTTGATATCCTGATAACAGGATTTACGAATCAAGAAAAAACTTCCACATTTACCGGACTATATAGAAATACAGGATTGGATTTTGAATTATTCTATTCAGCCACAAATCCACCTTCAAAAGTGATGGCTACTGCCAGCAAAACTCAAAAAGCAGTAATTGGAGACTATGATAACGATGGTGATCCTGATGTATTGATTAGCTCAAAAGGATCCGCTTCAATTCTAAAGAATAATCGAACATCAATTTCTGAAGAAGTTCTAGACTTAGGAATTGAAGGCTCGGTAACATGGGCAGATTACGATGGAGATGGAGATCTGGATATTATTGCAACTGGTTCAGGTGCCGATGGCGCATCTTCAAAAATACTAGCTAATACTACTTCTATCAAAAATACTGCACCAACCACGCCTAAAGGGTTAATGGCTGAAGTTTTAATGGATACCGTAACATTAAGTTGGGAATTCTCAAATGATGCACAGACTCCTTCAAAATCTCTTACTTATAATGTTCGAATTGGAAGTACATCTGGAGCATCTGACATCTTATCGGCTAATGCAGATTTAGCGACTGGTCGTTTAAGAGTTCAGAGTAATGGTAATGCAGGTTATAAAACTAAATTAATATTAAGAAACTTACCTAATGGCACCTATTTCTGGCAAGTTCAGGCAGTTGATAACAGCTTTTTAGGTTCCAAATTTTCTATAGAATCTGAATTTACTATCTCGAATAGTTTGGTTTCTAATGAGGAAATCTCAACCGTTCCAGCCGATTTACGCCTGTATCAAAATTATCCTAATCCATTTAATCCTAGTACAAATATAGAGTTTTCAGTTCCAGAAAATGGTTTTGTAACTCTTAATGTATTTGATGTAACAGGAAGATTAGTAGGCTCTTTAATTAATGAACATAAAACGGTTGGCGAATACTCTGTTCGCTTTGATGCAAAAAATCTTGCTAGTGGTCTTTACCTATATCAACTTCAAGTTGGTAACCAAACTATAACAAAAAAGATGACCTTAATTAAGTAACATTTACTTAATTCTTTAAGCCGGATCAAATTGAACCTTGATCCGGTTTTTTATATAACCCCATTTCTAAAAAACATTTACACCTCATTGATAATTGGGTATAGACTTACCTATATTTAAGGCTCTGATGAATATATTCAGGTCACATATCGCCCGATTTTTCAGCATTTTAATGCTGTTACTGGGAATGGTGCTTCATTTTGCCAAACCTGTTGAAGATAAAGCTGGTCAAGATGCTTTTGCATTCTGGTTAGAATCACATCTAAAAACTCAGAATGATGTTGTTCTTAACGAAATTGAAGCCTTATCGAATAACGCTCAAGAACTTGAGTCTCTAATTCGTAAAGCTTCAGAACTGGTGCTATCCTACTCTGAGGATTTTGAGCTTCCTACTTCAACCGATGATGGAACCACTTCGGAAGAGGACTTATATCTTTTACTTGTAACTGAGTGGAATAATTATCAAAACTCCGCTAGTGGCATGGGAAAGGCCGTGTTTACTCAAAACATCAAGCCACAAACTATTCTTCCTGCAGATGGTAAGTTTTTTTCAACTGCTGTTACGACCCATTTATTTCATCACGATGTAGATCACATTAATGACCTTAATTCTTATGAATTTGCATCCTTTGATTCTTACACTCTTTCTCCCTTAAAAAGTGGGACTGCCATTGGTGCTCCTTAGCTAGTTATTGGTTAATTGTTATTCGTTTCTGAACAACAATTGCCAGTCCATTTCTATAATACAAATTTGGCTTTTTTATAAGAGCCTTTATCAACTATTCACAAATAACAATTAACGAAATTATGCAAGGCAACGGATTTAAAATCGGTGTGATTATCGCCTTTATGGCGCTCACCTTATACTACTTGTATCCAACAGTAATCTGGAACTTAGAACAAAAACAAATTGAAGAGCTTAACCCTGCTGAACAAGCTCAATACAAAATTGATAACGCTGAAAAACTAGCAAATCTAAGAGAAAATATTCTCTCACTAGGTCTTGATCTCCAAGGCGGAATGCACGTTACACTAGAAGTTGGAACTCCTCAACTTATTCTAGAATTAGCAGGTGAAGATCGGGATGATTTATTAAATGAAGTTGTTGCAGAAGCTCGACAGGCTGCTTTAACTAACGACTCAGACTTCATTGATGAAATGGTTTCATCTTTTGAATTAAGAGATGCAAACGCACGCTTAAGTAGATATTATAGAAGCGACTCTGATAATATAACACGTAGATCCACAAACGAAGAAGTAGTTGTATTCCTAAAGGCTCAACGTGACGCCGCTCTGGATAGAGCTATTGAAATTATTCGTACTCGTGTGGATAGATTCGGTGTAACTGAGCCATCTATTCTAAAACAAGGAAGCAATAGAATTATCGTAGAGCTTCCAGGTGTTGATGATGAAGAGCGAGTTCGTGGACTTTTACGAGGAACTGCTAGACTAGAATTTAGAACCGGGGCAGATGCTCAAGACTTCTCAAATTTCAGAACTCGTGCAATTGAATTTTATGATGTTGAACCAGATACTTCCTCAGATAGTCTATCGCAACCTGTTCAAACAAATGAATTGGTAGATCTTCTTGGCTTTGTTCAGCAACAAAGTCCATATGTTTTTGGATATGCATCTGCAACCGATACAGCCGCAGTAATGGATTTACTAAAAGCTCCAGAAGTACAGAGAATGATGCCAAGAAACACTACAGTATTTTGGGGTTCTCGTCCATTAAGCTTTACAGATGGAATTGAACAATACGCATTGTATGGTGTAAGCACTGATGTTGAACTTACTGGTGATGTAATTGAAGAAGCGAGCATTCAATTTGATCCTACAACAAATATTCCAGAAGTAGCAATGGGAATGAATGCAGAAGGAGCTCGAGTTTGGGGCAGAATTACAGGCGCAAATATTGGGAAACCGGTTGCCATTGTACTTGACGGATTTGTGGTTTCATATCCAAACGTGATCAGTAAAATTAATGGTGGTCGATCATCAATCACTGGACTTGATAATGTAGCAGAAGCCGAAGATTTGGTGAATATTCTACTTTCAGGTGCTCTTCCAGCTCCGCTTGAAATTATTGGAAGTCGTACTGTTGGCGCTACTTTAGGTGAAGCATCAATCAATGCAGGATTCAATTCTGTGTTAGTAGGTCTTGGAATCGTAGCTATCTTTATGATTGTTTATTACAGAACTGGTGGTGGTGTTGCCGATTTAGCTCTTATCCTGAACATCATTTTTATACTCGGAATTCTTGCAGGTTTTAATGCTACACTTACACTCCCAGGTATTGCAGGTATTGTACTTACCATTGGTATGGCTGTAGATGCGAATGTATTGATATTTGATCGTATTCGTGAAGAACAGAGAACTGGCAAAACAATGAAAGCAGCTATTTCTGCTGGTTATTCTAATGCAATGAGCGCCATTATTGATGCTAATGTGACTACAGGTTTCGTGGCTATCATTTTAATGAGTTTTGGAGTGGGACCAATAAAAGGTTTCGCAGTAACACTACTAGCTGGTATCGCATGTTCACTTTTTAGTGCCATCATTATTACCCGTGTTGTTGTTGACTACTTAACCCGAGACAATGCTGATTCAATCAGCTTTGGATAAACTCACTAAGAAATTTAAAAGATTTAAAAGGAAAACATTATGAGATGGTTTGAAACTCCAAAAATTGATTTTATTGGTAAGCGAAAAGTCGCTTACATATTTTCAGCAATACTATTCTTAGCTTCTTTAGGAACTATTATTACTAAAGGATTGCAGTACGGTATCGACTTTAAAGGTGGAAGTGAATTTGTATACATGTTCTCAGAGCCTGTAAATACCGTAGAACTTAGAACACTTCTAACAGAACCTCTTGGTACTGCACCTGAAGTGAAGCAATTCGGTTCAGAATTTGAAGTTCTAATCAGAACTGATAAAGCCTCTACAAAAGAAGAAATACAAGAAGTGCTGGAAAGTACATTTGACTCACAAATGTCAACTATTACTTACGAGTCTGAGTCTGGTAATTATATTAGTCCACGCTTTGGTGAGGAATTAAAATCGAGTGCGATGCAGGCTGTTATTTATGCAATAGCAATTATCTTCATTTATATTTTAATCCGATTCCGTAACTGGACGTTCTCACTGGGAGCCGTTGCCGCACTCGTTCATGATGTAGTTATCACGCTCGGGATATTTACAATTTTAAATGATGTTGTGTCATTTAGTTTGTTAATTGACCAAAACATTATAGCTGCATTCCTTACTATTGTAGGGTATTCTTTGAACGATACCGTGGTAGTATATGATCGTATCCGCGAAAATAGCATTGTTCATAAGGGAATGGAATACTTACCTATGATAAACAAAAGTCTCAACGATACATTAAGCCGAACTGTAATTACTTCAATTACTACCTTGTTTGTGGTACTTGTGCTGTTTATTTTCGGCGGTGAAGTGTTGAAAGGTTTATCTTTTGCACTTATTATTGGAGTGGTTCTTGGTACGTACAGCTCTTTATTTGTAGCGAGTCCGTTGGTACTGGAACTCGACAAACGTACTAGAAAAACTAAATAGAAATTTAAAGAGGAACTTATGAGCTTTAATACAACAGAACGGTATGGCAGTGTAGTTATCGAATTTAAAGGTAACGTAATGGGTGGACCCGACGCGGTTAGTCTCAATGAAAAACTCCATGAACTTATCGATGCTGAGAAAACTAACATTGTAGTTAATCTGAGTAAAGTAAAATTCATGAATTCTTCTGGATTAGGTATGCTTATTGGCGCGCTCACTACTATGAGAAAATCTGGTGGTGATTTACGCATTGCTAATGCTACCGATAAAATTCAAAGTCTGTTAGTGGTCACTAAATTGATTACGGTATTTAAACACTTCAATTCTGTTGAAGAAGCCGTTGAATCTTATAATGAAGATTAACAGTACTAAAAAATAGAACTTAGAGGGGTGTAGATTACTACACCCCTTTTTTATTGCAAATACATTTTATTATGTCAGTTCGTGTTGTGATTGGTGCCCAATGGGGCGATGAAGGAAAAGGAAAAATCGTTGATCTGCTTAGCGATAAAGTAGAATATGTAGCTCGTTTCCAAGGCGGGGCAAATGCCGGGCACACGCTCAAGTTCGATGATAAAGTAGTTGTGCTTCACCTGGTACCATCCGGTATTTTTAATGGTGATGCTAAATGTATCATTGGGAATGGAGTTGTTATTGACCCCATCGCTTTAGTTAAGGAAATTGACGGGGTTAAGAAGATGGGATTCTCATTAAAGAATCGTTTTTTCGTAAGCCAAACTGCACATGTAATCCTTCCCTATCACAAAATTCTTGATCAACTTAAAGAAAAGCGCCGGGCTAAAGATGCTATTGGAACCACAGGCCGGGGAATCGGTCCTGCCTATGTTAGCAAAGTTGCTCGCATTGGAATTCGAATGGTCGATTTATTGGATCGCTCGATTCTTAGAAAGAAAATTGAGCAGAATATCCAAGACATAAATTATGCGCTCGAAAATCTCTATAAAGAACCTACACTAAGTGTAGACGATTTAATGGATGAGCTCGAAGAATCTATAAAAATTCTCTCTCCATATATCTGCAACACCTCAAATATTTTACACGAAGCCATTGAAGCTGGTGAAAATATTCTTCTTGAAGGCGCACAAGGGTGCTTACTTGATGTAGATCATGGAACCTATCCATATGTTACTTCTTCATCACCAACTGCAGGTGGAGCTTGTACTGGAACCGGAGTACCACCAACGGCAATTACGCATGTTATGGGAATCACTAAAGCGTATTGTACCAGAGTTGGAAATGGTCCTTTCCCATCCGAATTATTGGACGAAACAGGTGAAGAACTTCGCAAAAAAGGTCATGAATTCGGTGCTACAACTGGCCGACCGCGACGTTGTGGCTGGTTAGATTTAGTCGCCTTAAAATATGCGGTTCGCATCAATGGAATGAACGAACTTACACTTACTAAAATGGATGTAATGGACGGCTTTGAGGAAATCAAAGTATGTACCAGCTACATAATTAATGGGGTAGAAACTAAAGTCTTTCCTCTTTCTTTAGAAGAAGTAGAAAATATCGAACCAGTTTATACCACCCTTCCAGGTTGGAACAAAGATATTTCTGGAATGACTTCCTGGGATGAACTTCCTGATACTGCGAAGACATATATTGAATTTGTAGAAGATTATTTGGGCGTACAATTCACCATTATTTCTACCGGACCTAAGAGAAGCGAAACTATAGTAAGGTAGTTAGAACTGGTTCAAGCGTCCGCTTGGACTGGATTGTAACCTCACAAGCGGACGCTTGCGCACAGAGAGGATCGAAATGTTTTTTCTGCTCTTTGCGAAGGATTAAAACCCTTCGCTTATTTACTTGAATATATACTCCTAAATGTCGTCATCCCAGACTTGATCCGGGATCTGTATAGGATTAGGATTATAATGGCATAATTGGACACTTGCTCTCTGTGAGGAATCAACACCTCAGCTAATTTTACAGATCCTTTCTAGGTATCCTCAGCATAACATTTAAATTTAGGCTTTAACTATCAAGATACAATCTTATAGAATCCTTTAGAGTATTGAACGTTTTCTTTAATAGCTCTTCATCTTCTTCAAGCAGAGTTATTCTAAACCCTAACAAATCTGAACAAAACGAAGATATTGGAACTACACAAATTCCTGTAGAACCTAATAAGTAGTAAACGAATCGCGTATCCAATGAAACGCCTTCAACCCAATTTTCTACCATTTTTTTCGCTTCTGGATTTTCAATTTCGAGCGTTTGATTCCTATTAAGTGCTTCTGCTTTAAATACAATAGTATTGTAAAACGCCCCATAAGTTGGATTGAAGGTTAGCTCTTGAATCTCTTGGAGGGTTTTGGAAATAAAACGACTTCGCTGACCAATCTTTTCATTTAAATCTGTGCGATAATCTTCATATCTGGAATCCCCTAAAATTTTAGGTATCGCAAGCTGAGGTAATGTTGTAGAACAAACTTCAATCATTTTTGCATCATCTAAAGTCTTGCATAAGCGATCAAATTCTTCGTCTATTTCTCGATTGTAGCATTCTATCCAGCCGCATCGTGCACCTGGCCACGGAAGTTCTTTTGAAATACCTTTCATTGCAATTCCCGGCACATCTTGAATCACTTCAGCTAAAGAATATGCAATTGCCCCGTTATAGGTGATTTGATTGTAAATCTCGTCAGAGATTAAAAAAAGATTAAACTCTCTGGCAAGCTCAACAATTTCTTCTAAAATTTGTTTTGGATACACCATTCCCGTTGGGTTGTCGGGGTTAATCAAAAGAATTGCAACAATATTTGGATTGTATTTAACCTTATTCCTCAAATCTTCCATATCTGGATACCAATGATTTTCGGGATCAAGTCGATACGTTAATGGGTGATGATTTGCATGAGCCGCTTCTGCTGAAGAATGTGTGGAATAAGCTGGTGATGGACCAATTACCCTACTGGTTGGTGCTAAATAATGGTATAAAGTAGCAATAGCATCTCCTAGACCATTAAAGAAAAGAATATCTTGTGCATTAATCTGAACGCCTCCAAGTTTATTCGTTCTTTCAGATAGAAATTCCCTTGTCTTAATTTCACCTTTAGAATCGCAATAACCATAAGTACGATCTTCACTTGAAAGTTCTGTTATAATATCTTTTATCCAGTCTGGAATTTTAGCATTCTTCTGTATAGGGTCACCTATGTTTTCCCAAGATATATTTATACCCTCTTGCTGAAGAAGCTTGGCTTTCTTAACGATTTCTCGAATTTCGTAGCTGAGCTCTTTCGCGCCTTCGCTAAGGAGTTTTTGTCTCATATTTGATGGAGGCTGATCTTTAGCCTTTTCTATTTATTGGTATTCAGAATGAGACGAAATAAACGCATTTAATGAATTACCTGCTTGATCTCTTACCTTCTTTTTTAGGAAAAATGACCAACCTAATAAATAACCTGGAAGACCTAATGCCTGACTCGACCATTTCCAGAAATTAAATGAGTCGATGTGTTCTACAATAAGCCCTTCCTTGAACTTAAATTTAGCATGAATTTTATTATGCACTTTCCTTTTTGTGGCAGAAAAAGTGTATTTAGCTTCCCATTTAGCGGTAACAGTCTCTCCTTCTTCTACTAAATCTCCAAATTCGATGACTAAGTCTTTACCTCGTAAACAAAGCATGTGCCACATTGCTTGCACTTCTTTTCCGTTTAGTTCAAATGCCTCATCTCTAAAGTAAATTTCTTCATGATAACAGTTAGCCATTCCTTCATGATCTTTTTTAGAGAATGCAGTGTAAAAGTCTATTACTTTTTCTTTGTTAGTTTTCATCACAGAATTAACAAAGATGTGAACTTAAAATCTATATCTGATTTATTTCAGATCTCACTTTATTCGAACCTACTCCAACAAGTATTACTATACTACTTCCTACCAAAGTATAAAGTGGCCACGCAATTACTAGTCCCTCTCCAGGTAATATATTTTGAATTGGTCCGTCCACTAAAAAAAGTAAAAAAAGTAATCCACTAAAGAACCCAACTAATGCATCTTTCTTTTGAGTTTTTTTGAAAAAAATACCCAGTAAAAATGCTCCTAATAAACCCCCATAAGTATACGATGCAATACCCAGACCAAGTTCCACTACCATAGGTCGTTCTCCATCCTGAAGTTGTAAAAATGCAAATAAAAAAGCAGATCCTGTTAATATAACACCCCAAATAAGTGTAATAAATTTAGAAATTCTCAGAACATCAGACTCACTATCATTCTTACTAAAATATGGTTTGTATAGATCAAAGGTTGTGGCTGATGCCAGTGAATTTAGTGAAGAACTTAGACTACTCATCGCTGCAGCAAATAGTGAAGCTACAATTAGCCCCGATAATCCCGCTGGTAATTGTTCAACTATAAACTTCGCAAAAATTTCATCTGTAGTAGAAAGTCCTAAACCTTCGGGGTTTACACCTTTGTAAAAAGCAAAAAGCATCAATCCAACTAAAAGAAATAACGCAAATTGAAGAGCTACAACAATTCCGCTCCATACCAATGCCTTTTGACCTGATTTTAAATTACCTGTTGCCAATAATCGTTGTACCAATAATTGATCAGTACCGTGAGATGCTAAAGAAAACACTGCTCCTCCAATTAAGGCAGTAATAAATGTATAAGGTTGAGCAATAAACTCTTTAAATGGAAGGTCAAAACCAGAATTGAAAATCTGAAATTTGTTATCCGATTCGGCGAAAGCGGCAACTCCATTCCACCCATCAGGAATTTTGTGTATTAGAATAAACATTGCCAAAAGCGCCCCACCAATATACACTCCAAGTTGCACTACATCCATCCAAACAACGGCTTTAATTCCACCAAAAAAAGTATACATGAGTGTGATTACAGAAATTACAGAAATGGAAAGCAGATAAAGCTCTAAATCGCCCCATTCTGTAAATGCCCCACCAATTCTAAGAATGATAGCTAAAGGAATTGCGGTGGCAAATAAACGAACTCCATCAGCTAATAGTCTTGTTATCATGAATGTGGTGCTGGTCGCATTTCGCATCGATGCCCCAAACCTTTTTTCCAAAAACTGATAAGCCGTAAACATTTCTCCATCATAGTATTTAGGAAGAAAATATTTTGCAACAAAAACTCGACCAATAAAATACCCTACTGTAATTTGGAGAAATGTGAGGTTCCCACCATAAGCTACGGCAGGTATACTTATAAATGTTAATGTACTCGTCTCTGTTGCAACAACAGAGAATAAAACAGCCCACCAGGGAATTCCATCGCCACCTAAAAAGTAATCTTTGGTTGAGTTTTGCTTTCCAGAAATTTTGAGACCAAAAATTGCTACTCCAATTAAATAGGTAGCTAAAACAATATAATCTATAGTCCCAAAACCCATCTTTTCTTAGTCTCTTAAAAAAGAACTAAACTTTTGAATCGCTCTTCCCCGGTGACTTATTTTGTTCTTAATCTCAGCGTCAAGTTCTGCAAAAGTTTTATCATAGCCCTTTGGCTGAAAAACCGGATCGTAGCCAAAACCTTTATCACCACTTTGCTGGGTAGTGATTTCACCTTCACAAATTCCTTCAAATGTGAACTCCTTTTCGTCGGTAATAAAAGCTACTATGGTTCTAAATTGTGCTGACCGATTTTTAGTATTACCCAGCTCATCTAATAGTTTTAGCACATTATCCTGATACGTAGCTTGTTCTCCAGCATATCTGGCTGAATATACTCCGGGCGCTCCATTTAAGGCTCGAACTTCAAGTCCGGTGTCATCAGACAATGCCGGTAAACCTGTTTGTTCATGAACATATCTAGCTTTTTTGAGTGCATTGCCTTCCAGCGTTGGTAAATCTTCCTCCACTTCTTCTAATGCTGTAAAATCCAAAGCCGATAATACTTCAATTCCAAGATCAGAAACTAACGTCTTCATTTCTTCAATCTTATTTTTATTTCGGGAGGCTAGGACCAGTTTATCCATCACTTTTACGTGGAAAGAGTTTATAAAACAGATTTATTCCACTACCTACGGTTAATAACGCATTCAGTGCAATAAAAACATGATCATTCTCTAAAAGAGAATAAATTGTTAAAAGGAGACTTGAAACCACATACATAAGAATAAATGCAAGGTTCATATCAGTTCTACCTGCTTTAATAGTATCTATTGTTTGAGGAATCCATGCCATAATTAATATGGCAAAACCAGTCCAGCCAAGTATTTCAATGTAGCTCATTATTTAAGTTGATTTAGAATTTCTTGTACTTCATGCCATTTTAGTCTCGGCCCGTATTGAGAAACAACTTTTGAAGAGGCAAGACTTGCCAGTTTCCCTGACCCTGCATATCCAAGTCCATGTGTTAATCCATATAAAAAAGCCCCAGCAAACATATCTCCCGCCCCATTGGTGTCTACAGCTTTGGTTTGATACGGCTCGATGTCAACAAAAGTATCTCCATCGTAAATCATAGCTCCGTTGGCTCCCTGAGTAATTACAAATCGCTTAGCATCTTTCTTTAATGCCTCTCTGGCTTCCAATAAGTCAGACTCACCCGTATAAGCAAGAGCTTCTTCAACATTACAAAATAAGAGATCGACAGAAGCTCCTATCACGTCCTGGAATTGAGTCTTAAATATTTCCACAATAGAAGGGTCAGATAGAGTTATCGAAGTTTTTACTCCATTTTCTTCCGCAATTTTTTTTGTGAGTTTCATAGCTTCCAAAGCTGTTGGTGAGGCTACCAAATATCCTTCTAAATACACATATTCTGAGTCTTTTATCGCTGCTTCACTTACTTCTTCTATTGATAAGTCTGTAGTTATTCCAAGAAAAGTATTCATTGTTCGGTCGGCATCTTCGGTAATCATTACTAAACATTTACCCGTTATCCCATCTTCCCGATTTATTCCATCTAAGTTTGTTTTTAAACCCGCATCCTTAAGATCCTGTAGATAGAAATCACCAAATTCATCACCGGCTACTTTGCACGAATAATATGCTTTTCCACCAAATTGGCTTACTGCAATTACTGTATTCGCCGCCGATCCCCCCGACTTTCGTTCTGCATCATTATGATCAATTGCATTTATTAGCTGAGATTGTTTCGCTTCATCTACCAAAGTCATTAATCCTTTTTCAACTTTATGATCCATTATAAAGTCTTCTGATACTTTGAATTCCAAATCGACAAGGGCATTTCCTATCCCATATACATTATATTTTTTCATTAACTAAAGATATTCCACTTATTTTTAAACTATTTTTTGCGATTGCTAAAGTACGCACACTCAAACTTCTTTAAAAACCTAAGAGACTTCTTTTGGGTGATGCAGAGTTGAATTATATTTACGCCTATGATGGCTTTCCATACTTTTTTAGAACAACGATTGGCTCATTCTTTACCCGGAGAAGAAGCGCAAAATCTAATGCGTCCGCGACCTAGTTCTGAGGTTGGATTAAAGTTCGAATCTCATCGTCCCAAAAGTAACGATTTTAGGAATAGTAGTGTCTTAGCACCCATAATAACATGGAAAGAAGAGCTTGAGATTATACTCACTCTAAGAACTTCTGGAATTAAACACGGAGGTCAACTTAGTTTCCCCGGAGGCGGTAAAGAAGGTGATGAAACCATTGAAGAAACTGCGTTAAGAGAATCAAGAGAAGAGATTGGTCTTAGAGAAGACAACGTAATAGTAGCTGGTAATTTAACTCCACTGTATGTAAATCACTCCAATAATATGGTAACCCCGGTTGTTGGCTTCATCAAAGAAAAGCAGGAGTTAATCCCTAATCCAAATGAAGTAGCAGAAATTTTCACTGTTAAATTTTCAGAACTCTTAGAATCTGAAAACCATATTAGGCAGGATTGGGATTTGAGAAATACTAGCTATAGCGTTCCTTTTTTTGATGTACATCATGTTCCATTATGGGGAGCTACAGCTATGATGATGAGCGAGTTACTAGAATTGTATAAAGAGTTTAGAGCTGTTTAGCCGCTTCTTTTCCAAGGTTCATTCCTAAAGCAACTCCCATACCGCTTAATCCTGCTATTAATAAACAGCCTTCTGAAATTTGTTCTACCATTGGTGATTTTGATTCAGTAAATCCCATTATCCCTGACCATTCTTGCTCAATTTCCCAATAATTTGGTAATTCAAGTACTTCATTCGCAAAATCAATTAAGTATTTTCTTATAGATTGATTAAAACCAAATTCAATAGTTGTTTCAGATTTGATATCTACATTTCTTCCTCCCCCAACCAACATTCGGTTATCTCCAATGTTACGGAAGTACACATATCCTTCGTTATAATGAAAAGTACCTTTCCATTTAAGTACCTCAATCTTATTGGTTATAAAAACATACCCACGACCGGGTTTTATCTTACTTTTTGGAAGTAGTTTATTAGTGAAAGCATTTGTAGCAAGAACTATTCTGTCTCCTTCTATCGTAATTTCTTCTTCTGTAATTACTTGCCTTTTTTCAGTATCGACCGCTTTTATGGGGGCATTTAACCGGAACTCTACGCCTAAATCTACATTCAACTCATGCAATTTCTTCATCATTTTTCCGGGATGAAGCATCCCTTCCAAGCGATTATAAATCGATGGCATCCCAGAGCATGTATCTACTTCATACCAATTTGTTTGACCAGTAAGTTCTTCCATCCAACCATTAAACCTATCAAGCTCGCCTTTTGATTTTGAAAATTTTTCAGAATCGGTATAAATTTCCCATCCGCCTGTTTCTTTAAACTCGATAGCTTCATCACCAAGAGTTTTTCGAAGTAATTGCAGTCCTTCAAACCTTTTAGTAATTCTCTTTTTAAGTGATTCTTCTGAGTCTATATTTAAATCTGCCAGATGTTCTCCAATAGTTCCAATACAAGCAAAACCAGCATTTCTAGTGCTGGCACCAATCGGGAAAAACCCACGATCTATTACTAATACTCTGGCTTGAGGATTCTTTTTTTTATAAAAATAAGCAGTTGATTGACCACTTAATCCAGCACCTACTATAATTAAATCATAATTAATTTTATAGAGTACTTTTTCCCAATATGATTGTGAAGGCATTCTCAATTGTTATGAATTTAAAACCAAAGAAACCATTAATGGAGCTGCTGTCTCAAAAAATCGGTCGTCAACATTGTATTTTGGATGATGCCAAACATACGTAGATTCGGTTTCCGAGCTTCCGCTACCTACAAAGAAAAAAGCACCCGGGAAATGCTCTTGATAAAATGAGAAATCCTCGCCAGCCATAATCGGTCGCTCCATCACAATAGCAGAATCTTCACCAAAAAGGTTTTTCATAGTTGTAAGTACCTTATCTGTTTCTTTAGGCGAGTTTGTTACTGCCGGATAACCTTTGTTAAAATGAAATGAATAACTACCGCCAGATCCTTGTGTAATTCCTTTCAAAAGTGATTCCAGCCTGTTCTCAATAAGACTTGCTGTTTCTTTATTCAGAGTACGAACCGTTCCCCAAAGTTTTACTTTATCAGGGATAACGTTATGTGCTGTTCCTCCTTCAATTCTCCCAATCGTAACAACAGCAGGTTCTGTTGGATCAACACTTCGGCTTACTACTGTTTGAGCAACATTGATAAACTGTGCGGCTAATACAATTGGGTCTATTGCCTCATGGGCACGGGCTGCATGTCCTCCTTTGCCAATTATTTCTACCTCAAATTCATCGGGACTCCCCATAAGCGCACCTTCTTTAGTAGCAATAGTTCCTGGTTTATGAGTTGGAGAAGTATGTAATCCATAAATAGCATCTACTTTTTTGGATTGTAGAAATCCAGTCTCGCAAAGCAACTTTCCTCCTCCAGGAAGTTTTTCTTCCCCCGGTTGAAATACAAATAAAACGGTTCCTTCAATTTCATTTTTCAATTCAACTAAAATTTTAGCCACCCCCAGTAGATTCGCAGTATGTGCATCATGACCACAACAATGAGCTACTCCAGGATTTTTCGAAAAAAACTCATTTTTATACTCACCTTCTTCATTCATCGCTAAAGCGTCAATATCAGCTCGAAGTGCAATTACCCGTTCTGATTCGATCCCCCCTTTTAGAATTCCAACACAACCTGTTTCTAGTGGACTTTCATGAACAATTCCCAATTCATCCAGTTTAGATTTAATGAACTTCGTTGTTTCAAATTCCTTATAACTTACCTCTGGATATTGATGCAGATATCTTCGAGTTGATATCATTTCATCCAAATGAGATCCTACAAGCTTTATAATTTTTGGGCGCAAAGACATATTTTTTCAGTTTAAGTCATTCTTTCTCAGATGATACGGCTTAATTTTCTATTGTGTAACTTAGCAATCAGAAATCCGTAATTTGTTTCGTTGTCTCTAATTTCTAGCATACGTTTATGAAAAGATTCTCGTGGGAAATAATTTTAGCTGGTTTGATTTTTGTAGCTATATCAATCTATTTAATTGGAAAACCTTCCAATGGAAATGATGATGCTCCCTTTGCTGATAAAACTCCCACAGAACCAACAAAACCTCATCAACCCTCCTCTGTTCATGTTATTGATGTACAAAACATTAAAGAACTGGCGCAGCTTAAAGAATTGCGTGAGCAACAATCTGATGAAAATGTTGACCAAACCGAAAACTTAAAACGGTTAAAAGAATTAGCTCATCTAATACCTGATGAAGCCCGAGATGAGTTTTTGACAGAAATCGATAATGTTCTTAGAGAATTCTCTGATGGTGATATGCAAATAAACTTTGACACTGAAGATGCACTAATCATTATTAATCGTGAATATGATAACCTAGAACAGGAAGCTTGGGGAGAAACTTCGCCAGGAGTGTACACCTATATAAATGAGTTTGATGCTTCTGAAATTTCAGAATCCTCAATTACTCTTCCAGGTGGCTCTATCACTATTGTTGGCACAAATGAGAAGATGGCTAAACTCACCGTTCAGGCTTCGGGTCAGATTTCGACGAAAGAAGATTTAGCCTCAAAAATATCTACTTCTTCTTCGATCAGCGACAATAAAGCCATTTTTTTGTTGGAAAATATTTCTCAATCAAGTGATGTAAATTTACAGTTTCAGGCTACTTTATATGTTCCTGAAGAAATGGAATTAAGCACTTATACAAAAGGTGGACATATTAATGTTACGAATATTATTGGAGATCAAGTGTATGAAACGGGTGGTGGGCATATTAACCTAAACCGTGTTACAGGTGATATAATTGCTGTATCGGGCGGTGGACATGTTTCTGCTGAAGAGGTTTCAGGAGATATTACATTAAAATCGGTTGGAGGACATCTATTGCTTAAAGATTGCGTTGGTGATGCTACCCTTACTACCAAAGGTGGAAATATTGAAATTGAGAATGTAATAGGTGAAATTATGTCATCTACCCAAGGTGGGAATATCACAATAGCTCTGGAACAAGTAATTGAAGATATTACCGCTGAGACATTTGCTGGAAATGTTAAAATTTCTATTCCTTCGATGGCTAAAGCCAATATTGAATTAGAAGCTAGTAATTCAGTTGAACTAATTGGTTTTTCTTTTAATGCATTTGATGGGAATAAGTTAAAAAACAAAACTTCTGGAACCTTAAATGGAGGGGGTATCGAAATTATTGCATTTACCAAGTATGGAAAAGTGAGTATAATTGCGAATGAATAATTCTTCGGAATACCACATTTCCAAAGATGGCTCTTCTACACTTTACTCAAATCAATTTGGTCAATATTATCATAATCCAAACGGAGCCATCTCAGAAAGTAAACTTGTTTTTTTTGAAACATCGAAGTTAACAGACGCGCTACTTAGCAAATCCGACCATCTTGGTATTTTTGAAGTAGGCTTTGGTACAGGTCTCAATTTTCTATTACTTCTGGACTATTATCTTACCAATAATATCTCTATTCCAATACATTTTTACTCGGTCGAAGCCTTTCCTATTGACCAAAAAACAGTTTCTAAATTAAATTTTTATGATTTCTTGACAAATAAGGACCTTTCTGATGTTCTTCCGAATATCTTCAAAGAGCTAAAGCCAGGAAAAAATACTTTTCAACCACTACATGATATTGAAGTAAAAATTCATCTTTATTACTGTTCCTTTGATGAAATTTCTTCCATAGAACACCCTATTGATTTTGTGTTTCATGATGCTTTTTCTCCCGAAGTAAATGATGAACTTTGGAGGGTTAGCACATTCGAAAAGCTCGCATTGTTTTGTAATGAAGATGCAATTTTAGCAACCTACTGTGCTGCTTCTAAGGCAAGAGCAGCAATGGCAAAAGCAGGTTGGTTTGTACGAAGAGCACCGGGAGCATTAGGAAAAAGAGAAATGACGATTGCTTCTCTCAGTCACATAAAACTCACACATTTAAAACGAGTTAATGAACGACGGTTAATAGAGCGCTGGAATACCGGCGAGTTTGAAAAAACGAAATCGACGGATGACTAATAAGTATATGGATACCGTTGGTCAACCGTCTTTGCTCAATTTCAACTAAGATTAATAAACCGAATATTTTGAATTCCATTTAAAGACTTAATCTCAGAACGTTCAGACTCATCCAATTGCTTATCTACAGAAACTGCCGTTATTGCATTAGATCCTTTCTCAGAACGTCCCAAACTTAAAGCTGCAATGTTGATATCCTTCTTTGCAAGTGCACCACTTACTGATGCCAGCATACCCGGTTTGTCAACATTTCTATATAGGATAATATCTCCTTCAAGTCGAAGTTCTAATCCATAATTATCAATTTCAACGATTCGGTAGTCATTTTCCCCAAAAACAGCGGCAGAAATAGTCGTGTAATCAGCTCCCTTTGGCAAACGAATTGTAACTAAATCGCTATACGTTTTAGTTTTATTTGAAGTAACCTCTTTAATGTTAAATCCTCTTTTATCGGCATAAATGCGAGCATTTATAAGATTGATCGCATCATCAACATATTCAGAAAGCATCCCTTTAAGAATGCCATCAGTTAGAACATCGGCATACTTGGCAGAATCGCCAGCGTATTCAAACTCAAAGCTATTGGCATGATCTGGAGACAGCTGGATGATCATTCTTCCTAATTTTTCTGCTAGTTGTAAATAAGGCTGAACTTCTTTATTCGTAAGAAGTGAAATCGACTTACCGTTAAGGCTGCCTTTATAATTCTTATTTTCTAACGCATCCGACATTTGAGAGGCAATTTGCTCTGCCACTTTTTCTTGAGCTTCTTCGGTAGATGCGCCAAGGTGTGGAGTACAAATAACGCCAGGATGAGCTAGAATTTTGTATAAATCGGCAGTTGGAGGCTCTGCACTATATACATCAAGAGCAACTCCACTAACAAATCCTTCATCTATTAATTGAGGAAGGTCAGCTTCTTCATAAATCCCACCGCGAGCACAATTTACCAGGCGAATTCCTTTCTTCAATTTATCAGCATTTTTTAAGGACACCATTCCTTTTGTTTTTTCCGTTAAGGGAGTGTGCACTGTTAAATAATCTGAGCTTCCTAAAAGTTCATCTAATTCAACAAGTTTCACTCCTAACGATTGGGCATGTTCCTCTGTAGAAAATGGGTCATAGGCATGGACATCCATCCCAAAAGAAATCATTCTTTTTGCTACTTCAGAGCCTATTTTACCTAAACCTACAATACCTAAAGATTTGCCATGAACTTCGGTCCCCATGTATGCTTTCCGATCCCATCCACCATTTTTTACGGTTGCTACAGATGAAGGAATATTTCTAGAGAGGGCAATGATCATTCCACATGTATGCTCTGCAGTAGAAATTGTATTTCCATCAGGGGTATTCATCACCAATATCCCTTTTGCTGTAGATGCAGAAATATCAATATTATCAACCCCAACACCAGCGCGACCAATTACTTTCAAATTGGTGGCTTTTTCAAGGAGCTCTGCGGTAACCGTAGTGGCACTTCGGACAACCATTCCGTCGTATTCTCCTATTTTTGCAAAGAGTTCTTCCTGACTTAGTTTTCCAGGCTGGTCTGCTTGGATTTTTCGTTGTTTAAATATGTCGCCACAAATTGGATCGACACCATCTAATAATAAAACTTTGAATGACATGAGTATTGAGTGAGTTTTAGCAGTTAATTATCTACAAATTCTGTTATGAGATCTTGAATTTCTTTAATTCCTTGTTTGTTGTCTGATGAGTACGCTAAAATAGGTACTACTATATTCATTTCGGCTAATATTTTTTTAACATCTGCTTTTGCTGATGAAACTTTGTTCTTAGAAATTTTATCAGCTTTAGAAAGTAGTACACAAAAAGGCATTTCGTTTGATGCCATCCAGAAAAAGAAATCCTCATCTAATGTTGTAGGCTTGTGTCTGGCATCCACTACATGAACAATTAAGTTCAGCGTTTTTCTATTCATAAGGTATTCCCTTATGTTTCTTCCCCATCGATTTCTTTCTTTAATTGGAACTTTTGCATATCCATATCCCGGTAAATCAACAAAAAAGCAGGTATCACCTATTTGATAATAATTCATTTGCTGAGTTTTACCAGGCACATTAGACGTTCGGGCAAGTTTTTTACGGCTAAGTAAGCCATTTATTAACGATGATTTTCCCACATTAGATCTTCCCGCAAAACAAATTTCTGGTAGTGATTCTGGAGGACAATCTTCTAATCTTGGGGCACTTGTTATAAACGTTGCAGGGAAATTATACATTAAACTAATTCGTTTTCTTCCTTTTCTACACCAAAATTAACTGGTACAGGATACTTTGCAGTAAAACAAGCTGTACAATAGTCGTAAGGTGAAGAGTTTGCTTCTTTTACAGCGTTTACTAAACCATCGGGTGAAAGGTATCGTAAACTATCCACTCCAATTGCTTCTGCCATTTTTTCAATATTACGATCAAACTTATTGGCAATTAGCTCTTCTGGAGTAGGAAAATCCATCCCATAATAACAGGGACTAATGATTGGCGGTGAGCTTACAATAAAGTGAATTTCAGTTGGGTTGCAGTCTCTAATCATATCCACCAAAAGACGAGATGTTGTACCGCGTACAATCGAATCATCAACAATGATTACACTTCTACCTTCAATTACACCACGCACTGGATTGAATTTGGTACGTACTTTTTGCTCACGCGATTTTTGACCTGGTGAAATAAATGTTCTGCCTACATAATGATTTCGTATAAGTCCGATATCATATTTGCAATCATGGCCAAGTTTTTGGTTTTCGCTAGCGTATCCCAATGCAGCTGTATTACTAGAATCGGGTACCGAAATAACTACTGGTTTTCGCTTATTTCCATTTTGACTAACAACTTCACCTATGGGATGTTCTTTCGCTAAGGCTTTTCCCAGGTTTCGACGAATTTTATCCACCATTTCACCAAAAATCATACTATCAGGTCTGGAAAAATATACATATTCAAAAATGCACTGACTAGTACTGGTACTAATTTCAGGTTCTATAAAATATGATTTTGGTTCTCCTGCCCTGGTCGCTTCATCATCAATTACGATAACTTCTCCTGGCTGAACATCTCGAATATATTCTGCATTATTGATATCGAAAGCGCATGTTTCACTTGCCACACAAAATTTCCCATCAATTTTTCCTAGTGCAAGAGGTCTGAACCCATTCGGATCACGAACTGCGATTAATTTGTCGTCTGTCAACATTACTAAACAATAAGCGCCTTCTATTTGCTTAAGTGCGTCCATAATCTGATCCATTTGATCTTCATATTGACTTTGAGCAATCAAATGAAGAATCAATTCTGTATCAGAAGTGCTTTGAAATATTACCCCTTCGTCTCTAAATCGCTGTCTTATCTGCTTTGCGTTAGAAAGATTTCCATTATGACCAATCGCAATATTCCCACTTCTATAGTGTACACGGAAAGGTTGAATATTAGCAGGATTTTTTGAAGAGCCTGAAGTTGAGTATCGATTATGCCCAATTGCAGAGCGTCCTTTTAAAATCTTGTTGATTATTTTTGGCTTATCAAAAACACTCAGAACTAATCCAAAATCTTTATACATCGGCATGATTGGTCGCTCTTTTTCCGGATCGTAAAAAGAAGTGACAATCCCTGCTGATTCTTGCCCACGGTGCTGAAGTGAATGCAATCCATAATAGGTTAATAGTGCTGCATCTTCATGATCAAAAACACCAAAAATGCCACAATACTCGCGCGGTTTATCGCTCATTAAATCTGCTCCAAAAGTGAGGTTTTGTAGAGAAAAGTCAAGATAAGAAATGAAAAGCGGAAGTGTGAATTAGAACTTCACTAATTCTTCAGTTTATAAAGTCACTCAAAACAAAGGAAAGAGCTAACAAATCGATAAAATGATATCGTTAGATAACAGGTTCTTCACTTCGCTTTGAACGACATAAGAATTATGATGAAAAAATATGAACTAAGCTAAACTCGCATCTAATTCAATCTTTGCATTAAGTACTCTTGAAACAGGACATGCGGCTTTAGTGGCTTCTGCGATTTCTTGGAAGTCAGAATCACTAAGCCCTGGAACGTCTGCAACCGCAATCAATTTGATTGTTGAGATTGTTGGCGCACCATCAATCATTTCTAAGGTTACGGTAGCTTTAGTATCTACGCTTTTTGATTTATGGCCTGCCTTATGTAATTCATTGGAAAGTGCCATCGAATAACATCCAGCATGAGCTGCGCCAATTAATTCTTCGGGATTACTTTTTCCTTGATCTTCGAAACGAGAAGCAAAAGTATAAGTTGCTCCATCAAGTACTCCACTTTCTGAACTCATGGTTCCACTTCCACCTTTTAAATCCCCATTCCAAAGGGCTGATGCTTTTTTATCTGGCATAATTTGTTTCTTTAGTTGTTGTTTTATCGATTAACATGCTTAGAACATAATGCATTCCTTTAACAGAGAACATCATTATTGAAAATAAAAATCTTAATTAATCTCTCAGCAATTCAATACAAAATTTAGTCCCTTTACCTTCTTTACTTTCTATCGAAATTGAACCACCCAGTTTACGTACGAATTCTTTGATTAAACTTAATCCAAATCCTGTTCCTTTCTCACCTTTTGTGCCTTTGACGGAGAAGCTAATGTTAGTACTAGCAAATACTTTTTCCTGTAAATCCTGAGACATTCCAATCCCAGTATCATTAACGCATAACTTAACCTTATTTCCTTCAACTGTACTTGTAAAAGTAATTGTATCACCTGAATTAGTAAACTTTATACTATTGGAAAGGAGGTTTCTCAAGATCAATTTTAAAGCATTTTCATCAGATTTTATCTGCAGGTTCATATCAACTTCATTGTATATAGACACTTGTTTTAATTGTGATCTATAACCCTGATTAGAAATAACAGAATCTATCAATTCATATACTCGTACTTCCTCTTTAACAATAGTTATACCCGACATCTGTTCTTTAGCCCACGAAAGTAAATCTTCCATTACTCCAATGTTTTTTTGAATGGAATCTTCAACCTCATCTGTAAATGCATCTATTTGGTCTTTGGGTAAGTTTCCACTTTTTAACAGATATAAAATACCCTGCATTGTCGCCATTGGAGCTCTTAAATCATGTGCAATAATAGCGAAGAGTTTGTTGAGCTCTTCGCGTTGAACCGCTAACTGATCATATGCTTTTGTCTTTTCAACATTTACTTTTCTTGTTGAAATAAATAGATATAACACTAAGATAATTATTAAAACGGCAAGGATGATTAACCCATACTGCACTTTCAAAATAAACTCTTGTTGTTCCTGTTTTTCCGATAACAATTGGTTTATTTCAGTTTGTCGTCTAATCTCAAATTCATTTTTGATGTCTGCAAATTCTTTCTCTTTTCGCAAATCCAATAAACTATCTGAAAGTGTCTTATATCTTTCTATGTAAACAAGTGCATCTTCATAGTTACCAGCTAATCTGTTAAGCATGTACAGCTTTTGCTGACTTTCCATGATAAATGGATTAATGTTCAGCATTCGAGCAACTTCATACACTTCTTTATGTAAACTAATGGCCTTTCGGATATTCCCTCTTTGCTCCTCTATATTTCCTAACCCAGCTTTGTTATGATAAATACCTTCAGAAATATTTAATTCCTCACTATAGAGTAAAGATTCTTTGAAGTATTTCTCAGCCTGATCGTAATCCTCCATTTTAAAACTTAGATTCCCCATGTTAAATAAGAGTATAACTGGTGGCGTATTAGGCCTGAATCTTTTACTTAAAATAAGTGCTTCGTCATATAACTTTTTTGACTCTTCAAATGCCCCAACATTTGTTTTAACGTTTGCAAGATTGGTAATTGCTTTGGTTAAATCAGGTATCATTTCTTTTACTCGAGCAAGCCGAATTGACTTTTCAAGATAAAATTCAGCTTCTTCATATTCGCCTAATTCATTATAACTATCTCCCAAATTGTTCAATGCAATCACTAGAAAGTTTGTGTCTTTTGTAGCTTCTGCATATTCAATAGATAACATAAAACTATTTAGTCCTTCTGCATTCTTTCCTAATCCTAAATAGGCAACCCCCATATTTTGATGTGCTGCAGCAATTGTTCGTCCATCATCTTTTTCGACTGCTATTTCAATCAGTTGTTTATACATATTAATCGCTTTCTCAAACTCATTTTTATAGCGATAACTAGTAGCTAAAAAATTGTATATATCAGCCTTATTAATTGCATTCGGATATATATCTAATAAATTTGTTAAAATGATTTCCGCGGAATCGTATTTATGTTCGTAGAGAAATATGTCAGCCATACGAATCTCAGCCATTTCGATTCCTTGTTGATAATCATTGTCTTGAGACCATTTCCTTATATCGCTTACCTTTTTACGGGCTTCATTAAATTCTCCTGAATAAACATCTTGAAGTGATTCTTCTACCCAAATATTAATTTGTGTAGTATCTGGTTGCTGAATTTGTGGAAATGATGTAAAGTAATTTAAATCTTCATCTTGCCCAGCAAAGCTGAATATTAACACCAGTACATTAATAATAAATAGCATAAAAATTTCTGAACTTCCTGAGAGATTTTGAGCAAAAATACAATATAAAAGATTTATCAACTATTTTATTAAGCAGTTAAATAAGTGTTGTAAAATGAAAAATCCTTTTTTAAGGGAGAGGCAAATTTTAAAAAAGTAAAGGTTGAATTGTAACTATAATCACCCTTATATTTAGAGCCATTCAAAAAGCGAGAATAGCTCAGTTGGTAGAGCACAACCTTGCCAAGGTTGGGGTCGCGAGTTCGAGTCTCGTTTCTCGCTCTTTCAAAGCCTCTTAGATTAAATTCTGAGGGGCTTTTTTATTTTCAGCCCCCAACAACCACGTCGATTTATTGATTTATTGCTTATCTGATAATTTCAGAATTAAATCTTATTTCAATTTTAATGATATTCAGTCTTTTAACTATATCGCAAACCTCTCTTCTAACACTTCTTTAGTCGAAAATTTATATCTCATATTCCGGTAGACACAAATATCGGTAACATCATTAGGAACTCCAGCTGGAACAGCTCTAAAATTAGTAGAAGCCCTCCATTTGCCCTTTACTGATTTAACTTTATGCCAGCAATGTCCATGAAGTAAAATTACAGTCCCTTTGTTGGGAAATATTTCAATTTGACTTTCGATGTCTTCGTTAGGTAATCCAGCTGGAAGTAATCCCTTTTTGTGAGTTCCTTCCATTACACATAGTTCCCCTCCTAATTCAGGGGTAATATCGTGAGTGTAAACCAATCGATTTAAATTAAAAATGTCTGGATTTTCCGGTGGACAATCCTGATGCCATGCTTGTCCTTTTGATCCTTTTTTTGAAAACATACACATACAGTATAAATCTGACCAGTTTTCTCCAATAATGGAAGTCGTTAAATCACTTAAAAACTGGTCATCATTAATGGTATTGAATCTTGTATTTCCTTCAAGGTAAGGGAACCATGGAATTACTTCGGTGGCCGACTTATTTATAAATTTATTATCATGTCCCCACTCAGGAGTTTGCCCATAATGCTTTAGTATCATTTCAGTGTAATCATCCATAAGCTTTTCATCAAAATATTCCTCAATAATGATGTATCCTTTATCCCAAAATTGTTCTGAAAGTTCTTTAAGTAACTTACTCATATAATATTCCTCACCTTTGCATTAGTCTGTTTTTTGAACACATTTTGATATTTCCGCATTTTGATACTCCTCTTTTGTAATGGACTCATGGTAGACAGCAATTTTATCTATACTAAAATTCTCTGAGCGCCCACTCAAGTACAGAATATTGATACCTTCACTAAGTTCGTAAGAAGCATCTGAAAATACATGATCGATATCCTGCCTTGAATTCCAGTCCCATTCTGCAAGTGAATGATTGAAGTTTTTTTTCCAATCATCGTCATTCATCTTTACAAAAACATCATTGCACTCGGTAAAATCCTCACAGTCATGATAATTTCTAAGTTTCACAATGTATTTTCCGGCTTTGTTTATCATTAGAGGGTACTCGAGAAGTCCTTGATTGTTTTTTTCAACAGTGGTTTTTTTAACCCAAGTGATATATCCTTCTCCAGAATAATCAGCTATTCTATTTTCAAGTTCCCAACCATCAGATAGAAATACGTCTTCAGCCTCTATTTTGATAATTCCATTTTTTTCCATGAATATGCCATCCTCACACTTTGTAAAAGTGTATGAGAATGGATTAACAATGAATAGAGATAAGATGGCTGAAACCAGAAAAGATATTTTCATATTAAATTTTTTTGTTTTGGCTAAATATGTTAATAGTATGGCTATGAATCTAATGAATACACCTCAAATGATAAATCGTTTATATATTTTTTTATTTATCTCACTGATGTTATGTTTTGTGGTGAGTTGCACGTCTAACCAACTAAATACAATACAGGTACAAAAAGGACATACTATAACACTATCTTTTGAAGGTCCTATGACTGCAGAAATTGCAACTTTTAACCCTTTCCTGAATTACCTTTTGTTGGTAGAGTTCGAACATGAAGAAACTAAACAATTTATTCGTGGGTTTTATGCCGCAGATGGCAATGCAGCAGAAACAAGTGCGGATTCAGGTAATCTTTGGCAGGTTAGGTTCCGTCCCGATAAGTCTGGTAATTGGTCATATAATGCCAAATTATTTAAAGGTGAAAGTATTGCTGTAACCCAAACCGTTAATATTGCAGAATCTGTTGCACTTACCAAAAGCTCAGGGACTTTTGAAGTGATAACATCCGAAGAATTAACCCAGGATTTCCGGGACAAGGGACCTTTGACCGTATCCAATGGGTATCTTCGGTTCAAAGATTCCAATGAATATTTTTTAAAAGCTGGAGCTGATAGTCCCGAAAATTTTCTAGCATATCACGAATTTGATGGCACTTACCGACTAGCAGCTAGTAATAAGGATGGAGAAGCCAAGACAAACAATGAAATACATCATTTCGAACCGCATATTCAGGACTGGAAAAACGGTGATCCTACTTGGCAAAGTGGAAAAGGAAAAGGAATCATAGGAGCGGTGAATTACCTCGCATCAAAGGGAATGAATGCGGTTTACTTTCTTACCTTGAATATAAACGGGGATGGTAAAGACGTGTGGATGTACTCTACACCTGAAGATTTTACCCGCTTTGATGTTAGCAAATTGGATCAATGGGAAATTTTATTTCAGCATATGCAATCGAAAGGCATACTCTTACATGTAGTTCTTCAAGAGACAGAGAATGAAACAATGCTAGACGGAGGTAATGTAGGAACTTATCGGGCTTTGTATTTTTATGAATTGATTGCACGTTTTGGCCATCACCCTGCGTTGATCTGGAATCTTGGTGAAGAAAACGGCTTCGCACCCTGGGTAACTACCGGTGCTCAAACAGATCGTCAACGAAAAGCGTCTGCTACTTTCTTCAAGGAGTATGATCCCTACAACCATCCTGTAGTTATTCATACTCTTCCAAACGATGATCTTAGGGCTCCAGTCTTAGACAGTTTGCTAAGCTTTCCACACTTAGACGGTATATCATTACAGCATTATGATCGAAATACGGTTGCTGAAACAGTGGTGGGATTAAAACAGGAATCTATAGAAAACGGCCATGAGTGGATGATCATGATGGATGAGATTGGTATGTGGCATACCGGGGCAAAGATGGATTCAGCCGACATCAATCATCCAACTTTGACACGATATGTGCTTTGGGGAGCTTTGCTTTCAGGAGCCGCCGGAGTTGAATGGTATTTTGGGGCGAATAGTCCACACAATGATTTAACTTCCGAAAATTGGAGACACAGAGATCAGTTATGGGAGATAACAAATCATGCTAAGTCGTTTTTTGAAGAATATCTTCCATATTGGGAGATGGAACCTGTTTATAATTTAGTGAATAAAGATAGTGTTTATAGTTTCGCTAAATTAGATTCTATATATACGATTTACATTCCTGACTATGAGGAAACCACCTTTAATCTGAGTCGCGCAACCGGTGAGTTTAAGGTTCGCTGGTTCGATCCTTTTGAAGGGGGAGAGTTGCAACAAGGATCGGTAGAAACCATCTCCGGAGGTAAAATACAATCTTTGGGAAATCCACCAGCTGGTAGAGTTCAAGACTGGGTTTTATTGATATCTAAACTTTGAAATACTGTCGAAATTTCGCGAACTGAAATTCTCATTTATGAAACAAATAACTATGAAAACGATAAAAAAAACTGTTCAACTATTGCCAATAATATTAGTGTCACTTTTCTTGCAGTCAGGGTGTGTTTTTGGACAAGCAAATGTAGAAAGAGAACCTGGTTTATTAACTGGCAGTCCAGCTGATGATTTACCCCCCTATATAAAATTGATAAGCGGATTTGGAGAACGCCCTGAATGGTCACATGATGGTAAATTCATTCTCTTTTTGGATAAACCCATGGGCGAAGTTCTTGAGTTAGAGCTGGAAACAGGAATTATACGACCAAAAACAAGGCATTTTAATCATTATGGTTTTACAAGGGCTATGTATCTGGCTAATGGGGATATACTTCTAGCCGGGCCCAATGAACCGTGGGATCCCACTAATGAAGTAGACAGATATAGAGCACGTAACTTAACATGGTTGTATGTGTTGGATAAAAGTGGTGAAAATTCCCCGGTACCATTAAATACTATGTGTGCGGAAGGTCCTGCTGTTTCTAGAGATAAGATGAGAATCGCATGGACAATACGGGATCGCCAAAATCCTGAGTTGGGAAAAAACAGGGCAAAGCTGTATTTGTCTGAAATTGTATATGAGAACGGGGTGCCAAGATTAGATAATAGAAGAGAAATATTTGATTCAAAGCAGTTACCATTCAAGTTGGGTGATTCAAGTCTTGAAACACAAAGTTTGGTTCCACCAGAAGATATAAAAGTAACTTTTACCGCTTATACTATTGATGAGGGTAATAATACGGATGTGTATATAATAGATACCGAAACGGGAGAATATAAAACCATCACTAACTCTCCCTGCTGCTATGACGAAGCTGAGGGAATATTTCCTGACGGTTTACACACTTTGGTCGAGCATGCAAACTCTGAGGAAAAAGCTTGGCCACTAATTGATCTTTATAAATTGAAATTAGATGGGTCCGGTGAAATGCAAAGGTTAACATATTTTACTGATTATAAGGGATACAAGGCCAATCAGGGAGTAATATCAGATGATGGTAAATACATGATGTTACAGATAGGAAAAGATAATACTGAACCAGGAGAGGGTTTTGGGTTTCTAATCATGGATTTAGAGGAAGCAGCAAAGCATCTGGAAGGTTTTAAAAGCTATGATGAGTAAACGTGCATTATTTCTTTTTTGGAGTTTACTCTTGTTAACGAACTGAAGATAGTATTTGTTTCCTGACCTAATTATAATTGCCATCAATATTCAGATTTATGACAGCAGTGTTGGTGAGCCTCTTAGATTAAATTCTGAGAGGTTTTTTTATTATCAAATTACAAAGAAATCTCTTTTACCGATCCAAGTAACTTTCCTAAGAATTTCTTCCCATACACTTGGTTTACATGATTCATATCTGCAATAACTACTAAGAGTTCTTTACTTCTTGAAAAAGCAACATTTAGTAATCGAGGAACACTCATTCCGTTTTTGGTTTCGTCAAAAGGGCGAACGGAATAATGTCGAAGTTGACCAAACTGAAGTTCCCCACTCATTACCGTGTCAAATATTATAACTTCTTTCTCTCTCCCTTGAAAGGTATGAATCGTGCCTACTTCAATTCCTCTATATCCTTTTTCTCTTAGGTGATTTCGCACTTGATACACACAACTCCTGAACGGCACGATAACTCCAATCTCTTCAGCTCTGTGTTTCTTCTTCAATTTACGAACACTTTCCTCAATCAACTTATTATGAACCGAATTGATAGGTTTAAATCCTCGTTCCGTTTTTTCTTGCTCAATGGAAGGGCCATATTTCGAAGAATCAATCAAAGCCACAGAACTTGATGACTCTAGTACTTTCTTTTTAATATTTCCAGATTTTAATCTGCCGTCATAAAAAACGGAACTGATTACACTAGCTAAATCAGATTTGAGCCGATACTGAGTATCAAAAAAACAAGTGAACTCGGGATGATCATCGTGCCACTGAAATAATTTTTCAGTAGAATCAGCACCAGAAACGTAAGTAAATACATCTTGTTCTAAAAACTGTTGAGCTTCAAAATTCTTAGTAATTGAAATTGGGGGAAGTTGCATTGGATCGCCAGCTACTACTAAGTGTTCTTTGCTTTTAGCCGACATCAACATTAGGTAAGGAAGTCCAGCCATTGAAGCTTCATCAACAACAACGGCATCGTAACTCAAATTATAAAATAACTCTGAGGTACACACTTTAGCCATGGTAGTTGCTACTAGTTGTTTTTTCTTTAACTCATAGCGTTCGTTCAAGTTTAAGAGTTTCTCTATTTTATCCTCAACTTCTTCTCGACCGCCTAATCTGTCAATCTTATCCCCAATCAATTGGCACTGCAAATCTAAAGCTTGTGGGACTTCTTTATCATTTACCATCATTTCATCAACCTGATCTTGAAGTGCAAGGTATTGATCCATCATAGTTTGGAGTTCTATGGCTTCTGTTTTTTTGTTTTCAAGCTTTTTAATGACCTGGTTTTCAAATAATACATCTTCGAGGCGATCATCTTCAAGCCACGCCTCGCCAAACCTCGTGGTGTGTTGCAAATCAAAATCTGGATGAATTTCATACAGTGCATCCATCACACTTAATAAGCCTACATCTACCGCACGATTAGTATTTGATACAAATAACACCCGCTTTCCTTTGGTAATTAAGTTTGCAATAACAAAACCTAGGGTTGCTGTTTTGCCAGTGCCGGGTGGTCCCCATACATATAAAATATTATTGATAAGTGCCTTTTCAATAACTTCTATTTGAGAATTATTCCTAAGCGTATCAAATTTTGGAGGGCTGACAAATTCTCTTTCTTTATAGTTTAATGCTGGGTTTAGTAAAGCTTCTAATTGAGGAACCTGCTCCCATTTTTCTTCTAGAGTACGAAGATGCTCTTCGATTTTACGAAGTACGAAATCGTTTTCCCATTCTAAATAAACTTCTTCAATTTTGGGTCCTTCATCCTGATCAAATTCCAACCATACTTTTCCATCTTTAAAATCAATCTCCTCTACTTTTTGCTCCTTATCTAATCCGATTTTAGCTTTTATCTCTTCGGCAAAACGGAGTCCTTGATTCGTTGTCTCAAATACATAAATATGATGACCTTTTTTTTTCTCTTTAATCCCATTCATTAAAACATCGTTGGATGGAGTCTCCCGTACGGCTTCAATTTCTTTCTCAATTGCCGAAATGGCTTTCTGAATCGTTTCTTTTATCTGCAATGTTTACTATTAAGTTTTAAATGTTCAGTGTTTTTAAAATTGAACATTCCACATTTATAATTTCTATTGATCCCACAGTTCCGAACGAATCATTTCAGCACTACGATCGGAGAGTTTATACTCTAATTTGATTCTACTTTTTGATGGCACTTTTTGTTCTACTAATTTGGCAGCATCCGGGGTATAAATGATTAAATCCGTATCCCGCACAAATAAAGGAAGTGATTTTCCATAAATACTTCCTGCGACAAATGAACCTTCGAATGGAATTGAATTCTTTAACTCGGCAATAATTTTAGGAATACTTTCTTCATCGGAGGTTACAAGTCCAATAGTTTGTATCCCAAATTGATCAACTACCGAGAGTAGAACCTCAGGATCATAATTATAGATAATTGGGATTATCATAATCGATTCGCTTAACGATCGAAATTTATGGACAAATCGAATCGGGACAAATAATGCATCATAAGTTGCCGCACTTTCATATTGATTGATATCTATGACTTTACTTTTTACTCCAATTTGCTTTTTTATAGCACTTGCGAGCATTCCACCTAACTCCAGATTTTCCCCAACACTTGCACAGGTTTGAATTCGATTTGGCCATTCCATGTAATCCAACTGCTCTTGAAATAGAAACTCAATTTCTGCATCATCTAAACCATGACCAACCAATTCTTCTATCAACGCTTGAACTTTCCCTCCACCAATTTCGAGTCTAGCCTCCTTGTCCATTAAAGAAGTCTGCCGATTTACCACGAATCCGCGTCCTTTTTCTCCAGTAATTAATCCTTCATCAGCTAATATATGATAGGCTTTCCGCACAGTATGAAAACTTGCTTCCAGCTGTTGGCCTAATTCCCGAGTGGAGGGCAATACCTCCCCAACCTGAAATTGTTTAGTCGAAATCATCAACCGAATTCTATTGGCGATATGTTTAGCGGAGGTTTTCAACCTAATCGAATTGCTCTTTCAACAAACCAAGCTATTAAACCAAATAGAAAAACTATTAACCCAATCCAAGAACCAAAATAACTACGTTTATAAAGTTTGGCCTTCTCCTTTGAAAATGCTTCCTCCAGTACATTTCTGTATCTTTTTAAGTCAAACTTAGGATTACCAGCAGCCCGTGATAATTGAACCATAAGTGATACAGAAGAGACAAAGGTAATTATCATTCCGGATAAACATAAATACTGTGTCGCATCAAAAGGATTATACATGATCATTTCCCCAACATCCTTTTCAACTCACTCACCAACATCAGTGCTTCAATTGGTGTCATTCTGTTTGGATCAATGGCCTCAATTTTGTTCATCAACGTCTCTACTCGGGGATCAATATGAGTATTAAATAAACTCATTTGTTCTATCTCTTCCTGCTTCTCAATCTTTTGAGATAAATTTTTAGCTGCGGCTTTGCTGGTTGATGCTTTTCCTTCAATACTTCCATTTTTGTTAGTGATATCGAGGCTATGGCGTTCTAGATTGATAAGAATTTCCTTCGCTCTATTTATTACGATATCTGGAAGTCCAGCCATATTCGCTACCTGAATTCCATAACTATGATCTGCTCCACCACGAATCAATTTTCGTAGAAAAATCACTTTTCCATTATGCTCTTTTACCTGAACATTAAAGTTTTTGATTCTATCATACATTTGCTCTAGCTCATTCAACTCATGATAATGGGTAGCAAATAATGTTTTTGCAGCTACTGCGCCATGATTATGTAAATATTCAGCCAACGACCAAGCAATACTTAAACCGTCAAAAGTACTAGTTCCACGGCCGACTTCATCAAGTAATATTAGTGATCGTGGAGTAGCATTATTCAAAATATTAGCAGCCTCGTTCATTTCTACTAAAAAAGTAGATTCTCCAGCAGCTAAATTATCTGATGCACCAACTCTGGTAAATATCTTATCCACCATTCCAATACTAGCTGACTCAGCCGGCACAAAACTTCCAACTTGTGCAAGTAACACAATCAAACCCGTTTGTCGTAAAATGATACTCTTACCAGCCATGTTTGGACCAGTGATAATCATTATTTGTTGATCAGAATTATTAAGCTCGATATCATTGGGTATAAAAGGTTCGCCCAAAGGCAACGATCGCTCTACAACAGGGTGCCTTCCTTTTTTAATAGATATTTCTTCTGACTCTCGAACCTCTGGTTTCGCGTAATTATTTCGGAATGCAATTTCAGCGAATCCTTGCAGGCAATCAAGTTGTGCAATGGCAAATGCAATCTGTTGAATATCATCCGCAAATTCAGCTACAAATAATCGAACTTCCTCAAAAAGCTCGAACTCAAGCGTTTTACTCCGTTCTTCTGATGAGAGGATTTTCTCCTCAATCTCTTTTAATTCCGGGGTGATGTAACGTTCGGCATTAACTAAAGTCTGTTTTCGAATAAACGTTTCGGGGACTTTGTTTTTATGAGCATTAGTTACTTCAATGTAATATCCAAATACTTTGTTATACCCAATTTTCAAAGATGAGATTCCTGTTTCTGCAGAAAGTTGATCTTTAATCTTAGCAATATAGGTTTTACCATTCTTAGCAATATCACGTAGCTCGTCAAGTTCTGAATTGAACCCAGTACGAATCATGTTTCCATCTCTGATACTTGCAGGTGGGTCGTCATTCAATACTTCTTTTATTCTTTCCTGAACTTCAATTAATAATTTCATTCGTTTATTGATATCCTGAAGCAGAGGATTATCAACGGCAGCAAATTGTGCTTTTATTCTGGGAATTTGAGTTAATGAAAGTTGAATTTGAACGACATCCCTAGCGTTGGTTCTTCCCATACAAATCCGTGAAATAAGTCGCTCTAAATCACCGACCTGTTCTAATTCTTCCCGAAGTGTATTTCTAACATCATGTGATTTGTACAACTCTTCAACAGCGTCTAATCTTTGTTGAATTGGTTTCAACTTTTTAAGTGGACGCATTATCCAACGGCGAAGCAATCGACCTCCCATTGCTGTAGACGTTTTGTCCATAATGGAGATTAGCGTTCCATCAACCCCGCCTTCTTGTAAACTTGCAGTAAGTTCTAGATTCCTTTTAGTAGCAGGATCAAGAGACATAAATTCGTTACTCTCGTAAGCATACAGTCTTCTAAGATGCCGCAAATAAGCTTTTTGGGTTTCTTTCATATAATGAAGAAGTGACCCTGCAGCAAAATGAGCCGTTTTTAATTCTTCAACCCCAAATCCTTTTAGTGAGTGAGTTTTAAAATGCTCAGTTAGTAATTTATAAGCATAGTCACCTTCATACACCCAGTCTTCTATATAGCTTATGTTAAACCTTAGAAATTCTTGGCCAAGTTTATTCTTCAATTTAGATTGAACTAGAACTTCAGAAGGCTGAATTGCTGCTAATAAACTATCCAGTTCATGCTCTCCTACCTCACTCAACCCAAACTCACCTGTCGAAATATCAGAAAAAGCCACGCCTATTCTATCCTTACTCCAATAAATAGATATGATGTAATTATTACGCTTTGTTTCCAGCAACTTATCTGACATGGTAACACCAGGCGTCGTAATCTCCATAACCTCGCGCTCAACAATTTTTCTGCCAGCTTTTTTGGCTTCTTCAGGACTTTCCGTTTGATCACAAACAGCAACTTTATATCCTTTCTTTACCAGTTTTGGAAGGTAACTATCCAAAGCATGAAAGGGAAAACCTGCAAGTGGTGTTTGATCACCTCCATTATTTCTCTTAGTTAATGTGATTCCAAGTTCTTTACTCACAAGAACCGCATCTTCCATAAAAGTCTCGTAAAAGTCCCCTACTCGAAACAATAATATCGTTCCGGGATGCTGCTCTTTAATCTCTGTGTACTGCCTCATTAATGGCGTTTGCTTGCGAGCGCTCATCGTTCTTATTATGCTTTTGCTAACATCTTTAGGTGAAATCTAAAGTTCGAAACATAGCAATGAATTGAGTTAAAAACTAAGCGTCATCCAAGTTTTGAATTAAAGCCTGAACCCATGTATTTTACTTTAAACAAACTCACTCTGTGCAACAAACAAAGTATTTCTGGAAAAAGTCATTAAACCTGTTAAGCGACAAGGATATTTTCTTTAATGCTTCCGCTATTACCTTCAATTTGTTTATTTGTGCAATACCTTTCACATTAATTCTTATCTCAATTATTGGGTATATACTCTCTTTTGATACAGCTTTTGAAGAGATTGTGCGTTACGGCACAGAATTAATCCCGGTTTTCACCTTCGAAACTACTGAGTCTGATATTATTCAAGGAGAAGAAACTTTAGAGAATCTTTTAACCCCTTTAGTTGGTGCCCGTAATGTATTTGGAATTGCTGGTCTTATTATTCTCATGCTCTTTACTCAAGGCTTATTACACAGCTTTAAACATGTAATTTTTGATGTTTTTGATATAAAAGACAAAAAACATCCTCTAAAAGATATCCTTTATAATTTTCTTGGCTTCGGAGTGATTGGGTCTATTTTCCTTTTTTTTAGCTTGGTAATATCAGTCATTTCTATTCTGGATTTGAGTGTAATCCGTATCCCTTATACTGATATTGTAATCAGATTACCTTGGGTCTATGACTTACTCGATTTCACACTTCCCATCATCTTTACCTTTTTTTTGATGTACACAATTTTCAGATTTGTAAGTGAGAGACGGATTTCACCAATCGTTTCTCTCACTGGTGCTACTATTTATACAGTTTTATTTGAGCTTGCTAAACTATTAGTAAGTCTATATTTAGGATATGCTTTTTCTACATATCAATATTTTTATCAGGGCTATGCTATTTTTGTAATTATTGGAATCTGGGCGTTTTATACTTCTCTTCTATTTGTAGTTTCTGTAATTCTCACACGAGCTTTTAAAGAGACTTATTATGCAACAAAATCATCGTATGAGGAAAATCCCTACGCTTCTTTGGATTGATGAAAGAGAACTACCTATTTCAAATTTCCTTCTTAAAAAGTCTTAAACTATGTCACTCTCTTGCAAAAATTCTTACACTAACAATCACTTTTCCTTTATCTCTTTTTATTTTAATTAAAGAGGGTTTTGTATTAGATCGCTTTTTAGATCTTCTATTATTTAATCTTCTGCCTCTCGGATTGTCATTCATATTATCTCTCTTTTTATTCATTATGGGATTTATTTATCCGGTGACACTTAATCCAAATGAAATTTGTGCAACCGACTACTTTGGATTTAAAAAAGCTTATACCTGGGAAGAACTTTCAAATTTAGAGTTAAAATTAGTTTCGGGAATCCAGTATTTAGTTTTCGAAACTAATAATTCAAATAAACTTTGGGTACCAACCATTCTAGGAAATGATAAAGAGTTTAATCGTTTATTTTTAGAGTTCACTAAATCAAAGAATCCTAAGATTTATAATTTATTTTCAATGAGTTTAAATGAACAATAAGAAAGTCGCCCGTCTTTTTTACGAAAGAGACAATGTTGTGCAAATTGCACAAGACTTACTTGGCAAAGTACTTTGTACAAATATTAATGGTGTTTACACATCAGGAATAATTGTTGAAACCGAAGCTTACAATGGAAGAACCGACAAGGCCTGTCATTCACACATTCATGGTAAAACCGACCGAACAAAAATCATGTTTGGTGAAGCTGGTTTTGCTTATGTGTATTTATGCTATGGAATACATCACTTATTTAACGTTGTTACTAATAAAAGTGGACTGGCAGACGCCGTTTTAATTAGAGGGGTCGAACCATTAGAGGGAATTAAACACATCTTATCAAGAAGAAATAAAACAAAAATTGAACGATCTGTTGGTGGTGGACCGGGGATCGTATCTCAAGCTTTAGGGATTAGCATTTCTAATTACGGATTGGATTTACTTGGAAATGTAATCTGGATAGAAGATCGGGATATAGTAATTTCGAAATCAAAAATTATTTCTTCTCCCAGAGTTGGCGTTGATTACGCTGGAGAAGATGCGAAACTACCCTGGCGATTTAGAATAAAAGAAAATCGTTTTACGAGTCCAGCTAGGTAGCTTATTCTTTGTCTATCAATGCGATAGCAAAAACTAATTTTCAGACTAGCTAAATATACTTTAACATTAAAGGAATTATTTCTCTCAATGATGAGTTCTTATTATTAAACCCAAAAATAAATTATTATTTCAATGAAACTTTCAAAAAAAATATTCACGATTCTTGCTTTAGCCACGTTTTCACTGGCGTCAATTGCTATGGTTAAAATGGACGCAATGTCCTGGTCAATTGATAAATCTCACAGTTCAATCAACTTTGAAATACGCCATTTCTTTGCAAAGGTACCCGGAGCTTTTGAAGAATACACAGCAGATGTAAAATTCTCACCAGACAATCTAGCTGAAAGTAGCATTGATGTCGAAATTCAAGTTCCCAGCATTAATACTAAAAATGAACGAAGAGATGGACATCTTCAATCTCCAGACTTCTTTAATGCAGAAAAATTCTCAAGCATTAAATTTACTAGTTCAAAAATTGAATCTACTGGTGACAACGAGTTTGTTGCTTACGGAACTCTGACTATTAAAGATGTAAGTACAGATTTTGAACTTCCTTTCACTTTGCTAGGTGTAATGGATCATCCTAGAAGAGAAAATGGGTTGATTGCTGGTATCTCATCTGAATTTACTTTACTACGAAACGATTTTGGTGTTGGAACAGGTGATTGGGTTTCTGATGCAGTTGTAGGTAACGAAGTTGATGTTACTCTCAATTTGGAACTCAATGCAACCAAATAGGTAAATCAAACTTAGTTTATTGATCCTAAAAAACCGATTACTTTTTAAAAGCATCGTTTCATTTGAAGCGATGCTTTTTTTATTTTAGAGAAACTTTATAAACCACATTATGAATAAACGACTACTGGTTCTCTCAGGATTAATTTTAGCGGCAGCTATTTCTAGATTAATACCTCATCCTTATAATTTTGCCCCAATTGGTGCGATGTCATTATTTGGTGCCGCCTATTTCTCTGACAAAAAGCTCTCTTTTATCCTTCCATTTGTTGCTATGTTTATAAGTGATCTGCTTATCAACAACATTCTTTATGCCAGTTATTATCAAGGTTTCACTATTTTTACCCCAGGTTTTTTATGGGTATATGGCGCTATCGCAGCTATTGTAATTGCAGGAATTTTTATTCTCAAAAAAGTTAGTGTATCCAGAATTTTAGTGGGTAGCTTATCCGCATCAGTAATCTTTTTTGTGATTTCAAATTTTGGAGTTTGGTTAAGTGATCCAGATTATCCCCTTACCATATCAGGCTTATTGCTTTGTTATGAAATGGCTATACCTTTTTTCCAGAATACAATTGCTGGCGATCTTGTATACTCTGGGGTTCTTTTTGGTAGTTTTGAATTTGCAAAAACTAAAATTCCGGAACTAAAAAAAGCCTAGTTGCAAAGCTTTTGATATCAAACTAAGAGTAGTATTATTAAGTTTGAAATATTTTATTGGTCAGCACCCTTAATTGGGCATTTAAATAGTAACTATGTTTGAACTCTTTCCGGATCAACCGGTTTACGATTACCCAACATTTTTGAATGTTTTTTATTCATTATTGTGGTCGTTCGTACTTTCTTCATTAATCGCTATTACCCATAAACTTACCTATTCGGGGCACCTTTATCCTAAGAATTTCTTTCAAGCTATGTCGCTTGGTTCTATTGTTGCCGCTATGGTAATGATGGCTATTGGTGATAGTCTGGCTCGTGGACTCGGAGCATTTGGTGCGCTTGCTATTATTCGATTCAGAACTCGAATTTCTGATGCCAGGAACATCATCTTTTTATTTGCTTCATTAAGTGTTGGTTTAGCTATCGGAGTTTTCGGATATACCATAGCTTTTGTTGGCACCATTCTGTTCTGTATTATGGCTCTGATTTTACATCTTAGCCCTTTTTCTTCAAGAGAAAGAGTTCGAGGTAAGCTTCAATTTAGGCTTAACGATAAGGCGTTGCTGTCTCAAACAATTGTTATCATCGAAAAATATTGTAAGCATTTTAAAGATATACAGGTTAGTACACGAGCGAGTGGACGCTTTGATTTCGACTACTCAATTGAGTTAAAACCAAAAAGTGATAACACATCATTTTTATCAGAGCTACAATCAATTGAAGGTATCGATCGTATTAGAGTAGATTACCGAGCATTTCAAGAAGATAATTAGGTTTTAACATGAAGTATAAGCTTAACTCTTTTTACGTATTTATAGCCATCTTATTTGTTGGATTACTAACGATAAATAATGAATATTTTAAAGGAAGTAGCTCCTTTTTAGGGATTACTTACTCAAAAGACTATAAAATAAATGCGGAAAAATCTGCAATTATAGATGCTGTATATGTAGTTCCAGGGCAAACTGTTCAACCAGGTCAGCTACTTATAGAACTCAATAGCCAAGAGTTAAATTTAGAAATTCAAAAACTCTCGAAAGAAGTTGAATTGCTTAAATCTGAAAAAGAAGAAAAACAAAAGCTTCTTGAATCAGAAATTAAACTTCTTGAATCCGAAAAAAGGATTATAAATAATGAAATTAAGAGTGAGATATCACTTATTCAAAATCAAATAGATCTAAACCGAACTATTACGAATGAAATACTAAAAGACCGAAATAATTCTTTACCTAAGGATAGTTTAACTGCGCTTTCTCTCAAAATTAAATCATTAAGAGATAAAGGATTACTTGAAATAGAAGCTGTAAATATAAAGGAACAGGATTTAAGACAAGATCATCAATTCGATCAATCTCAGATTCAAGCCAGAATTGATCTAGCGCAACAGGAACTGGATTGGAAACTTGAAGAAGATCTACGTTTAAATAAGTATGCTACTTTTGCAGGGGTTATTGAGAACGTTTATGTAAAAGAAGATGAACAGATTGAGGCATTCACTTCTTTGCTATCCGTTAATCCATTGCACCCATCATCAGCTGTAGGTTATTTAGTTGGAAAAAAAGATAGAGATAGAGTACTCGGTGAAACGGTTACAATCCAGGCATTAGAGCACAAAGAATTATTCTCAACAGGAAAAATTATTGGGTTTGGATCTGTAGTTGTATTGCCTGAAATACTTCAGAAGTCAACTTCTGTGAAAGCTTTTGGACTTGAAGTTTTTATCGAAATACCAGACCAAAATGGACTTCCTGTAGGCGAAAAAATTATTATTAAATGATTCAATACGTCAAAAAGGCATTTTCTATTTTGGGAGTGATTTTTTTTATCACCACATCAATAAATGCTCAGGAAACTGTTTCTGATTTTCTTCTTACTGCTTTTGAAAGTCGAAATCTTCTCCCTTATGATGCTCAAATAGATTTTCTTAAACCTTCCAATTATAGGGTACCCATTTTAGACGAGCTTGAAATCAGAGCCGGAAATGATGAACTAATTTATGAAGACCTTCAGTATGCATTGCGCTTAAGACCTTCCAACCCTTGGAAAATTAGAAGAAATAATGCACTTTTTAATGCTACTAAACAAGAACTAACTATTCGTAGAAGAATTGAGTTTAAAGAAAATCTAGCAAATAGATATGAACTTCTAGCTTCTTACTTTTTTAAAAAGAGGAGGCACGATATAATCACCGAACAACAATCCTTGATTTCAAAAAAAACATCCGTTTTTCAGAATAATATGGAAAGTGATTTGTTTGATGCACGTGACTTTGCAGAAGCCATGCTGGATCAAATTGAAGGTTTAGAATCTCTTGATAATGCATTGGTTGAGTGGAACCAAACCCAACAACTTATAGCTACTCTATTAAATAAATCCGCTTTTGATTGGAGTACATTCAACTTGATCTCTGTAGAAAAAATAGAAGATATTTCTTCCCAAATTGCGACGTCATCACTCTCATCTGTAGAACTTGATTTAATATCACAAAGAATTGAAGTAGCACGACAAGAAGTTCGGGTTGAAAAAGCAGATTTTGATATTGGATTCATTCAAGCAGAATATTTTCCATTTACAAATCGTGATTCCGAAATTGGATATTCGATTGGATTTACCATTCCAATTTTCCAGAACAATCGTCCCCAAATTGCAGAACGAAAACTAGATGAAATTGAGCTTAAAAATGAATTTGAAGCTGAACAATATCAAGATTCTGTTAAGAAACTGCTTGAATATGAACATTTAAAAAAACTTCTCATACATCATAAAATGATAGTAGATGAAGTTACGAAAATTGATCTAGACACTTTAGTAGATAATCTTGGTAGAATTGAAGACTATGATCCAATTGCAATTCTCGATTTAAAAGAAGGAATTCTTAAACTCGATGAAATACTTCTAAAATCTCAACAACGAGTAATTGAGCAATATCTAGAATTTCTAATTACTTTTGATGTGATCATTGATCAACCTCTTATTAATTATTTATCTGAAAGTTTAGAATCGATAGAATGAAGAAAGTAGTAATTACAGGTGCTACCTCAGGAATAGGAAGAGAACTTGCCATACAATTATCACAAAAAGGTTACACTGTTGGATTAATTGGAAGAAGAAAAGAGCGTCTTGAAGAATTAAAGAATGAAATTGGCAAACTAGCTCATTTTAGAGCACTTGATGTCACTGAACACGAAACCGCTGAGAAAACCTATTCCGATCTTATTAAAGAAATGGGCGGAATGGATATCATGATTTTAAATGCGGGTGTTGGAAGAGATTCCAGAAAACTTAACTGGCCATCGGATAAACAAACTATCGATGTAAATGTTACTGCCTTTTCTCATGGAATAAATATAGCTTTTCAATATTTCATTGATAATAAACAATCGGGGCAAATTGTTGGAATGTCCTCTATCGCTTCAACTCTTGCCTCAGGTCGAGCTGCAGCTTATACTGCCTCAAAGCATTTTATTTCAAATTATATGACTGGATTTCGCCAAAAAGCCAATCGAATGAATCTTGATATAATTATAACAGATATAAAGCCAGGCTTTGTCAAGTCTGAAATGACTGAAAACAATAAAGGCATGTTTTGGGTATCAACAACTGAAAAAGCTGTAAAGCAAATGATTAAGTCTATTGAAGCCAGAAAAAATCATGTCTATATCACTAAACGTTGGGGGTTAATTGCTTTGATTGCAAAACTAACACCTCAGTTTGTTTGGGATCGTTTACGTTTTTGAGTTCCTTCTGCAACGTTCGCTACAATACTTAACATTAACCCAATCTTTTTCCCATTTCTTTCTCCAACTAAAAGGTCGGTTACAGATTAAACACATTTTGGTGGGTAAATCAGACTTCTTCTTTGTTCTTCCCATAATTAAGTCCGAAATTCAATTAATCTACCAAAGATAAATATATAGTTTTTTTTGAGTTGTCGACCTTTGTTTCTTTTCTGTTCTTCCTATTGATTGAAACCATATTTACTTCATCTAGATAGCTTCTCCATGTTTCAGAAAATAAGGCGCGAGTTACTTCTGATGATCGTACCACATCAGAAGTTTTCGCCCTAGATTTTAAATATAAAATTCTGGCTTTACGCTCTATTTTTGATTTCTTCATAGCTTTTCTCCAAATTTATCATTGGTTTAGGATAATCAATTCCAATCTGTATTTCATATAACTTTTCTTCTTCGGTTTGTATTGTGTAAGACTGATGTACGAGCTCTTTTGGTACATGTTTTAATTTGGGAAGCCAATGTCTAACATAATCTCCTTTTTTATCATATCTCTCGGCTTGATTTAAAATATTGAAATATCTGTTTCTTGGATCATGACCAACCGTTGCATTGTACGCCCAGTTTCCATAATTAGAGCAAGGGTCATAGTCTAAAAGCAACGATTCAAAATATTCCGCTCCCATTCTCCAATCAATATTTAGATTTTGCGCCAAAAAACTAGCAACATTTTGCCTTCCCCGATTACTCATGAATCCTGTTTCATTTAATTCTATCATATTTGCATCAATAAAAGGAAATCCTGTTTCGCCGTTTGCCCATTTCCAAAAATTGGTTTTATTCGTACTCCATTCTCTGTTTTTTCTTTGTATACCCCCTTTATGAAAAATCCTATCTCCGTGCTTCAATGCAGAAAACTTAAAAAAATCTCTCCATATGAGTTCAAATATCAACCAATAGGTTGAGACGTTTTTAGTGCGTTCTTGTTCATATTTTTTAACCTCCCAATATATTTTACGAGGTGATAATGTACCGTTAGCTAACCAGGGAGAAAATTTTGTGGAGTAGTCTGCGCCCAGCATTCCATTTCTGGTAAATTTATAATTCTTCAATAAATCCTGTTCCCAAATATATTCTTGAAGTCTTTTTATAGCATTAGTTTCTCCACCCATGAATAGATAAGCTGTTCTAGGATCTAAGCTTTTTTTTTCGATTCCTAGCTCACTTAATTCAGGAATAACTCCAGGATTAACTCCTTCAATTAAGGGTATAAAATCTGGGGCTGAAATCAGTTTTCGAACTTCTGTCTTTTTTTCGATTTTTTTTCTAAATGTGCTAAATACATCAGGGATATCTTCTACTTGTGATAACACTTCCTCAATATGGTAGAGTGTATTCCCCCAGAAATAAGTAACAGGTATTTCTAAAGCCAGATTAACTGCTTCCTCTACATCTGTTTCTTCTTTTGTTATTTCTTTATGAACAAAAACATTGTTAATAGCGTGTTCTTGAACTAGTTTTGATATTTCAACTTCTGGCATACCAAAACGAATAATTAATTCGCCTCCAAGATTCCTAATGCTTTTTCTTAGATCTATAATCGATTCTCTTAAAAAATTTGCTCTAAATGACCCCGTTTTTTCGAATCCATATTGGGTTCTTTTGAAATGACGTGGATCAAAACAATACAGTGGAAGAATTTCCCCAGCCTTACATGCTTCTGCTAAAGCTTGATTATCATGAATTCTTAAATCATTTCTAAACCAAACAATCGCTCTTTTCATAGTCGTTTTTTTAAATTTATATCCGTTGAAATCTTCTCAAATTTTAACAGCATATTTCTCGTTTAACTCTGATTTTATCTTTAATTAACTAATCAAAATATGCGATCAATCATTCTTTGTAGTTTTATACTTTTCTTATTTGGCTGCACCATCTCTAATAAAAAAAAATCAGCATCAAGCAATTCGAATCCTGAACTAGTTAATCTTTCTTTAGGCTTCCTCAAGTCACCCTCTGGGTTTGTTATTGAAGAATTCTCTGATCAAGTTCCCGGAGCTCGACAATTGGCTGTTAGCCCTTCTGGAGTAATATATGTTGGAACACGTAAAACTGGGGAAAATGGAAAAGTGTATGCTGTAGTTGATCGAGATAATGATTTTAAAGCAGATACCGTTTATACCATTATTTCTGGTTTGAGAATGCCAAATGGAGTAGCATTTAAAGACGGAGATTTATATGTCGCTGAAGTAAGTAAAATCTGGAAATTTGAGAATATTGAAGATGATCTAAAAAATCCATCAAAACCCATTTTAATTAATGATGATTACCCTACCGAAACTAGCCATGGATGGAAATACATCGCTTTTGGTCCGGATGAAAAACTCTATGTTCCTGTCGGAGCCCCGTGTAATGTTTGTAATAATGAAGAAGAAAATCCAATTTATGCAACTCTAACTCGCATTAATTCTGATGGGACTAATCGTGAGATCATAGCTCATGGAATAAGAAATACAGTTGGCTTTACTTGGCATCCAGAGTCACAAAACCTTTGGTTTACTGATAATGGACGCGATTGGTTAGGTGATGATACTCCACCAGGCGAGTTAAATGAACTTACTGAAGAAGGTCAACATTTCGGCTTTCCATTTTTGCATGCTTCTTCTGTTTGGGATCCTGAATTCGGTGAAATTGGAAAAGAAAGGGAATCAGAATTCACAAAACCAAAGCAAGAACTTGGACCTCATGTAGCACCCTTAGGGTTACTTTTTTATACTGGGGAGATGTTTCCGACTCATTATAAAAATCAAGCTTTTATTGCCGAGCATGGAAGCTGGAATCGTTCTGAAAAAATTGGATATCGAATTATGATGGTCTCATTTGATGATTCAGGAAATGCAATTTCATATGAACCTTTTATAACTGGTTTTTTACAAACTGAAGAAGATATCAGAGGGAGACCTGTTTCAATAGTTCAGCTAAACGATGGCTCTTTACTTATTTCAGATGATTACGCAGGTAAGATTTTCCGAGTTACTTATTCTTAGCTCCTACTAAGAAGTATAGTTTTATGTATCTTAAGACGAATAAAAATTTTAGAAAATTTACTTAATGAAAAATGTCGTATTGATTCCTGGAGATGGAATTGGGCCAGAAATTACAACTGCAGTAACCTCAATTTTGGAGAAAGCTGGAGCAGAGATTAATTGGATTAAACAAACCGCTGGATTAACAGCTTATCAACAGAAAGGGAATCCACTACCTGAAGAGGTGATTGAAGCTATTGATGAACACCGCGTAGCATTGAAAGGCCCGCTTACTACCCCAGTAGGAACTGGGTTTCGATCCGTAAATGTAGCCCTAAGACAGAAATTCAATCTATACAGTAATATTCGGCCAGCTAGAACTTTACCAAGTATCGACAGCCCATTTAAAAATGTTGATATGGTTATTTTTAGAGAAAATACGCAAGGTCTTTATATAGGCAAAGAACACTGGGTTGATGAAAAAACTAAAACTCATGCTGAAAGTATCGCAGTTGTTACTGAAGAAGCCAGTCGTAAAATTGTTACTGCTGCGTTTGAATACGCTCGAGCAAACGATCGTAAAAAAATCACTTTAGTTCATAAAGCTAATATTCTAAAACTTACTACCGGGCTTTTTCTAGAAGTAGGTGAAGAGATTGCTAAAAAGTATACTGAAATAGAATTCGAAGATTTAATTGTAGACAATATGGCTATGCAAATGGTTATGCGCCCTCAACGATTTGATGTTGTTGTTACTACGAATCTATTTGGTGATATCCTTTCTGACCTTGCTTCTGGTTTGGTGGGTGGACTTGGAGTAACGGGTGCTGCAAACATTGGTGACGATGCTGCAATGTTTGAAGCTGTTCATGGATCTGCTCCAGATATCGCGGGTCAAAATAAAGCAAATCCATTAGCTATGCTTTTTTCATCGCTAATGATGCTTGAACATATCAATCAAAAACAGGTCGCTGAAAATATTAGAAAAGCGGTCTATAAAACACTCGTAGAACGTAAGGTTTATTGTACACCAGATATTGGTGGTGAAGGAACAACATCTACTTTTACACAAGCTGTTTGTGATAATATCTAATTCTTGATCAATACAAAAAAGGCTATTTCTGTTTAGATATAGCCTTTTCTATTAAAGTGGTTCTATAAATAACTAGTTAAAAACCCTCATTAATACAGAGCTTATAATGGTAAGAATTACACTAAATGCGATAGCCCATCCAAAACTTTTTATCTTAAATCCATCTACGAACTCATCTACTAATTTCACAAGAAAAGCATTGATAATTAATGCGAATATCCCGAATGTGATAATAGTAATTGGTAGTGCTAAAATATGAAGAATAGGTCCTAGCAGAAAGTTCACTATTGAAATTGCTGCAGCTACCCAAACAGCACTCCAGAAATTCTTAATTTCAACTCCACTTAATACTTTTGCAGTAATAAAAACGGAGACACTATTTATAAGCCAAGCCCAAATCATGATGGTAGGTTTTGTTAAAATTCAGTGTTTACTTACGCAAGAACTTGAATTTTGTTTACTTTAAATAAAAAAAGATGCATACAGAGTTTAGAACTTTCTCAACATTATCGTCTACTCAAATTTATGATGTGTTAAGGTTGAGACAACAAGTATTTATTCTTGAGCAGAAGTGTTTATATGAAGATGCTGATGGTTCAGATAAATATGCCTTGCATTTACTTGTTTATGAAAACGAAGAACTTGCTGCATATTTAAGAGTTTTTGAGCCAGGTATAAAATTCGTAGAAACTTCATTAGGAAGAATTGTTGTGGCTGATAAATTCAGAGGGAGTAAGACTGGACGTCATTTAATTGAAACTGGAATTGAACTAGCTTTTCAACAATTTCCACAATCTAATATTAGGATTGAAGCACAATCAGATCTTATCTCATATTACAATCAATTTGGTTTTATTGAGGATGGTAATATTTATGATGTGGATCAAATAAACCACATACAAATGGTTCTAAAAAAAGAGACTAACTGAGTTCCTGTCTTTTATTTTCTAGCAAAATTGAAGCTTCTTTAGATAATGTATTTAGCTCTTCAACGAGTTCAATAATTTGTGGTGAATAAACTTCTTGCTTTCCAAACGATTCTAAGCTTTTTACTATCTCATACATCTCAAATAAACCTACATATTGAAGGGTGGGTTTAATTTTATGCGCCTCTGCTCCTAATTTTTGAAGTTCTTTATTTTCCGCAAGTTCATGAATTTTAGTTACTTGCTTGGGTATATCTTCAATAAAAAGATTCAACATTTCCATGATCATCTCTTCATCACCAGCTGTGATATTTTCTAAATAGGATAAATCTATATTCAAAATTCTTGACTCAATTAGTTTATTAACATCTAAGATTTAAATAATATTTATAGGAACAGGCCTATATAAAAATTTACACATACTTTTAGTAGATCACTAATTAATAGATTAGTTCATGAACTTATGCTAGGTCTTTTCCAGCTTTTTAGCCTGTAAAGATTACTATTGTGACCAAAACTAATACTACTATTTTAAAAATAATGGTTTTCCAGTTTTTCATTTTATAAAGAGACATAGAGATTTCGACAAGACTTTGATAAAACTAAATATTTTAATCAAAAACAAGTTATCCACATTTTTTTACTGTCTCAAATAATTTCATTCACTTGAATAACTTATACCCAATTATTTATTACTGGAATTATAAAAAATACATCACTCTACGGTTACACTTTTGGCAAGATTTCTTGGTTGATCCACATCGCATCCGCGATTCACAGCTACATAATAAGAAAGTAACTGAAGTGGAATTACGCTAAGTAAAGGAGATAATACATCTTCAGTTTCCGGAATTGTGCAATTGAATTCAGCAATATCTTTTACTTCTTCATTTGATGGTGTAGTAATTGCTATAATTCTACCTCTTCTAGCCTTTACTTCTTCAACATTACTTACCATTTTTTCATTAGTATGTTTAGTTGAAGCAATAACAACAACCGGCATCATATCATCGATTAGAGCAATTGGACCGTGTTTCATTTCTGCGGCTGGATATCCTTCTGCATGTATATAAGAAATTTCTTTTAGCTTTAACGCCCCTTCTAGTGCTACTGGAAAACTGTATGATCTTCCTAAATATAAAAAGTTAGGTGCGTAGGTAAATAGGTTTGCAATTTCTTTTATATCATCGCTCTTAGCTAGAATTTCCTCTACTTGAGAAGGAATTTTAGCCAGGGCATCTATTATTTTTTTTGCCTCTATCTTTTCGATTGTTTTCTTGTGTTGAGCTAAACTTAAAGCAATTAAAATTAAAACCGTAACCTGGCTTGTAAATGCTTTAGTGGATGCAACTCCAATTTCAGGGCCTGCATGAAGGTAAACGCCCCCATCAGTTTCTCTTGCAATAGTAGAGCCAACCGTATTTACTATTCCCAAAACGGTAGCTCCTTTTTCCTTTGCTTCTCTTAATGCTGCTAACGTATCTGCTGTTTCCCCACTTTGTGAAATTACAATAAGTACATCACCTGCATTTATTAGGGGATCTTTATATCTAAATTCAGATGCATATTCTACTTCAACTGAAGTTTTAGCAAGCCATTCAAACAAATACTCACCAACTAAGGCAGAGTGCCAACTTGTACCACATGCGGCTATTATAATCCTTTTGGCTGCAACTAATTTGTCCATCACTTTCGAAAGACCACCCAGAGTTATCGTACCGTCTTCAATATTTAATCGACCTCTTAAACTATCAGAAATTGTTTTTGGCTGTTCAAAAATTTCTTTGAGCATAAAAAATGGGAACCCTCCTTTCTCAATTTCCTCTAAACTAAGTGCTAATTCATGCACTTCTTTAGTTAGCTCAATATCATTTGCGTTAATTACCTGATATTTGTCTTTCGTAATGATTGCAAGCTCTCCATCATCTAAATAAACTACTTTATCAGTATATTCGGCAACGGCTGAAGCATCAGAAGCTATAATCATTTCTCCATCACCAACGCCAATTAGAAGTGGAGAACCTTTTCTTGCTACAATAATTGTATCTGGATTATCCGAATGTAAAATAGCTAGACCATAGGTTCCTATTATTTGCCCTAGAGCAAGCTGAACGGCTTTTACAAATTCAATTTCAGGATTTCGATCAATAAAACTTTCTATTAGTTTTGCAACAATCTCAGTATCGGTTTCAGAATAAAAAGTATAACCATCAGCCTCTAATTTCTGTTTTAAAGAATTGTAGTTCTCAATAATGCCATTGTGTACCAGTGCTAGCTTGCCTGATGAACTGGTGTGAGGATGAGAATTAACGTCGTTAGGTTCTCCATGAGTAGCCCAACGGGTATGGCCAATCCCAATTGTTCCAATATCATTATCCCCAATTAACTTTTCGAGGAAAGAAACTTTTCCCTTACACTTTTTAACGTTAATCGATCCATTGAGTAAGGCAATTCCCGCTGAATCATACCCTCTATATTCAAGTCTTTTTAACCCCTTAATTACTACATCTTTAGCTTGCTTATCTCCAATATAGCCTACAATTCCACACATACTTTTTTTACTTTTTTTAAAACTTCAATGATCTTCCAAATTAGTGTATTTTATCTTCAATCTTGATTAAAAATTTATATTTATATCCTTAGCTCATGCATCTTTGCTTCTTTTCAGATGAACTCTCTAAAAACTTTCTGCCTCTCACTTTAACACGCCCTGTTTTTGACTTAAGAGTTGGAATTCTAACTATTCGTGAAAAGTGGGAACATGCGCTTTCGATCAAATTTTCCTCAGGCGTGTTCCCTACCTATTTAAAACCAATTTTTAATCAAAGTGAGATTGATAAAGAGAAAGATTGTATTTGGATCAACAGCCGGTTTTTACCAAATCAATCACTTGTTGAACTGATTTTTCAATTGGAAAAGGGATCCGCTTTATTTCAAGAGAATCACATTATTGCTGCCCGTTTAGATGCAGATAATTCAAAAAATATGTTGGGCTATAATTTATTTAATACTGATGATTTGAAACTACATGAAACAATTACTCATGTTAATTCAATCTCTTATTTCTGGGACTTATTATCTTTGAATGGACAAGAAATGCTTTCAGATTTAACCTTATTTGGAATTCCTTCTATTGAGCACTCTAAAACAATATATCAAAACCTGAGTAGCTCAAACCCTGAACAAATTTTTATCTCAAAAAGTGCTACGATTGAACCCGGATGTATCTTAATAGCAGATAATGGGCCAATCTATATTGGTGATAATGCTATTATTGAAGCTGGATCAATACTTAGAGGACCTGTAGCAATATGTGAAGGTGCTACTGTAAAAATGAGGGCTAGAATCTACGATTCAACAACAATTGGTCCTGTTTGCAAAGTTGGTGGAGAGGTGTCGAACAGCATTTTTCATTCTTATTCTAATAAAGCACATGATGGTTTTACAGGAAGTTCACTAATAGGTCAATGGTGTAATTTTGGTGCAGATACGAACACTTCTAATTTGAAAAATAACTATGGAGAAGTGAAAATTTTTGATTGGTCTTCTAAAACTGAATATGAAAAAGGATTTCAGTTTTTTGGCACAATACTTGGAGATCACTCTAAAACGGCAATTAATACTGTACTAAATACAGGAACTACTTGTGGAGTATGCACAAATATTTTCTCATTGGGATTTCCGCCAAGATATATCCCATCATTTCAATGGATGGGGCAAGAGAAAACCGTTGACTATAAATTTGAAAAAGCCATTTCTGCAATGCGGGCGATGATGGCAAGAAGAAAGATAGTGCTTTCAGAAGACTATCTTAAAATGATGGAATATATTCGAAGCATAAGTTAATAAAGTACAAACCGTATTTCATGTAATAGTAATTCTACCCTTCAAGACAGCTACGATTAAATTTAAGTTGTTCTATAAAATTCGGCGTGTTGTAAGATAGGCATTAGCCCAGTAGCGCTCTTGAATTCCCGATATCATTACACCTGAACTTGTTGAAGCATGCAGAAATTGTTCATTATTAATCATTACTCCAACGTGATAGCTATTTCTTCCTGTCTTAAAGAAAATCATATCACCCAATTGAATTTTATTCTTCTTTACAGATGAGCCCTCTTTCATTTGTTCTCTTGTATTTCTGGGTAGCTCAATTTCAAAATAATCAGCGAAAACAATCTGCATAAATGATGAGCAATCTACTCCATTATACCCAGTTCCACCTAACACATACGGAACTCCTTTCCAATCTTTAAAAGCTAAATCAAGAGAAGATTTGATTTCTTTCTCACCTTTAGAAAGTTTTACGTTACCATTAGTAGATGGAATAGTAGCTGTTGCAATGGCAATTGAAGGTTTATTAACCTTTTCTTTGGCTCGTTCTTCCCATGGTATTGTACCTCTCTTTACTAAACCGCAAGAAGACACAAGAAGTCCGATTAAAATTAAAATGTATAGTTTTTGATACATTCGCTTAATTTGTTGCTAAAAAATAAAGCAGCTATTACCTATTTTCAAGGTAGACCTTTAAAATGAATGTTGAACTAGAAAATTATAACAAATGAATTTACTTGTTAACATAGATCACGTAGCAACTTTACGAAATGCTAGAGGTGAAACCCATCCTAGACCATCAGAAGCTGCGAAAATATGTGAAGAAGCAGGCGCCAGCGGAATAGTATTCCATTTACGAGGTGATCGACGACATATTAAAGATCATGATGTAAAAGCTTTAAAAGATACTGTAAAAGGCACTCTAGATTTTGAAATGGCTGCAACTGATGAAATGCTTTCGATTTTGAAGTCTACGTACCCCGAACTATGTACTCTTGTTCCTGAAGGACGTGAAGAATTAACTACAGAAGGCGGTCTAAATATGGCAACTGTCTTTGAAGATTTTAAAAAGCGGGTGTTCCCATCAATACGAGAAACAGACATTGAAATATCGCTTTTTCTGGATCCCAATCCAGTAGATATAAACTTAGCATTTGAATTAGGAAGTGATGCTGTAGAACTGCATACTGGAACATTTGCTAATGCTACTAATAACGAAGAAAGAGTTCGGGAGCTCAAACGCTTGAAAAAAGCAGCTATCCAAATACATGAATTGGGTATGAAAGTAAATGCTGGACATGGACTCAATCTCGATAATCTCCCGATATTTTTAGACGTTGTTCCTCATCTAAATGAAGTTAGTATTGGTCACGCCTTAGTTAGTAAATCGCTTTTTTGGGGCTTACCAAAAACAGTAAAAGCGTATTTAGAAATTATTAGCATTTACAAGGATGTTAAGTGAGTAAAACTGAATCTACACCTCATAAATCTGGTTACATTGCTATTGTTGGAAAACCCAATGCTGGAAAATCAACATTGATGAACCAAATATTAGGCACAAAGCTTTCTATCACTACTCATAAAGCTCAAACAACGCGGCACCAAATTGTAGGGATCCACTCAGAAGACAATGCCCAAATCATATTTTTAGACACCCCAGGAATCATAAACCCGAAATATGAACTACAAAAGGCGATGATGCGCTTTGTAGAGAAAGCTGAAAAAGACGCAGACATCATACTTTTTATTGTTGAAGTTTCCGAGAATAATATCCCGGATTATGCTTTTGATGAACTCCGCAGATTTCAAAAGAAAGTGATACTTGTGATCAATAAAGTAGATACAGAAGAACAAAAAGTGGTTGAACATCTAAGCGAATTCCTGAATTCCAGATTCTCTTTTTTTGATACTGTATTCGTATCGGCGCTCGATGGACAAGGAGTAAAAGGATTGCTAAATACATTGGTAAAAGCATTACCTGCAGGTCCACCTTTTTACCCAAAAGATGAATTAAGTGAACATCCTCTTCGATTTTTTGCTTCAGAATTGATTCGAGAGCAACTCTTTCTTCAATATCATGAAGAGCTTCCCTACTCCGCTACCGTTGAAATTATCCAATATGAAGAACGAGAAGATTTAGATTATATCAATGCTGAGGTTATTGTAAACCGAATGTCTCAAAAAGGAATGATAATCGGTAAAGGTGGAAAAGCCATTAAGCAATTGGGTATCGAATCACGAAAGTCTATTGAAGAATTTGTAGATCGAAAAGTATTTTTAGATTTACATGTAAAAGTTCGCGATAAATGGAGAGACAACCCGAATATGGTTCGGAGTTTTGGTTATTGATTGTAATTAAACTCACTTCGTGCTCTGTATTGTGGTGAGTTCTCTTGCATTAAAATAGTAGGAGGCTTCACTTCTTCTGTTGAAGAGCATTCATAAACAATAACTTATAAACGGTATGAAAAAAATCTGAGTTTAGTATTGCATCCTAAAAATTATTCCCCTAAGCTTTAACCAATGAAATTTTCAAACCAACATATCTTTTTTACACCCGCATGCTGTTGTATGTGTATGTGCTTAATGTGCACATCCTGAAGGGCAAGATATAACAAGTTTAAAAACATGAAGCCCTTTTGAATGCAATATCAGAAGGGCTTTTTTGTTGGAGTTAGTTTCAGCGTTCTTTAAAAATCTATTGCATTCTCATTAAGAAAGGTGGAGGGATCAGGTCCTACGAAGCCTTGGCAACCGCCTCTCAAAGTAATTTGAGGGGAAAGGTGCTACATCCTGCTCAGTGTTTATGAAGCCAGCACTGGGGAAAATGAGTTCGAAAGCTATTGGTATAAAAGCCTTGTTCGAATTCATTTTGAACAAGGCTTTTTTTGTTCTGTAATGCTTACGAATGAAGCATAAGAAATTAAACCAATCACTTACTTAATAAACAAAACAATGAGCAACGAATTAACCGACCGTGAACTAAAATTTGAAACACTGCAATTGCATGCAGGTCAAAAAGCTGATCCCACAACAGGATCCCGTGCTGTTCCCATTTATCAAACAACTTCTTTTAACTTCAATGATTCAGATCATGCTGCAAATTTATTTGCACTTCGTGAATTCGGAAATATTTATACCCGAATTATGAATCCAACTACAGATGTTTTTGAACAACGTATTGCTGCTCTTGAAGGCGGCGTTGCGGCTCTTGCAACTGCATCGGGGCAGGCTGCACAATTTTTAGCTATTTCAAATCTCGCTCAAAAAGATGATAATATTATATCTACCCAAAATTTATACGGTGGTACTTACAATCAATTTAAAGTTACCATACCCCGCTTGGGGATTGATGTTCGCTTTGCAGAAGAGGATACCGTAGAAGAATTCGAGAAATTAATTGATGAAAATACTAAAGCTTTTTATGTCGAATCTATTGGCAACCCGCGAGGGAATGTAGCTGACTTTGAGGGACTTGCTAAACTTGGTGATAAATATGGAATCGCTCTAATTGTAGATAATACTTTTGGTGCTGGTGGCGCCTTAGTTCAGCCAATCAAACATGGGGCAAACGTTGTTACTTCCTCAGCTACCAAATGGATTGGAGGTCATGGTACTTCTATTGGAGGCGTGATTGTAGATGGTGGAAACTTTAATTGGGGAAATGGCAGATATCCTCTTTTTTCAGAACCTTCTCCTGGATATCATGGACTTAATTTCTGGGAAGTTTTCGGAAGTGATGGTCCATTTGGAAATATTGCTTTTGCAATACGAGCGCGTGTAGAAGGTCTCCGAGATTTCGGTTCTTCTCAATCTCCCTTTAATAGCTTTTTACTCCTTCAGGGAATTGAAACACTTTCGCTTAGAGTTGAACGGCATAACGAGAATGCACTTAAACTAGCAGAGTGGCTAAAAGAACAAGAAGCCGTTGAATGGGTTAACTTTACTGGACTTCCAGAGCATGATTATCACGAAAGAGCAAAAAAATACCTCAAGAAAGGTCATTTTGGTTCTGTACTTACTTTTGGTGTAAAAGGTGGCTTTGATAATGCTAAAACCTTCATCAATAATGTAAAGCTTGCAAGTCATTTGGCTAATGTAGGTGATGCAAAAACGTTGGTAATTCATCCAGCATCAACAACACATCAACAACTATCTGAAACAGAGCAAGCTTCAAGTGGTGTAAAAGCAGACTTAATCCGAGTCTCTGTTGGTATCGAGCATATCGATGATATTAAAGACGACTTTGAAAAAGCATTTGCACAAATAGCTGTTACTGCTTAAAAAATAAAAAAAGATGCGAGGGGTCTAGGCCTCGCATCTCTATAAAAACCATTTACAGAAAAATTCTGCAAACGATTCAACACCTTAAAATAGAAACACTATGAGCAATTTAACAAAAGAAATAAACCCTATCGATCAAAAACTAAACGAAACCATTTCGAATGTGATAAACCATGTCAGGAAAAATCCCTCTGATAAAGATGTAACCTTCTCTGTTCAATCAAAACTAGAGACAGGATTTCATTCAGATGTTCATGTAAGAGGATTCAAATTCGTAGTTGATGAACCGCTAAGTTTAGGAGGTAACAATGAGGCCCCAAATCCTGTAGAGTATGTATTGGGGGCATTAGCATCGTGCCAAGAAATTGTAATTAAGGCTTATGCTGGTCAACTTGGAATTGATCTTAAATCGGTAACAGTAGAAGCTTCTGGAGATTTAGATCTTCACGGGTTCTTCAATCTTTCTAGTGAACGTCCCGGGTTTAATAATGTGAAATATAAAACCGTTATTTCAACCAATGAAACCGATCCAACTAAATTGCAATTATTAAAAAATTTTTCGACCGATAGATGCCCAGTGTTAGACATCATCGCGAATCCTGTTCCCGTGAATGGAGAAGTGGTGTATGTTAGTTAATAATCAAGGAAACTCACTCACTCGTCGAATATCAACGAGTGCTAAACAGCTTAGCAAAGTCAGTTTTCTGGCTTTGCTTTGCTTTTTCATAAATACTACATAAAAAAATAAAAAATCATTATGACTCTGAGATTGAATTTTAGTTAACGAGTTATATTGAAACGTAATATTAAATTCCTGAAGTATAATCAGGGTTACGAACTATGAGCAAAAGAAAGAAGCATATCTTTAATATAACTTTTACTACCGAATCAGGATTTACACTTCAGAATCCAGAAGTTGCCTATCATACATGGGGAAATCTGAATGATAGAAAAGACAATGTTATTCTTGTAATACATGCATTTACAGGGAATTCTAATTTAGAAGATTGGTTTTCGGGTTTTTTTGATAAAAGCAGTCCAGTAAATCTTGAAAAAGACTTTGTAATTTGCATGAATATTCCTGGAAGTTGCTACGGCTCGGTAGGTCCATGGTCAAATAATCCAAAAACTGGTAAACCTTATCGAGGAGATTTTCCAATATTCACGATTCGTGATGTAGTTCGCTTTCAACAGTTACTTTTAGATGAATTAGAAATTTCTGAAATCCAACTCATTCTGGGCGGCTCTATGGGTGGTATGATTGCACTTGAATTTGCCTTGATGGATGAGAGAATTAAGAGAGCTTGTATTGTAGCAATGGGTAAATCTCATTCCCCTTGGGCTATAGGTATTAGCGAAGCTCAACGACTAGCATTATATGCCGATCCACTTTGGAATGATGGGTTTTACGAAAAAGAAAATCCCCCAAAAAAGGGGTTAGCCGCAGCTCGTGCAATGGCAATGCTTACCTACCGAACCGCAATAAACTATGAACAAAAATTCCAACGAGAATTAAATTCAGAAAAAAATATATTCGAAGTAGAATCTTACCTTCAATATCAAGGGCAAAAATTAGTGGATCGATTTGATGCTATTACTTACGATCGCCTTACTCGACTTATGGACTCTCACGATGTTTCCAAGAATCGGGGTTCTTTCAAGGATGTGCTAGATAAGCTAACTATACCAATTCTTATTATGGGAATTAATTCAGACCTTCTTTATCCCACGTATGAACAAAAGGAGTTAGCAGAGCTTATTCCTAATGCCAAGTATATGGAAATCGACTCCATTTATGGCCATGATGCATTTTTAATAGAGTTTGAGCAGATAAATAAAGCGTTAAAAGAGTATTTTTGACGATAAGAAGTAAATATTTATAGTTCTCATTTCTCATAAAAAAATATTATTGTTAGAAGTGGTTTTTTTTGAACGCTAAAGTGCGTCTAAACCACTACTAATTGTATTTAAACTCTATTGTTAAAATGAAAATTCTCTTCGTTTATCCTGAAATGCCGGAAACCTGTTGGACTATGGACAAAGAAATCCAATTAGGGGGATACAAGGCTTTATTCCCTCCCCTTGGTTTACTTACAGTTGCAGCTCTATTACCCGAAGAATGGGAAAAAAACTTAATTGATCTAAATGTTGAACCTCTAAAAGACAAGCATTTCAATGATGTTGATTTTGTTTTTATTGGAGGGATGAATGTGCAGGAAGTCTCTATAAGAGAAATAATTCGTAGAGCAAAGCAAATGAATAAGCCTGTAGTAGCTGGAGGCCCACTACTAACCCACGAATATGAAAGATTTCCTGAGATTGATTATCTAATTTTAAACGAAGCAGAAATTACACTCCCTCTTTTTCTAGAGGATTTAGAAAATGGCAACCCAAAAAGAGTTTATACGACTTCAGAGTTTGCGAACGTACATGAAACACCTATTCCGCTTTGGCATTTAGCAAAAATGGATAAATATGCAGCGGGAATAGTTCAATATTCACGTGGGTGCCCATATATGTGTGACTTTTGCGATGTAACCTCATTGTTCGGAAGAAGGCCCCGCACAAAAACAGCAGAGCAAATTATTCGTGAACTTGAAAGTATTCCTGATATACATTCATTTGGCAATTTATTTTTTGCAGATGATAACCTCATAGGAAACAAAAAAGAGGTTAAACAAGATCTACTTCCGAGATTAAAGGAATGGCAGGATACGAAGGAAGAGAAACTTTGGTTTTCTACACAATTGACGATAACTCTTGCAGATGATGAGGAAATGCTAGATCAAATGATAGATGCAGGATTTGGCACCGTTTTTATTGGACTTGAAACCCCTGATGAAGAAACTTTAGCACAATGTAGAAAAAAGCAAAACACTAAAAGAAATTTAATCGGTAACATAGAATATCTGCAGAAAAAAGGCTTCGAGGTTATGGCAGGTTTTATTCTAGGATTCGATAATGATGATGAAGGAGTATTTGACAGACAGATAGAGTTTATTCAGGAATCTGGAATAACAATGTCTATAATTGGCTTGCTGAACGCACCTCCGGGTACAGAGTTACATGAAAGAATGAAGAAGGAAAACAGATTACTTGATCAAAATTGGTTTTTTGAAGGAGCAACGAACATAGTTCCAATAATGGATACTAAAACTTTAATGGATGGATTTAACCGTACGGTGAGCTATCTATATAGTGGAAAGGGTTTCTACGAAAGAACCGTGAAATTCTTATCTATGTACGAAAAACCTGATATTCATAAAAACTCAAAATTTGTGCTAAGAGCTTATATGATAAGAGGTTTAATAATGGGCATATTTAATCTTGGAATAAAAAATCCAGATAGAAAGTACTTTTGGAAGCTTCTTTTTTGGTGCCTGAAAAATAAACCAAGTATGTGGACGTACAGTATTCAATCATTTGCTAGAGCAACGCATTTTCGGGATGTATACAAAAACAATGCTTACAAAGCAGACAATTTGCTTAATGAAATGAAACTACGTGAGAATAAAAGCAATCTTATATCTGATACTGAGATTGAACAAATACTGGTTGAGGTTTCTTAAACCTGTTTTTTTTATTCAATATTTCTAAACTTGGAAATATTTCAATTTAACCTCTTTTTTAACTGATGTAGATATTACTGAGGAGTTAATCCTTATTTCTTTTTTCAATACCAGTACCGTTTCAGGTCATTGTGGTAATAAATAGACTTTATCTATTTCTGTTAAACTTGAGTTACGTAAGAGGTATAAGGTTATTAGTATTTCAAAAGAATTTTCTCGTCTAATTCTTTAAACCATTATTTCACTGATTTTTTATTTCTTTATAAGCTAATCCAGATTTTGACCATTAGTTAAATTCTTGTTCAATTACATTCTTTTAAAAAACTCACCCATCACTCGTACTATTTCCTATCCTTTGAGTTTTAGCTGTACAATTCATCCTATAATTAATTTTTAATACAAAGTGGAAAATTCTTGACACGTTATGGGAATTTAGGGTACATTGTGGGGTGATGTGGGAGAGAGTGGGGACTTTCTTTTTTCAGAACACTTTAGCAATCTTAATTTCACGTGGCGGGAATCGTGCACAGCTTTAAAGGCCAATATGAGTATAGTATAGACGAGAAAGGGCGTATTTCCTTTCCGGCTAAGATGCGCAAAGTACTCTCACCTTCCGCACAAGATCGCTTTGTTGTAGTACGTGGAATAGAGAATTGTCTCTATTTATACCCTGAAAATGAGTGGCAAAATGTAGAGCAAGCGCTCTCACAAGCCAATAATTTTACCCGCTCTGGACGAATTGCTAAAAGAAATTTCCTCCGTTACGCCGAAGATGTTGCCCTTGATAAACAAAATCGAATCGCTATTCCTGCAGACCATTCTGCTTACGCTGGCATAAATTCCAAAGCTGTTTTTATTGGAATGGGTCAGTACATCGAACTTTGGTCTCCTGAAAAATTAAAAGAAGCAGATGAAAACCTTGACGCAGATGCATTCGAAGAAATATTCGAACAAGTGATGGGGGGCGGTACGCAAGCCGATGCTAGTTGAGATGCCAACATACTATGAGCATATCCCGGTAATGCTTCAAGAATGTATGGATGCCCTCGATATTAAAAAAGACGGCATTTATATAGATGGAACCCTTGGCGGCGGTGGGCATTCAAAACAGATTTTATCTCATCTTGGGGAAAACGGACAGCTTTTTGGAATTGATCAAGATGATGAGGCCATTGCTGCGGCTTCCAAGAGAATTGGAAAAGATGATCGATTTACGATATTGAAAGGCAATTTTGGCTACCTGACTACTCTTCTACCTCCCCTTGTAAAAGGTCAGGTAGCCGGAATCCTTTTAGATCTTGGAGTTTCAACGCATCAAATTAAAGAAGGAGACCGAGGTTTTAGTTTCCAAGAAGATGGTCCACTTGATATGCGTATGGGAAATCTTACGGGTGTTTCTGCTTATCAGATTGTCAACAATTATGATTATGAAATGCTTCGTGATGTGATTTTTCATTATGGTGAAGAACGTGGAAGCCGCCAAATTGCTAAAGCCATAATTAACGCACGACCTATTGGAACTACTGGTGAACTCAAAAGAGTAATAGCTGAGGTTGTACCTGGTAGATTTCAAGTGAAATCTCTTGCTCGGGTATTTCAAGGAATCAGAATTGAAGTGAACCGTGAACTAGACATGCTTAAAGATGTACTTACCCAATCATTGGAAGTATTGATGCCATGTGGTCGACTAGTGGTTATGTCTTACCATTCTTTAGAAGACCGCATCGTTAAACGTTTCTTCAAAGCCGGGAATTTAGAAGGAACTATTGAAAAAGATTTTTACGGAAATATTATATCCCCACTAAAAGCAGTAACAAAACAGGTGGTAACACCATCTGAGTCTGAAATTTCCGCTAATCCCGCAGCCCGAAGCGCTAAACTTCGGGTCGCAGAGAAAACACCCGGAGGTGGCTCATGATGGTGCAATCCCCGCTCAAGCGTCAAATAGCAAAGCCAAACCTCCGAAAAGTCCCTAAACCTGACATAACACCCTCGTCACCTTCAGCCAATAAACCAAGGGCTAACCGAAGAGCTAAAGTTGCTCAAAAAAGTACGAGCTTACCAAAAGTTAAACCTGGTAAAGTGATTTTGGCAACAGTTATCATAGGTATTTTTGGCTTTGCATATCTAACTCATGTTTTTGCAACACAAAAGCTGTTACAAGAAGTACAGCTATTAGAGCAGGAATATAATAAAGCCCGCCAAATGCATGATGAATTAAAACTTCAGTATGACCGGATGGTTGGACCTGCAGAGATTTATCAGAAGGCAAAAGAACAAGGATTTGTAAATGGCGGACCTGCCGATAAAGTCATCATTGTGAACAATGAGTGATCATAGAACAGCCATATTAAGCCGAATGTTTATCATACTGGGATTGCTATTCTTGCTTCCGTGTGCATTGGCATTTCAGTTATTTCGAATTAACTATTTGGAAGGTGAAGGCCTGCGAGAACTTTGGAGTAAACAGGCTATCGATTTTATTTCTATTCCTGCACAGCGCGGTAATATTTATGATAAGAATGGAACTCTACTTGCTACCAATGCAACTGATTATCAAATCGCTCTAGATCCAAAGATTAGGGGGTTAACTCGTGATCAGATTGTTCAGTTATCAAGTACACTTAGTAAAATTACTGGGCAACCCAGCTCACTCTATTTAAATAAAATTGATAAAGCACCTTCCAGATCAAGATATGTAGTTCTTGGTAAAAACCTTTCTGGAATTGATAAAGACAAAATAGAAGCACTTGGGATTAAAGGAGTTATTATTGAAGAAAACTTCCGGAGGAAATATACTTTTGGTTCTTTGGCGGCTCATTCTCTTGGGTTTGTAAACCATAACATGAATGGAAGAACCGGAATTGAGTCATTTTATAATGATCAACTTGGTGGCGAAGACGGAGTTCGTCAAGTGCGTAAAGATCCTTTTGGTAATGTTTCAGAATATGTTGGGGCACCAAAAAAACTTCCTAAAGATGGATATTCTCTTTACACAACTATTGATGCCTATATCCAGGCAATATTAGAAGACGAACTTAAGGCAGGAGTTGAAAAACACGGCGCAAACTACGGAACTGGAATTATTCTGGATCCAAGAACTGGTGCGATAAAAGCATTAGCAAACTACCCTACCTTCGATCCTAACTTCCCGGGAAATGAAAATGATATAAACCGAAGAAATTTTGCCATATCGGATATGATAGAGCCGGGATCAACCTTTAAGTTGGTTACAGCAGTAGCGGCAGTTGAACAGAAAAAGGTAGACTTTAATGAGATTTTTGAAACTCCTGAAGATGGTGAAATTATTATTCATGGATTAACTCTTCGTGATCATGACCCTCTGGGGAATATTGATTTTGCAGAAGTAATGAGAAAATCATCTAATGTTGCAACGGCTGAAATAGCAATGCGTCTTGATAATGACAAATTCTATCAATATGCCAGAAATATGGGTTTTGGAACCCCTTCATATGTTGACATTTCTGGCGAAGAAAGTGGGCGCATGGCTAAACCTTATGAGTGGAGTTTAGTAAGTCTACCCTGGATGTCTCATGGTTATGAATTACTTGCTACTCCTATTCAGGTTGCTCAGGCCTATGCAGCTTTTGCAAATCATGGGCTGATGATGAGGCCATATATTGTTGAACGAGTTGAAGATAAACAAGGAAATATAATTTCTGAACATGAGCCTGTTGAAATTCGAAGAATCGCAAAAAAGAAAACACTCGATTTATTGCTACCAATTTTTGAAAGTGTTGTTTCCGACTCAGGTACTGGAAACCTTGCTCAGGTTGAGGGATTAAACATTGCTGGAAAAACTGGTACTGCTAAAAAAGTAGTAAATGGAAGATATACCAATAATTACAGAGGCTCTTTTGTTGGTTTCTTCCCTTCAGACGACCCGAAATATGTCTGCTTAATTCTTTTAGATGAACCTAAACCTGTAGGTTATGGCGGTTATACAGCTGGACCAATATTTAGACAGGTTGCTACACGAATTGCTGGACTTGATAGTGATTTACAAAGACAATTCGATTCTAATAAGGATGAGCTCGAAGTATTTGCTTACACACCTTACCTTGAAGGTCTCTCCAAAAAAGATGCTGTAAAAATTCTGACTTCTCTAAATGTTGATTATAAATTTTCAGGTAAATCAGGATTTATTTTGGAACAAACCCCCACTGCAGGAACAACATTAAATACCGGTGACGAAATTTTACTCACTCTTTCGGAAACCTATATACCGATTGATAGTGCAACCATAAAAGAAGGCTTTGCCTCAATTCCTGAATTAAGAGGAATGAGCATTCGAACAGCCTCAAATATTCTCACTTCACTTGGTTTAAAATCTTCAATAGTTGGCTCAGGTACCGTATTTGCTCAGTTTCCGAAAGCAGGAGAATGGATGAGAGAAGGAAGTGAAGTTACTATAAGAGGTAAAGCCAGGTCACTGGAAATTTTAACAGAAGCCGGAAAAGAACGATAAGTTGAATATCAAGGAACTCATAGAATTAGTAAACCCACTCCACGTTTCGAGAACGGAACATGTGGGAGAACTATATCAAATAGTTCAAAATTCTAGAGCAGTTACGGATGGATCGGTTTTTATTGCAGTTCGTGGACATGAAGTAGATGGACATATGTTCCTTGAAGATGCGATTGCCCAAGGGGCTAAAGTTTTAATTACTGAGGAAAGCTATTATACAGATGCAGAAGGTGTTTGTGTAATGGAAGTGGAAAATACCAGAATCTTGGTTGGGAAATTGGCTCAAGCTTTTGCCGGAAATCCCGCAAAAAATCTGTCAGTTATTGGTATAACGGGTACTAATGGGAAAACAACTACAGCTACATTAGTTCATGAAGTTCTTACTAAAGCAGGCAAGAAAGTATCTCTTCTTGGAACCGTATCGAAAAAGATATTAGATGTTGAAATTGTTAGCTCATTAACAACTTCTGATCCTATTGAGCTTGCTAATGATATGAAAAAAATGGTGGATGCAGGCTCTGAATATCTGGTGATGGAGGTTTCTTCTCATGCATTAGTACAATCTCGTGTTTCTGGTTTCGATTTTGATATTGCTGTTTTTACAAATTTAAGTCATGACCATCTCGATTATCACGTAACGATTGATGAATACGCGAAAGCTAAAAAAACTCTGTTTGATGGACTTCTTGCATCATCTATTGCGATAATCAATGCGAATGATCAATATGGGTTGTATATGCTTTCTGATTGCAAAGCAAAAAATGTTCTACTCTCGTTTGGAACAGAGCATAGTAATATACTTTCAAATACTTCATCCGGCTTAAATCTTATAGTTGAAGGTACTAGAATTGAATCTCCATTAATTGGGGAGTTCAACGCATATAATGTGGCAATGGCATATTTAGTTTGCCGAGAACTTGGAATTGAGAATGATATAATTGTTAGGGCGTTGAAAAGCTCAATCGGTGCCCCGGGAAGAATGCAAGTTATTGAGGTACAAGGAGCTCCTCTCACTATTGTAGATTATGCACATACTCCTGATGCACTTGAAAATGTGCTTTCTACTTTATCTGAAATAAAGAAAAGCAATCAACGGCTAGTAGTTGTATTTGGTGCAGGAGGAGACCGTGATTCCTCAAAAAGACCAGAAATGGCCCAAGCTTGTGAGGCTTACGCGGATAAGATTATTGTAACTAGTGATAATCCGCGATTCGAAAATCCCGAAGCAATAATTAAGGATATTTTGGATGGGTTTGGTAGCCATAAAAATGTCGAGAACATCACCAATAGAAAAGAAGCCATCCACAAAGCCATTTCAAACACGGATAGTGAAGATATAATCTTGATTGCTGGAAAAGGGCATGAAATTTATCAAGATGTGAAAGGAACAAAACATCCTTTTGATGACCGACTAGTTGCAGAAGAGGCTTTACAACAATACAGTAAAGGAGGGAATTAATGCTATACGAATTATTTGCATGGCTAGAATCTACCTATGAATTCCCCGGAGCTCAGGCAATGGCTTTTATTTCTACCCGAACCGGCTTGGCAGCTGTTACTTCTTTAATAATTAGTTTGATTATTGGTCGCAGAATTATCAAATGGTTAAGTAAAATGCAGCTTGGCGAAGTGATTCGGGAAGATATTGGACTTGACCATCATGCAAGTAAACGTGGAACTCCATCGATGGGTGGAGTCATTATTTTACTTGCTACTTTGATCCCTACACTTCTCTTCGTAAAAATGGACAGTATCTATGGTTGGCTCATTTTCTTTGTGATGCTGTCTCTAGGAATTGTTGGGTTTATTGATGATTACATTAAAATTGTAAAGAAAGATAAGAGCGGACTGGCTGGTAAATTCAAAATTGCTGGTCAAGTTTCGGTTGGATTGGTTTTGGGATCAGTACTCTATTTCCATCCAGATTTTGAACTTTTCAACACACTTTCTACCGTTCCTTTTGCGAAAGATTTAAATATCGATTACGCTTTCTTCGGTGAACAATGGGGTTGGGTAATTTATTTACCTGTATCTGTTTTTATTATTACAGCTGTTAGTAACGCAACCAATCTTACCGATGGGTTAGACGGATTAGCATCAGGAACGTCAGCAATTTGTGGGTTTGTATTTGCCATATTCGCATATGTTTCTGGTCGTGTTGATTTCTCTGGTTTTTTAGACATCATGTATTTACCAGGCGCAGGTGAATTAACAATTTTTTGTGCCTCATTGATTGGAGCTTGTATGGGATTCTTGTGGTACAACACCAATCCTGCTTCTGTTTTTATGGGCGATACTGGCTCACTAGCAATTGGTGGTGCATTTGGAGCTTTAGCATTAATGCTCCATAAAGAACTTCTACTTCCTTTTATCTGTGGTGTCTTCTTTTTTGAGACACTTTCAGTAATTATCCAAACTACCTACTTCAAATACACTAAAAGAAAATATGGAGAAGGAAGACGCGTTTTTTTAATGACCCCAATCCATCATCACTTTGAGAAAAAAGGATGGTCTGAACAAAAAATTGTTGTTCGTTTTTGGATCATTACTATTCTATTAGCACTTATCAGTTTATTAACGCTCAAAATCCGATGATAGAAGTTCAGGGAAAACATATCGTCGTGATTGGAGCTGCTCGGAGTGGCGTAGCTGTTGCTATACTTTTAAAACATAAAGGGGCTGAAGTTTTCGTGACAGATTCTGGTCCAATATCTATATCATGTAAAGCTAAATTAATTGATATTGGAATTGAATTCGAAGAGAATGGACATACCTTACTTTCAGAAAATAGTGTCTTTGCTGTAGTAAGCCCTGGAGTTCCTACTAAAACACCTCTCGTTCAACATTATCTTAACTCTGGAAAAAAAGTTTGCTCAGAAATTGAAGTTGCAAGCTGGTACACTAAACAAAAAATAATAGCTATTACAGGAAGCAACGGAAAAACTACCGTTACTAGCTGGCTCGCTCATATTTGGGAAACTGCACAAGTTGATTTCACTTTGGCTGGGAATATTGGTTTTGCCTTTTCTGAAAAAGTAGAAGAAGCTAAGAGTGAGCATATTTTAGAGGTAAGTAGCTTCCAACTTGATCATATCCACAGCTTTAAACCTGAAATAAGTGTTCTGTTAAATATTACTCCAGATCATTTAGACAGATACGATTATAACTTAGAGAATTACGCAGCATCTAAATTTAGAATTACAGAAAACCAGACATCAAATAACTGGTTCATCTTCAACTTTGATGACCCGCTCATTAAAAACCATGTTGAAGCACTACAAAAGAAAGACAGCTTCCCTCAATTATGGGCTTTTTCGAATAAAAACGAAGTCCCCGAAGGCGCTTTCATTCGCAACAATCATATCATCTTCAGATTCAATAATAAGGAAGAAACCCTTATGTCAGTGTTCGAAATCGGCCTAAAAGGTCAACATAATCTACAAAATGGACTTGCCGCAGCACTCGCCGCAAGAGCCGCTGAAATTAAAAACGAAGCCATTCGGGAAAGCCTAAAGTCGTTTACAGGTGTTGAGAATCGCCTTGAACTTGTCCGGAATATTAAAGGTGTAAAATACATCAACGACAGTAAAGCGACCAATGTAAATGCAGTTTGGTTTGCATTAGACAGCTATTCTGTACCCATGACTCTTATTCTAGGAGGACGTGATAAAGGCAACAATTACTCCGAATTAATTGGCCAAATCAAAGATAAAGTACACACGATAATTGCCATTGGTGAGTCTAAAAATAGAATTAAAGAGCAACTGGGAAATATCCCTCCCCAATTTGAAATGGCTGAAACCATGCGTGATGCTGTGCGATTAGCACATAAAGTTGCAAAAAGAGGTGAAATCGTATTACTAAGTCCGGCGTGCTCCTCTTTCGATATGTTTGATGACTACGAACATCGTGGAAAAGTTTTTAGAGATGAGGTAAACAAACTATAAGTGTTGTACACAAGTCCACATAGCAATATTTCCAATGTTTTGGGTACCAGCCCAGAAGACATCGATACCAGAAAACAAGGTAGTGACCGAATTCTGCTTATGGCCATCATAATGCTGATGATGTTTGGTGTGCTCGCTGTCTATTCATCCATAGCGTTCTTTGCTGCTTCAAACGAAACTTCAGCATTTGCTTTAGTTACTCGCCATGTTGTAAAACTTGGAATTGCTTTTTTTGTGATGCTAATCGTCTCAAAAATAAATTATCACACACTTGCAAAGTTTAGTCGAATTGGCATGGTACTTAGCCTCTTCTTATTAGTAGCGGTGCTGATTTTTGGAACCGAGCAATTTGGTGCAAAACGCTGGCTAAATCTTGGAGGATTTAGTTTTCAACCATCTACAATAGCTACTGTTGCACTACTTCTACATGTAAGTGTGTTATTGAGCGAGAAGCAGGAATACATTAAAGACTTTAAGAAGTCATTCTTGCCAATCATGGTTTGGGTTATACTTACTTGCGGATTAATTGGAATTGAAGACTTTAGTAGTGCTGGCATTTTAATGGGTATCTGCTTGATTATGATGTTCATTGGTCGAGTTAGTATTCTACAGCTTGGTTCAATGCTAGGAGTAGCAATACTTGGTGGTATGTTATTATTAAGTCAATCAACAAATCGCCAAGACCGTGTTGATCAATACCTTCAACAAATCAAAGATATTCAGACACAGGAATTTTTAACAGGAAGTGGTTATCAAGCACAACAGGCTCATATTGCTATTGCTAAAGGTGAGTTTTTTGGTGTCGGAATTGGAAAAAGCTCTCAGCGAGATTTTCTTCCCGCACCTTATAATGATTTTATTTTTGCCATTATTGCTGAAGAATATGGTATTGCTGGTGCGATGTCTCTTATTGTGCTATTTAGCCTTATTTTAATACGAGGTGTCGTTTTTATTGCACGAAAAGCAGAAGATACGCTAGGATCTCTCCTTGCAGTAGGATGCACGCTAACTATAGTTTTGTATGGCTTCGTAAATGCTAGTGTTGCAAGTGGCTTGCTTCCTGTAACCGGACTTCCAATGCCATTTGTTAGTTATGGCGGAACCAGCATGATGTTCGCTGGATTAATGGTCGGTATTATTCTCAACATTTCGAAACATAATCGGGATAAGGGGGCCATTTTCTATGCATAAACCAAAGATTTTGATAGCAGCAGGAGGAACCGGTGGACATGTGTATCCTGCAATTGCGATCGCTGATGCACTCAAAGCTGAAGATTCTCATTCTGAGATTATGTTTGTAGGTACGAAAAACCACATGGAATGGAAAGCTGTGCCAAAAGCTGGATATGAAATTATGAATGTCTGGATTAGTGGATTCCATCGCAGGTTAACTTTGAAGAATCTTTTATTCCCAATCAAGCTTCTTACTGCACTTGTTCAAAGTTTGAAAATTATTAATTCTTTTAAGCCTCAAGTTATCGTTTCATGTGGCGGTTATGTAGCCGGACCCGTAGGTTGGGTTGGTGGAAAAAAAGGAATTCCAGTAGTGATTCAAGAACAGAATGGATTTCCTGGAGTTACGAACCGACTACTTGCTAAGTTTGCCGTTAAAATTTTCACTGCATTTAAAGAAGCCGAAAAATTTCTGCCCGCAAATAAAATCACTATATCAGGAAACCCAACAAGAAATACGCTTACAACTGTTGAAAAGAAAGTTGGATTGCGCTCATTTGGGTTTAATGATTCGAAACCTGTTCTATTAATTATGGGCGGAAGTGGCGGGGCAAAAAGCATAAATGATGCAATTAAAGTAAATCTTGATGAGCTTCATAATCACGCAGAACTACAAATTATATGGCAATGTGGTTCACGCTACTTTGATGCACTTTCTACAGAAATCGATGTAGAAGAATACTCAAACCTACGCCTCACTGCCTTCATCGAGAACATGCCTGAAGCTTATGCTGCAGCTGATTTGGTGATTAGTAGAGCAGGAGCTAGTTCTTGTTCTGAGTTTATGCTTACGGGAAAACCAAGTGTGCTAATTCCATCTCCTAATGTTGCGGGAGATCATCAAACGGAGAATGCCAAAGCAATGACAAATGCCGGAGCTTCTGAATTTTTGAATGATGAAGATGCCGTTAATGCACTCCCAGAATTGGTAGAACGATTAATTAATAATGAGGAAAAACTACGAACAATGAATGCTGCTGCCTTAAAACTTGCAAAACCAGATGCAGCTAAAGTTATAGCCCAAGAAATTTTAGAAATCGCAAAATCCCGAATGAACTGATGGATAAAAGAATTGAAACCCAACCTATTTTTGGCAGAACCAAACATATCCACATGGTGGGGATTGGTGGAATTGGTATGAGCGGAATGGCCGAGATTTTAATCCATCGAGGATATAAAGTTTCTGGTTCTGACGGTTCACTTGGCGAAACTACCCAGCGATTAGAAGATATCGGAGCAACGATCTATGAAGGTCATAGTCCAGAAAATATTAAAGGAGCTGATGTAGTTGTTTATACGAGTGCAGTAAAGGCTTCAGAGAACGCTGAAACAAAAGCGGCCATTGAAAAACGCATTCCTACTATAAAACGAGCTGAAATGCTGGCTGAACTGATGAAGATGAAGTACGGTATTGGCGTAGCAGGAACTCACGGTAAAACTACCACTACAACTATGGTTGGCTTGGTTACCCAAAAAGGAAATTACGACCCTACCATTATTGTGGGAGGAAAAGTTCATAGCTTCGACAAAACAAATGCCGTTGTTGGTAAAGGTGATGTAATAGTTGTTGAAGCAGACGAGTTCGACCGAACATTTTTACGCCTCACTCCTTCTATCGCTATTATTACTAACATCGAGGCTGAACATCTAGACATTTATGATGATCTCGAGGATGTAAAACAAGCTTTTGTTGATTATGCAAACAAAGTTCCATTTTACGGATCTGTAATTGTTTGTCTCGACGATTCTAATGTGAGAAGTATTCTTCCTAAACTAGAGCGACGTGTTATTTCGTATGGTTTAACGCCTCAGGCACAAATTCGAGCAACCGATATTATGATGTCGGAATTCAACTCCACTTTTACAGTTACAAATAATGGTGAAAAACTTGGAGTAATTACATTAAAATCACCGGGTGAGCACAATGTCTTGAATGCACTTGCATCTGTTGCTACTGGTATAGAGCTCGATATTGAATTTAAATTAATCAAAGAAGGACTTGAAAGCTTCGAAGGTGTATATCGCAGGTTCCAACAGAAATATAGTAATGGAGTTATGGTAATTGATGACTATGCTCATCATCCAACAGAAGTACAGGCAACATTGAATGCAGCGAATAAAGGCTGGCCTAATCGTAGAGTGGTAGCTGTTTTTCAACCTCACTTGTATTCAAGAACTCAGGAATTATATAAAGAATTTGGACTCTCCTTTTTTGATGCTGAAGTACTCGTTGTTACCGATGTTTATCCTTCCAGAGAACAACCAATTGAAGGTGTTACTGGTAAATTGATCGCCGATACTGCTGAGCAATATGGTCATAAAAATGTGATCTATGTAGAAGACAAAAATAATGTAACTGAAAAATTGAAGGAAGTTGCTAAAACTGGCGACATCATTATCACGATGGGAGCTGGAGATATTTATCGCTCCGGTGAGAGTTTTGTAAATGAAATTGAAACAGGAAACTTCAAAATCGGCACCAATTAATTGAGTAAGCAAGCTCCACATACCGAAGCTCAGAAAGCGACGCTATTGCCCTGGTTTACTGCCATTTTGATGGTGCTTGGTATTGCTATACTTGCTGCACTTTATTGGAATCGGAATGTTACAATAAATCAAGTCGAGATTGTTGGTTCTTACTATTCTACTCCTGAAGAGATCGAGCAAGCCGCTAATGTACCCCTAGGTATCCATCCCGATAGTGTTGACCTGCAAGCTTTAGTTGAAAGAGTTGAAGCGTTGATTTATGTGAAAAAGGTTACTCCTTATATAGAACCAAGTGGTGATTTGAAAATCACTATTTCTGAACGACAACCAATTGCCTTATTGATTAATGGCTCTGATCGGATATATATAGATACTGAAGGAGTTCGACTTCCAATAATTAATGGAAAAACACTGAATGTTCCATTGGTATATGGATTCCGGGCGACATTACGTCGAGACACCTTAAAGTCTAAGAACTTTGATCAAATAAAAGATTTTTTAGTTAGAGCCAAGGCAAATGAATTTGGATGGACTACCATCAGCGAAGTGGCTTTTAGCGAAGTAGAAGGTGTAGTTGCCTTAAGCCATGAAAATGGAGTGAAATTACTTTTTGGAACTAATGATTTCGAAACAAAACTCAACAATTGGGAAGTTTTTTATGCCGAAGTAATTCGTACAAAAGGTATCGAGAGTATGCAACAAGTAGATCTTAGATTTAAAAACCAGGTGGTTACGAAGGAGGTGGAGTCGTGATTTATAATACAACTTCATTTCTTCAAGTCATCCTGAACTCGTTTCAGGATCTGTGGCGGCATCAGATGTTGAATAAAATTCAGCATGACAACATTTACTATTTAAGACTTAGCAATCAATTAAACCAGCGGAACTGATATGTCTGAACAAGAAAACATTATGGTCGGTCTCGATATAGGGACTACAAAAATCTGTGCAATCGTAGCTTCTATCGATGAGCAGGAACGTATTAATATTTTAGGAGTTGGTAAAGCACCTAGCGATGGATTAAACCGTGGCGTAGTTGTAAATATCGACAAAACAGTAAGTGCCATTAAGGATGCTATTGCTCAGGCAGAGCTTGCATCTGGTATTCAAGTAAATTCTGTGAATGTTGGAATTGCAGGTGATCATATCCGTAGCATGCGTAGCAAAGGTGTAATTACCATCAACAACAGAGACAATGAAATAACCGGTCATGATGTTGAACGACTTCTAGAAGATTGCCAACGAATTATGCTCCCTACCGATCAACAGATCCTTCATGTAATTCCGCAAGAGTTTGTAGTTGATGGACAAGACGGAATTAGCGACCCAGTTGGTATGAGCGGTATGAGGATGGAAGCCGAAGTTCACATTATCACTGGGTTAGTTTCAGCTGCAAAGAATATTTACCGCTGTGTTGAACGTGCAGGATATCAAGTGGCGGATATAATTCTTGAGCCTCTTGCTTCTTCATACGCTGTTCTTGATCAGGAAGAAAAGGAGGCTGGTGTTGTCCTTGTGGATATTGGAGGCGGAACAACAGACGTTGCTATTTTTCAGGATAATACAATCCGCCATACAGCAGTTATCGCAATTGCGGGCCAAAAAGTTACCGATGATATCCGACTTGGTTTGAGTGTACTTGATGATCAAGCCGAGACTTTGAAGCGCAATCACGGCGAAAGTTATGCTGATATGATTCAAACAGATGAGGTTATTACCGTACCTGGAATTGCAGGTCGCCCGCCTAAAGAAATTACAAAGAGCATTCTTGCCAAAATTATACAGGCAAGAATGGAAGAGATTTTAGAAATCGTAAGTATAGAGATCAAAAGAAGCGGTTATTCGGAATCTCTAAGCGCCGGTGTTGTACTAACTGGCGGTGGATCTTTAATTAAGAATATTACTTCTCTTGGAACCGAAATATTAGGAATGGATGCCAAAGTTGGAATCCCTCTCGGTATTACTGGTGGATTAGTAGAAGAAGTGAACAGCCCGATTTACGCTACAGGCGTTGGGTTGGTGGTTCATGCTCTTCAAACGGGCACGAACACAAATAAGACAATGATACCTTCCTCATCGAAGGTAACCAGCGTGGAACAGGTTATGGCAAAAATTGCAGACCGAATGAAAAGCTGGTTCAAAGAGCTTTAAAACAGCAATCATCTATAGAAACAGAATAATTCAGTAAACAAACATAAACAGGAGTAATCATGGCTACTTTCTTCTTTGACGAACAAAGCCAGGAAAACGCAAAAATTAAAGTAATTGGCGTTGGTGGTGGTGGCGGAAACGCTATCAATAATATGATAAATATGGGGCTCGACAGCGTAGAGTATATCGCGTTGAATACCGATGCCCAGGCACTTAAAAACAGTATGGCTGACCTTAAGATTCAGGTTGGATCTGCATTGACCAGTGGTCTTGGAGCAGGCGCACGACCTGAAATTGGTCGTGAAGCTGTGGAGGAAAATCGGCATGAGATTGAAGAAGCGATCGAAAGTGCTGATATGATTTTCGTAACAGCAGGAATGGGTGGCGGAACCGGAACCGGAGGCGCACCTGTAGTTGCAGGCATGGCCAAACGTAAAGGAATTCTTACCGTTGGAATTATCACAACCCCATTCGAATGTGAAGGAAAAATCAGGAAAAAATATGCCCTTGAAGGGATTAATGAATTAAAGAAAAATTGCGATACCGTAATTGTAATCCCAAACGAACGGCTACTTGATATTGCAGATGAGAACACTTCTTTAATGGAAGCTTTTGCTTTAGCAAACGAAGTTCTCTATAGCGCAACTCGTGGGATTAGTGATCTAATATTAATGCCAGGACTAATAAACCTCGATTTTGCAGATGTTAGAACTACCATGACCGATGGTGGAGCTGCTATTATGGGTTCGTCAACGGCATCAGGCACTGATAGAGCAGAAATTGCGGCCAGAGAAGCCATTAATTCCCCTCTTTTAGACGGCGTTAGTATTCGTGGCGCTCGCAATGTTCTGGTAAATATTTCTGCAGGTTCAAATCTAGGAATGCGAGAAACTACTACTGCAACAAGTATTATTCAGCAAGAAGCTGGAGATGATGCAGAGATAATTCTTGGTACGGTGCTGGATGAAACTTTCGGCGAAGATATCCGGGTTACCGTAATTGCAACAGGTTTTGAATTAGCTGAAGACAGAAATACTGCTCGTGTTGCTCCAAAACAACCGATGAATGTAGTTGCAGATCAGGCACTCAAAAATCAATCAACACCTAAACAAGAAATCTCTACTAGATTCACTCGAACTACCGGCGATTTTTATAAAGGCGAAGGAAACTTAAAAAGGTTAGACACTCCTTCATATTTACGTCGCGATCTTAACGTAAAGAAAGAAGAAACGAGTGCCGAATCTGAGCAAAATGATTCGGAAGAACAACAAAATTCTAATGTAGCTCCTTTTCAAAGCAGAGCAGAACGCATTAGAAAAGACGATTCCGATCAACCCGCTTTTTTGCGCAAGATCATGGATTAATTCCCCAAAAAACCGGCTTTTCCCCGTGATACCATGGGAATGGTATCTCTAAGTCGGATTAGTTTACTGGATGAATATAGCTAAAGTCACGCTTAGCGTGGCTAAGCCTACAGACGGCAGGCTATAGATTGCTAACAATAAAAGAAGCTCCTTGATAGGGAGCTTCTTTTTTATTCTTCTAATTTTAGTATTTCTTTGAATATACTTTAATTAAGTTCAAAACTAATAACAAGCTTTGTCATTTCGACCAGCGGGAGAAATCTAGAGAGTTACTAAACATAATTGAGTTTTTTAGACTTCTCACAATCGTTCAAATTATAAAGGCAATGTGTAAAGACAATTACCCAAACACGCCCCAAAGCAAGCGACTTGCCATTATTACAGAAAGTATTGCGAACCCCCATTGCAAATAACTCCGGTTAATTTTCTGATTTAAAAAAGCCCCACCAAATCCACCAAAAAGCCCCCCAACGGCAAGAGGTAATGCCGCACCAAAGTCAACATAGCCCATTGTAAATTCCGTGATTCCAAGAGTGGAATTTTCACTTAAAGCAAGTTGAGCTACACCAGTAGTAATCAAAATAGTCATCCCAAGTTGAGATACACTTACAGCCTTTCTGAATGGTTGCTTATAAATCAAGTTCATAATTGGGACCATGATACCGCCCCCTCCAACACCTGCTAAAGAAGCTACGAAACCCCCTATACCACCCGTAACTAAAACCTCTGGAAATTTTAAGTCAGAAAATGCTATTTCCGCATCATTTCTTGTATCCCTTCCTTTTTTGAACATCATGTACGCTGCATAGAATAAAATCAAACTGAAAAAAATTACAAACTCTTCCCTGCTATAATACTGAGATGTAAGTACCAATTTGCCAATTGAAATCCCGATTGCTCCTAGTAAACCAAGTGTAATCCCCTCCCGCCAAAACATATTTTTTTGCAGATATTGCCTAACAGTACTACTGCCAGCTGCAAGTAATGTGCAAAATAACCCTGAGGCTACCGACCACTGAACTGATTGTTCTACACCAGCATCTTCAAACAAAAAGAAAAGAACCGGTGTGAAAATAATTCCTCCTCCAATTCCCAGAAGACCTGCTAATGTTCCTGCAATTAAACCTATAATTAAAAGAAATATCAGTTCCACTAAATAGTAATCTCCCCTTTCATAAATGTAACTGCTTTACCTAGTATTTCAACTCGATCATTCTTATCCCGTATAGTTAATACTCCTACCCGTTCAGAGATTTGGCGAGCTTCCATTTCTTTTTTTCCTAAGCGCTCTGACCAATATGGAGTCAATTTCGTATGTGCAGAACCAGTTACTGGGTCTTCATCTATATTATGCCGAGGAGCAAAAAAGCGGGATACAAAGTCGACCTCGTTACCAGGAGCGGTTACTATTATTCCCCGAGCGTTAACTTCTTTCAGCATTTTGAAATCTGGATCTAACTGGGCTACTTCTTTTTCGGAATCTAATACAACCATATAATCATCTGATTTGAAAGTGAAGATACTTGGATTAATTCCCAATGCCTGAAACAGAATTGGCGGGGCATGTACCTGCTGCATTTTATCAGCTGGAAAATCCATGGATAATCGACCTCCCTCTTTCTTCACAATTAATCGACCGCTTTTGGTATCGAATTTAATTTCTTCTTTTTGATATCCAAGCTCTTCAAATAAAACATGAGCTGAAGCCAATGTTGCATGCCCGCATAAATCTACTTCAGCTACTGGAGTGAACCATCGTAATGCAAACACATCTCCCTTTCTTACAAAAAAAGCAGTTTCCGAAAGGTTATTTTCCATTGCAATGAACTGCATTAATTCTGGTTTAATCCACTCTTTTAAGGGGCAAACTGCTGCGGGATTTCCTCCAAAAATATGATTCGTAAAAGCATCAACTTGATAAATAGGTGTCTTCATTTCCACTCCTTTCATTTTTATTGACGACTTAAATGTAGAAGCATTTGGGGATTGATACAAAAGTAGAAAAAAAACTCTGTAGCAGAAGCATAAGATTCTGAAACAAGCCTGACTATCGGCAGACAGGTTCATGATTGTATATGTCAGGTAATACATTCACAGCATTGGTAGAAAAGAGCGCATTTTGTTCTGAGTGATCTCAATCGTTGCGCAACTTTAAACAAACCCACGTTTGAACCCCTTCGATATATAACCATTTCCCCTTGACCTCACCAGGAGCTCAGGGTGACAGCCTTAATTCTTTTTTCTCTTGACTTAATTCTCCGCTGGGTGACAGATCCCGTTGTCATCCCGAAAGCCCCGTAAGAAGAATAAGGATCGGAAGTTGTTCTGAGGGATATCATTCGTTGAACAACTTCTAACCAAACCCACGTTTGATACCCTTCGCTATAAAACCATTTCCCATCATTCACACCGGGAGCTCAGGGTGACAGGTTCGAATATTGTTCTGAGGGATATCAATCGTTGCACAACTTCTAAACAAACCCACGTTTGATACCCTTCGCTATAAAACCATTTCCCATCATTCACACCAGGAGCTCAGGGTGACAGGTTCGAATATTGTTCTGAGGGATCTCAATCGTTACACAACTTCTAAACAATCCCACAATTGATACCCTTCGCTAAAAAACTATTCCCCATCATTCACACCGGGAGCTCAGGGTGACAGCCTTACTTCTTTTTTCTCTTGACTTAATTCTCCATTGGGTGACAGAACCCACTGTTATCTACAAGGATGAAGATTGAAATGTATTGTTTAGTTAGCGAATCAAAAACAATGATCGAAATCCTTCCATTTTACGTTTATCTTAAACAGAATTCTCAAAACAGCAAAATGCAACTCTACCCAAAAAACTTATTAGAGAAACTTGGTTTCGAGCAACTTCGTGATGCCACATTAAACGCAGCTCAATCTGAACGTTCATATGAAATGATCGAAGAACTTTATCCATCGAGCAGTGTAGAGAGAGTTAGAATATTGTTGAAGCAGACCTACGAGATGATGGAGATTCTTCTAGATCCCGATCCCTTTCCACTTGGAGAACTTCCAGACGTTAGAGATTATCTTGATATTGGAAGAGCAGAAGGAAGTATCATCCCTCTTACGGCTTTCCCTTATATTCTTGGAATCTGCTCAACGGCAAGAGTTATTAAGAAATTTTTGAAAGCCAGAGCAGAACACAAAACAGAACTTTTTTCTATATCTGAACAGCTAATTCCGTTAAAAGAACTTGAAGATTCTATCAAACAAAAAGTTACTGATAGCGGGCAACTTAAAGATGACGCCAGTCCTGAACTGAAATCTATTCGAAAACGCCTTAATTCGAAAAGAAATGAATTGAGATCAACCATTAATAAGTTAATGCGAAATGCTACTAAGGATGGAATGACATCCGATGAGGGGGCTACTATTCGAAATGGCCGAATGGTGATTCCCGTATTGGCAGAATATAAACGCAAAATTCAAGGTTTTATCCATGACGTTTCCGCAACTGGTCAAACCGTATATTTGGAACCCGCCGAAGCACTCCATTTAAATAATGAGATCCGACAGTTTGAAATTCAGGAGCAACAGGAGATTGAACGAATTTTAAAAGAACTAACGAGTCATGTTCGTCAGTTTTCCACCTACATTTCACAAAATATTGAAGCCTTGGCCGAGTTGGATGTAATCGCCGCTAAAGCAAAAATCTCAATAAAACTTGAGGGAGAAATCCCCATAACTTCATCCTCAGGAAGGTTATCTCTTAAAAAGTCCTACAATGCTAATTTAAAGCTTAAAAATCTGCTTCTAAAAAAAACCGAGCGACTTGAGATCATCCCTCTTTTTCTGACCTTGGAAGAAGATGAACATTGCTTAATGATTACAGGTCCGAATGCAGGCGGGAAATCAGTAGCTATGAAAACCGTTGGGATTTCAGCGTTAATGAATCAATCTGGATATGCCATTCCTGCCGATCCTACTTCAGAGCTTCCTGTTTTCTCTGGAGTATTTGTTGATTTAGGAGATGATCAATCAATAGAAAATGATCTGAGTACTTTTTCATCCCGATTACAATGGATGCGAGAAACCCAAAAACAGTTAAAACCAGGAAGTTTAGTCTTAATTGATGAAGCTGCTGCAGGAACCGATCCTGAAGAAGGAGGTTCTCTTTTTCAGGCATTTATTGAATATTTATTGGATAAAGATTGCGTTGTATTAGTGACTACCCATCATGGTTCCCTTAAAGTATTTGCTCATGAACATCCGCTGGCGGTAAATGGGTCAATGGAGTTTGATCAGACTTCGCTATCCCCTACCTATAAATTTAAGAAAGGAATTCCCGGTAGTAGTTACGCTTTTGAAATTGCACAACGGATGAATTTGGATGATGAAATTCTAAAGAGGTCTAGAGAGTTACTGGGTGAACAAAAAAATAAACTCGAATCGTTGATTACTGAGTTGGAAACTAAAACGCAGCAAGCAGATGAATTAAAATCAAAGTTCGAGAATTTAAAATCTAAAGCTGAAACCGATCGAAACCGATATCTTAATAAACTAGACGGAATCAATCGAGAGAAGGATAAAATCAGGGAAAAAGCACTTATTGAAGCTAAATCCATTATGGATAAAGCTAATCAAAAAGTGGAAGCCGCTGTTGAGCAAATTATCATAAAAAACAAGGGTGACAAAAAGCAGATTAAAGATATCCGTAAAGATATTGATAAGGAAAAAGCAGCTATTGAAGGAAGTTTAGATGAAGTAAAAGAAAAGCGTGAAGCCAAATTCAAGAAAAGTAAATATCCTCCGAAAGTTGGGGATTATGTCCGGTTTTTGGATGGAAATACAACTGGAGAACTAGTAGAACACCGTGGAAATAATGCTACCGTTCAGGCAGATGGACTTCGACTTCGAACGAAATACAAGAACCTCGTGAAGGTAGATCCACCTAAAAAGAAGAGTAACCAAAAAGCTCGTTCTGTCAATTTGGTGAACGGATCTGATTTCATGAAAGAAACCGTTTCACCAAGGCTTGATTTACGAGGAAAGCGCACCGAAGAAGCGCTGAATGAAGTTACTCATTATATTGATCGTGCAGTATTTCGGGGAATGAATCAGGTAGAAATTGTGCATGGCAAAGGTGATGGGATTCTGAAAGATCATATTCATAAGTATTTAAAAGACCGAACCGAAGTAAAAAAGTACGAACTAGCTACCGAAGATTTTGGTAGTGCAGGATGCACTATTATCAGTTTTCAATGATAAATTAAAAATTGAAAATGATCTTTTTTTTTGTCATCTCGAGCGAAGCGAGAAATCTAAAGAGCTGGGAGATATTCTATAAATCTTTTGATTTCTCAGTCACTCTGTTCCTTCGAAATGACAAAAACCCATTTTTAATTGAATTATTCTCAATTCTACATTGATTCTTTACTTAATCAACATCATCTTTTTGGTTTGCACAAAACTCCCCGCCTGAATTCTGTAGATGTATACTCCTGATGATAATTGAGAAGCTTCAAATCTAACAGCGTGATTGCCAGCAGATAAATCTCTATCAACTAATGTGGCTACTTGTTGCCCGAGTAGATTATATACCACCAATTGTACTTTTGAAGATTTTGGAATAGCAAAGTTAATATTCGTACTTGGATTAAATGGATTTGGGTAGTTTTGGTCCAAACTAAATTGAATAGGTAATTCCAGTTCGGCTTCATTATCCGTGCCCATAGAATCTACTGCTAGCACATGAATATATTTCTGAACTGGTTCAGATGAGAAAGCTCCTGAATACACTGAAATAGAAAACTCTTTAAGAGTGTCAGAAAAAACGTGTCCCTCTTTTCTTGTGTAGAAAACAGACTTTAATACTTCTTGGTATTCATCCAGATCATCATTCCCAGTTAATTTAAGCCATCCATCTCCAAGTTCAATATCCATTGATCCTTCATCTTCTATTCCAAGAGAATCTTCATCAAGAATAAACCCACCTGTGAAAGAAACGATCGCACTATCAGCCGTTATTTCTGTGGTTGATGAAATACCTAAATTTCCGGCAAAATGAAGCTTACCGGTATCAGTATAAAACTTTGAGGTATCGGAAGACTCGAAAGCCAGCATAGGAACTTCCGATAACGCAAATGATTTGCTTGAATATTGTCCCCAAACTCCATCTGAATCCTGAACCCGAATAAATAACACCTGATCTCCAATGGGCAAATTAGAAGAAGGAATGGTAAAAGTTGCTTCAATATCTGTTCCTGTATTTATGCTGATTGGAGTAGCCGAAGCAAAACCGGGATCGGTGTTAAAGAAATATTCAGCAGCCACAATTTCACTTACCGAATTCGGATCATTTTGATCAATGAGAACCATCTTCTTGATGGGAAAGCCCCAGGCTCCATCTGTAAATTTTGCTCTTAAGTAAAGAGTATGGATTCCTCTTGAAATTCCAGATGTAGAAATGGTTGTTTCTAAATCAAGTTCCAGCGCTTGGCTAACCTGAATTTCTGTTCCCATCCCCAAACCGGGGTCTTCATCATAGAAATATTCAAGAGCTTCTATTTCTCTTGCTTCTCCCTGATCCACCAGAATGAGTTTTTTGATGGTTAATCCCCATTCGTCATCACTGTTTTTAGCGCGAATGAAAAGTGTGTGTAATCCTCTGGAAAGTGAGGAAGTCGTGATGGAACCTTCGTAATTCACTTCTCCATCAACTTCTGTAACAGCTATGGAAGTCCCATTTCCAAAACCGGGATCAGCATCGAAAAAATATTCTAATTCTGTTACTGATTGCGCCATTAGTGGTGAAACTAGGAGCATCACCAATAATATGTTTGCAAGGAACTTCACGACTTATCTCCCTTTTGCTCTGATGGTAACCTCGATATCCTCTCCGGCCTTAATTTCTACAGGTACTATAATGTCATACACAAATGGTAAAGAAAATATGGAATTAGAATAAGTGCCTACCCCACCAGTTGGACCAATATTCGTTCCGTCTGTTCCTGCATTCAATAAACTGCCAAGCTTTGGAGTAACGTCCCAATTCATATCGAATACATTTGTACTATTTGAGACGGCTGTATCTGCAAAAATATCAATAGGATTGAGCGCTTCATTTACCACATTATTCTCTCCGAAATTTGAACCCTCATTAATCGGTAAAATTATATCGAAGAAATTATTCAGAAATGTATTGTTGTTATCCTCTATTTCCTGAATTTGGACATCTGGGTATTGATAGCGTTGTGTTTTTAGAAAAATATTGTTTTTGAAGGTGCTGTTACTAATTGATCTTACGGTAAAGTCAAAAAATATACTATTATGGAAATTACTATTTCTAATATCCTTGTAGTCAGAAATCGAAGAACCTGCCGGATTGATGATACAACGACGAAAAATAATGGCAGAATTATCATCATTGCTAAGAGTAAATTTATCAATATAAGAGTGAGAAACTGTAAGTCCTTGTACAAAACTAGCAACAATATTGCCTAACACAGAACCATTTACAACAATAGTAGACGAAGGTTCAGTGGTATTACCATTATCAAGAGAGAGATTGTTTATTTGCAACCCCTTAAATACCAGATACGATGAATTATCAACATCAATAGTTCCCACCTCTGAACCATAATTAAAGTTATTATTTATCGCGGAAGTGTTATATCCCAGCCCTACTAAAGTGAGTTCTTCCCGATCTTGAATTTCCACATTACCATAACTATTAGGACTAGGTAATATGTAAATAACATCTCCTGATTGTGCTGCATCTATAGCTGTTTGTAAATCTGAGTAATAATTTGAGCCTGAAGGTGTGTGTTCAGTATTATCTACAATTAAGATATTCTGTGCAGTTGTAATTTGAGTTGCTAATACAGTGATGAATAAAAAGAGAATTTTTTTCATAATGTCTTTTTGATTTAAAATATTCGATTCCAACGATGCTGTAAATCCCCACTTCTGGTGATTTTTTCAGATCAATTCGAATGCTATTGCAAATTGAACTAGTCCTGCGGTAGTTGGTATCCCCGTTTTTTTCTTAATTTTTTTTCTGTGACTTTTCACAGTTTCCAAGGTGATAAACAGCTGTCCTGAAATATCTTTATTGCTCAATCCTTGCGCTATTTTAGCTAATATCTGCCTCTCTCTTCGGGTAAGCGATTCGAAGTCATCGAAATGCTTTCTAACATATATCTCCTCATCAGCAATTCGCTCTATTCGTCTAACAACAGTATCAATCCCCGAAATTGGATTAGATGAAGTAAGCAAAAGGTTATGCTTTTTGAATGGTTTACAAACCGTAAAAAAGGTGTCGTATTTACCAGTTCTTGGGTTCAGGATTTTCTGAAATTCAGCATGAAGTTGGTCATCATCGGCCTTTTGATAAAACTCAAGAAACCTTGGAGCTACGTATTTCAAACTATCTGGATGTATAAACTTTTTGAAATACTCAATACCCATATCATTGATTTCTTCTTTCGAAAGCAGCCCCCATTCTTCTCCTGATTTATTTAAGTGACCAATCGTTAGATCATTCTTGTCATTTACATGGAAAATACCTGGCATTAAGTCGACCAAATCCTGAAGAGAATCGAAATTCTTTCGAAATAGCTTATCCAGTATGTACAGATTTTGTACTTGGGTTTTTAGTATCTCTGTTTCAGTTCTGTACGCCAAAAATGTTTTTTCATGTATAAAAGAGAAAAAAAGTCAGAGTGTCAAGTTAACAAACCCGTTTCTTCAAGCAGCCCAATGGTTTCCACCATATTACACAAGTAAGGAACCACAAGATTTACCTTACTTTGCTACATTTAATTTATAAATAAAAATACTAGATTTTCACTTCGAACGAACATGAGAAATCTAAAGAACTTGGTCCAGTTTAGTAACTCTTAAGATTTCTCACCTCTTTCAGAGGATTCGAAATGACAAAATTAAAGATTAGTGCCATTCATTTTTAGTTGAACCATTCTCAATTCTCAATTCTCAATTGAAAGCTCCTTCTTCTTCCAAAAACTCAATCGTATCCACCGCATGTCTGAGGTGAGGAATCACAATACTTCCTCCTACTATCAAGGCAACATTCAGCGAATCAATAATTTCGTCTTTGGTTGATCCCGTTTTTGCACATTGTTCGAGGTGGTAATCAATGCAATCGTTACACCGAAGTACTGTGGATGCTACTAATCCTAATAATTCTTTTGTTTTGGTATCCAATGCCCCTTCTTTGTAGGTATTAGAATCCATATTAAAAAATCGTTTGATTCCTAAATGACCAAGTCCAAGTACTTTATCATTTTGGATTGTTCTTTTTTCACGGAATTGTTGGAGGCGGTTTTTTTGGTCTGAATTCATTTGATTAATGGTTAGCCATGGATGCAGGGGAACACTGAGTAACTTTTCTTATTATTGGTTTAGATTTTTTACATCTAAATGTACATACTATATGATCAGAATAGAATATAAAATTATTCCGACCTCCCTTCAGTCCTCTCCTTATCAAGGAGGGGGGCGCTATATCAAAATCTTGAACTATCTCGAAGTTTAGGGAGGTCAATATTCTAATTAATTTGCATAATTGGATTTTGTGCTTTCATGAATAAGTGGCAAATTTCAAAGAATTAACACATCCTTAAATCCCCTTTCATGAGGGGCTTATTTCATGTTCGGAAAAAAGGAAGCAAAACATAAATTAGTAGTAATTGGAGACAGCCTTTCGCAAGGGTTTAATAACGGTGGCATTTACCGTACTGATATCAATTTCCCTTCTTTCATTCATCGCTGTTATGATCCAGCTCCAGCTTTTGACCAACCGTCTTTCACCGCTCAAGCTGGTATTCCACTGAACCTAGAAGTTTTGTTAAGAGGATTATCTGATGAATTTGGTAGCGAAGTGGATTGGAGTGAATATGCGGGAGCTGCATCTCACACTTTCAAAACGTTAAAACGAATAAAAAAATATTGGGAAGGTGGATTAAAAGATTTAAGTGTAAATCAATCAACTCCTTATCATAATCAAGCGATTTGGGGACTGGCTGTAAACGATTCCTGGATGGTTAATGAAAAGAATAGCAAAGAATACATTGAGCAACATCGGGATCGGTTTTCGGTTTTCGGTTTCCTTCCAGAACATGCAAAATTTACCACTTCAAGATTAGTGCTTAACCCTCGTTTAACTCCAGATTTTGAGGAAAATACGCAATTAAAAAATGTGGCTTTACTTCAACAAGATGGAGGAATAGAGAATCTAATTGTTTGTTTGGGGCATAATAATGCATTAGGCGCAGTTGTAAACTTAAACCTTACCTGGTCGGAAACTCAAGATTTAAAGAAATTCATGCCTGATCGAACTCATACTATATACAGGCCCGAGCATTTCGAACAAGAATATCGTGAATTAGCAGAACGTATTTCCAAAATTGGTGTTCAAAGAGTATTTGTTCCCACCATTCCATATCCAACTATTGCACCTGTTTGCAGAGGAGTGAATTCGAGGTTTTCCAATAATCACTTAGGGTATTTTGATTATTACACGCGATTCTGGATTTGGGATACAGACTTTGACCCGGCAAAACATCCACATCTAACTAAAGACGAAGCCATTCAAATTGATTTCGCCGTTGATGAATTTAACTCCATCATTAGAAAAATAGCTCGGGAATTTGGATGGCATGTTGTACCTATGGCTAAGAATGTGGCTAGTATGGCACGCCGACGCTTAGGTGGTGAAATAATTCGTGGTTATCCAAATGATTTTGTTGCCGCACTTAAACGAAATCCAGATACAATTCATCTTGTTAATGAAAAAGGAGAAGCTACTTTAACCACTGATTTCATCCGCGTTGATAAAAAGACTGGAAAGTTAATTAAAGGTGGAATTTTTAGTCTGGATGGACTGCATCCCACTACAATTGGATATGGTTTAATGGCAAATGCGTACCGAGAAGTAATGCGACAAGCTGGAGTTAAATTTCAAAAACCAATAGACTGGGATTTGATCATTTCTGAAGACTCTTTAGTAACTAATCCACCTGCTCTTCTTTCTGAACTAAGAGTGGTTCTTCGATATTTGGCAATGGGTGGGCAAGAGCGATTTTTAAAATTAGGGAAGGGACTACTGTCTCAATTAATGGAAATGGTTTCTACAGGGAAAAATAATTTAGATTAATTCTATATAAGTGTTGAGAGAAGCCAGATATGTTCTTAACTTAGAATTGTTCTAAATAAACAATTTCCCCATTTTTCTAAAATGAAATCACTCCTCTTACTAGCTTTTACATTGATCTTCTCTTCTACCTCAATGTTATCCCAAACCACTGACTCTCTAGATATTTATGATAAGCTAATCATGGAAAGGGTGACCATTCTTGGTAAGCCTGCATGGATGGATAGAACTCCTGGTTCGGCTTCATATATAGGATATGCAGAACTTCAAAAGCAAAATTATAGCGATGTTAATAGAGTCCTAAGATCAATAAGCGGAGTTAATATTCAGGAGGAAGATGGCTTTGGATTGCGCCCAAATATTGGACTCAGGGGCACAGGAGTTGAACGTAGCTCTAAAATTACTTTAATGGAAGACGGAGTTTTAATTGCGCCTGCTCCTTATGCAGCTCCCGCTGCTTATTATTTTCCATCTATTGGGCGAATGAGTTCTGTTGAAGTCCGTAAAGGATCATCTCAAATTAAGTATGGCCCACTTACAACAGGTGGGGCATTAAATATGATTTCTACTCAGATTCCTTACGAGTTATCTGGTAATGCAGAAGTAAGTACAGGACAGTTTAACAGCCGAAAAATTCATGCTACTGTTGGCAGTACTTACAAAAATTTCGGCTTCTTACTCGAAAGCTATCAATTATCAAACGATGGATTTAAGGATTTAGATTTTGGTGGAAGAACAGGGTTCGATACTAAAGATTTTTTAGGGAAAGTGATGTTTAGATCTAATACGAGCGCTAAGATTTATCAAAAAGTAGAATTTAAGTTCGGATATTATGATGAACTTTCTGATGAGACCTATTTGGGATTATCGGATTCAGATTTTGAAGATGATCCTTTTAGAAGATATGCGGGATCACAAGTTGATTTAATGGATGCGGACCAAACTCATCTCTCCGTTCGCCATTTTGCTCAGTTTTCTGCTAACTTTGATATTACTACAACTATTTATAGAAATAATTTTAATAGAAATTGGTATAAGCTCGATAAAGTTGATGGAGTAGGTATTAGTTCTTTGCTTGCCAACCCAAGCTCCAACTTAACTTCTTTTGATATTGTTAGAGGATCTTCAAGTATTGACGATGCTTTATCAGTGAAGGCAAACAACAGGGAATACTACTCCAGAGGAATCCAATCAATATTAGCAAGTAGTTTTGAATTAGCGGGAACTACTTCTGAGCTGGAGTTCGGAATCCGTTACCACGAAGATGGTATGGATCGCTTTCAATGGGTTGACGGCTACCGAATGGAAGATGGAACTATGATTTTAACAAGCGAAGGAACTCCAGGAACAGATAGTAATCGCATTGAATCTGCAACAGCTTTGGCTCTTTTCATTCAGGATAAAATCACTTTTAAGCAATGGACTTTCACTCCTGGTTTGCGTTATGAAAACATCGCGCTTAAAAGAGAAGACTTTGGAAAGTCTGATTCCGAAAGAGCAGAAACCAACTTAACTATTAGGGAAAATGATATTAGCGTTCTTGTTCCAGGAATGGGAATTAATTATCTACTGACGACTAATCTCAATCTATTTGGAGGTATACATAAAGGCTTTGCGCCTCCAAGTCCTGGTGCGGCTTCAGGAACATCAGCCGAGAACAGTGTAAACTACGAAATAGGCTCTCGTTTTAACAATAATAAGCTAAACTTAGAAGTCGTTGGATTCTTCAATAACTACAGCAACTTACTAGGCTCTGATTTATCAGCAGGAGGTGGGAGTGGAACTTCTTCTCAATTTAACGCAGGAGAAGTTGATGTTCTAGGACTTGAGGTTTCTTTGGGATGGAATACAACGGATCAACAGAATAAGCTTCAAATTCCATTTTCTTTAAACTACACATATACTTCTGCAACTTTTCAAAATAGTTTTATAAGTGATTTTGAACCGTGGGGCGAGGTTTCTAAAGGAGATGAAATGCCTTATTTACCTAAACATCAAATTAATTTATCTACTAGCTTCATCTACAAAAAAGTTGACCTAAACCTGAATACTCATGGAACCAGTGCAATGAGGACTGTAGCTGGATCTGGTTCCATTCAAGAAAAAGCTAGTACCGATTCCTATTTTTTGATGGACTTTTCTATTGGGTATCAACTTAATACAACTGCAAATTTCTTTGTTGATATAAGAAACATTACCGATAAAACATATATCGTCTCCAGAAGACCTGCAGGTGTTCGTCCTGGCTTGCCAAGAATGTTAATTGGTGGAGTTAAGCTTAATTTCTAAATTATTCGAATACCTGGTTTCTTTTTAATAGTTAGAGAATAAAACCACACATTTATTCTATGATTTACTTCAAGACTTTGAAAGCCTTAAAACTTACCCTTATGGGATCTTTTTATATATCTTCTTTTGTACTCGGTAGAACCTCTAAAAAAATGTTTTTAGAACCTGCTCTTGGCTACAACTTTGTTGATGATATCTTCGAGTTTCGCATGTCTTTGACTACAATCTTTTGATTTTATTATCATTTAAAATCTTTTAGATGTCTTCATAAAATCTTCACATTAGAGCGTTAAGTTCTGCCTAATTTTCTAACAATCTGAATTCATGAAATATTTTTCTCTCTTTCTAGTGCCTTTTTTCCTTATAAATTGCTCTTCTGAACCTAAAGAAGCGCCATATAATCCTGATGCAGATACCTTAAAATATGCTGAAGAAGTCCATTTTCAAAATGTTCGCCAACTTACGTTTGGAGAAAATAACGCAGAAGCTTATTGGGGATTTGAAGACACTAAACTCATTTTCCAATCCGATAACGCTGCATGGGGCGCAGATTGCGATCAGATTTATTACATGGATGCTACTACACAGAAAGATGAAGATTTCATGCCAACTATGATTAGTACCGGAACTGGACGTACTACATGTTCATTCTTTCTCCCGGGCGATACCACCTTTGTGTACGGCTCTACTCATTTAGCTGATCTTGCTTGTCCTGAAGTTCCTGAACGTGGCCCAAATGGTGCTTATGTTTGGCCAATTTACGAAGGTTATGATATCTTCAAAGCAAATCTGGAAGGTGAAATTATTGCGAATCTTACAGAAAATAGTCCGGGATACGATGCTGAAGCTACTTTATCTCCAGACGGGTCAAAAATTGTTTTTACCTCCATGCGTTCAGGTGATTTAGAGCTTTATTTAATGAATACCGACGGATCTGATGTTGTTCAAATCACAGACGAACTTGGCTACGATGGCGGGGCTTTCTTCTCTCCCGATGGTAAGAAACTAGTTTTTCGATCTTCTCGTCCAAAAACACCTGAAGAAATCGAAAAATATACTTCTCTTCTTTCCGAAGGGCTTGTGGAACCCACTGATATGGAGCTATATACCGTTAATCTTGATGGTAGTGAGTTAACTCAAATTACAGATTTAGGGAATGCTAATTGGGCTCCGTATTTCCATCCTTCTGGCGAGAAAATCATTTTTTCATCTAATCACGGTTCAGCTCGGGGATTCCCATTTAACCTGTTTATGATAAATTTAGATGGAACAGGTTTGAAGCAAATCACCTTTGATGATACATTCGATTCGTTTCCTATGTTTTCTTATGATGGAACAAAAATCGTATTTGCATCGAATCGATTTAACGGTGGTGATCGATCAACAAACTTATTTATTGCTGACTGGGTAGATTAGTTTTTAATCTATTAATACTATTTAGCATTATTTCGCTATAGATATTACCCATGCTTGTTTAAAAACTTATATTTAACATTCCTGCAAAAGCAGGAATTTAGATATTATCAAAAAGATAGTTATTCCTCTTTTAGACAGCTTATGATTTCAGGCATACGCCGTTAAAAGACTGGTTATATATTATAGAAGATGATATTTGTAACTAACTCAGGTTAATCAATATTGATGAAAACCTTGAGAGACAAAATGAAGAACATTGGGTAATTCCATTCGCCAGTACGTCCAAGTATGTCCACCTTCTGCTACTCGATATTCATGAGGTACTTCTCTTTTCTTCATTGCAATGTGAATTAACGAATTCCCTTCATATAAAAAATCATCATCACCAACACTGATATACCAACGAACATCATCTCTTTGTTCATCGGGCATATTTTTCACAAGTTCAATTGCACTATGATTTTTATAATAAGCTTCTGCTTGCTCATCAGAAACTCCCTCCATATCCCTTATTTGACTTTTGAATTGCTCTAAACTTAAGGGACCTACATATGCACTTAATGGTGCTGCAGAAGAAAACAATTCAGGATGATGCAATGCATACATGAATGATCCACCTCCGCCCATAGAAAGTCCTGCAATGGCTCTGAATCTTTTTTCCTTTTTTATACGATATTTATTTTCTACATAGGGCATTAGCTCTTCAAAAAAGAAATCTTCGTAGTTCCAATTTGGAACATTAAAATAACCCCTTTGCCCAGTATCAGCATCTGGCATTACGATAATCATTGGAGTTGCACTTCCATCTCTAATAGCTGTATCCGTAATTCTAAGTACCTCACCAAACTGTACCCAACCTGTTTGATCATCACCAGCGCCATGTAATAAATAAAGGACTGGATAACTTCGCTCTGAAGTTTCGTAATCAGGTGGTAAGTAAATAGCGAACTTACGATCCATATCCAGTATTTCACTTTTCATTGATAGAGCATCATAGACCTTTCCAGATTGTGCTTTTAATGCCATTGGTATCAATAAAAATATTATGGCAACGAAGTATAGTATACTTTTCATAGTCTTTATTTTAGATGAGGTTAGGAATCGAAATGTATATAAATTACTTCATACTTAGAGGTTTTTATATTTTATTCTTTTGTGATAATTCATTTCGCTTAATTGTTGATACTTAATTTATTGCAATTGAATTGAATCAACATGAAGCTATTACTCTCATTATTTATATTAATAGGAAGTTTTTCTATGGCTCCTCCTAAGGTGAATAATTTTCGTCTTAAAAATTTAGATAATAGACCAACTACATTTACAAGCTTAAAGGGAGATCAACTTACCGTCATTGATTTTTGGGCGACCTGGTGTAAACCTTGCATTAAGTCTTTACCAAAGTTAGTAGAGATTTCAGAAGAGTTTAAAACTGAGGGAGTAAGTTTTATTGGAATTAGTATTGATGGTCCCAGAAATCTTGCAAAAGTAAAACCATTTGCTCGATCACTTGGTGTTAATTACCCAGTTTTATTAGATACTAATAGTGAAGTCATGGCAAAGCTTGGAGTCCGAGTTATTCCAACTCTACTCATTGTTAATAGTGATAACGAAATTGTGTATTTCCACGAGGGATACAAACCTGGTGAAGAAATTGCAATAAGAGAAGAAATTTTAAAACTCCTCGAAAAATGAGAGTACTATTACTCATATTATTATGTGTTGTGTTAGTTACTATTACTAAAACAACTTCATTAAAAGCTCAGGTTTATGGTTCTAATATGGTTGAGTTCCAATATGGAAATTTACCCTTTGAAGACAACTCCGATTTAATCACTTCCTATAATCAACTAAATCTAGTTTATGATGCAGATAAATTAAGCTTTTATGGAAAAGTAGAATATTTCCAAACTCCGTTTCAGGAAAGAAATTACCTGGAACTCACCCAAAAAAGATTCCAGTATCAAGATGATCTCTTCCGGATTCGAGTGGGTAATTTTTATGAAACTATAGGCCGTGGCTTGCTTTTAAGAAGTTATAGTATCCCTGGTTCTGTATATGAGGATGACTCTGAACGATCAAGGTATTCTTTTTTTCGAGATCTTGAAGGAGTTGCTGTTGATGCTAATTTAAAATGGTTAGAAGTAAAAGCCTTAATGGCTAAACCACTTTTTAATGTTATTCCACCCACAGTTTCCATAGATAGTTTAAGGCGACCTGATTTAGTAGAAGCTTTTCAAGCCAATATTTTTATATCAGATAAAATAAGTATTGGAGGAGCTTATATGAGATCAAACTCTAGCTTTTCAACTGTTGATCAGGAATATGGCTCACTCTTATTTGATTTAGCCCCAAGTACTAACGTACAGCTTTTTGGAGAATATGCTTTTCAAAATGACGCTTCAATATTAGCATTCAATCAAGATGACTCTTACGCATTATATACAGGGCTCAACTTCTATCTTAATTCTTTCGGTGGAAGTCTAGAGTATAAAAACTATAATCTATTTAAATTAGGTCAAGGTTATAACGACCCTCCTTCATTAATTAAAGAACATACTTATCCCGTCTTAAACAGAAGTACCCATGTTCTTGAAACAACAAATGAAACTGGAATACAAGCTGAATTCTATTACAATTTCGATGCTGGACATTCAATTACTGCAAACATCACCAAAGCAAAAAATGATCTCTTCAAGGTATTTAATTACACAGAATTTTTCTTAGAAGGAAGCTATCAGGTTGATGATTACTTATCTATCAAATCTTTTATTGATATCGCAAATGATGATTTTAAAAGAGAAGAGGATCGTATTTCAGTTGGGTTTATAGCTGATAAATCATTCGATTATGTTTGGGGGTTAGTTTTAGACCTTCAGTATCAAACTTTTAATAGAGATGAGTTCGATTTTACCATTAATAAGTTCGTCCCCAACACAAGTGCAAACTACTATAGTTCTTTAACTTTTTCATATCTGCCGGATTTTTCTGTAGGACTGATTTTTGAAGCTAGTACAGATCCACAATTGACAGATAATACAAAAACATTTACTGTGGAAGATGATTTGAGGACATGGGTTGGAGGAAGTGTTTCATATAAATTTAACTACAATAATCGAATAGATTTATTTGCTGGTAAAAGACAGGGTGGACCTGCCTGTACTTCGGGTATTTGTTATGAAATTTTAGACTTTGAGGGCATTGAAATTCGATTTTCAACCCGGTTTTAGAAGCATTACTAATTATGAGTTTTTCAATAGCTTTAATAACTCTTTCAATTATTTTAAATCTTGGATATAGAATGCTTACTCATTCAGAACGTGTTGCCACAGCTATCAATGAAGATCTTAATCATTATAAATTAACAATTGTTTCTTTATGAAAGCATTTGCCACAATAGTTCTTACACTTATATTAACAACCGTTTCTTTTTCACAAGTGAATGTAGGTGATGAAGCGCCCGGTTTTTCACTTCAGGTATTGAGAGAGGCTGAAGGAATTAAAATTTCATTGTCTGATTACCCTGGTAAAGTAGTTTTCATATTTTTTTATGGCGCTGGATGCCCACATTGTAGAAGTAATGGTGGCAATACAGAAACTAAAATTCATAAAGTATTTGAAACTGATAGTAACTTTGTAGCTTTAGGAATAGATACTTGGAATGATCCGGTTTCTACGAATAATTCCTTCCAACAGATTACTGAGATAACGTATCCATTACTACTAAATGGTGGGAGTATTGGTGCCTCGTACTTTGGCAATGCTTTAGATTATGATAGAGCGGTTGTTATTGATGCCAATGGAAAAGTTGCATATAAGGGAAATGTTGATGTAACAAATTCTGAAGCTGAAATCGTTAAAAGTAAAATTGAAGAAGAACTTGCAAAAATTTCCACATCTTCTGAAACAATTGATTTTGACCTTCCAAATGAAATCAAATTAAACCAAAACTACCCTAATCCATTCAATCCTTCCACTACTATTTCATATCAGTTATCAACTCCATCTAATGTGAAACTTGAGGTTTTTAATTTATTGGGGGAATTAGTTTCAACCTTAGTAAATGAGTATCAGTTAACAGGTGATCAATCAGTCTCTTGGAACGCTTCTCAAGCTCCATCCGGAGTTTATATCTATCGGTTAACGGCTGTAAATGAAGTAACCTCTAAACAGATGATGTTGATTAAATAGCTTCTTACGCTATTTAAATAAAGTAATTTTGTAAATCAATTCTAATTGAATTTAAACTTAGTCTTGACTAAATTTGAACTTTGATTAATATAATTGACATGTCACCACTTACAAATTTAGAAGAAGGCAAATCATCTACTATTAAAGAGATTGATAACAATATGCAAAGAGCCGAAAGGCGCAGGTTGTTAGATCTTGGAATATATCCGGGTGTGAGTATCAGAAACTGTTTTAACAGTGCTTCGGGTGGTTCTAAAGCATATGAGGTACTGGGAACAGTGATAGCCTTGAGAAAAGAACAGGCAGAAAAAATTTATTTAAGAGAAAGTTAGTATGTCAACTGACATTAAAACGGAATCTTTTAAGCGAAAACAGCTAAAAAAATTAGGTCTTAAGTTTGATAACTGGGACTATATGGTTGCACTTGCTGGAAACCCAAACACTGGTAAAAGCACTGTATTTAATGCACTAACGGGATTGCGACAACATACTGGTAATTGGCCTGGTAAAACTGTATCCAGAGCTGAAGGTGCTTTTGATTACAAAAATAATAGATTCAAACTTGTTGATCTGCCTGGTACTTACTCGTTATTATCAACTAGTGAAGATGAAGAAATAGCCAGAAATTTTATCCTATTCGGCCAACCAGATGTAACCGTAATTGTTGTTGATGCCACTCGCTTAGAACGTAATTTAAATCTTACGCTTCAAATTCTTGAGATAACGAACAAAGTGGTTATTTGCTTAAATCTAATGGATGAGGCGAAAAGAAAAGGAATCGAAATTGATATAACTGCTTTAAGTGAAGAATTAGGAGTTCCAGTTATTGACACTGTGGCAAGATATGAAAAGGGATTTGATGAGCTATTATCATCTATACATGAAGTAGCTGCAGGAAATACTAACATTGAGACTAGCCCAGATATTGAAATCCCTAAAGAACTCAAAATACCTGTTAATGATCTCGTAAAAGATATGGAGGAATTATACCCTGAACTTCCAAATAAGAAGTGGTTGGCAATTCGGCTATTAGAAGGGGATAAAAGGATTGAGGAAGCCTTATGTTCTGGAGAGCTTCTAGATCTAAATAAGTCTTTTAATCAGCCTCACCTTAACCTTGATGAAGAACTAAAGCTTTTAAATTCAACAGAGGCTAATCATGATTAACCAAGATTCTTCTCAAAATCTTTTAGAAAAAGCCAATTCTTTTAGAAGCAATTTACCTGAATCTGTACATGATATTTATGTAGAGAATCTATTTAGAAAAGCCGCAGTTATAACCAGCAATGTTTTATCCAAGAATAAAGTACGGGCTATAAAAGACGAGAAGATAGATCGTATTCTTACCAGTAGGTTATGGGGTTTTCCAGCCATGATCGGTTTATTTACGCTTGTAATATGGCTTACTATTATTGGTGCCAATTATCCCTCATCAATGCTTGCAACACTCTTAATAGATAATACCTACCCTTTATTAAAAGAATGGACTACGATATGGCCTTGGTGGTTAAGTGGACTTTTAATTGATGGAATGTATCTTGCTACAGCGTGGGTTATTTCAGTGATGCTTCCACCTATGGCAATTTTCTTTCCAATGTTTACTTTACTCGAAGATCTTGGTTACTTGCCACGAGTAGCATTTAACCTGGATGGACTTTTTAAAAAAGCAGGAGCTCATGGAAAGCAATCTTTGAGTATGATGATGGGGTTTGGTTGCAACGCGGCCGGCATAATCTCAACAAGAATTATTGATAGCCCCAGAGAACGATTGATTGCTATCATAACGAATAATTTTTCTTTATGTAATGGACGTTGGCCTACTATTATTATACTGTCCAGTTTATTTGTTGGGGCTCTTGCGCCTGCATGGTTTGCTGGCTTCGCTACAGCTCTAGCCGTAGTTGGAATTGCACTATTTGGTGTATTTCTTACTTTCGTGGCATCATGGATGCTAAATAAAACCGTGCTAAAAGGAGAAACATCTACTTTTAGCTTAGAGCTCCCACCCTATCGATCTCCACGTATTTTAAAAACGCTGTATACTTCACTTATTGATAGAACCATTTTTGTACTATGGCGAGCAATTATTTTTGCACTACCTGCTGGCGCTGTAATCTGGCTATCTTCAAATATTTTAATTGGAGATGTAAGTATTGCTGTACACGCCATTAATTATCTTGACCCAATTGGATGGTTCATTGGATTAAACGGTGTTATTCTAGTTGCTTATATAGTAGCTATTCCTGCTAATGAAATTGTAATACCTACTATCTTAATGCTCACAGTGTTGAGTACAAATATTGCAGGAGTAGGATCTGGTGCCGGTATTATGTTTGAACCTGAAGATATTGGCACGATAAATGAGGTACTAAATGCAGGTGGATGGACTTTACTAACAGCTATAAGTGTGATGTTCTTTAGTTTAATGCACAATCCTTGTAGCACTACCATTTATACTATTTATAAAGAAACGAAAAGTCTTAAATGGACTGCTTTATCCTCTTTATTACCTATTGGTTTTGGCGTAATCTTTTTGTTAGTACTAGCTTTTATCTGGAGACTATTTACTTAAGAGCTAGTTACAACGTAAACTTGTGCCGCTATTCTAAAACCGATCGTTTTTTCTTCTTCTTCCAGTTTAACTTGAACTGGACCTTCAAAAGGATCTTTTTTAATGATGGTAAGCTTTACCCCAGGAATTATTCCCGTTTTTTCTAAATACCTAAGTAACTCCGGACTCTGGTCCTTTACCCTTCCAATTATATAAGGAGTGTCTATTTCGGCATCTGTTAGTGCAAGCGACGCCATTTCTGGAACCACACCATCTTTCGTTGGAATGGGATCTCCATGAGGATCATGAGTTGGATGGTCTAACAATTCGGCAATTTTATCTTCAAACTGTTCTGAGATATGATGTTCCAGTTTTTCAGCTTCATCATGTACTTCATCCCAGGAGTAGCCCATGATTTCTTTTAAGTATAATTCCAATAGTCGGTGATGGCGTAGAATCTCAAGAGCAATTTTTTTACCTGCTTCTGTCAGGGTAGCTCCTTTATAGGATTTGTGCTCTATAAGATTCATCCCTGCTAATCGTTTCAGCATATTGGTAACAGAAGCTGATGAGATGTCTAAAATTTCCGCAATATTTGTTGTTGTCGCTCCGTCACCTTCGGTCTCAAGGATGTAGATTGCTTTCAAATAATCTTCTACAGATTGGCTAAGACTCATTTTTCCCCTTCAGATTCTTCCTGAGTCTCAAAAAACTCTTCAAAGCTCATATTTCCATAAGCACCCGATCCTACATAATCCAAAAGAGGAGAATAAACATAGGGCTCTATAAATCCTGGTTGTGCGCCTAATATCTCCCCTTTAGAGTCAATAAAATAATGGGTTGGATAGGAAGTAAGTCGTAGATATCTCGCTAACTCCTTTGCGGGCATTTCTTTTCCATTCCAGATAATGCGTTCTTCCGATTCACCATTTAGCTGAACTGGATAGTAGTAGTCGGAAATCGATTTTTGAACAGTGGAATCTGTAAAGGATTCTTTTCTCATTTTTAAACAGTATGTACACCATTCTGCATATCCAAAAAGAAGGATATTCTTTCCTGTCTCGCTTGCTTTTACCTGAGCTTCGTCGAGATTAACCCACTCAAATCCAGAATTTATTTCTGATTGAGATTGGGACTGAGCTTTTAAAGCCCCGTTTAACAGAAAAAATATAATTGATACTGAAAAAATAATTCGAGCGTACATAAGAGCCATTTTCTTTATTTCTAACCTTTAATTACAACGAGTGTCATATCATCATATTGGAGTGCGTCACCAATAAAGGTACGAACATCTTCAATAATTAAATTACGAAGTTCCGTAGCTGAGGTCGTTTTCTCTCTTTTAACAAGTTTATACAAACGGTCCTCATTATAAAACTTTTCGGCTTCATTTTGTGCTTCAGTAATTCCATCTGTATAAAGTACGAGCACATCTCCTTTCTCGATCGTAATGGTATCTTCTTCTACTACTTTATTAAAATTCTCACCTTTACTCATTCCAATTGCAACACCTTTTGGTTGTAGCCAACTCAATGTTCCATCTGCTTTTTTTAGCAGCATAGGATTATGCCCTGCTCTAATGTAGGTGAAAGTGCGATCGGAGGAATTCAACACTCCATAAATCATAGAAATAAAAGTACCTCTGGTGGCATGTTGATTAAACAACTTGTTTACTCTATAAAGCATCATTTTAGGCGATGGGAAAATGGTGCATAAACTGTGAATAACACCTTTTACAAAAGTCATATAAAATGCTGCCTGTATTCCTTTACCACTTACATCTCCAATCGCTATCGCTGCTCTTTCATCATCTAAGCAAATAATGTCATAATAATCTCCACCCGTTTCTTGTGCTGGCAAACAAATTGCAGCTGAATCATAACCCGGAATATCAGGTGTTGTGCTTGGAAGAAATGTTCTTTGAACGGTTCGGGCAATATCTAGCTCTTGCTTAACTCGTTCTTCTTTAGCCAAGTCCTCAATGTAGTCAGGTATATAATCGGGCAACTGATCCTTATCATCACCTACAATTAAAAAGTACAATGAGATAGCCGATAAAAATAAAAGGGTGATCATAAACCCATAAAAAATGGGTGCGTCAGGAGACCCTTCAACTAACCATCCTTTTGATGTACTTAAAAAATTCAGAAAAATAAAAAATCCTAATGCTGTGGTCAGGAAATCAAAATTGATGTAAAAAACTCCGATTAAAAAGCCAATAATAAAGTTTAAGAAAAACTCGACAGTAGCGGGCTCTATAGAGATCGGTACTAAATCGATCAATGCAAACAAAAAGCCACTTGCGAATGGAATAATCCACTTTTTTGATGTCATTGCGAAGAGTTGGTTTCCTAAAACAAGAAAGCAAACCAATACAAATGCTAGACCTATTAGTAAAGTTATAATAATATTTGCTAAGCTTGGCACCACATAGCTACCCTCTAAAAAGAGTACATCGCCTTTAATATAAAGCTGAGGGAAAAAATTAATAAGTATAGAAAATGCACCTGCAAGAATCGCCCCAATTGAAATCGCACGAATAATAGACCAGCCGATTGGTTTGTTTTTAAACATTCCCCTACGTACTAGGTCCCAGGTTTTAAGCTGATTCGGCCAATACTGCCGAGTAACAGAATCGCTAACAGCTGTAACTACAAAAAATGAGGTTGCTGTAACCGCTCCTGATACTCCAAAGAAAAACATCTGGTTTAAAAAAGTAGAAAGTTGCTCCGCTTCAAAACTAAGTGCAAACTCCCTTGAAAATTGTAATACCATAAGAAGCGGAACTAAAAAACCACAAATTATTGCAACTATTAATGCAGGTTTGGTATCTACTGCTTTCGATTTTATTCTTAAATAGAATGAGATTAACACCCACACCCCAAAAAATAAAATCACTCCTAATATTACATTACTTCTTGTTTCTGAGTTTCCCCAGGTTTCCAAGTCACCGGTACTCAAACTGGCGTTAAAGCTTTTTATAACCCCAGCTGGAAGCATTTCTATTTCAAGCGTTGGAACTACTCCCATTACCGTATCTTTCGAGCTTAAATATGCGGTAACATATCGAAAACTTGAATTCTCATTAAAGTTCAATGAATCGTAGCTAAAAGTAAATCTTTTCCAATAGGTGTTTTGAATATAATATTCTATGCCTCTCCAAATTACCTGATTTTGAAAAGAGCCCTCATCTAAAATCTGAGTATCAAATAAACTTATCTGATTAATATTATCAGTTTTATGCTGAAAATCTACAAGTTTAGTGATGATTGAATCTTCTAATACTCTTGGCAACTCTCTTCCATTGCTGTAGGCATATCTAATCATTCCCCTACTAAATGGTGTTTGCTGGCTGATTAATTCGTCCTGTACGTTGAAATTAATAACTTCACCAAGCTTGCTCAATCTTATTGAAAACAACTCATTAATCTGGCCGTCATTTACCGAAAATTCCTCCACCGACCAATTGTACATCGGAAGCTTTAACTCATTATCCTGTTTCATGTTCTGGATAAATTCACTTCTTCCATACTTTTCTTGCAGTTGGTTAACAAGATTCGAATAAGAGGCTACTCTTGCTCTTTTTTTAAGATTCACAGGCTGATATTGCCAATTAAGAAAGATTGAATCTGCCTTTTGAATCACTTCATCATTTGTTAGATGTATTTCTACTGGCCCCAGAGGATGATGATTCCCTAAGTCATAAAAAAACCATAGTGCCCCAAAAAAACCCAGAGTAAGAAGCAGTATATCCCTAAAGCGTTGATCGTGCATTGCAAACATAAAAATTCTATACGGAATTCTTTAATTAGGTTACAGGAATATGCTTAGATTCCTGCGTTTTTAAAACCTTTGTTTATCATTCTTTTATGTGTTTAATAACGTTTGCTTATAAAGTTCATCCAAGGTATAGACTTATTCTAGCTGCGAATAGGGATGAGTTTTATGAGCGACCTACAAGAAAGGCACAATTTTGGGCAGAAGAAAAACAACCCAGCTTACTTGCAGGTAAAGACCTTGAAGCTGGAGGAACTTGGATGGGCATCAATACACTTGGAAAGTGGGGGGCTTTAACAAATTATAGAGATCCATCTTGGACCAGAGATAATCCACCTAGCCGAGGGGAACTCGTATTGGATTTCTTAAAAAACAAGAACACTCCAAAAGCTCAGCTTCACGATCTAAAAGAAAAAGCAAACATCTATAATGGGTTTAATCTTCTACTAGGTGATTCCAGAGACATACTACATTATTCCAATGTCAATAATACTATCACTGAGATTAAGGCAGGAATACATGGCGTAAGTAATGCTTTACTAGACACTTCTTGGCCAAAATTAAATCAAGCCAAAGAAAATTTGAGCAATGTTATTAATAACAAAAACTTTAAGGTAGAACAGCTATTTGAATTACTGAAAAATGAGCATAAGCCTACTGAAGAAGAACTACCAAATACTGGGATTCCAAAAGAATGGGAAAAAGCTGTTTCTTCTGTATTCATTAAATCAGAAAGCTATGGCACTCGATGTTCTACCCTTTTACTTATCGATAACGCAGATAAAGCTACTTTTATCGAACGAAGATATGACCCAAAGTCGAGTGTAATTATTGAAGAGAATAATTTTCAGTTCGATTTTTTAAAAAATTAAGTATTACAGTCGAAACAGTTATCTGAAAGTACTAGAAGTGAGTCCTCTAAAGTAATTACGTATTTAGAAGGGACATTATGACCATTAAATTTAGTTTTAGATTGAAATATTAATCCTTACCTAGTTTTCTCGGTGCTTTGTATAATATAATCGAATCTAATTTCTTCATCATATACCAAAGTAGCTTTTAATTCTGATACCCTTAATGAAAAAGAATAATTTGCTGTGTCAGCGATTTATTCAAAACCCCTTCCACCTATACTCTTTTCCCATTTCCAGCTTCCTTGTAATACAGAGACATCAATTTGTTCATTTTCAAAAAGGTTACAACTCAAAAATCCCATAAAAATAAAAATGAACAAGAATTTAAACCTAAACATGGTGTACCTCCTTTTATGCTCTAGATAAGTAGTAATGATAACTAAACTACTTTTAAACTGGTTTTTAGTTAAAAAACGACGTTTATTCATTCGATTTACTATTCAAAACTAGCACGCTCTTTGATGACTTATACATACGACAAGCCAACACTGCTTCAATCCTTTATCCCAATCATTTTTTTGATAATCGCTCTTTTTATAAATGTGCGGATATTTGGAGATGCTTCACTTGATGGTTCAAACCAAATTATTCTCATGTTATCGGCGGGGGTAGCGTCGTTAGTGGCACTTGGGCTGGGAATAAAGTGGAGAGAAATTCGAGAGGGAATTATTGATAGTATTAGTTCTGCAATGGGTTCGATGATCATTTTACTCTTAATTGGTACACTTGCAGGTACTTGGCTCCTTAGTGGCATAGTTCCTGCTATGATTTACTATGGGTTACAAATCTTAAACCCAACTATTTTTCTATTTGCTGCATGTATTGTTTGTGCAATTGTATCTGTTGCTACTGGTTCCTCCTGGACAACATCAGCTACAGTAGGAATTGCTCTTGTTGGGATTGGAAAAGCACTAGGTCTTCCTCTTGGCATGGTTGCTGGCGCCATTATTTCTGGAGCTTATTTTGGAGATAAACTTTCACCTCTTTCGGACACCACCAATCTTGCTCCTGCGATGGCTGGAACTGATTTATTTACGCATATTAGATATATGCTCTACACTACTGTTCCATCTATTTCAATTTCATTGGTTCTCTTTTTGATTTTAGGATTTATGTATGGTGGTAATTCTGAGATAGCTGATACTCAAGTAATTCTGGATGCCATCTCCAGTAAATATGAGATTAATTATTTTTTGTTTGTTGTACCTATAATTATGGTGATTTTGATTTCTAAGAAAATGCCTGCGATTCCTGCTATTACTATTGGAGCGTTATTGGGGGCTGTTTTTGCATTGATTTTTCAACCTTCACTTGTTCAGGAAGTTGCCCAATTTGGAGATACCGCTTTGGAAAAGGGATTTGTTGGAATTATGACATCAATGTACGGCGACATTAGCATTGCAACCGGTGACCCAATTGTTGACGACCTTCTAACTTCTGGAGGGATGTATGGTATGCTAGGAACGGTCTGGTTAATTCTTTCTGCCATGATTTTTGGTGGAGTAATGGAACGCAGCGGAATGTTAAAAAGAATAGCCGAAGGCGTTATCAGTGGAATTAACTCTGCAGGAGCACTTGTTGCTACAACGGCTGGAACCTGTATTTTCTTCAATGTTACAGCCTCAGATCAATATCTTGCTATAGTAGTTCCCGGTCGTATGTATGCCGACATCTACAAGAATAAAGGGCTTGCACCTGAGAATCTTAGTCGTACACTTGAAGATTCAGGTACCGTTACATCTGCATTAATTCCTTGGAATACTTGTGGGGCATTTCATTCAAATGTTCTTGGTGTAAGTACTTTTGCTTATTTCCCTTTTGCGTTCTTCAACTTAATCAGTCCATTTATGACCGTAATTTTTGCGGTTTTCAAAATTAAGTTCAGAATGCTTAAAGATGCTAGAGGAACTGACGCGTGATCAATATGTTTTATAAATAAACCAAAGCACTTCATCCATCTGCGCCTGAACCTGACGAGTAGGAATCACATAATTGTTATTCATGAAACTGAAGATGAGCTTTTTCCCAGATTCAGTAACTATGAAACCACTTAAGCAGTGATTGTTACTCAAAGTTCCGGTTTTAGCAAATACATATGGGGAATCCCCCTCTTTATTGGGATATAATCTACGAATTGTACCTTGTTCACCCCCTTGTGGAAGAGCATCAAAAAGCTGTTCATCTTCTACCAAGTCATCAATCTTACTCAGTAATGAAACAATACTTCTTGGAGTAAATAAATTATATCTGGATAGTCCTGAACCATCTCGCCAATTTGGAGTATCTGTTAAATCGTTTAAATAAGCATTGATAATATAATTAATAGCCGATCTTGAATTTAATTCCTGACCTAATTCTGAAGCAACCATTAGCATAATCTGTTCTGCGGCTTGGTTATCACTGGGAAGTAGCATGTACTTGTATAGTGAATCAGACTCCATTCCATAAACCGTATTATGTTCTATTGAAGTATTAAAATCAGGTAGATATGTAACTTCTTTACGGAGAGTGTCTGATAATAGCTCTACCAAAAAATCTGGAGTATAATGAAATGGTTTATCCGTTTCATATCTGGATGTGTCTGAAGTAAATTCATACTCGAAGGTATTACCTACACGCTCTCTCTCTAAAAGAAAGCTACCATCTTCATTTTTTTTAGCTTCGTTTATATACTCATTAAATATTCTCGGACTTATTAAATACTCCCCATTTTCTTTTGCGATTCTATATTCTTCGATGTGCTCAATAGTTACACGAGCTACATTTCCATAAATTGGAAGCGGACTTTTTTCAGCGGAATAATAGGAATTATAGTCTGCCCAAGACCATCCGGGGCCAAGATTTTCATCGTCGAAATTACTATCTGCGAAATACAATTCACCTTCAAAATTGTATAGTAAGTCGTAAGCGTCGTTTGTACCAAAATCTGGATGAAGAAAAGAAGGGTCTCCAGTTCCCCAAAATATTAAGGAATCCCCATTTATTACATATTTGAGTGCAGGGATACGATCGCCTAATACTTTTAAACCTGCATAATATGTAAAAAGCTTCGTATTTGAAGCGGGCGTCATATACTTGGTCTCATTCACTGAATAAATTGTGGAATCTCCCTCAGGATCGTAGAGCATAAAACCCGTTATCGTTTTTACAAACGTCTCCGATTTTTCAAAAATTGAGCTTAGAGTTTTTTGAGAATGAACCTCAGGTTCCTCTACCAATTTCACAGGTACTTCTACAGTTTTACAGCCATAAAGCACGAGAATAAATCCAAAAATGAGATACTTCCAAACCATAAATATTACTTAGTTTAAATGTTGCAGTGCTTGATCAATCCTATTTAAAACTTCATCTTTCCCAAGTAGCTCAAGCGATGCAAATAAATCGGGTCCAAATCCCTGACCTGTTGTTACGATTCGAACTGGCATCATCACTTTTCCAAAACCAACTTCATTTTCAGAAACTGTTTCTTCTAATAATGTTTTGAGATTTGTCGCAACAAACTCAGATTCTGGTATTAAAGCTATTTTAGATTGATAGGCTTTCACAAAACCTGCGCTATCATCTTTCCATTTTTTTAGAGCATTTTCGTCATATTCTTTTGGGGCCTCAAAAAAGAATGCTCCCATCGATATAAACTCATCCACTTTAGAAACTCTATCATGCAGCAACTCTATTACCTTTTTTAGATACTCTTCATCAGTTACGTCATAACCTGCAGCTTTAACCAATACGTTTATTTTTAAAAGCAAATCATCAATCGATGTTTGACGAATATAGTGCTCATTATACCACATTAGTTTTTTGTGGTTAAACACCGCTCCACCTTTACTTACTCTATCAAGTGTAAATAGCTCACAAAGTTCATTCATATTATGAATTTCAGAATCATCGCCTGGGCTCCATCCTAAATAAGCGAGGAAGTTGATAAGAGCCTCTGGTTCATAGTTTCCTGTTATGTAGTCCTTTGTATTTATGGGAATCCCTTCGGTTTCTGCCTTTCTTTTAGAAAGCTTTCCACCACTTGGACTCATTATTAATGGCAAATGCGCCATTTTTGGAGCTTCCCATCCAAAAGCTTTATACAAAAGCATATGTTTTGGAGCAGAACTCAACCACTCTTCTCCTCTAATTACATGAGTAATTTCCATAGCGTGATCGTCTACTACATTTGCTAGATGGTAGGTTGGCATTCCGTCTGATTTCATCAATACTTGATCATCAAGTCCTGCGGTTTCAAATGAAACTACTCCTCGAACTAAATCTTCAAACTTTACCGTTTCTCTTCTGGGCACTTTTAGACGGATTACATGCTCTTCTCCATTTTTTAGTCGGCTTTCTACCTCATCCTGAGGAAGAGTGAGACTGTTTTTCATCGACTGCCGGGTTATGGAATCATAGCTTGGAGATGGGTTTCCAGAAGCTTTCAGACGTTCACGCATTTCCTCAATTTCTTGAGTCGTATCAAATGCGTAATACGCATTTCCACTCTCTACAAGTTGCTTTGCATATTTAGCATATAACTCCTTACGCTCGCTTTGTCTGTATGGTCCAACTTTACCTGGTTTGTGAGGTCCTTCGTCAATCGTCATACCTGCCCATTCTAGCGAGGTAATGATATCATGCTCTGCTCCTTCAACATATCGAGCCTGATCTGTGTCTTCAATTCTTAGAACGAATGTACCTCCATGATGGCGAGAAAATAGGTAATTATAAAGTGCGGTTCTAAGTCCGCCAATGTGTAAAAATCCGGTTGGTGATGGTGCGAAACGTACGCGAACGCTCATTAACTTAATATCTAATTTTTTGGTAGCTTGTTTTTTCCGAATCCTAAATATAACAATTATAAATGTTGAATTTTGAATGTTGAATTGAGTTTTTGCTAATTCAACATTCAAATTATAAAATTAAAAATTTCTTGAAGATAGCGATCCTCACTCCCCAATTTGCCCCAAACCTTTTCGATGTAGCTTCGATGTTAAAAGCAGATCGGGTTATTCTTCAGGATGTAGAAAAATGGTCGCGAAAAGGAAGAACACATCGGGCTGAAATACGAAATGAAAATGGTACACAATGGATTAATCTCCCGATAAAAGGAGAAGATCGTAAGAAAGCAATTAATAACGTTCGGTTAGATCACTCTCAACGATGGTTTGATCCATTTTTGAATGCTATTACTCATAATTATAAAAATGCTACGTGGTTTGATTTTTATGAAGAGGAACTCAAATTCGATATTATGAAAGTGAATGATTTTGAGTTTTTAATCGACTTTAATTTATACTTTTTCAATAGAATGCTTCAGTTTCTTGAAGTTGATATTCATATTGAATTAGCAAGTAAAGTGGAAGGATATAGCACATTTCCAGATGAATGTGCTTTAAATCTTGGTGCGGATATTCTTTTTTTAGAGCATAAATCAAAAAACTATCAAAGACAGAGCCGAGAAAAAGTTACCTCTCTTTCATTTCACCCTATTTATCGACAAGCCTATCCAGGTTTTGAACCGAATTGCTCGATCCTTGATCTTCTTTTAAATAAAGGAAAGGAAAGTTTTAGAATCATTGAAAAGCTGTAGCACTATTATCCAGATAAGGTATTTTGTGCCCATTCGGGAATTACACCTATTTCAACTCCAAATACCCAACTAATTAAGGTTAATGAGGCTAGTGATAGTATTCCTATAAAAATTAGATTCAACCATAGTCCCGCTTTCGACATTTCGGGTATAGTTATTTTCCCACTTCCATAAACAATAGCATTTGGGGGAGTAGCAACTGGAAGCATAAATGCACAACTTGCTCCAAATACTATGGGAATTGCTAACAATAATGGGTTTTGACCTAAACCTATTGCAACAGAAGCTAAAATTGGTAGAAATGCCGCCGTAGAAGCTGTATTACTCGTCATTTCAGTTAAGAAAATCATAAGTGCGATAACAATAATAATTATCAACACTATAGGCCATGTACTTAATCCACCAATGCCATTTCCTATCCACGATGCTAAGCCAGTATTACTTATTGCGGATGCCATACTTAAACCTCCACCAAAAAGAATTAATACCCCCCAAGGCAATCGTTTTGTATCAGACCAAATAAGTAAGCCTTCGCTATCATGATTGCCAGATGGAATCATAAATAATACAACTGAAGCAAATATTGCAATACCTGCATCTGAGAGGCCTGGAATAATATTTCCAACTAAGGGTCTGAAGATCCAAAGTAGAGCTGCTGAAATAAATACGATAGCTACCTTTTTTTCTTGGCTGCTAATATTCCCTAGGCTAGCCATTTGGTTTTTTATAAGGTCTTTTCCCCCTTCTAATTTTTGGAGCTTGATTGGATAAATTAGTTTTGTTAAAACGAAATACATAATAGGAAGTGAAATAAGCATGATAGGTACTCCTACCATCATCCATTTTAGAAAAGAAATTTCAATCCCATAATTTTCTATTAAGAATCCAGCAAGTAACGCATTAGGAGGTGTACCAATTAATGTGCCCATTCCTCCTATATTACAAGCATATGCGATGCATAATATTAAAACTATCTCAAAATTTATTTTTCCTTTTTTGTCATCTGAATTTACCAAATCAAGGATAGAAACAGCTATTGGGAGCATCATGATTGCCGTAGCGGTATTACTAACCCACATACTTAAAAAAGAAGACGCAATAATAAAGCCTATTATTATTGATGAGGGTTTAACACCTACAACATTTAAAATACTGATAGCAATTCGACGGTGTAATTGCCATTTTTCCATTGCAACAGCGATGATAAAACCTCCCATAAATAGAAAAATAAGAGGATTAGCATAGGGTGTAGTTGCCGATGATATAGTTGTTACGCCAAGAGTCGGAAATAAAACGATTGGTAGTAATGCCGTAACAGAAATTGGAATAGCTTCTGTAATCCACCAAATTCCCATAAGAATGGTGACGGCTGCGGTTTTCCAAGCTTCTTCAGGTAAACCTTCAGGCGCTGGAATTATTAGTAAAATAAAAAAAACAGCAAGCCCGCCAAGAAAACCAGCGCGCCTGCTATGAGAAAGAATATTATCCATAAAGTAATTCTAGTTATCTGCTGGATAGCCTTCCTGTTCCATCCAGTATTCTAAATATGGAACATTATAAATACTTGTCCAACCAAAAATGCGTAAACCATTGGTTATCTGCCAAATCGGTGGTCTAAATCCACCCTCATTTTTTGGAAAATTACTTACTTCCTCTAATGCTTCTGCTAGAATTTTTTGGTTTTCATAAGAATTAAAATCCTGTGGTAATACATCCGTTCTCAAATATCTGGCACGATTTACCGCTTCATCCAGTAAGGATTTTTCACCTGAAAATTCATACCCTAGAACTAAACTGCTTATAGAAGATAGATATGATTCCATATCGTGATTTAACGGTGGCACATCTCGAACTCTAATAGCATGATCTACAGCTGACTTCTTAACTTTTTCATCACCTGTAAGTTGGTAATATTTACGAAGACCGTTTGAGATATAAATTTGAGAATAACCATATCGATTGATAACAATTGAATTACCTTGATCTGGATGGTATTGTAATTCCATCATCATTTTAACCCTGTCATCTAACTCAACCTTATACTTTTCCATTTTTGTGGCATCATATATTTCTGATAGATTCCAAATGGATAGATATAAACGTCGGCCTCTAATTCCGTGTACACCAAATATTCTTCTTATATAATAATCACCTGTTTCCATGGCAACTTCTAACCCACGGTGGTTTCCATCTAAGTAATATGAATTAACCCAACCAGCTACCCAAACATGTGCACTCAGTAATGAGGAATATTGTTGATCGGCATGTCTTCGACCCATTCCTACATATGGTGAACCTTTAGGCATATCTTCGTACTGAAATGCATGTAAAGATTCATTGGTATCTCCAAAATAAACGGGGTCTTTTGGCCAATGAATATTATCTACATCCATTGTATGCATGCTGGCTGCCTTCGCTGTTTTATAATACATTGGGTTTCCAGTACGCACAAACTGTAGCCACCACATATAATCATTGCCAGGCTCATTATTTGTCCATTGTCTCCATTCGTTATTGTAGTAATAAGTTAAGTTGTCTCCATAATTAAGCAAACCATACCATGGTTCCCACTTTTGATTAAATTTCATCCATTGTAATTTATAATCTAATCCTCTTTCATAGGTCGCATATTTTTCTGAGCTACCCGCCATTTTACCAAAAGCTTCCGACTTCGCGTACCAATCTGGAGATGCATGAGTAACTGGTGAATCGATAAATCGTTTCACATCTTTTTCAACAACATTATTTGTTGTTTTTTTATGGAAATTGAAAACCATTTCTGTGGTTTTTGCTAATCCTTGAGCGAAATTACCAATCATCCCACTGTCGTTGTTATTGTCTTTTTTCGCAAAACTCATAGGTTCAACTGAAGGACTCCAAATATAAGCGGTAACCTGACTCTGCTCATCGTCCACCTTTATCTCCTTAGGATATTCTTCAAAGAAACTTTGGAAACCGATAGAAATACCCCATTTATCATCAGAAACGTCGACCCAACCTGGAGCTCTTTCTTTTGATATGTTATCATCCGAATCACTTGAAATTTCAAGGGTAAACACATCTTCAATTCTACTTTCAGCATCAGAATTTTGTAAAGGCGGAATTTGAGATGGATTAGGTCCAGTTTGCAATAACGAGAATGCTGCGTTGTCTACCAGTTCAGAACTAATGATATTTCTTTCACCGGGAGAATACCACTTACCATCATAGTATGCCGTTGTAACAGTTTTATTTTCAGAGAGGTTATAATTCAAAGTTAACCCGGTAGCTGCAATTTGATCATTAGGAATCGTAAACCCGGGATCATTATTTAATATAGATTCGTCTATAATTTCTCCATTTTGAGTAGCTATTGCTTCATACTCGCCAGGTAGTTTTTTATGCATATCGGGCACACCTGTATAAACAAATGTATGCTGAACTTTTATGTAGGTTTTGCCTGCATACGCATGTATTCTAGTTGTAAAAGGTGCAGTATTGTTATCATCTCTAGAATACCGGTATTCACCTTCAACTCTTATGATAGCATGTAGAGGTCCGGTTCCTTTTTCTTTTACTGTTCTCAATACTACTGCTTTAGATGGATCCAGACCTGCTTTATCGAGTAAGTCTAAAAATGACGCTCTACCTGCCGTTCCAGTTGCAATTACATCTCCATCATCAAATCCATCACCATCAATATCAAATTCTACTTTATCAAGGAAACCACTACCAGCTGGAGATCTTTGAAAACCTCCACCTAATCCTTTTTCAACTGTAAAACGCAGGGGTCCAGTATTTACTTCAACTTCGCCAGTTGGTCTTTGATTATTGTTAACGAGTACTCTTTCATCATACATCCTTCCATTTCTGATATCGTTGCCATATTCAACACTATAAGAATCGCCTTCTTCAGTAAAAAAGAAAACCCATAGCCATTTAATACTATTATCAGCCGGTGCCCAGGTCGATACCTCCGTTATTTGCGAAGGAATTTCGGTTCCTCTACTATTTAGTACTCTTACATGGTCTGGCGAAAATAACTCACCTTGTGGAATGGGTACACCAAAAACTTGCGGTGTTCCTACTTCGTTATTTTCTACCGTAATGGGGATTTTTGTTCCTGAGCTAGAAACGCTACACCCTAAAAATGTAAGCGAAATAATTAAAATTTTTATAAAACTTCCGTACTTCATATGTGGTAAGCTTTTCATTATGTTCTCGCTTAGTATTAGAATTATTGTTGATTGAGTTTTAATGCAGCGGCACCTAATACTGCTACCTGATCTAACTCAGAAATTTTGATTTGAATCTTTTCTAGTGATTTCGGGTAAGCATAATCGCTCATCGCGCTATACATTGAATCTTTGAACAAATGGAAAGCGTTTGAAACAGATCCACCTAAAATGATAAGTGCTGGATCATAAGCATACATAACAGCTTTAATAGCGTTGCCAACATGCTTACCAAATTCGTTGTATATCTCAATGGCTAATGAATCTCCATTTTGGGCTTTATTGAATACATCTTGACCATTCTCTTTCTTATGAATTTCAAAGAATTGACCACAACAATAGTGTTCAAATATTGAATCTCGGTAGGGAAGCATTCCTACTTCACCTGCTCCACAATTTTCTCCAGAAACTAGTTTTCCATTCAATATTAATCCCGCACCAAAACCAGTTCCTAAAATCAGACCCACTATAGAATCATGTCCAAGTCCTTTGCCAAAATACTTTTCACCAAGTACATAACAATTTGCGTCATTGTTAATTTGTACTGGAATATTAAATTCTTTTTCTAGAATTGACTTGAGTGGTACGGCGGTCCAAGCGGGAATATTTTGGACATCATATACTATACCTTTTTCTACATCAACTACACTAGGAACCCCAATTCCAATTCCTTCAACCTGTTCATTAACTACTTGTCTGATTAAACGTTTTAATTGACTAATCAAATCTTCAGGATCTTGAGAATTTATGATTGGTTCACTATTCAATTCTACAATCTCCCTATTCTCAACTCGGGCAACTCTTACATTTGTAGCTCCCAAATCGATACCTATAAGACAAGTGTTGTTCACTTAGACCTCTTACCCTTTGTTAGCTTGCTTCAGTTGTTTTGCTATTGAAGTCGATTGTCTTATTACTAATAAGTGGTTTTGCCCAAAAACCAATACTTAGTATGTAAGCAAATGTGATATATAGAAACATCATACCAAATCTTAATCCAAAAATATCACCTAATGAACCAACAATAAGTGGCATAACTGCACCGCCTGCAATTCCAGTAACTAAAATTCCTGAAACTGAACCATGATGTTCTGCAACAGAATTAAGTCCTAATGAAAATATAATTGGCCACATCACTGCAATAAAGAAACCAATAGCTGGGAACATATATAATGCAACTGAACCGGAGCCAAATAGTGCAATGGTGAAGCATAGAAGTACAATGGATGTAAATAACACTAGAACTTTCTTACTATCCATAACTTTTAGGAGAAATAAACCAAGAACTGTACCTGCTGTCATCATGCCCCAAAACCATGATACTGTACTTGCTCCTACTGTTTGCGGGTCATAGCCGTGATAGGTAGATAGAAATTCGGATATCCAGTTAGCAACACCTTGTTCGGTTCCTACATAACAGAAAATACCTAGAAAAAATAGCAGAACGTTTTTATTCTTTAATAGTTCTAAATGGGTTTCAAGAGCACCTACTTTTTCATCTTCATTTTTTTCTACTACAGGAAACTTAGAAACGAAAATCACCACGATCATAATTAATGAAACGAACGCAAATAACCAGTACAATGAAATCCAAGGCAGATTTTCGGGTACCAAACTACTTAGTGTAGATAAAATGAAATTTGAATCATCAGTTCCTACATTAAGAACCAGGTAAGTATATACCAATGGACTTAGAAACGATGCCAATCCAAAAAAGAGTTGCGCTACAACCGAGTTAAATGCGAAGTTTTCCTCTCCACCTGAAACTCTAAGCAATGGATTAATAGCAACTTGTAGCATTGCCATTCCAGAGCCAATTAAGAATAAAGAAATAACAGCTATGCTATATACTGGAAATAAACCGAACAAAAGAGCACCTAAAAAAGCTACAAAGAATGCTAATATCATCACATTCTTTTCACTATATCTCTCGATTAACATTCCAGCAGGTATCGACATTACCCCGTATGCTATAAAAAAAGCAAAAGGTAATAGAGCTACTAGCGTTAAACTTAAATCGAAATCTTCAATAATTTGAGGAACAAGCGGACCAATAATGTTTGTCAGGAATGAAATAACGAAAAACGTTAACACAATAAGCCCGACTAAATAATAATTCCTTTTCATATAGTTAATTTCTTAGGATTTAAGTTTTGAGTATTTGCTATTTCTTTAACATTGGAAATAATTCTCTTATCTCCGCTTCTGTTGGTTGCTTACCATACTCACATATCTCGAATGACTCAGCGTATTTGAAGTTGGCTGCTTTTTCTTCTCCATACCATTTTACTAGGCCTTTTCTTTGCTCATCAGAAACTCCCATTCTTCCAATAAATCCATTTCGAAGAAACTCTTTTCGAGCTTCAGCACCTTCAGGCACTTTATCCAGATTTCCAGAAACCCAAGGAAGCCATTCATACACTTGAGATTCATGTGCGTCGAATGCATTTACTTTTTTCTCAAATGTTTCATCAATTCCGACTACAATATCATGACTAAATGGATTTGGCTTTTGAAATCCATCAGACATATAAAGGAAAACCGGATTTTTGCGTAATGGAGGAGTATCGGGAGTTACATTTGGCACTACAACCATATAAGCAGCATCTTGTACAAGTACACCTGCATATCTATGATCAGGATGATAATCGTTTGGACGTAATCCTAAAACAATATCAGCATTCCATGTTCGAATCTCTCTGATAACTTGTTGGCGAATATGTAAGTGCGGCAATAATTCACCATCATGATTATCAAGTACTTTATACTCATCAATTCCTAATCTTCGTCCAGCTTCAGCTGCTTCGGCGCGTCTTCTTTTAGCGAGCATACCACCACCTTCTTCATGATGTCCGGCATCTCCATTGGTTATAGATACGAACTTAACAGCGTAGCCCATTTCGGCTAACATTGCTGCAGTTCCACCCATTTTAGCATCTCCATCATCGGGATGCGCAAAAATGGCAATTACTCGAATTCTATCATCTTCTGCTTCTTGAGCAAAAGTAAATGAGGTTACTAATAGTGCTAATAGTAGCGCAGAAAGTAGTTTTATCTTCATGATTTGTGATTAAGCATTAGGTTTAAAAAAACCGGGATGATATGGCGATCATCCCGATTAAGGTCATCAAGTTAAATAATTAGTTGTATTCCGGGTTTTGAGACATTTCATCCGGAGCTACGTCAATCTGAGTTTGTGGAATTGGGAATAACAGTTTCACCTGTGATTCTGGAATTCCTAAATGTGCAGACATTACAGATTTTGCAACTCCATAACGAAGTAAATCTGGCCATCTTTTGTTCTCAAAAGCTAGTTCAACTCTTCTTTCTGCAAGAAGTTTTTCTTCGAATGTGCCTGGAGTTGTACCATCAATATCGCCTAACCCTGCACGGTTTCTTACAGCATTGATGTGACCATAAGCTGCTGGACCTTCACCTAATGCTTCTGCTAAATTCAAGAGAACTTCAGCATATCGAATCTCAACCCAGTTTACTTCCGAATCGAAAGGCGCACCTGGAGTATCATTAAACTTAGTTACGTTATCTCCATCGGCAGTATCAACATTTACTGCAAACCGAGCATCACCTGCTTCGAACGCATTATTGATAAAATCATCAGTTACGTTTTGTGGAGCACCACCGCCCCCAATACCACCTGCAACACCCATGTTGGTGTACATGTCGGTATAAGAGCTTCCTTCTCCTACGTTTCCATTGATGAATTCAATCTCAAAAATGATTTCATTATTACCTTCGTTAGCTGGTCCCCAGATATCTGCATAATTTGGCAGTAAGTCGTGTGGAGAAGCTACTACTCTTTGTAGAGGAGCAACGGCTTCAGAAGGATTACCTGCCTGAAGATGTACTCTTCCAAGTAGTGCAGCAGCAGCGTAAGATGTAATTCTACCAGTAGTAGACAACAATCCTTCTGCAGTAGCTAAATCTGATGTAATCTGAGCGTATACTTCAGATGCTGAAACTTGATTTGGCTTATAACTAGCAGGATTTGTTACCTCAGTTATTTCTAACGGTACATTTCCAAATATTACTGCTAAATGATAATAGAGAAGAGATCTTACAAAAAGCGCCTCTCCTTTTAATTGATCTTTAACAGCATCGTCATTGAAATCAGCTCCATCAATTCTAGAAAGAATAGAATTTGCTCTGGCTATCCCTTCATAGGAAGCAATCCAACTTCTATTAATCTCACTAGCATTTGGTTGGTCTGCAAATGTATCGAGAAATTCTAAACTTTGAGCAAGACCAGTAGCACCGCCACCGTTAGCTCCATTATCTGCTCGCATTTCCATAAATAGCACATAGTTTACACCAAACGTACCATTTGACTGGAGCGCATCTAGCACGCCGTTCATTGCCACCTCAAAATCAGATTGTGATTGATAGAAGTTCTGAACGTTCCTGTCTGATATGGGTCCCAGTGTAGTGAAATCGTCTCCGCACGAGATAACTAGCATTGGAATTAATAATATTAATAATCTTTTTTTCATGATAATTTCCTTTAAAGTTCTCATTAAAATGATAAGTCAATGCCAAATTGAATAGTCCTCGATAGAGGATACGCACCGTAATCTTCACCCGGTGTTAAACTACTTCCCGCCTGAAGACTTACTTCAGGGTTGAAACCGATATAATCGGTAAAAATGGCAAGATTGGTCACAGATGCATACAGACGTGCTCGTTTAAATGCACCCTGCAAAAAGTCTACAGGAAGAGTATAACCCATGGTTACATTCTTAATTTTTAAATAAGCACCATCTTGAACCTGATAAGACGACTCGCGATTATTATTCCCATGAGTTCCAGTTGAACGATCCGCTCTTGGGTGCTCTCCATTACCTGGATTGCTTTCCGAAATCCAACGGTCATTCAGTGCGGCATAAGAACCAAAGTTTGCTTCTCCGTTTAATAAATGGCGAGAGGTAAGATTAAGTACTTCTCTTCCACCTACACCTTGGATAAATACACTAAGATCTACTCCTTTATAAGAAAAGCGATTGGTGATTCCATATGTGTAATCTGGTTGGTAGTTACCAATTACAGTTCGGTCATCATTAGATATTACACCATCACCATTAACATCTTTGAATCTAAAGTCTCCGGGACGTGCACCACCTGGACCAACTAACTGATCAACTGGAGCGGCATCAATTTCAGCCTGAGTTTGGTAGATACCTTCAACAACGAAGCCGTAATAACTACCAATCGCATCGCCAATTCTAGTGATGTGTCTTACTCCTGCACCACCAGAACTTAAAATCGGATCTCCTTCAGGTCCTAATTTTGTTACTTTATTCTGATTGGCTGCTATATTGAAATCAGTTGCCCAATTAAATTCGCCAACTGTATTTCTAGTAGTAACAGAGAATTCCATTCCAGTATTTTCTACTTCTCCAATATTTGTAAGAGCGCTAGCATAACCAGAAGAAGCCGGTAGATTTACAGACAATAGTAAATCTTTAGTTGTTATAGTATACCAATCTATAGAACCATAGATACGGTCTTGATACAGTGCGTAATCTAAACCAATGTTAGTTTGGTAGGAAGTTTCCCAAGTCAACTCCTCATTACTTGGGGAAATTGGAGCTACACCATTAACCTGATTTCCAGCATCATCAATGTAGTTTGCACCACCTAATAACCCAATGGCACCGTAGTTTGGAATTTCAAAGTTACCAGTAACACCATAGCTACCTCTTAACTTTAATTCGTTAAACATATCCATTTCACTCAAGAATGATTCCTGATTAACTCTCCATCCTAAAGACACAGAAGGGAAAACGCCAGTTTGATTATCAAAACCAAATCTAGATGATTTATCAGTACGAACCGTTGCAGTTAATAGATATTTGTCTCTAAATACATAGTTAGCTCTGGCTAATGAAGAAACTAAGCTCCATTCCTCAGCTATTTCGCCACCACCTGTAATAATACCACCATTAACCGTTGTTATTTGATCGTCGGTAAAGCCATTAGCTTGAATTGTGCTTCTTTCTAGTCGCTCTTTTTGAGCAGTATATCCAACTATTACATTTAGCTTATGATCGGCACCGAATGTAGTATTATAGTTAAGTGTATTTTCCCATAACCAATTAAATAGGTTACCAGAGCTTGATTGAGCATACGGCTGTGGTGAAGATTGATTTCTATATAAGAATTCAGTTCCTCTATAAAAAGACTGCTGCAGCCCTTCTACATTGTATCCAACAAGTGATTTAAACGTCAATTCATCCGTAATTGCTACATCTCCATAAACATTACCAAATATTCTACTATTCGTGATGTCTTCACTTATAAACTCCATAATCGCTAGGGGATTACTCGCGGTTGTTGTACCACCACCTAAATACGATTGATTGTCTAGCTGATTGATTGTTCCGTCAGCATTATATGGTTTAACAACTGGTGAATGAACCATTGCAGAATAAATAATTCCTGGAGGCTGTCCAAAATATGGGGCACTTGCAGGTAAGCGATCATGTTGTGTAAGTCCAGTATTAATGTTTGCACCCACAGTAATACGGTCTGATGCTTTATGATTTAGTCCAAGTCGTAAGCTAAAACGATCAAAAGACGAACCTTCAATTATACCTTCCTGATTTAGATATCCACCTGAAAATGAATAGGTCGTTGTTTGATTTCCACCACTAATTGAAAGATCATAATTCTGCATAGCTGCAGGACTTAACACAAGATCTAACCAATCGGTATCGGTACCATCCCAGTTAACATATTGTTCTGGAATAAGATAGTTACCATTATTAGGTCTACCAGCATTTGTTGCTGGGTTATAACTAGGATTCGCAGGTTCATTGCCTAGCGCTATTTCCTGAAGATAATTATTATTTCTTGAATCCTGAGTATAAGCAATCAACTCCGAAGCATTCATCATATCTGGCTGATTGAATACGGTAGAAACTCCACTATATGCACTAAAATTAATATCAGTTCTTCCAGCTTGTCCAGACTTTGTAGTAATTAAGATTACGCCGTTAGACCCTCTGGATCCATAAATAGCCGCAGCTGAGGCATCCTTTAGAACTTCAATAGATTCAATATCCTTAGGATTTATTGTGGCTAATGGGTTTGCATTTGGCGACTGGAAAGAAGCTCTTTGCGTCCCTACATTAGATTGCAAATTCGATGTTGCTGAAATAGGTACTCCATCAACTACATAAAGAGGTGAATTACCCGCTGAAATTGAACCCGTACCTCTAATTAAAATTTGTGGCGAAGAACCTGGCTCACCCGTAGACTCAGCTACATTCACACCAGCCATTCTACCTTGTAATGCATTTTCAAAACTTGAAACTGGTACATTCTGAATGTCTTCAGATCTTACGGAAGAAATAGCGCCTGTTACTTCCGTTCGTTGTTGAGTACCGTAGCCTACTACTACAACATCATCAAAAGCGAGTACATCTGGTTCTAAAGAAACATTCACTTCTGTTCTGCCATCAATCAAAACTTCTTGCGTAATATATCCGATATAACGGAAAATCAGAACTTCTGACTCATCCGGAACACTCAATTCATAAGTCCCATCTACTTCAGTACTAACTCCTACGGTTGTACCTTGTACAAATACGTTTACAGCTGGTAACGGCTCGCCTGTTTCAGCATCCGTTACAATACCCCGAACGGTAAAGTTATCATCAGCTATTTCTTTTTTAGCATAGGGCTCCTTCTTAATCAATACAATTTCTCTATTCTTAGAAATCGCAACTTCGTAGTCAGTTCCTAATAATACTGTTTGTAATGCAAAACCTACTGAAGCTGACTTTAGATTAATATTTATATTTTTCTTTAAAATCTGTAAGTCGGAATTAAATGCTATTCCTAGTTTTGCTTTTTTTGCAATCTCTTTTAGCGCATCACCTATCAAAACATTTTGTTTTTCTAAAGTGATTATGCTTCGTAGTTCTGGTATTACACTCGAATAGTCATTTACAGTATAATATGAATTTGACTGTAAGTTATTCGAGACTGATGTAATTAACTGTGCATTTGCACTAATACTACTCGCTTGAAACGCAAAAACCGTTAAAATGAAATATAAAAAATTCATCCTTATTGGTTTTATAGCTGTTTTTTTCATATGTGTCCTCGTTAGCTGGTTAATATTAATCTGGTTCATTAGATCAGAAAAGCGCTACCATATCCTATCTGTTTTATCAGAATTATTTATTGATTGAAATTTTACAATTGTTTTGTTGAAAAGTAAACTACGTCGTCATCAATTTCATACTGTAAATCCAAAGACATTGATATCGTCTCTAATACATTCTTAAGCATTCTACTTTTAAACTCTGCTGTTAGTTGAAGCTCTTTAATCTCAGTAGAGTTAAATTCAACCTGAATATCATATTTTCTTTCTAAAGCTAGTTTTACATTATCCATGGAAGAGTTTTGGAATGCTAGATATCCATTTTTCCATCCTAGATACAGATCTAAATTTTCTGGTTCTTCAGTAGTAACGGATTTATTATTTAGATCAAAGGTCCCAAGCTTTCCGGCAGTTAATATTACACCATTATCATTACTTTCCGAATCTCCTCTAAAAGAAACTACTCCTTCTTCAACTACCGTTCTAACTACACCATCTTCGGGAAAAGAGCGAATTGAAAAAGAAGTACCTAATACTTCAACAATAGTACCTTTTGTATAAATAATGAATGGCTTGTTTGGGTTTTTAGCTACATCAAAGTAAGCTTCCCCTTCTAAATACACTTCTCTTACATCCGATTTAAAAACACTGGGAAGAGAAATTTTACTTTCGGAATTCAATGATACTTTTGTTCCATCAGACAGAGTTAATGAACCTCTTTGACCTTTTGCCATCGTAATCTCTTTGAGTATCGGCACCATTTCAGCTTCTTCAGTAACTAGAAATTGACTTGAGTACACACCTATAAGCATCGCTACCACAAATATTGCAGCTACTTTAGCAAAAACAAACCAATTAGAAGACTCAAGCCTATGAAGTTTTTTAGTTTTCAGCTTTCTTGAATAGCCACTTTCTTCATCAATTCGATTTTGCAGAACAGCCCAATCCATTTCGACATCAAAACTTTCGCCCTCTCCTTCAAAATCAGGAGATAAGTTCCATATTTTTTCGAATTCCTTCAATGCCTGCATATTGTTGATGTCTTCGGCTAGCCAATTCTTTACTTCTTTGGCTTCTTCGTTAGAACAATTTTTGGCTAAATACTTAGCCAAGAGCTTACTTTTCAATTTGATTAACTTTTTATGTTATGCTATTTCTTTATAAGACAGAGCTGATTTATAATACCCCTAAAGAATTTTTAAAATTCTTCCAGAATAATTTTTTCCCTTATATATTTAATCGCCTGTCCAATATGATTTTCTACCGTTTTTCTAGAAATATTCAGAACTTTCGAAATTTCTTTATAACTAAGACCGTGCCTTCTATTCAGGTCAAACGCTAATCTCCTTCTTTCGGGCATTTCTTCTACAAGTTCCCATATACGTTTAAGTTGCTTGATTTCTTTTTCACTTAGATGATCATTACTGATCTTCATAGTGCCTGAATGCTCCAAAAAGTCATGGGATTCTTTCTTGTAGTTCTCTTTTAACCGGTATCTTGCTTTCTGTTTTTCTAACAGATTAAGTGCCTGGTTTCTAACAGATTGATATAGATAGGCTTTCAGAGAGTATTGTATGTCCCATTCTTCTTTGTTTCTCCAAATTTTAAGAAACACATCCTGAACACAATCACGGGCTAACTCCCTTGATTTAGTTATAGTATTTGCAAACCTGATTAAGGAGTTATGGTATTCAAAGAATAACTTCTCAAAAGCTTGCTTATCGCCCGAGCGTATTTTACCTACACTTTCAACTTCATCATCGCTAAAGTCATTTTGTCCTTTTTCCATATAAGCAAAAAGTAGCACTATATATCTCTACTCCTGAACCTAATAACTTTAATGTCCTTTATTATTCTTAAAGTTTATAGGTGGTAATTTTGAACTGAACTAACCAGAAACCAAAAATCATTTTCTTTAATTAAAATGATTCTTATAAATAAAAAAAACAACAGGCTTAACACCTGTTGCTTTTATTTTTTTTCAATGTATTTGGAGGTAACCTATTAGTTATCTCCTCCGGACTCTCCTAAAGCCGGACCACTACCAGCACCATCTGGAGCACCACGACGATATCTAAAACTTTCAGTTGGACCAGTTCTACTAGTCATTCTTTCAACATAAGCTTTCCTTTCGTCTTCTGGAAGATCGTCTAAAGTAGCAAAACGCTCGTCACTTGTACCAGGGTAATTATCTGATAGTGAAGTAAACTGGCTCAAATATGCCATTCTTGATTGAATTTTGTTTTCAACATAATCAGAAATATCAACTGTCATATTAGGCGCTTCTGATCCCCAATACATATACTCACGAATACTTACAGGCTCCAATCCTTCCTGAATTACTTGTTCTGGGAAAATGAGATGCCATTCTGCTGCTCTAGCTGCATCTACTGCTAAATAAGCTGCTGACCGGTGATCATTCTTATGCCAAACTACATAACGATACCCTGGCTCAAAACTAATTAACACATCTGGTTGTATTTTTCTATACCACCAAACCATTCTTTTAACCAACTCTTCTTTATCAGCGAATTCTACCATCCCATCGGTATACCCTAAGTTGATATAATTTTCTTCTGGGATATTTAAAGCTGTTAACGCATTAATTTGTTCATGTCTTCTAATCTTCTCAAGCCTCTGACGAGTCATTGTTCTGTCTCTGGTACCAACGTTTCCACTTGTTAAAAGCATTACATATACATCATTACCATTAGCTTGTAGCATGGCTAATGTTCCGTGTCGGCCTGCATCATCATCAGGATGAGCTCCCACTAAAAGTATGGTTCTTCCTGTCCATTCCTCAATCGGTATTTCGGGCTCAGATGAGCTCCCTTGTGCGAATAACAATGTCGGAACCAATACAAATATTGCTAAAAAAGTACTGTATTTGTTCATATCTATCCTATTTATTGGTTAGTGTCATAATATTACTATGACTATTTAAGTTAATTTATTTTTGTTTCTGTGTATTAACATACCTGCTTTCTCATCAAGTACTATCTCAACAGCTTCTTCTCCTTGCAAAAAAGAAGCCGGTCTATCACTAGTTACTTCTCCAAATAGACATTCTTTAGTAATCTCAGCTTTTCTACTTCCAAACGATAGTAGGTAAATTTTCTTGGCACTTAAAATTGTCGAAATTCCCATTGTAATCGCCATTTTGGGAACGTTATCTATCCCATTAAAATCTTTTGCGGCGTCTTCACAGGTCTTCTTGTCTAAATACACCAGTCTTGTTTTTGAATCCTTAGTGGAATTGGGTTCATTAAACCCAATATGCCCAGTGCGGCCTATTCCCAATAACTGAATATCAATTCCACCAACTTCTCTTATTTTATTTTCATATTCATTACAATATTCTTTAACCATGTCGCCTGGTAGCGTGCCATTCGGAATATGAATATTTTCTCTAGGCACATCAACATGATCAAAAAAATGCTCATCCATATACGTGTGATAGCTTTCTTTCCGGGACGCATTCATTGGATAATATTCATCCAGGTTAAAAGTGATTACATTTACAAAACTGAGTCCCTGTTTATAGTAACTTATTAGCTCATTATAAACCTGAATTGGAGTATTGCCAGTTGCTAAGCCTAAAACCGTTCTTTCGTTTCTACTGTTATTAATAGAAATACATTCAGCTATATTTTTTGCTACGTATTTCGAGGCTCTATCAGCATTTGAAAAAAAATTCAGTTTCATTACTTACTTAATTCATGGGTTTTCTAAACTCAAATCCCATTCAATATTTGGTTACTTTACCCTTAAAGACCGATGTAACTTCCTTAACCCCTATACAAACCCATTAAATTTGAATTAAATCTTGAAAAATGTAGCTTTCTCATTCAAATTAGCTGGTAGCCAATACATTTAATCCAAAATCATTTATGGAACACCTCTCAGAAAAAACGAACTGGAAGAAAATCTACATTGATGTGTTCTGCTGGGGCATTGCATGTGTTCTTCTCTTTTGGTTGTTCACTTTTTATTTCAATCTACCTTAACTCATGCATTGGTTAGACTGGATTGTACTTTTTGCTTTTCTTGCTTACACCATCTGGGATGGAACCAGAAAAGGTAAAGACTCACATAATATTGAAGGCTATTTACTTGCCGGACGAAACATGCCTTGGTGGGCTGCAGGGCTCTCCATTATGGCAACACAGGCTTCTGCCATCACTTTCATTGGCACAACAGGTATTGCCTATGTAGAAGATATGCGGTTTGTGCAGGTGTATCTTGCTATTCCGTTTGCTATGATTCTTATCTGTATTTTTCTAGTTCCATTCTTTAGTAAGATGAAAGCTTTTACGGCTTATGAAGTACTCGAAGAACGTTTCGGATTAAAAACACGACTTACTACAAGCGGGCTTTTCCTCATTTCACGTGGACTTGCATTAGGAGCTGTAATTGCTGCGCCTTCATATGTTTTAGCCTTGTTGCTTGGCCTCCCTCTATCCGCTACCATTCTTATTATAGGATTAATTGCGACCATTTATACCATGATTGGTGGAGTTGCCGGTGTAATTACTACCGATGTTAAGCAAATGACCGTCATGATCTTCGGACTGGTTTTTTGTTTCTTTATCATCATTTTTAATATGCCTGAAGACATAGGCTTTGGAGATGCACTTTACCTTGCCGGGAGTTTGGATAAACTTACCGCCCTGGATCTTAATTTCGATTTGAGTGAAAAGTATAATGTTTGGAGTGGTGTTTTTGCCGCACTCTTTTTAATGCTTTCATATTTTGGAACCGATCAAACTCAAGTACAACGCTATTTAACCACTCCTTCGATTGGAGAAGCCCGAAAATCACTTTTACTTTCTGCTTATGCAAAAGTGCCCATGCAATTCTTCATTCTTCTACTTGGGGTTATGATGTATGTGTTTTTTATTTTTAACGATGCACCTATTTCATTTCGGGCAACCGAACCTGTTGCCCAAACAGAAGAACAGATCCAAAGAGAACAACTAATTGACAGACAATACACGCTGGCCCGTATAAAGCGACAAAGTCTTGCTCTTGAAGCCGCTAAGAATAGGGATTTGATTTCGCAACAAGCCTTTCTGCAAGCTGATTCTGAATTAAATTTGGCGAGACAAAACGAGTTGGCGCTTCAAGCAGAAATTCGACAAACCGATGTAAATGACACCAATTATATCTTCCCATATTTCATCCTCAAGTTTATTCCCATTGGGTTTGTTGGCTTGATTATAGCCGGAATTTTTGCCGCTGCAATGAGTTCGATAGACAGCGAGTTAAATGCACTCACTACCGTTTCTATTGTTGATTGGTATCAACGGTTGGATAGGAAAGATCACGGTGAAACGCATTACCTAAAATCATCTCGTGGTGTAACAGCTTTGTGGGGTGTTATTGCTACCGTCTCTGCATTGGCACTCGGTGAAACACAATCTATTATTGAGTTGATTAACCAAATTGGTAGCTATTTTTATGGCTCTATTCTTGGGGTTTTTATACTACTACTTTGGGTAAAGAAAGCCAACGGAACCGGTGCCCTAACGGGACTTATATCTGGAATGTTCTCTGTTTTTACTTTCGACCGTCTCTTCTATTCTGAAACCCTTGGTGATTACTCATTCTTTTTACCCTGGACACAAGTCCCGGAAAATTACTCCAAAGCCATCGAGTTTTTATGGTTAAATCCACTTGGTGCTTTTGTGGTGGTTGGAGTTGGGATTATGGTGAGCGTTTCTTTCCCAAAAAAGTAGACTATTTGAGGCTTCTAAATATAATAGTAGGTTAAGTGCATTAGCGATTATAAAAAGCTTTTTCCATGTTGAAATCAGAATAGAAAGATATTTATTCTTTATTAAAAATCCCCTCAATTCATGATATCCTTAGACTTTATAGGAATATCATGAACAAAACTTAAAGATCAAACTGGGGTATCATGAACTTAATGTGTGATACTCTTATGTCGTGCTTCATTACTTACAAACCGCTGTTCAATAATAAAATTCTTTTTTACCGCAACTTCACATTACTGATGTAGCTTTCTTTTATACAAGAATAAACTAATTTTATTCCAAAAGATTTTGGTGTGAGCCCTATTGGGGAATAAAACAAAGTTAATTACCAATTGACCAATAACATATTGATTGTATTATAGATAGAGTATAATATAAAATAATTTAATTTTCTTAAATGTAAGATAGCAAAAATAATATGGGGTGAATAAAAACCAAAAAATTTGACATTAGACAAGTTTAACAGTAAGCACTATAATATTTAAAACCAAACATATGATAGCAGTCATAAGTAAATTCGAAATTCAAAATGGAATGGAACAAGAAGTGAAGAATGCTTTTAAAAATCGACCTAGATTTGTGGAACATGCTAAAGGATTCATTAAGATGGACGTCTTAAGTCCATTAAATAACCCAGCAGTAATTCATCTGATTACCTATTGGGCAAACGAAAAAGATTTTGAATACTGGCATCGTCATCATCTAAAGGAGTCGCATAAATATATTCCGAAGGGATTAAAATTGGTACCAAAGTCTCGGGAGCTTACAAAATATGAATACATAAGTAGTTAAACATGGGCGAATTTAATATACAGAAGCTTGCAGAAAAATCGAATGAGCTAGCCAATCACATAACCCGCTTGCATTTTGAACAAAATCCCGGGTTGCTGAAACGTTACGGCGAATCTGGCAAAAAAAGATGCTTTGAAGATGCTGTTTTTCATCTTAATTTCATGGTTGAAGCATTGACCATGAATCTGCCGGATATGTATGCCAATTATATTCTTTGGGCTGCAAATATGCTAAAATCAAGAAATATTCCAGAATCTGACCTTGAGGATAACCTTAATTTTGTGCAACAGGCTATTCATGACATATTGGGTAGCCAGTATGCAAAAATTACAAATGAATTCATTACTGCCGCCAAAGAAAAACTAAACGAAAAAACAGAGGAAAATTTATCCTTTATTACAGAGGACAATCCACTAAAATCTGAAGTGGCCACTTATTTAGAATATTTGTTACAGGGCAAAAGGCGCGAGGCAACACTTTTAATAACCGAACTGATTGAACAAGATGTTTCAATAAAATCTATATATCAATATATTTTCCAGGTTTCGCAATATGAAGTAGGTCAACTGTGGCAATGCAATAAAATTACGGTTGCACATGAACATTATTGTACAGCGGCAACCCAACAGATTATGTCGGGCCTGTATCAGCATATCTTTTCTTCAAAACGTAAGGGAAAAACATTGGTAGCCTGTTCCATTTCTGGTGAATTGCACGAATTGGGTATACGTATGGTTACCGATTTTTTTGAAATGGATGGCTGGGACACCTATTATCTGGGAGCCAATATGCCGGACCATCAATTACAGGAGGCATTAAAGGAACATAAGGCAGATATACTTGCACTATCGGTTACCCTACCCATCCATGTAAGCAAAGCGGCTCTTTTAATAAAAAAAATAAAGGCTGATAATGATTTAGCCTATTTAAAAATTATGGTTGGAGGTTATCCCTTTTTAACCATTCCGGGTTTGTGGCAAAAATTGGTTGCCGATGGGTGTGCTCAAGATGCTAATCAGGCTATTGAGGTGGCGAATGAATTAGTAAATCAATAAAATGAAACTTAACAGAAATAAACATAAAATAATTCTTGCCAGTGATAAATACGGGACCGTAGAGCAAATATATTTAGATACTGCTTCCCTCTTGGAAAACATAACGTTACCTGTTGGACTGCATAGCCTTCTTTCCCCAATCTCTATAAAACAACTTGGGGATTTTTGGATCAGTGTTCAGGAAAAGTCTATTGAAGAAAATACGATCCTTACCTTGAATTATAACAACCAACAGATTACCTACCAATTTTCTGGTTACTTATTGAAAAATACAATTTTACTTTGCGGTAATACTGAGTTGGGTTCCACACAAAAAGCATTGAATGAAATAATGCTCATCAATAATGAGCAAGCAAATCAAATCAGGCTGACAGAAAAAAAGGCTGACAGTCTTCTTAAAGAAATAGAAAAGAAGGAATTGAATGAAGACTTTTTAAATGATTTTTCAGCCATCAATAACGAATTGGTGAACCGTAAGCGCGAGTTGACTAAAAAAAATCAAAAAATCGAACTACTGAATAAAGAACTGAATGCTATCAATGAAAGTATGACCATGTTCACCTATTCTGTTTCACATGATTTACGGGAACCTTTACGAATGGTCAATTCTTTTTTATCACTACTGAAAAAAAAGTATGGAGAAAATCTGGATGAAAAAGGACAAACTTACATGGACATGGCCATGGATGGAGGAGCAAGATTAAGTAGAATGCTGGAAGATTTATTGGAATATCATCGGACTTCCAATTTCAGCGTTGCCGAAACTGTGGATCTAAATGAGGTGTTGTCAGAAGTTAAACAGATGATTCGAAAAGAAATTAAGCTAAAGAAGGCTCAAATTACAAGTGCCCCATTACCGGTTGTAAAAGGTTCATTTGCAGGGTATGAGCAGGTTTTTCAAAACCTACTTTCCAATGCAATTAAATTTATTCAACAAGGGACAAGCCCGATTATAACTATTAAGGTGGAAGAAAATAAAGAAAATTATACCCTGCAAGTACATGATAATGGGATTGGAATCCCTGAAAATCAAAAAGAGAAGGTTTTCAATTTGTTTCAACGAGTTAATACTGCCCAAAAATATGAGGGGACTGGTATGGGATTGTCGATGGTTAAGAAAAGTATCGAGAGAATGGGCGGTAAAATCTGGCTGGAATCTAAATTAGGTGAAGGGACAACTTTCTATTTTACAATACCTAGATTCCCAAAGGTATGATTAAGAATAGTTATATAACGATTAGACAGGCTAATCCCGTCTTTTAAGTAGTCATTATCTTCTTCTTTTGATTGTTACAGGAAAGTATTTAGCATCTGCAGAACTATATCAAATAAATTACTCAATAAGAGAAAATAAAAGATTTAAAAAACCTATTCCATTTGGAGACATTTTACTTAACTAAAACCATTGCAACCTATTCTTAGATTTCTCTTCACTAAAAAATAACGAAAGTGCAACTATGTATAGAAGCAATAGCGCTTTGAGTGTGACTCAACCCGTTTTTGTATTCAATTGAGTATCTTTACATCCGAAAGTTTAGTACTATTTAATCCGCTACGGCTCATATAAGAGACCGTTAGTGTTTCTCTCCTCATCCTCTATTAACTCAAGCTCATCTTTCTCTTTCACACGTTTATCGGGTTAAAATTTTAAGCTGTTTCCACTCAGCATATTTTTGGATCAGCTTTTAACCATAATGATAAACTTTAAAACACAGAACAATGAAACCCAAAGAACTAGTAGTAGTAATTCTGTTCAGCTTTTTTGCATTAAACAGCTTTGCCCAACCTCAATCATCCCGATTCAGTTTTGAAATCAACTCCGGACCTTCCATCGCAAATAAAGATCTTGGAGGTGCCGATCTTAATGTTGGTGCTGGATTTGAAGGAATTTTCCATTATAGATTAATGCCTCATGTTAGTGCACACCTTGGATGGGGATGGAATAAGTTCTCAGCTGATCAATCATTCGCTGGATCAAATATGGATTTTGAAGAAACTGGATACATTTTTGGTCTACAGTTTAAGCATCCATTTAAACCCAATTCGATTGCATGGTTTGTTCGAGCTAGTGGCTTATACAACCATATAGAAATCGAAAATACAGATGGCGATATTATTGAGGATACCGGACATGGCTTAGGTCTTCAATTTGCAGGAGGTCTGGACATCCCGTTAAATAGTAAATGGAGTTTTACTCCAAGCTTAAAACTTAATTCACTATCTAGAGATTTAGATACAGGTGATACTGAACGAAACCTAAATTTAAACTACGATTGTTTACGACTTGGTTTTTCAATTAAGTTTTGAGTGAACCAGATTATATACAACAGGTACTTTGTGATTAAGGGTTTTCTTTTTCACAAAGTACTTTTTAATTAATGTTTTGTTCTCGTGACTAAATATTTCTTTCACATTTGTCTATTATATTTATCCTGAATTCGATCATAAAACTCTCTTTAGAAAAATGATCTTTCGTGATATCCATACTTTGATTCCATTTCCAAACCTCTTCAAACTTCTCATTGGAATATCTGTATGTGCACAATTTGTAATAATTACCTTTAATCATTTTAGTGGATATTTTGTACTTGATAGCTCGCTACAGTTTCTAACTCGCCTTTTTCTTGGTTCGCTACTTTCGTTAATGGCAAGTTTTATGATTGCCTACCCTGACCTAGCGATCATAAAACAAATGAACAAGCATTTTTCTTGGGAGAAGCACACATTCCGAAGAATTTTAGTACAACTTGGTTTAAGTGTGATGGTTGCAACTGTGGTCGCAGTTTTTATCACCATTCTATCGAATTCAATAAATCCTTATGAAGGCGGACTTCAACTAAATCTTATTTATAACGTTTTAATTTTTTGTGTTGTAAATATTATCCTGATTTTAATTCTGGAGGCTTGGATATTTTTTATTGAACGCGATTATTCCAAAGAAAAATCGAGAGAATTAGAAAACCAGTTGTCGCAACTAAGATTTGAAATCCTTAAAAGTCAGATCGACTCCCATTTCATGTTTAACAGCTTGAATGTGCTTTCTGGTCTAATTGAAAAAGACACTAAAAAGGCGCAAGATTTTATAGATGAATTTTCAAATATCTATCGCTACGTACTCGAGACCATAGAAAAACCTGTGGTCTCAGTTGATGAAGAGATAAGTTTTGCCCGCTCCTACATGTTCCTTCAACAAATCAGATATGGAGAACAACTTAAGTTTCATATTGACTTACCCACTCGAATTCTTACCGCTTTATTGCCACCACTTTCTTTGCAGGTAGTTTTAGAAAATGCTTGTAAACATAATTTAATTGATGACGATAAACCGTTACAAATCACCATTACAAATTCTGAAAACAATCTTGTAATAACTAATAATATACAGCTTAAGATTTCATCTCGGAATTCAAGAGGAACCGGTCAATTGAATTTGAAAAGGCGTTATGAATTACTAGGTGGTAGCCTACCTGAATTTAGAGTTGGAACAAATGAGTACAAAGTTACTCTTCCCTTAATTAATGATGAAGGACTATGAATTATCTGATCATTGAAGATGAAAAAATAGCTGCTTTACGGCTTGAAGAAATGCTTCAGGAATTGGAACCAGATTGTACTATTCTTGCCAAAATTGGTTCTATAAAAGAATCTATAAAATGGTTGATGCTTAACAAAGCTGACATAATCTTTCTGGATATTCAGTTATCTGATGGCTTAAGCTTCAGCATATTTGATAAAATATCGGTATCAACTCCTGTTATTTTTACTACCGCATATGATCAATATGCAATTAAAGCCTTCGAATTAAATAGTATTTCTTATTTATTAAAGCCGATCAAAAAACAGGATTTAAAGAAAAGTCTGGAAAAATTCGGAAAAATTAAATCTGGTTTTGCTATAGACTTAGAGTCACTTATTTCAACCTACCAAAATGAAAAATTAGAATATAAAAAGAGGTTTTTGATAACTATTGGAAATACTTTAAAAAAGCTTGAAGTAGAAGATGCTGCCTACTTTTATGCAATGGATAAGAGTGTATATTCAAAAACCTTTGATGGTAAAACCTTACCGATTGAATACTCTTTAGATGCTTTGGAAGAATTACTTGATCCTAAAACATTCTTTCGAATCAACAGAAAATACTTGGTTAATATGAATGCTATTAAAAGAATGGAAGCGTGGTCTAGAAGTCGCATCAAATTACATTTAGAACCTGTTGTTTCTGGTGAATTGGATTCCGTTGTTAGTATCAATCGTTCTGCTAATTTTAAAAAATGGATTGGCAGTTGATATCCAATTTCTTTGCTACTCATCATCACCAAACTTAGATCCTTTTGGTGGGCGGTATTTCTGAAATGGAATTTTTAACAGATTTCCAAGATTATCATTTTCTTTAGGATCCATATGCGTATCGATACCGTATTTCAATTCAGTCATTTCATCTACCTGAGCAAATGTTCCAAACATCCGATCCCAAACTGAAAATATATTACCGTAATTCGTATCGGTTAATGGCTGAGTATAGTGATGATGAACTTTATGCATCAAAGGAGTAATAAACACCAACGACAAAGCGCGATCAATTTTTCTAGGCATATTAATATTGGCGTGTGTCAGATGTGCAAAGAGTGCTGAAATGCTTTGATATAAAAAAATGATCCAAATCGGTGCCCCAACCAATATCACCCCGATAATTGTAAACACCATACGAAATACTGCCTCTCCCGGATGATGACGTAATCCTGTGGTTACATCAACGGTAGTATCTGAATGGTGTACCAGATGAAATCTCCACATGAATTTCACTTTATGTTCAATCCAGTGAATCAAATAAGCTCCAAAAAAATCAAGTAATAACACGCCAACTATTGCCTGAACCCAAAGGGGCATTTCAATCCATTGTAAAACACCAAATCCTTTATTGGTTACCAAATCTGAAGACCACACCAATAAACCTGCAAACCCTAATCCAATTACCAAAAACAGCCCATTCAAAAACAGGTTAATTCCTGCGTGGCGTATTTTTTTGTATCCAAATTCAAAGAGGGGAAAAACGCCTTCTATAATCCAGAAAAGAAAAATTCCACCAATGAGCATCCCTGCACGAAATGCTGTGGGAATATTTTCGAAAAACTCTATAAATGGTTCCATATTAAATTATTAGTTGCTGTAAGTATGCCACAAAATCATAAAAAAACAAAGCTAGTTCCATATCCAAAATAAGGGTTGAACTCAAGGTTGTAGGCAAGAGCATAGAGATTACTTCGTCGAATACTTCCCGATTCGAGTCCTTTTTGAATAGCTCCTTACATAGACTATCCATCCGCGAGGAACGAAGCGGTTTCAGTACTATAGTTAAATTCTTCTAGGAGCTCCTCCTTTTACAAAAATGAGTGCATAACAAAAAAGCCTGTCTCAAAATTTGAAACAGGCTTTTGATTTAATCATCAAACTTATTAGTTATCGTCACCCAGTGCTTTGAATGGACTTAGCTCCGCAGCCTCAATGGCTACTTGATATGCAACCCAATCAGTAGCTACGAAGTCTTCAATTTCTGAAACTGCTTCATCTACTGCTTTACGTGCTAATCGAAGTAGATTTTCTTCGGTAGCTCCGGGACCGTCGAAGTCTCCTCCCAGATATCTACGATATCCAAATAATCGGTTCATTACTGTAACTGTTGGATTACTTGTAATGCCTTGCCGATCGTCTTCTTCTCCAAATATATGATCAAAGAGTTGATCAATATTCTTTTTAGTTTCGTTATGGATATCCATTGTTTCTTGAATTTCCTCTTTAGATCGTGAGTCAGATTTTAAAAGTTGTTCGTTGATATCAACAATGCTTTTCGCTTCTCGAAGTTTGGAAACAGCTTTACTTAGATTAGTTACAACCTCATTGGAAGCATCCACAAACTCAGAAGTTGCTTTTAAGGCACTTAGTGGCATTTCAATTCTTGGATCAGTGTGAACCTTTACCATGATTGAATCCGACGCATCTCTATAAGTAAATTTAACTTTATAGGTTCCTGGCAGTACGTCGGCTCCTCCAGGTTCAGAGGCATTTGGTCTGGGAGCATTTTTACTAGGAAAAGAAACTCCTTTTCTTTCCAATCCCCAGCGTGTTCGATTAATTCCGTTTTGATCTGGAGTAGTTTCTAACGTTCTTATTTTTTCACCTGAAGCATCGAAAATTTCGATTTTTACTTTTTCTTCTTTTTTCTTCTCTTCACCTTCTTCAGATTCGGGCATGTCTACAGAATAACTGAGCATAGCTCCACTGGGTCTGTTATCTCCAAAGAACATTCCATCTGCTGCAAAACGACTCCCCATTGCTTGTCTCCATTCTGCTAAATATGCATCCGGTGAAGGAAAGGCTTTGATTGTTTTGCTCAATTCATCAGCTCCATTTTTTGCTAATTCTCGAAGTGGACGAATATCATCCATTACCCAGAAAGAGCGTCCAAAGGTACCAATTACTAAATCATGTTCGCGTGGGTGAATCACCATATCATAAGTTGATACTGTTGGATATTCATTGGTCCATTTAGTCCAAGTATTTCCACCATCAATAGTAACATAAAGTCCGAGCTCTGTACCAACAAACATTAAGTTTGGTTCAACTAAATCCTGAACGAAAGAAAGAGTATATCCTTCCAATCCTTTATTCTGAACAATATTTGTCCATGTTTTTCCAAAGTTTGTAGTATGTAAAATATACGGAGTCCAGCTTCCTCGTCTATAATCGTTAACTACAGCAAATGCTTCCGCAGCATTAAATGTTGACGCTTTTATTTGAGCAATCCAACTACCTGCTTTTACTTCTTTTGGGAATTTAGAGACGTTCTCCCAATCCTGCCCACCGTTTCTTGTAACATGAATTAATCCATCATCGCTACCAGCCCAAATAACTCCTTTTTCTAACGCACTTGGTTCGATGGCGAGTAAGGTGGTGTGATTTTCAGCGCCCGTAGCGTCCATGGTAATTCCACCGCTTTCATGTTGCTTTTGTTTAGTCGTATCGTTGGTTGTTAAATCAGTAGAAATAATTTCCCATGTCTCACCACGGTCGGTTGATTTATGAACAAACTGACTTCCAAAGTAGATCGTCTCCTCATCAAATGGATCGAAATTAACTGGAGCATTCCAATTGAAACGAAGTGTTTCACCATCAGGATGGGTTGGCCTAACATATCTCGAGCTTCCTGTTTCTCGGTCTACTCGTCCAATATTCCCTTGCTGTGACATCGCGTAAAGATACCTTGAATTGCTTGGGTCCATCATCACATCAAAACCATCACCAAAATAGAGTTCATCCCAGTAAGAATTTCTGATACCGCCTTGTCTCCAAACATACGCTGGACCTTGCCAAGAACCATTATCCTGCATTCCACCATACACATTGTAAGGGATTTCCATATCTACATTAACGTGGTAGTATTGGCCTACAGGAATGTTTTCGATGAATCGCCAAGTTTCACCTCCGTCGTAAGTGATGTTTAATCCTCCATCGTTTCCGTCGATCATAAATCCAGGACTGGTTTTACTTAACCAAAATGCATGATGATCGGGGTGAACCCAGTTATAAAACGGATAGAGACTTTCAAATGACTTTCCTCCATCTTCGCTTATAGAGATATAAGTATAAATGCTGTACACTCGGTTTTCGTTAAATGGATCAACATATATTTCAGCATAATAAAAAGGTCTATCTCCTACTTCTGGGTCTTTTTCTACCGTTTGGCGAAGTTCCCAGGTATAACCGCCATCATCACTTCTATAAATACCATTTTCACTGGATTCAATATGAGCATAAACCACATTCGTTTTATTGGGTGCAATGGCTATCCCAATTTTACCTAATTCTCCTTTCGGGAGTCCATCTTCAGAAGTTATCTCTTTCCAGTTTTCTCCACCGTCTACCGTCATAAATAATCCAGAACCTTCGCCCCCTGACTCAAAGAACCATGGCCATCTTCGAAACTCCCACATCGCAGCAAACATTTTGTTTGGGTTGATTGGATCCATAACTAAATCAGCAATTCCAGTTCTACTATTTTTATAGAGAATCTTTTCCCAGGTCTTTCCTCCGTCGGTGGTTTTATATACTCCGCGATCTTCTGTGTCAGCCCAGGCGTTGCCTTGTGCTCCAACATATACTGTATTTGGATCGTCAGGGTGAATGATCACTCTATGGATATTTCGAGTTCCTTCAAGTCCCATCAGCTTAAAAGAACGACCACCATCCAAACTTTTATAAATTCCAGCTCCAGCACTTTGGCTATTTCTTGGATTTCCCTCTCCGGTTCCAACCCATATAATACTTGGACTTTTCTGGTAAATATCTATTGCCCCAATTGAAGCTGCACCGTATTCATCAAAAATTGGATCCCATGCAACTCCACCACTTTCAGATTTCCAAACTCCACCTGATGCAGATCCCACATACATAATGTCTGGATTCATTTCTACTACATCAACAGCTGTAATTCGTCCACTCATACCTGCAGGACCAATATTACGGGGCTCAATACCTTTCAATAAATCCATATCTAATTGCTGTGCGGTAAGTGGTGTAATCATTACCAAACTCAACAATAATAAAAATCCCTTTCTCATATTTCCTCCAACTTATTAATAAAATAAAAAAGGGTGATATAGTTAAACATCACCCTTTAAAAAACTAGACTATCTTAATCGTTGTCTCTTTCAAGTATATCATCAATTCTTGCACTTGCATCTTCAAGATGAACTCTGGTAGCGCGGTTTACATTACCGGCGTTCAATCGATTATTGATATCTCTTTTGAGGATTGTTAATTCATTGCGAACTATAGGACGAATATCAGACTGGCTAACATCATAATTAGAACCAAAGAATCCGCCTCGAGGAGGTTCTTCCGTCATCAAATATTCTGCTCTTTCGATATAAGCTCTTTGTAGATGTCTTCTATGAACTCCAATATTTTGGTTTGCTCTTAACTCACTCCAAACTCCACCACGAAGCTCATCCATCATTTCAAAAGCAGTATAGGTTTCTCCGTCAGCACGAGTTTCATTATCAACTAATCGAGCAATTCTATCGGGACTCATCACATTATTTAGAACACCTGCTTGTGCTCCTCTAAATGTTTCTACTGCTGTAGACGAATTAATTCTGTCCAGGATATCTTTGTTGAATGCCCAAGTTGGCGTTGAAAAAGCATGCTTGTTCAAAAATGCCAATGCTCTTCGTTGATCAGACTTGGAAACGACTTCATAAACTTCTCCACCCTGATCATAGGTTTTATACGTTTGATACACACCACCAACATAAGTAGTAACATGTCCCATATATCTTCTCCACTGCCCAATTACATTGCTGTAAAGTTCAGATAAATCAGAAAAATCTTCTCCGGGAGCTTCAACCCAATCAATTAAGTTATCAGTGATTACCTGAAGATTTGCTAAACCAAGCTCACTAGCACGCATGGCATCATCACCAATCGCTTCTGTTTGTGATCGTGGATCAATTCCATTTGCATATCCAAACCAGTAAAGTGGATCGTCTCCGTTAGCTACAATCCAGTCATTTAAGGTTTCATCTTCATCACTTGGTTTCTCAACATCTGGAAGCCAAGAATAGCCCCATTTTGTGACCCACTTATCATATTCACCAATTTGTGGATAGTATTGAGTGACTCCATCTCCAGGCTGAGCGATATAATTGAATCGTGCATAATCCATGATTGATGGTGCAGTACCATTTGCAGATGTAAACTCAGGATCTCTTAGTTGCTCAACAGTATATCCAACGCTAGAACCCATATTATGTGGGTATCCTAAGGTATGGCCAACTTCGTGTGCCATTACAAAACGAAGCATATCGCCCATAATTTCGTCCGACATTTTTACATTTCTTGCTAATGGATTAGAAGCAGCTGTTTGGATGAAATACCAGTTTCTAAGCAAGTTTTGAATATTATGATACCATAGGATATCACTTTCTAAGATTTGACCTGTTCTTGGGTCATGAACGTGTGGTCCTTGGGCATTTTGAATAGGATTTGTGATATATCGCATAACAGAGTAGCGAACATCTTCGGGAGAAAATTCTGGATCTTCTTCGGGTGTTGGTGCTTCTTTACCAATAATAGCATTCTTGAAACCTGCTGCTTCAAAAGCAACTTGCCAATCTTCAATACCTGCTATTAAATAACTTCTCCATTTTTCAGGAGTAGCAGGATCTAGATAGTATATAATTGGCTCTTCTGGCTCTACAAGTTCTCCTCTTAAATATGCTTCTTTATCTTTAGGAACAAGTTTGTATCTAGTTATAAATCTGTTGGTTGCAGCTCTATGTTCATCTGAGCTATAATCGTATTGACTAATTGAGAAAAACCCGACTCTTTGATCCCAATTTCTAGGTACAGCAGGTTCATCAGGAAGTAAAATCATAGACTGATTCACTTCAAGTGAGATCGTACCGGTAACGCCATCATCTGGTGGAGAACCAGCGTCATAAGTGAGTACGTGGCGCACTTCCAAATTTCTTGGATAACTAGACATTCTTTCTACAAAACTTCTACTGCCATCCAGTCTGCGAACTTGGAAATTTCTTCTTTGTCCGTCGCTTAATCCGCTTAATAATGCAACATCTGTGGTATATAATTTAGTTGCATCAAACACTAAACCGGTGCTATCGGTTTTATCTGCTTCAATCTCGAAGGTATAAATTACAGGCTCAAAATTATTATTTCGAACTGAGTTGTAAACAGGATCGTCTTCATTAGCTACACTTGAAAAAGATACGTGCCTTAGCATTATAGAGTTATCTTTTCGCTGCCATCGTACTACTTGTTGTCCTCGGGCTTTTTGACCTGCTCCACCAAAACTTAGATTTTGAGTAGAACCAGCTACACGAGTAACTAATAGCATTTCTCTGTCAAGCATACTTGCCGGGATTTCGAAATAGTACTTGTCTTCTACTTTATGCACGTTGAATAGACCTTCGTCCGAAACTGCATCTTTCGTTATTACTTCACTATACTTTTTCATCTCTCCACTAGTTTGCCCTGGTCTGGCAGATCTTGAAGATTGTGATGATGATGTGGCTGGTTCTGTTGTTTTACAACCAGATAAAACCAAGAATCCGCATACAATAAAGGCAAGTATACGCCCTTGGTTGATAACTCCGTACTTCATACTGTTTATATGTTAGTTTTTGTTAAATATATTTCAGACTTATAAGGTCCGATAACATAATTTGTCAATCAAGCGGAAAATTAATTTCGGCTGTAAAAAGTAATAAAAAAGCCCCTACTCTATCGAGCAGGGGCTTTTAAATTTTTTAAGAACAAATACTAGTTTGCTGTATAAGCGCTGTTTTGCTCTAAATTTGGATTCACATCTCGCTCAGCCTGCGGGATCGGGAAAATAAGTTCTCCCGAATTATAGGCAAAGGTTCCAATTGATCTTTGAGTTCTCTTCAAATCATGCAATAACTGACCTTCAAATGCTAACTCTAACTTTCTTTCAAGTAGAATTGCAGCTTCGTCAACTGTTAAGAGTGGAAGAAGATTTGCTCTATCACGAACTACGTTTACATCAGCTAACGGTGTGTTCGGTCCAACTTGAGCTACTCCAGATTTGAAATTAGCTTCAGCACGTGTTAAGTACATTTCAGCTAGTCTCACAACAGGGATGTTACCATATTGATTTTGCCACTTAGTAGTCCTCAATGGTGTAGACGGGTCTCCATCTGTATCATTATAGAAGAAAGCTCCGCGAGCATCTCCGATTTCATAAAGATTTGTATGAGCAGCATTGATGCTGATATCGCCACGACCACCAGCTCCACTAGATCCATAGAAAGTATTTAGTGACTGTGCACCATCGGTTTCTGAAACCTGAAGAGCAAATATGTCTTCTGAACTATTCGTAGCGTTATTAAATGCATCTGCAAAATCCGCCGTTAGCGTGAAATCGCCAGACTGAATAACTGCATTAGCAGCAGTTGCAGCAGCCTGGAACTCACCTTTTTGAAGGTATAGTCTTGAAAGCATTGCATTAGCAACATGAGAAGTTGCTAAAACACCATTTGAAGTAGAAAGACCATCTCTTGCAGCAATTAAATCTGCTTCCGCTTGATCGTATACCGCTTCAACGGTTGCTCGAGAAACCAATTCGAAATTATCTGGTTCTAGAACAATAGGAACTGCCAAATTAGTAGTGGTATTACCAGCACTGTAAGGCAGACCATAAGCTTTAGCAAGCTCGAAATAAATTGTACCTCTAACAAATAGAGCTTCAGCTGCTTTCGCATCACGATCAGCTGCATCGTATGTTTCAATATTTGCGAGTACAATATTTGCTTGGTTTATACCATAATATCCTTCAGCCCAAGTTGCAAATGCCTGTCCATTTGAAACTCGAATGCTTTGAGAAGCGATTTCTTGTAAATAACCAAATGTTCCCGTAAAAGTTATCTCTGGTGCATTTACATCGGTTGCGAGTAAGTCAGCATCCATTTGTATTTCACCGCCAAACAAATCATCATCAGATATTGAATCATAAGTACTCAAAAGTACGGCGTCCAAATTTTCTGGTGTCGCGGTTGCGGTTTCTGCATCTATTGCATCGGTTGGCTTTGTATCTAGTAATCCATCACAACCTGCAAACAATAGGACAGCAAATGCTAGTGTCGTTGTTATTGTTTTATTAATCATTTTCATAATAGTTAAACTTGATTTATTAATGTTGATTTGGGTTGTGATTAAAATCCAATGTCAATACCAAAGGTATACATTCTTGCTTGTGGTGCGGAATAGAAATCTCTACCAAAAGCGATGTTTCCTCCTAAATAATCTGCGTTTACTTCAGGATCCCAGCCTTCATAGCTTGTAAAAGTTAATAGGTTAGTTCCTGAGAAATATAGTCTAGCTCTTCGAAGAGATAGATTACTCAATACATTTGCTGGCAAATTATAACCAAAAGTTAAATTCTTTAAGCGAATGTAGCTACCATCACTTACGTAGCGAGTAGAGTTTTCATCTCCATTACTATCAAATAAACGTGCCTGTGGAACATCGGTGATGTCGCCAGGGTTTTGCCATCTGTCTAGCTGATCTCTAGTTTGATTGTCAAAATAACAAGCATTACAAGACTGGTAAATTCCACCACCGTTATAAATCTCATTTCCAGAAACAAATTGAAAGAAGAAATTTAGATCGAAACCTTTAAAGTTTAGATTATTGGTAATACCACCTTGGAAATCAGGATTCGGATCACCAATTACAACTCGGTTTGCTAAATCTGGATCATTAGTAGTACCTGTACTATGATCGATTCCATCTGCACTATTTACATAGTATAACCCATCACCATTTGCAGGATCAACACCAGCATACTCATAACCAAAGAACACACCTATGGCTTCGCCTTCGATAGCTCTGTTTATACCTGATGTAATAATTTGACCATCAATATTAGTAATCTCATTTCTGTTACGACCAATGTTGAACGTAGTTGACCAGTTAAAGTCTCCAACAACATTTCTGGTTGTAAGAAGTAATTCGATCCCTTTATTTTCAAGTTCACCTACGTTTCTTGTTTGTTGCTGACCAGGAGCACCAGAAGTAGCAGGCACATTTACATCGAGAAGTAAATCTTCAGTATTTTTTATGTAGTAATCAATTTCACCGGTTACTCTGTCTGAGAATAATCCGAAATCAAGACCGAAATTATATTGGGTAGTAGTTTCCCACTTTAAATCCGGATTTGGACTTCTTGTTGCTTCAAGAGATGGTGTACCGCCATAAAGACCAGAACCATAAAGTGCTCTAGAGTCAAAGTTTCCAATGGCTGCATTACCGGTTTGTCCAGCACTAGCTCTAACTTTTAAGAAGCTTACAACATCTAAGCTAGTTAGGAACTCTTCATTACTTAGAATCCAACCTGCTGAAGCTGCAGGGAAGAAACCATAACGACTATCTTCACCAAATCGAGATGAACCATCTACGCGCCCACTTAAAGTAAGAAGGTACTTGTCTTGAAAACTATAGTTTAGACGTCCAAAATATCCTGTAAAAGAGTATTCTGTTGATCCACCATTATAGCCTTGTACATTTGCAGCTTCACTAACTTGACGAAGATCATCATTTGCAAATCCTGCAGCAGTAACATCATTAAATTCTCTAAGTGAATTTTGGTACGAACTACCTAAAACAACATTAACAGAGTGCTCCGTAGAAAAATCTTTGAGATACTCTAAATAAATATTTGTATTAAGGTTTGTAATTCTATCGAACGAATTGAAAGCTGAACCAGTAGCATCACCTGTATTTCTTGCAACAGTACTACCCCACCAAGCTTTTTCCTGCTGATCAAGTAAGTCAAGCCCTAAATCACCTCTTAAGGTTAGTTCAGGAGTAATGTCATAGTTGGCGTAAGCTTTTCCTATGGTTCGGAAAATCGTTGCTTCGTAAGTATTACCTTCTCTGTATAACACACCATTAAAATATAATGTATTGTCATATGGAGTTCCGTCATCATTATATATTGGCTGGATTGGAGGTTGTGCAACTAACTGAATTGGTGTAGAGAATGCGTTATCGTTAGACAAACGTTGATTATCAGTTCTTGATAAGCTGAAATTCATTCCAATATCAAGCTTAGAATTTACGTTATGGTCAAGATTTAAACGCCCGCTTACACGTTGGAAAGCATCGTCAATAACATGGCCTTCTTGATCATCCACACTACCACTTACATAAAATCTTGTTTTAGCATCTCCACCACTAGCAGAAATGTCAAAGGTTTGTGAAGTATTATCTTGATAAGCTTCACTTTGCCAGTCACTATCAACATTTGCATCCCAACCTGGAATTACTAAGTCATAAAGACCGTCTCTTGTAAATCCAAAAAGAGTTCCGTTTACAGTACCATCAGATGAAGAATTAGCGAATGCTTCATCAAAAAGCTCTAGATACTCAGGCCCATTCAACCAATCTTTATTATTTGATGGCTCGCGAGTAGAAACTTTATAACTAACATCGATTTTTGTATCACCAACAACTCCAGACTTTGTAGTGATTAAAACTACACCATTTGCGCCCCGAGCACCATAAATGGCAGAAGCACTTGCATCCTTAAGAATATCGATTGATTCGATATCATCTGGATTTATATCAGCTAAAGGATTTGTTTCCGCACCATTGCTCGAAAGGTTATTAGTTGTTACAGGAATACCATCAATTACATATAATGGTTGAGCACTTGCCGTAATAGAAGATGTACCTCTAACTCGAACAGTAATCCCTCCACCAAGCTTACCATTATCTGCATTTATAAATACACCTGCAGCACGACCTTGCACTGCTTCTTCAAAGCTATTAACCGGGACTGTTTCGAAGTCGGCTGCATTTACTGATGAGATGTTACCAGTTACTTTCTCTTTAATCTGAGAACCATAACCAACTACAACTACGTCGTCAAGTAAAGCCACATCTAAGTCTAGTGTAACATTTATAGTGGTATTACCATTAATGGCTACTTCTTTGGTTATATAACCAACAGAAGAGAATAGTAAAATACCGCCGTTGAATTCTTCCTGTGTTAATGATAATTCGTATCTACCATCAACATCAGAAGCTACACCTTTTGCAGTTCCTTGTAATAGGACTGTAACACTAGGTATGGGTTCCTGGGAGTCGGTATCTATTACAACACCTGTTACTACCCTATTTTGTGCAAAAGCTGACCCAGTTATAACAAGAGTCATAATGAATGCTATTACACAGTTCCTTATTAATATTAGTTTTCTCATAGAAACATCGTTAATTAGTTTAGAATTTAGAGACTTTAAAAAACCCACCAGTTAATAAAGCATTAGTCGTTGAACTTACATATTTAGAAAACAAAAAAAGTAATATTTTTTACTTTTTTTCTTCAAAACTACTATGAAAGGGGTTTTTATAAGGCAATAATGCAAATCCCTCTAAGTTTATTACATGAACTAAAAAGTAAAACTGACAATATTTTAAAATCTTAGCATTTCATTAAAATAATTTAACGGATAGTATAAGTTTAATTAAAACTTAATTTTATCCTTTTTTAAAGTCGAGAATATCAAGTTTTACAAGTTTTCTGAGATCGTTTATTTCATTTTGCTTTAAGTAACGCCACCGTCCCATTGGTACATCTTTTAGATCTAATCCTGCGTATTCAATTCGTTTCAGCTTTGTAACTTCAGTCCCATGAAATTCAACCATTCTTCGTATTAATCGGTTTCTTCCTTCGAATACTGAGATTTGAAATGTTCGCTTAAGATCCGCAAAAGTCTTGATATTATGTCCTTTTGCAACCCCATCTTCAAGCTCGATTCCTTTTGTATATTCCCCGAGTTCCGTATCTGTTAACTCTCTTTTAGTTTCTACTTCGTATGTTTTACGTACGCTATAACTAGGGTGCATTAACCGATGAGCCAAATCACCATCATTAGAAAGAATTAGCAAACCTGTAGTATTTCTATCTAATCTGCCTACCGGATATACCCTGTACCCAGTTGCATTTTCTACTTCATCAAGCACGGTGTTTCTTCCGCGGTCATCGTCAGTTGTAGTAATGGTGTTTCTAGGCTTATTAAGTAATAGATAAACAAATGGCTCTAGTGTGATTTTCTGCCCATCAACAATAACATCATCTTTACGGCGGACTTTAAAGCCCATTTCAGTAATTACTTTTCCATTTACCTGAACTTTTCCATCCCCTATATATACATCAGCTTCTCGTCTTGAGCATAAACCAGCATGAGCAATAAATTTATTAAGCCGAATTTCTTCGGTACTTGAGTAATTTTGATCTATCGTAGTTGGTTTCTCTTTTTTAGATTTACTTTTTCTCTTAGGGATTTGTCCTGGTAATCGTTTTCCTTTTTTCATGTTATTCTTCCTCACTTGAATCTATATCATCTTCTGGAGATTCATCTTTTATCCCTTTAAATGATTCTTCATTTGAATGATCAACTTCTTCTTCAAAATCATCCATCATTAACTGGCGCTCTAGTAATAATTGCCGATGTTCCGCCATATCATCGTCTTTAAGTATCTCTTCAATCTCACGGGGTTTAGGTAAGTCTTGAACCGAATTAAGCCCAAAGTGACGTAAAAAGTGTTTCGTTGTTTTGTAGAGTAGCGGTTTCCCGGGTCCGTCTGCTCTGCCACCAACTTCAATTAGTGCTTTTTCCATTAATTGACGAATGATATAGCCAGAATCTACTCCTCTAATCTGATCTACTTCAGGTTTCGTAATGGGTTGGCGGTATGCAACAATCGACAAACTTTCAATTGCAGACTGAGACAGTTTTCTGAATGCATTTTCATGTTGAAATACACTAAGCCAGTAATGGAACTTAGATTGAGTAACGAATGTATATCCGCCTGCCAATTTTTCAATTCTAAAACTTAATCCATTTTCATCATAACGTTGATTTAATTTCTCAACGAAATCTGCAACTGTATTTTCATCAATTTCGATTTGCTCTTCATTATCAATAATGATCTTTTTGATTTTATCACCAGAGATAGGCTCATCGCTAGCAAAGATGAGCGCTTCAATTACAGAAGAAAGTCTACTCCCATCTATAAATTGATAATCATTTAACGAGTTTTTTTTACTCACAATCCCTCACTATAAAAAAACCATCATTTCCCTGTTCCTGATATAGTGGCATTAACAAATAGCCGTCTGATTGAGCTTTAATTTTTCCATGTTTATCACTGGCAAGCCAATCACCCTTCGATACCGTATCAAAGTTCTTAAATCCCGGGTTCATTACAAATTCATCCCCTTCTTCAATTATATGCTTATAGTGAAAATTCACTTTATGAGGGAATCCATTAACTTTATTCATCAAATAACTGTAGAATTTACTGAATTCATGTACTTTATCAGCAGAAATAACACCTTTGCTCACTAATAAAACCATCATACCTGCAAGAGCATTTTCTTCAGCTTCTTTTGTACCATGTGTGCCAGTCTCAAAAGCAAAGCCTACGTGCCCTGCATCTTCAACATATTCCATAGAGGTTCCTATAAGTGTATGCTGAATTCCAAAAATTAAAGGTACTTTCAGTTGAGTTAACAATTCTATGTGCCTTTCTTCTCGAGGGGTAATACTAAACATTCCTCCTGACCCTGAGAAAGTATGCAAGTCTATGTAGATGACTTCTTCATCACTATAAACGATGGGATCCAAAATACATAAAAGCTCTTTAACCTCCGCTCTATCTGTACTAGATAATTCTTCAAAAGGGGTTCTTCTTATTTTGTCTAGAATAGAAGTTACCCAAAGGCGGTTCATATCTTCATCTATAAACCGGTGATTTTTTTTTAAAGCTTCGAGGTTTCCCTTTAATCCAACAAATCGTCCACAAATAAATTCTTTAAGAGGTTCTAAAAGATTAATGAGCTCTTCTATTGCAGCAACTCCCGTTGGCTCATTTCCGTGAATTCCGGCAATGGCTATTACTGTGGGCCCGGGATGCTCTCCTCTAACATCTCCAATAAAGTGCTTAAGTATTCGCTCTGTATGTTCTTTTTCTACTTCCTGGAAGATTTCCATCTACCCCTTCTCATCATTTTCTTCAGCGAGTGCTCTCAACAAACGCCTTGATATATTCATAAAATTACCTTCGGTAATAATACCAACTAATCGACTATTCTTCACTACCGGAAGACACCCTATTTTTTGATCCTGCATGATATTCATAGCTTCGATTATCGAAGCTTCTGGATGTATGGTTATTGCATTTTGAATCATAAAATCGCTAACGGGTAAATTAGTAACATCTTTTCCTTCATTCACCATTTTTGAATATTCTCTGAGCACCATTCTCATCGAGATTAACCCAACCAGATGTTTTTGGTCATCTTCAATGGGTATATATCGAATTTTTCTCCAATCCATTAGATTTGAGGTAAACTCGATTAAATCTTCTTTTCGAGCGGTAAAAAGATCGGTTGTCATAAATTCTTCAACCATCAAATTCGATGGTTTCCAATTATCCATATCCTGAAATTTTGCTAACCCCCACTTATGAACCGGCTCCCCTTTCTTTTGATTTTTTAGCATTGAAGTTGTAATTGCAGAAACTGAATGCTCGCGATTATTTTCTTTCGTTAAATTCGCATAGGATTTAACAACCCAATAAGCGCCGGTTTGGGAAGACACTACACGGTCTTTTAAAACACCTAAATAGGTATCAATATCTGAACCATCGATATTTGCTTTATGAAGTCCAGATTTAGCAATAGGTAATAGTTCGTCTAAAATTAAATTCTTCGCAGATATTTTTCGCCCTTTTGTCCACTCAAATTTTGTGTCCATACCCATTTTTGAAGCTGCAAAGAAATTCATCCTGGCATCATCGAATTCCAACTCTTTGGTTATATCTGCATATTCATCTTCCAGCCCGTTTAATAACCCCAACCAAAAGGCCGTATTTGCCATTTCGTCGATAACAGTAGGCCCCGAAGGAAGTACTCTGTTTTCAATTCTTAAGTGAGGTTTTCCACCCCCAATGCCATAACATGGTCTGTTCCATCTATATACCGTTCCATTGTTCACATTTAAAGCCATCAACTTTGGAGGGATTCCATTATTTAATAATTCCTCGGTATTCTCTTCAATATTCGAACTTAATAAAACTCTAAATCTGGAAATATCTTCTTTATAGATATCCAGAATAGAATCTTTCAACCATTCAGTACCAAACATTACCCTTGGACTACTTTCTCTAATATGTTCACCTACTCCTCGGGTATCTACCGATTGATGAAATAATGCGATTCTCGTTTCTGCCCAAAGTCGTTTTCCCAGAAAAAGAGGCGAATTAACCGCACTTGCTAACACCGGAGCGGTAATAGCCTGCGCTACATTATATTTAGAAACGAATTCATTTGGCTTTATTTGAAGGTGGACTTGAAATCCTGTATTGCATCCCTCCAGCATTGGCGTGTCAAACTTCATAAGCAATTCATCCATGCCCTGAATACGAAGCTCGTATTCCTTGCCTCTCAGATTATCAATTGCTTCACAGAGAGCTCTATATCTTGGGATATCTGTAAGACTTTTAATACTTACATCAGCTTTTCTTATTGTTGGAAGGATTCCGGTTAATAAAACCTCAGCACCAAATTCTTCTGCTGCCGAGCGCACTAACTCCACATTCTTTTGAAGACTTTGTTCCATTTGTGAGAGTGCATCGCCTGTAAATTCAAGTGGGGGGTTTACATTAATCTCAAGATTGAATTTTGCAAATTCTGTAGTAAAAATTTCACTTTCACCACCTAATTTTTCGAGCACACCACCCGCATTTAGAAAAGGCTTTGCATTTTGGTCTATTAAGCATAATTCCTGTTCAGCTCCAATACGAATGATATCCGTTTCGAACCATTCTTCGTCAAGCATTCTTTTTAACGCACGTATATCTTTAAGTACGTTTTTCATAAAAGACTGAACTTGCTCGTTCGTTTTAGCCAGTTTTACTCGTTGTTCGCCCATAGTTTCATAATGAATATATATTGACAGGAAATACTTACTTTCTGTAACCTATTGCAAATTTTTAACGAATTGCATCTACATTAATATTTATACGAACTACTGCTATGCTAATGGCAGAGTCCCTTTCATAAACTTCCATCACTTTTTCCAATAATGCCTCAATGTAGCCAGCTCCTTTATCAGGCTCAATTTTAAGTGTTACTTCCCAGAAATAGTTTCTGTTCATCCACCCAATAGCAGAAGAAGATGGTCCAAGTATTTCCAAATCTGGAACTACTCTTTCTATCACATTTCTAAGACTATGGGCCGCTTTCGAAACCAGAGACTCATCTTTTCCTTTTAGTGTAAACTTAATCAAACGAGTGTAAGGTGGATAATTCAAGGGTTTTCGAAATCCCATTTCTTCTTTACTAAAACCTTCATGATCATGAGTTTTAGCAAATTGAATCGCGGAATTTTCTGGTTGTCGCGTTTGGATAAAAACTTCCCCGGGTTTAGCACCTCTACCTGATCTCCCTGAAACCTGACTTAACAATTGATAGGTTCGCTCATTCGATTGGAAAGATGGAAATGCTTGCTCAGTATCCGCATCAATAACTCCAACAACCGTCACATTTGTAAAATCAAGCCCTTTAGCTACTAGTTGAGTGCCAATTAAAATATCTGCTGTTCCTTCTCCAAATGAATTCAGAATACGTTCATGAGCTCCCTTTTTTGTAGTACTGTCTTTATCAAAGCGTAGTATTCTTGCATCAGGAAAAAGCTGCTCCAGACTCTCTTCAATTTTCTGAGTTCCCATTCCCTGTACAATCATATTATCTGAAGTACATACTTCACAATTTGTATCTGCACGACGAGAATATCCTGAATAGTGACACATTAACATATTCTTTCTCTTATGATAGGTGAGGCTTACCGAACACTCCGGACTCTGAGGAATATTCCCGCATGTTCCGCACTGCATATAACTAGCAAAGCCACGACGATTATACAGTAAAATCACTTGATTCTTTTGCTCCAGAGCTCTATCAATGGCATTAAAGAGTGGTATAGATAATTCCCCTTTCATTGCTCCGGTATATTGCTTTAAATCAATTATGTTAACCGTGGGAAGCACCGCATCAGCATGGCGCTCTTTCATCTCAAGTAAGGTGCACTTTCCTTTAGCCGCCATATTTAACGCTTGCATACTTGGGGTGGCTGAGCCCATAATTACAACTGCATTCGTTAGGTTAGCTCTCATTATTGCAGTTTCCCTAGCATGATATCTTGGTGCGGGATCCATTTGTTTATAAGATGCGTCATGCTCTTCATCCAGTATGATTAAACCTAGATTTTGTAGTGGCGCAAACACAGCCGATCTAGGTCCAATTGCAATATTCTTTGTTCCTTCTTTTAAATCTTTCCATACTTGAAGGCGTTCTCTGTTCGTCATTCTACTATGAAGAACTGCTACTTCTTTCCCAAATATTTTATAAAACCGAGAAACAGTTTGAGGAGTTAGCGCAATTTCAGGTACTAAGACAATCCCTCCTTTCCCCTTACTTATCACTTCCTTTAATGCGTGAATGTAGACTTCAGTTTTTCCACTTCCGGTTATTCCATATAAAAGAAAGTTGGCGAATACATTTTTTTGAATCGATGTTAAAATCGTTTCATACACTACTGCTTGAGAATCGTTAAGTGATTTAATTGAATGGGGATCAAATTCTAAATCGGGAACAACGCTTTTCACTTCTACTTCTTTATAGCTTATCCAGCCAGAATCGTGAAGCTTTCTTTTAGAATAGTTATTGAATTCTTCGATTACCTTGAGTGCAGATTGACGTTTCGGAAGTTGTATATCAATTAATTTTTGAAGAGCGAGCTGCCACTTATTGAATTTCCCTTCAATGTCTGAAAGAAACTCTTTTGCTTTATCTGCAGATTTATCTTTAGCCCAATGCCATTCTTGTTCCGTTTTAATTGAAACTTTTAGATCTGGTTCTTCCCATATTTCAAGAATCCCTCTCTTAATTAAGTTTGTTAGCGATTTATTTAATGTAGTTCCTTTCCATCTTTTTTTGGCTTCATCAAAAGTTAAACTTTCGTGTCTTGAAACCTCTTCTAAAACTTCCATTTCATGCTTTGAAAGAGTCTTGGGGAGTTCTTTAACACTTTGTTTTAAATATTTTTGGGAAATGAAATTTAATCCGGCTGGTAATACCGCTTGTATTACTTCTCCCCAACTGCTAAAGTAAAACTGATGCATCCATTCCGTTAGCTTTAGCAACTCACTATCAATAATGGGCTCTTCATCTAATATTTTTTTTATCGGACGAGTTTCAAACTCTGGAATCTGGTCATGAATACGTACAATAACCCCAATAGCATAATAATTACGAAGAGGAACCCAAACCCTAATTCCGATAATTAATTTGTCGGTAAATTCAGCTGGCACCTGATAAGTAAATAGCTGGCGAACAGCAGTAGGAAAAGCTATGTCAACGTATTTAGTCAATCTTATTTTCTTATTGGATTAAAGCATGAAAGCTTATCCATTTAATACGCTGAAATCAACCGCTATAATGTCAAAATCATATAAAGAATTATGATAATGATCGGTAATGTAAACACTAAACTTCCTTGCCAATATGTTGTTTCGTTTTTCATAACCATCTCCAATCTTTAGTTTATAAACTACTATCCAATAAACTTGTTCCCACTGTTATATAACCTATTTGTTCTCATCCTTTTCACCGCATGATGATGTGAAGAACATTGAACAATGTTCTTATTACCCCAACCACCCATCTCTGTCTAAACTTCTATACTGAATAGCTTCTGCAATGTGATGAGATTCAATTCTTTCTGATTTGTCTAAATCCGCAATTGTTCTTCCAACTTTCAGAATTCTGTCATACGCTCGAGCTGATAAACCTAGTGAGGTAATGGCTTTTTTGAGAATTTCGGAGCTGCTTTCATCAAGTTCGCACACTTTCCGAACTTGACGAGTATTCATCTGAGCATTTGAATAAACCCCCTTCAACCCAAGAAACCGTTGCGTTTGAATTTTCCTGGCATCAATTACGCGCTCTCTAATTTCTTTTGATGATTCCCCTTTTGCTTTTCCAGAAAGTTCATCATAACTCACTTTATTTACCTCAATGTGAAGATCAATACGATCTAAAAGTGGTCCGCTTATCTTACTTAAATAGCGCTGCATCTGCAGGGACGAACTCCCATTCATTTCCTGTGGATTGTACCAATCACCTGAAGGGGATGGATTCATTGATGCAACCAACATCACTCTACTTGGATAAGTCACACTCATTCGGGCACGAGCTATGGAAACAAATCCATCTTCCAAAGGTTGTCGCATTACCTCCAATGCACTTCGTTTAAACTCGGGTAATTCATCTAAAAATAGAACTCCATTATGTGCCATTGATATCTCGCCGGGCATTGGAATTCCTCCTCCACCAACTAAAGCTACATCAGAAACTGTATGGTGAGGTGCACGAAATGGGCGTGAGGTGATGAGCGCCTTTCCAGATTTCATTAAACCCGAAACAGAATGCACTTTAGTTGTTTCCAGAGCTTCATTTAGTGAAAGCGGTGGTAAAATAGTTGGAATTCTGCGAGCCATCATAGTTTTACCTGAACCAGGAGGACCCACCATTACAACATATAATTGTATTACACATCTATTCTCGTTAATTATTTAAATAAATTGAAATTTAGTCCAACCGTAGAAGTATCATTTAACAAAAATGAAAAAAACAGATTGGAAAAAAGCGCTAAAAGATGACATTTACAGTTGTAATCCTCCTACCCCAAAGAGAAAAAATATTAAAGGTTATCGGTATTTATATCCTATAAACCTAAAAAGTAACCTAAAGGAAATCGAAGTGAATCCGCCAAAAATTATTGGTTTTTCGATGATTAGGTTGGAATACATACTTCATTTAATTCTGTCTCATAAACAAAAAAAAGATCGACATTCTTATTCCATATTAAATATGGAATACTTAAGAAAAGTTGTACCCCAAGCAAATGACTACATAAAATTTTTAGGTAATAAAGGTTTCATTGAGTGGAAGAACTACAGCAAAGGACGCAACTCAAGGTTATATCGTTTAGTAGAAGAAAGTAAAGTTAAATTTAAAACAATTACTGACCCAGCTTTTATTAAACGAATAGAGAAAGCACATACACAGATCAAAAGACGAAATAGTAGAAAATACCCACATCTAAATAAATGGATAAAGAAAACAGAAATAGATTTTGAAAAAGCTCTATCAACTATTCGCAAGGAATATCAGAATAGAAAAAAAGAGAACAAAGAATCCGCAGAAAGAAGTTACTCTTACTGTTTAGGTCAAATACTAAGAATTCAACAAAAAGAGATTTATATCAGCGTAAACGACACAAATAATAGACTAGATAGTAACTTTACAAACCTTCCTTCTATTCTATTAAAACATTTAGAAATTGATGGAAAAAAATTTATAGAAATGGATATTAAAAACTCACAGCCTTTTTTTGTATTAGCATTATTAAATCCATCATCCGAGGCAATAAAAGTTATAAGTGATTTTGATAAATCTTTACTTGAGATAGTAAATCAATATAAAATTAATGATTATGTAGATACGATTAGATACTTAAGGTATGTATGTAAAGGCAATTTCTATGATCTTATGGCACGAAAATTTAATAAACTAGGTATCAACTGTTCGAATAGGAATGATTTAAAATCAAATATTTTTATTGTCTTTTTTGGTAAACCAAATGCACATAATTTTAATGATGGTGCTAGAATATTCAAAATCATGTTTCCAACAGTCTATTCTTTGTTCAAGAGAATAAAAGCTAAAGGAAATAATAGATTAGCCATTTTACTTCAAAGGCTTGAAGCTCACTCGGTTCTTGAAATTGCAGTTAAAAGGATAACAAATGAGTTTCCTGATTTACCAATTCTCACACGACATGATAGTATACTTATAGCAAAAGATTACAATCCAGATAAAAAAGTGCAAAAAAGAGTGCAAAGCATACTTAGAAATTCCGTGAAGGATGTAGTAGGTTTTTATCCTCCAGGAAGGGTTAGAAATGTAAATAAATAGATATTTATTCTATGTGCAACAATGACTTACGTATATTTTGTATACATAATGTATTATATGTTTCTGAAAAGAATATTAGATTAAATGATTAATGATGTTAGAAATATATATGAGATTATTAAGCGCTCGGCAGATTTGCATTAACGATTACTGTAATATTTCTTTTTCTCATTAATTTAGAATTGTACGTCTTATCTAAAGAACTAAGTTTCAGCAAGCTTTTCAGAGAAAATTTAGTCTGAGATTTATTTGTAAACCTATTATTTCTGCATTTATCATTATATAATAAAATGATAGACATGATAAAGGGCATTCATAGACTATAATACATATAAGATTAATTTTAAATTAATTGAAAAAAAAACAAGATTTAAAAAAATCAATGAAATACCATTCTCTTAATTTAACCTTTCTTCTATTGTTAACATTTATATCTGGTTGTGTTACAACGGCTAATTATGGCACTGATGCGGAAGCAAACAAAACGCAAACCGAACGTTTGAATCAACATTTGATTCGGTTTATTTAGCCGCTGTTCAAGTGGCCGCAGAACAAAATTGGAACATTAAGAACAGTGATAAGGATGCTGGCTACTTTATGGCAGAAACTCCTGGAAGTATGAGGGTGTGGAGTGATGAAGTTAATATAACGATATTAGAAAAAGAAGATCATATAAAAGTGACTGTAAAAAGTAATTTAGGACAGAATCCTAACCGTGAAGTTGTTTTAAAATACCTTACAGCATTAGAAATAAGATTATCAGAGTAATCAAAATAGACTTACCAGTTAAGTAACTTTTAAATCGGTCTTAAGGAAGGCTCTATGAACATATTAATGGTGATGATTATTCAACACTTGAGGGAGATATGGTAATGACTGAAAAAATTCTCGAATCTTGTTTAAGGTAGTTTCTATAGAAAAAAGTCTAACTTTACTGTTTTAAAGAAATTCAGAAATCGAAAAAACCGATAATTTTCCAAAAGATAACGCCGACTATCTCAAAATGTAGAGAAAGCTATGTTGACTATTACTTATTCTGTGTTATATAACCTCGGACTCGTGTATTAGAACATTCTGTAACAAGCGATCTATCTATTAAGAGTGTATTTGAATTAATAAGTAAATTGAAGTAGCTTAAATCTTCTTTAAACGACGAATTTAAAAAGGAATAATGGTAGAATTATTTCATGACTGGAATTTGTGGAACTTCATACTGGGCTTTATAGGTCTAGGTGTGACTATATATGCAGTAAAGATTGCATCTGAACAATTAAAATTGATGCGTGAGGGAACCTATTTAGACGAGGATCCTGAAAGGGAACAATTAACAGAGGAGCGGTTTGTTAAGGATAAATTGGATAATCAGGTTATCAACAGTATAGCTAAGACTATCAAAAAAGAGTTCGATTCATATACTGATTTTATAGTACTAAGATTTGGTTCTTCTGTAACATTTCAAGATCAAGAGATAAATGATTATGATTACATGGTATTACTTTTAGGTTACGTTGAAGAAAGTGAAAGGGGTGAGTTGATTAGCGGAGAGCCATTTATTGCAAATTACAATAACAAGAACATTGATATTCAGTACAGAGATTTCAATTCTTTCTTGTTTGGATTAACCGCGGGTTTACCATTTGAGCATAGTGTGATAAATTCACATTATTATATTTACGGTGATAAAAGCTATATAGAGTGGCTAAAGAGAATATCAGTAAATTTGGTTATTGATAGTGAATACTTAAATGACTTATTAATTGAAAGAGCACATGATGTCAACAAATTTCTAAATGACTATTTTGATATTGAACAACCATATTTAATGATTGTGAAAATGTATTCTTTGATGTCCATAATTTGTCAAATCTTATGTACCAAAAATTTACCGAAAGAAATTGATAGTAAAACTGTCTTACAGCTATCAAAACCTGATGTATTAATAGAGGTAATTGAAAATGCTGATTTTAAACTTTGTTATTCAGAGATAATACAGTTATTCAAAAAGAGGACATTAGAGATAGATTATAGTCGACTAATAGATATGAAAAATATTGCAGTTCAGTTTGCAATGGAAACATTTAATGAATAATACAATGAGTGAAAAAAAGAATTTAAATTTAGAGCAATATCTTGCGGTAAATCAATTAAGTAGTCTCAATACGTTGTATCAAATTCAAAGGTCAAACCAGCCACTTTCTTATTATGAGTTATCGAGAAATCATTTGGCAGAACGTGGGATTTATCCAGACTATCTTAATAGTACAAATGCAAAGAGTTTAAGTAGTTCAGAAATCCTGAGACTCGCAAAAAAAAGGTAACAGATAACAAAAGTTTTAATACTTCTTCTTCTAAAGTGAAATTTATAAATCATAATATTTCTTAAACGAACGTTTAAAAAGTGTTATATTCAGTCCTGCCAAAAACCAAAGGACTGAATAAATGGAAAAATATATAGGGTATTATCGAGTAAGCACGAAGAAACAAGGAAAATCAGGTCTAGGGCTGGACGCCCAAAAAACAGCGGTTAGGAATTTCCTAAAATCTAGGGGAGCTGAGGAGATCAATTCATTCACTGAAATTGAATCTGGAAAGAATGCAAATAGACCTCTCTTAAAAACGGCAATTGAAAAATGTAAAGAAAGAGGAGCAAAGCTTTTGGTTGCTAAACTGGATAGGCTTAGCCGAAATGCTAAATTCCTATTTACTCTTAAAGAAGAGTTAGAAGATGCAGGTATTGGCTTTACCATAGCTGATATGCCAGAAGCTAATACATTGGTTCTAGGATTTATGGCATCATTAGCTCAGTATGAGGCTGAGTTAATCTCAAGGCGAACGAAAGAAGGTTTAGCGGAAGCTCGGAAAAGAGGCAAGCAGATAGGTAGTCCTGAGAACTTAACAACTGCGGCTCGTCTAAAGGCAATCTCAACTATATCAAGGAAAGCTAGAACAGATACTAATACAAGAAAAGCTTTCCATTTTATACAACCTAGAAGAGAGAAAGGTTGGACTTATTCTAAAATTGCAGATGCTCTCAATAAGGAAGATTATAGAACAAGAACTAGTAAGAAATTTTACCCAGCTCAAGTTCATAAAATTTATAATAGGTTTATAGATTGAAAATTAGTGAAATGATCATAATAATTAATTAAGTATACCATGATTGGCTGTAAACGACTGTTTTCGAGAATTGGTGGCTTAAAAAGTTTAGGGGGAATTAAAAAAAGAATCTAAAAAGGTTGGATAATAACAAATCAAGTAGAATTAAGATTCAATACCGTTACTAATTTTTTTGTAAGGATTTGTGCTGATATCAACAGTATATTTGGCATGGAGACAATATACTATGAGCAAACCATTATACATATTTCTTGATGAAGCTGGTAACTTAGATTTTACCGACAAGGGTACAGAGTATTTTATTCTAACTTCACTTACTACTTTTCGCCCTTTTCCAGCATATAATGAATTAGTTAAATTACGATACGATTTGATTGAGTATGGATTTAATATAGAAAGTTTCCATGCAACAGAAGATAGGCAGCCCGTGAGAGATCGTGTTTTTGAAGTCATAAATTCAAAGCTTGACGAGTTTCAGATTGATGCACTGATTGTTGAAAAAAGAAAGACGGGAAAAGCCCTTCAAAAGGATATTAGGTTTTATCCTGAAATGGTTGGCTATCTATTGCGATTTGTACTTGGAAAACATGATTTGAGTAAATACTCTCAGGTAATAGTAGTCACTGATACAATTCCACTTAATAGGAAAAGAAGGGCAATTGAGGGGAAAACAAAAGAAGTACTTAAGGATTGTATTTCAAAGGGTATGAGCTTTAGGATTATGCATCATAACTCAAAATCTAATATGTGCCTTCAAATCATTGATTACTGCTGTTGGGCAATTTTTAAAAAATGGGAAAGAGATGATGATAGGTCTTACAAACTAATTCAAGAAGGGATAAAAAGTGAATTTCCAATCTTCAGAAATGGAAAAATCAAGTACTATTAAAAAAATTGACCTCTCCAGCTATCTCAAGGAAGAACCCCTTGGGTTCTTATCACTAGAGAGGTACCTTTTTTATATTCTCCTAGTAGTATAACGAAATAAATTTTACCAAATTGTAAAACTTAAAAATTGAGTTTACTATATTATTTCTTCTCTTTTTAAGGTAATACAATTATCGCTTCCGATATATTCTATATATACATTAGAGAAAGATTCAAACAGATTAAAGTATTAATAAAAGCTTATAAGTTTCTACTGAGTATGAAAAAAAGGATGTTGTCTCTATTCTCTGGTTGTGGTGGAATGGATATTGGTTTCGAAGGAGGCTTCAAAGTAAATAAGAACTGCATAAATGTTGATTTATCTAAAGAATGGATAAGTAAAAAAAGGGGAGTTAACTACGAATTAAAAGAAACCATTTTTGAAACAGTTTTTGCTAATGATATTGTAAAACATGGGCAAATATCATGGGAAAATTATTTCAGTAAGAAACGAGATATTGACGGTGTTTATAGACTAGAAAGTATTGTTGATATTGTAAAAAAACACAAATCGAAAAATTTCAACTTCCCTGAGAATATTGATGTAGTCACAGGCGGGTTTCCATGTCAAGATTTTAGTGTTGCTGGGAAGCGCAAAGGCTTCAAGTCAGATAAAAATCACCATGGTGAGCTTGATTATAATGTTTCCTCTATTGAAACAAGAGGAATGCTTTATATGTGGATGAAAGAAGTCATCGAGATTACCAAACCAAAAATATTTATTGCAGAAAACGTTAAAGGCTTGGTGAGTTTAGGTGATGTTCGTGATATAATTCAAAATGATTTTTCTAAGATTGATAAAGATGGTTATCTAGTTCTTAATCCTAAAGTTCTTCATTCTGCTCATTATGGGGTGCCACAATCAAGGGAAAGAGTTTTCTTTATCGGATTCAAAAGATCTAGTTTAAGTCCTGAGGCGCTAAACTTACTTTCAAATGATGAAATACCTGATAATATATCACCTTATCCTATGCCCACTCATCGGCTAACTTCCGAATTTGCTTTTTCAGAAAGAGATAAAAAGTTAAAGAATAAAACAACATTAAAAAGTGTGTTTGAGGACTTAAAAGAACCTGAATTATCAGATGATAATTCGCAAAAGTATTATTCAAAAGCCAAATACTATGGAACTAAAGTTCAAGGTCAAAAAGAGATTGATTTAAATAATATAGGCCCGACAATTCGATCAGAACATCACGGGAATATTGAGTTTAGAAGACTTTCAGAGAAGAATGGAGGAAAACACAAAAAAGAACTTTCTCAGGGGTTACTGGAACGTAGGCTTACTTTAAGAGAATGTGCTCGAATTCAATCCTTTCCAGATGACTTCGACTTTGTGATACCAAATGAAGAGGGGCATAAAAAGTTTAAATTAAGTCCATCCTTAGGTTACAAATTAGTTGGAAATGCAGTCCCACCACTTCTGGCATATCATTTGGCAAAGAAAATAGAATCAAATTGGGAATTATTTTTCAACAAGAAATAACATTGATTACCTTACCTGAAAAATACTCATGTTTGAAGGGAAGGAATTCGATTTAGCAGACGCTTTTTTATCTATTTATCTAGTTCAATTAGAAATCTCTTTAAAGGATAGTAAAGAGTTGACAGAAATAAAGTTTCAATCTGAGGAAGCTAATACAGATGAGTTTGTTAAAAAATTCTTCCAAACTTACATGCAAAAATACAGAACAATTGATATTGACAAATATAAATCAGTTGTATTTGATTTTTTTAAACCAAAACAGGTATTCGACATTAAAGATATTAGTCAGGTAAAAATAATTGAGGTATATATACCCGAAGAATTACCAAGTGAGATTGTCGAAAAAATCGTTGAAGAAAAAGAATCAGTTTATACCAATCCTGACCTTATGGTTGTTCTTTCTGATGGAGAGTCAAAATACTATAAATCAATAGAGTTAAAATCAACAAAAAACAATTTAATTCCTGGCTCAAGTGTACAACAAGTAGCACCTTTTGAATGGGTTATTTTTTTAAAACGAAATAAATCAAGCACAGAAATTGCAACAGGACTGTATATAGAAAGTTTAGCAAGTAAATTACCGTTCCCGGATCGAAGTCCAAGACCAATTATAGGTTTTAATAATCTAACGGATTATAACCGTGACTACAGAAAAATAGAATCTGGTGCGTTAGTTATGAGCACAGATGAAGAAGATTTGAACGATAAGCTAATTTTAATAAATGACTGGAGAGAGTTTTTAGCGGACGAATGGATAGAAGTAATTACCCAAACAAATACTAAAACCAATGAGAAATGGTTTAACTTTGTTATAAGAAGATTTGCACTGAAGCTACTAAAATATTTTGCATCTTTAGATGATAGCAAAAGAAATCAAATAATTGCAAACTTAGAAAAAAATACAAAAACTTAATTATTTTCTTTTGAATCTACCTCTCTATTTCTTCGAGCCGCTCTTATCCAGTCGGCATTATCCTCATCCAATTCAATCTCAAAAATGACCTTACCATCTACCTCAACAGAAGCAGATGGTTTGTTAGATTCTTCTTTATCAGACATATTGCATTGATCTTTTTTTTATTTTATCAGGGTAAATATCCTCTCCTAAAAACGGATAATGAATGTAACTCCCCATTTCATCGTAGAAAGGGCATTGATTAAATTCATTTTCACTGATTTCCCCTTTTACATAGTTATACCAGCTTAACCAGTTCTCCGCTTTGAGTAGCTCAAAAGCATAGTCAGAATAATTTCCCCCAACATATAATCCTTTAGTATCCGAATTCGTCAAGTACTTAACTATATAATCAAAACAACTAACTTTTATTAACTCGTCTAAATAGACTAATGAAGATTCACCAAAAGAATCGCTGACATAATTACTCCAATTTTTTTCATCAACTAATTGCAAACTACCGCACACCGTTTCTCTGTGGTACTCTGACTTGGCATTAATACCTTTATAGATTGCAAAAGTAGCGGTATTTAAATCGATACCATATTTATCTATGTACTCACGTATTTCATATCCTTGGCAACCTAATTTTTCAAGATTAAGTCCTACCAATTCATCGAGCCATACATCTGCTTCTTGTTCGGATAATCTTAAGACTTCATCACTCAAAAAATTAAATAACCAGTAGTCTATTGCCTCCTCTTCGCTTTCAGCTCTACAAGAACAGAACCTTAAACCCGTTGTAATTTGATATAGCTGATAAATTTTCATTTTCTTATTCTCCTTTATTTCTATTTAATTTAAAAAACATATTCGAAGTTTTTTTCATATCAATCTCAAATGACTATTGGGTATAAAATCTTATTTTTTAATCTTCTATTTTCTCTCTAAACCGTTTTAGATATACATTTGCGATATGCTTCTCATGGGTATTAAAGACTACCCGAAATCTATTTATATAGCGACTCTCCATATGAACTTGTATGTAAGCATCTTCCTCGTGTATTTCATTTCTCTTGTAGCGCTCATTTAATGGATAAATTTTAATCTCATTTATTAATTCACACACTAATTGATGGAGTTTGATTCGCTTACTTATAAGTTCCTCTTCAGTTTCAGCAGAATCGAGGTAATCTCTTGCTATTAACAAGTTCTCTCGAGTTTCTTTGATTGTTTTTTCTTCCCTTTGAAGCTTGGAAGCTGTAGTTGTAAGAGTTTCTATTTTTAGTTGGCATTCTTTATGGTCTTGAATCATTGATTCAAGCTTTTCTTCCAATTTTTTTCGAACATCTGGACTCCCTGTTGAAGCAATCGTATCTACCAAGTTAGCTTCATATTCATCAAACTCTCGAAGGCGGTATTTATTAGCTAATAGCTGTAATTCAATCTCATCCAACTGAATCTCAATATCCTCGTTGTTACGTGTTAATTCGTTTACATCTACTTCGTCGATATATTTGAAAAAAATTTGGAAGAACTCCTCATACCTTATCCCTCTTGCCTCGCAAACTCTGTTTCCATCCTCATCTTTAAACGACCTCTTAGCATTGTAGCATCGTAGAAACTTTCCACCTTTTGATGTATCACCTTTATTATCGTAGTGCATTGCTCCTCCACATTCGCCACACTTAACAATTTTAACGAATATGTTGCTATGCTTACCATTTCTACCGTTCCTTCCTACCTTATATCCTTGCCTTTCTTGCCACTCTTTCATTTTGTTTTGAACTGCATAAAACAATTCATCTTCAACTATCCGAGGATAATAAATGTCCTTAATTGGTTCACCCACCGCTTCACGTTCATCATGATTCTTTGTATAAGGCTGGAATTCGCCCAAAACTCTTCTGTCATGAGTATAACGCTGAATGGTTGATTCTGCCCAGTTCCCTTCTAGCATATTTGCTATTCGTTTATTACCCAGACCCTCAAGTTTAAGCTTGAATATCATTTGGACTTGAGCAGCTATATCATTTTTTATCTTGAATTCACTTGTTTCTCCTTTTTCGTTCTTCACAGGCTCTAGCCACATGGGACAAATTGCAGTCAACTTATTTCCTCCTCTTCTGGCTTCATTACGCTTCGCTTTCCAATTCGCTTTCCCCCTCACTTTTTTCTTTAACGACTCTTCATGACCAGTTTGTAGTATATTTGCAGATAATACCAGTTGACCAAAATCAAAAGAATCTTGTGTGTAGAACTTTTCATCTACAGCTGTATAAATACCTACACCTTTTAGAAGAATGCCTGTCATTAAATGAACAGCTTCTAAAAGAACTTGTCTAGTTAATCTATCAAGCATTTCAATTACAAGCACACTACCCTTAGCGATCTTACCCTCCTCGATAGCCTTCTCAAATAACCCAAGTGCTCCTTTTATTCTATGAGCACCAGAGAATCCTGACAACCCTTTATCGATTAAATCCAGGTCAGTGTCCAATGGTAAACCTAATTTCTTGGCAATTCCCTTATAGTCAATGTCTTCGGTTTGCCTACGTATTCCATCTCCATCCTTCTGTTTGGAAGTGCTTATTCTTACATAGCTATAAACCTTCGGTATCTTTTGTTTTTTCATGATATTCCATTTTAGTGAATGTTTATCTCACACGAAATAGAGAAGTACTAAAATAGTGTGTATTATAATATAATGTTATCACATTATGCCCACCAGCTGCGGCAATTTCCAAGGCCCGTTTCACATTTTCTTGCCCTCTCACATCACTAAAGTCGAGCATATCCATTTGCCCGTTTTGTGAAAATACATTTTGGACATTTATACTAAATGCATCCATAGAACCCCGGTTTTCCAACCAATCTTTTACTTGATTCAAATGCTCGAATGGAAAAATTTCAATTCCTTCAACTACTGCTGCTTCGGGGCCATTTTCTTTTGGAACTACAAGGTGCTTAAACCCTCTATTTTTTGCTTCTACTGCAACTGGAAGTACTCCTTTTATCGGTCTGATTTTCCCGTCTAATGCAAGCTCTCCCATCATAACTGTTTCTTCTAGTTTATCGGTATGTAATTGCCCCGACATTCTTAATAATCCAATGGCAATTGGTAAATCAAAGGCATTCCCTTCTTTAGGTAGATCTGCGGGAGCAAGGTTTACTGTTATTCGACCTAATGGATAGTATGAACCTGTATTTCTTATTGCAGCTTCAACCCGATCCCTTGACTCCGAAACGGCTCGATCTGGTAATCCTACCAAGAAGAATTTTACCATTCCATTTGTATGGTGAGTTTCTACATCTATAATCCTCGCATCAACACCTACCGTGGATGCACAAAATACTCTGGCTAACATTTGAACTCCGAATCTTTTTATATTGCTTTGCGTAGTTAGACTCCGCTGGAGGAAACTCCTTACAAAAAATTTTATAAATCGCACATATCATGAATAAAGACGAGGCAAAATCAAAGGCAAAACACATCTATGAAGAAGTTCAAGGTGGTGTGAATGAGGTCATCTCTAAAATCAGAGAATTTATTAAAGAAGGAAGTGCTCGCAGACTAATTATCAAGAACAAAAAAGGAGAAGTTGTTTTTCAAACTCAACTCGCATTTGGAGTAGGTGGAGCTGCTTTAGTGGGTGCAATGGCACCTGTAATTTCTGCAATTGGCATGTTCGCCATGTTTATAAACGACTACCAAATTTTAGTAGAACGTGAAATTGATGAAGATGATGACGAATTTTCAGTAGATGCTGAAATTATTGAAATTACTGAGGACGAAGAAGAAGAAACTCAAGCAGAAGAACCAAAGGCTGAAGAAAAGGAAGACGAACCCGAAGAAAAAACGGTAGGTAAGAAAAAGAAGAAGTAACAACTGAAGGTTGAGCTCTATCAATCCGACGGATTTCCCGTCTGATGGAAGTTTTAGAGGAAAAACGTTCTAGCCTGTTCCTATCAGTCGGACGGACTAAAGCCGTCAGACCGAAACTGAGAATTCCTTATCAGGAGACTAATTCATTATTCAAATAATGCTCGGCATCAAGTGCTGCTTTACAACCTGTACCAGCCGCAGTAACCGCTTGTCGATAAAACGAATCCATCGCATCTCCACAGACAAAAATTCCGGGTAAATCGGTTTTAGTAGATTGACCTTTGGTTTGAATGTAACCAACGTCATCTAAATGCCTATTAAAAGGATCTCTCATCCATCCGACGGATTTCCCGTCTGGTGGATACTTTAGGGGAAGAATGTTATAACCTGTTACTATCGGTCGGACGGAAATAGCCGTCAGACCGAAACTTGGAATTTCTTATCAGGAAACCAATTCATTACTCAAATAATGCTCGGCATCAAGTGCTGCTTTACAACCTGTACCAGCCGCAGTAACCGCTTGTCGATAAAATGAATCCATCGCATCTCCACAGGCAAAAATTCCGGGTAAATCGGTTTTAGTAGATTGACCTTTGGTTTGAATGTAACCAACGTCATCCATAGTAAGCACACCTTTAAACAAATCGGTATTTGGTTTGTGTCCTATTGCTACAAAAACGCCGGTAACATCTTCAAGGGTAATTGACTCTCCGGTTTCTCGGTTTTTGATTTTCACCCCTTCAACCACTTGCTCTCCGAGAACTTCTTCGACTTCACTATTCCACATAAACTCGATTTTCTCATTTTCGAATGCGCGGGTTTGCATTGCTTTTGAAGCCCGAAGTTCATCTCTACGATGAATAACTGTTACTTTACTTGCGAATTTGGTCAAAAATGTAGCTTCTTCCATCGCAGTATCTCCACCACCAACTATAATGACATGTTGATTTCTGAAAAAAGCTCCATCGCAAGTTGCACATGCTGAAACTCCTTTTCCTCGTAATCGGGTTTCACTTTCTAAACCAAGCCACATTGCAGAAGCTCCAGTCGAAATAATAATAGTATGTGCTTTTATTTCCGTTTTTTCATCAACAGTGAGTTTATATGGTCGTTCATCAAAGTCGATATTTGTTACATATCCGTAACGTGCGTCTGCACCAAATTTTGTTGCTTGCTCTCTGAAATCCTGCATCATTTGTGGCCCCATTACTCCATTTGGGTAACCCGGAAAGTTTTCTACGTCTGTAGTAGTCATTAATTGACCACCCGGCTCAGGACCTTCGAATACTATTGGACTTAAATCAGCTCTAGCAGCATATAGCGCGGCTGTTAATCCTGCAGGTCCACTTCCCACAATTACTACTTTAAATGTTTTGCCTGCAATATCTTCCATATTCTTATCCTTAAATTTTAAATCAAGAAATGATAAGGAAATTGAAGAACATTTTGAGGTCGAATATTTCTATACACCCAATAGTTTTAGGCTTTAATTCGCAGAAGTGAATGCACATTGATTGTTGATATATACAGAATCGGTACTTGATCTATAAAATTGTAAAATGTCATGATTATCATCTAAATACAGAAGCTCTTCTTCTTGATAATCCAACGTATACGTTATTTCTTCAAATAGCTGGTTTAATCCTTTTATAGAAAAAGACTGTTCTTCAATTGAAGTTATTTCAAATTGTTCAATTTCGAAGCATACATTTTCAGGGTCATTTATTGGATCGCCTTTTAAAAAGTGAAATGACATAACATCAACTCCAAGGGTCAAATAATATTCTGGACTATTCTCTAACCCAGAATCATCAAATTTCCAGATACCTTCCAGAAATAATAATGGCCCAAAACTACAAACAGATTCAAATGAAGAGAAATCGACTATACTTTCAATAAAGCTTTCTTTAATAGTTTCGCCATCTTCTATTCTTTCTACTTCAATTCCTTCAGAAGTGCGTGTAATAGTTATTTCCTGTGTTGCAGATATTGAATTCGGATCATTATTACTTATCGTAAATATATTGCCGTCTATTTCTAATACTTCCAATCCTGAAATTATAAAGCATTCTTGTTCTGGGAATGATTCAATCACTTTTATAGAGTCGGAAGCAATTGAAAGATATACCGCTGGTTCATTTTCTCTACTAAGTTCCCATTGTCCAAATACATCGGTTGGATTTACACATTCTGGAGCTAAGGAGTTAACATCTACTTCGCTTTGGAAATATTTCTCAATTTTACTTTGGGTCTCGTTTATATCCCTTACATGAATCAATGAATTATTTCGTGAAATTGCTAATACTCTGTTTTCTTCCAGTCCTTCCTGTGTAAGTATATAAAACCCTGTGCCATCAACTCTTACAATTTCGTAAGCGTCTGTTGTAGTACAGTTTTTTATGCTGTCGAAATAGTAAAAAATAACTTCCGTTTCAGAAATTAATAAAAATGGTACGATTCCATTCGTAGGATGAAGTTGCCAAAACCCCAAAACACTACCAGCTTCCTCTCCCTCTAAATCGATATCATCACAAGAAAGGTTAGCCAGCAAAGCACAACAAATTAATAGAAAACTAAATTTTAAAATTGATTTCATAAAACACCCCCTCTACTTTCCTTCATTATACATTATCCCAAGCAAAAATTCTGCTTATTCAGAACTTCATACTTCATTAAAAATTTATTTTAATAAAATAGATTCTTCACAGAAGTTACATTCACACGCAAAATGCTTTGAACTATTTACTTCAATTCTAAAAATGATTAAAAAAAGCGCTCCCACTTTTGTTTGTCGAAACCTTCTATTTCGTTATGTTAAGTGAAACTAAAGTTGGAGGAAGACATTGATTATAGCTGTTCCAAAAGAAACTGCCGAATACGAACGGAGAGTAGCGCTTACACCAGATGTTGCTGCTCAATTAGTAAAGAAAGAATTAGAGGTTTGGGTTGAGTCTAATGCTGGACTTTCGTCAAATTATTTAGATACCGCTTACGAAAAAGCTGGTGCAAAGATTATAAATGATCGAAAGCAGCTTTTTGAGCAAACGGATATTCTCTTAGCAGTTCAAACACCACCTAAAGAAGATTTGAAAAACCTACGTGAAAATGCTGTCCTGATATGTTTTCTTTGGGCTTTACAACATGCTGATTTAGTCGAGTTCCTCAAATCTGAGGGAATTAGCGCAATGGGAATGGATGCCATCCCCAGAATATCTAGAGCTCAAAATATGGATGCACTTTCATCTATGAGTTCAATTGCTGGCTATAAAGCTTCATTAATAGCTGCAAGCACATTGGATAAATATTTCCCAATGATGATGACAGCCGCAGGAACCATACCCCCATCTAAAGCTCTGATTTTAGGCGCCGGGGTAGCGGGACTTCAGGCTATTGCAACATGTAGAAAACTTGGCGCTGTTGTAGAGGCTTATGATGTTCGCCCAGTTGTAAAAGAACAAGTTGAAAGTTTAGGCGCTAAATTTGTTGAAGTTCCTTTGGAAGAAGAAAACACTGAAACTAAAGGTGGGTACGCAAAAGAACTCTCCAAAGATAGTCAGGAGCTGCAAAAACAGGTCGTCCACGAGCATGTTAAAAAATCGGATATTGTAATAACAACCGCGTTAATCCCTGGACGTCCTGCACCTCTACTTGTTACCAAGGAAATGGTTGCTGACATGAAACCAGGCTCCGTTATTGTAGACTTAGCCGCCGAAAATGGGGGAAATTGCGAACTTACGGTAGCTGGTAAAACCGTAGTTGAAAACGAAGTTAATATAGTTGGACCAATCAATTTGCCAAGTCAGCTTTCGAACCACGCCAGTTTATTGTACGCGAAAAATATGCTGAATCTCCTAAATCTTCTTATTAAAGACGGTGCGGCCAATTTTAATTTTGAAGATGAAATTTTATTAAACACCACGATTACACACAACGGAGAGATTATTTCTCCAATGGTTAAGAATAAATGAATTAAGAATTAGGAATAGAATGTCTATTCCTAATTCTGGTATTCCAAATTAAATACACTATGTCTGTCTTAATATTTTCACTTTTTATTTTTGTGCTCGCCTGTTTTATTGGGTTCGAGCTTATCTCAAAAGTTCCACCCACCTTACATACTCCATTGATGAGCGGCGCAAATGCTATTTCTGGAATTACTATTGTTGGAGCACTTATTGTTGCTGGCTCGGTAGGAGAGGAACTTGGAAAATGGATTGGCTTTGGGGCCATTATCCTTGCAAGTATTAATGTTGTTGGTGGTTTTATGGTAACCGACCGAATGCTTGAAATGTTCAAGAAAAAAGGAGATGACAAATGAGCCAGTTTTTACCTGAGTCTGTTCTATTTTGGCTCCCTGATACAATTCAACTAATTTACCTTATAGCTACTGCTTTTTTTATTCGAGGGTTGAAACTTCTCAACTCCCCAGCCACAGCAAGAAAAGGAAATCAACTTGCGGCTATTGGTATGATGATTGGAGTACTTGTTACTTTATTTGATCAACAAATCGTTTCCTTTGAACTTATTCTAATCGGCACCATTATCGGTAGTTTAATTGGCGCCGTTTTAGCAAAAAAAGTAGAAATGACTTCTATGCCAGAGTTGGTTGCTGTTTTTAACGGCTTTGGTGGTGCAGCTTCTGCATTAGTTGCCTGGGGTGAATTTGCAAGATATGCAGACGTTTCTAGTTTTGATGCCACGGTACTTGTTACTACCGGACTTAGTATTTTTATAGGTGCAATTACATTTACAGGTAGCTTCGTAGCCTTTGGCAAATTAAAAGGATTTATCTCTGGAAATGCGATAACCTTTCCAGGTTTAAATATCATCAACATTGGTTCGATGATTGGAGTACTTGTACTTATTGGCTTTTTCACCTTCGACCCTTCAAATGCTAATATATTCTGGATCATTTTAGGAGTTTCTCTTTTGATTGGTGTTACTTCTGTAATTCCTATTGGTGGCGCAGATATGCCCGTTGTAATCTCACTACTGAATTCCTATTCAGGGATCGCGGCTTCTATGGCAGGCTTTGTTCTCGGCAATAACTTACTCATTGTCTCTGGAGCACTGGTAGGGGCAGCTGGGCTAATTCTTACTCAGATAATGTGTAAAGCAATGAACCGTTCATTGTTTAACGTTATTTTTGGAACATTTGGGGGAGATACTACTTCAGGAGGTTCTGGAGGCTCAGGTGGTGATAAATCTGTTAATGAAACTTCTGCTGAAGATTTAGCCATTCAAATCGCTTATGCTTCTAAAGTAGTTATTGTTCCTGGCTATGGTCTTGCAGTTGCTCAAGCTCAACATATTGTAAAAGAAGTAGCTTCAAAGCTTGAAGCGAAAGGAGTTCAGGTTAAATATGGAATCCATCCTGTTGCCGGACGTATGCCAGGTCACATGAATGTTCTACTTGCTGAAGCAGACGTTCCTTATGATTTATTGTACGATATGGATCAGATTAACCCAGAATTTGCAAGTACCGATGTAGTACTGATTATCGGAGCAAATGATGTTGTTAATCCTATGGCAAAAACAGCACCTGATAGTCCTATTTATGGAATGCCAATTTTGAATGTTGATGATGCTAAACGTACTGTAGTATTCAAAAGAAGCTTAAGTGTTGGATATGCCGGAATAGACAATCCACTTTTTTATGAACAAAAAAATCAAATGTTTTTTGGGGATGCAAAGAAAAGTCTTCAAGCTTTGAACGAAGCACTTAATGAAGTTTAAACTTATTTGATTTTTATAATTTTTAAAAGCTCTTTCACTTTGTGTTAGAGCTTTTTGTTTTAATGCTCTTATCTTTCAGCTCAAATTATTAACTACACTTTAACATGCTCAAAAACTTGTCCAAGCTATTTCTTTTGCTACTCACTTCTTCTTTACTATTTACAGGTTGCCGCGATAAATGCGATTCGGAACCTAATTTGGATGTAGATCAAGACCAACTCGCCGCTGATATTGTTAAAATTGATGCCTATTTGGAAACTATACGAGCTGAAATAGAAGCCGATGGATATAGCATAGAAATTCATCCCTCTGGTATTCGATATGTGATTAAACGCAATGGAGGAGGAGACTCTCCAAAAATATGTGACGATATTACCGTGACTTACGAAGGAAGATTAATAAGCAATGGTTTTAGTTTTGATGGAAATACTAGTTTAACTACGTTAGATTTGAGTAATACTATAGCTGGTTGGCAAATTGGGCTTCCTCTAATTAAAGATACCGGAAATGGTAGTTCAGGTAGAATCTCATTATACATCCCTTCTGTTTACGCTTATGGTGAAGTTGGTAGACAAAGCAGCGGTATCCCTTCAAATGCGAATCTCCAGTTTGAAGTAATTCTTTTTCAAGTCAGATAAACTATATAAACTTTAGCTATCGTTGCTTAAAGTTTTATTGATTTGAGAAACATCTTTAGAATCCTTTAGTTGATTTTTGAAAGACTTAAAATAACCCTCTTATTTTGTTTAATGGTTATTACAATCGGAATCTATAAATCAGTTTTATAATGAAAGAATTATCAAACGGAAATGGTGATGCAAGTATGTGTCCATTCGTAAATGTAAACGATAAATATGCTGCCGGCGCTGGCACTAAGAATGAAGATTGGTGGCCAAATTCACTCAATCTCAACATCTTAAGACAACATTCGCCTCTCACTAACCCAATGGGTGAGAATTTCGATTATGCTGAAGAATTTAAGAAGCTGGATTTGGCAGCTATAAAAAAAGACCTTACTGAATTAATGACGGACTCTAAAGAATGGTGGCCTGCTGATTATGGTCATTATGGTCCTTTTATGATACGGTTAGCTTGGCATGCTGCGGGTACATATCGAGTTATGGATGGCCGAGGTGGCACCGTTGGAGGTCAACAACGCTTCGCTCCTCTCAACAGCTGGCCTGATAATGCTAATTTAGATAAAGCCCGGCGTTTATTGTGGCCAATCAAACAAAAGTATGGAAATAAGATTTCCTGGGCCGACTTGCTGATCCTGGTGGGAAATGTTGCACTGGAATCTATGGGTTTCAAAACATTTGGTTTTGCAGGCGGTCGTATCGATGACTGGGAAGCAGATCAATCTGTAAACTGGGGTCCTGAGAAAGTTTGGGTTTCTAATGATAGACATGATGATGATGGACAACTTGAAGGAGCTCTAGCCGCAGACCACATGGGGCTAATTTATGTTAATCCACAAGGACCAAACGGAGAACCCGATCCCGCTAAATCAGCAAAATATATTCGCAATTCTTTTGCTCGAATGGCTATGAATGATGAAGAAACAGTTGCTTTGATTGCTGGTGGACATACTTTTGGGAAAGCACACGGCGCTGGATCAACAGATCATAAAGGCCCTGAACCAGCAGCAGCAAGTATGGCTGAACAAGGTTTCGGTTGGACAAGTGATTTTGGCACTGGTAAAGGTGCTGATACGATCACCGATGGCGAAGAAGGTGCCTGGACTACGAACCCAATTGCATGGGATAATAATTACTTCGAAAATTTATTCGAGTATGAATGGGAATTGACTAAAAGTCCTGCCGGAGCTTACCAATGGCAACCTAAAGATGGAGCTGGTGCTGGAACTGTAATTGATGCATACGATCCTAATAAAAAAGATGCACCGATGATGTTCACTACAGATTTAGCGCTTCGTGTTGACCCTGCTTATGAAAAAATTTCAAGACGTTTCTACGAAAATCCGGATGACTTTGCAGATGCTTTTGCACGAGCTTGGTACAAATTAACGCACCGAGACATGGGACCAAAGTCTTTGCTGCTTGGCTCTGAAGTTCCCGAAGAAGAATTACTCTGGCAAGATCCAATTCCAGAAGCAAACTATGAAATCGTTAATAATGAAGATGTTTCATTACTAAAGGAAAAAATTCTCAATTCCAGGCTTTCTGTTTCTGAACTTGTTTCTACGGCTTGGGCATCTGCCTCAACTTACCGCGGATCGGATAAACGAGGTGGAGCAAATGGTGGCCGAATAAGATTGGCTCCTCAAAAAGATTGGGAAGTAAATAATCCTGACCAATTGAATAAAGTGTTAAAAACTCTTGAAAGTATTCAGGATTCATTTAATAGCGAACAAAGTGGTAATAAGAAAGTTTCAATGGCTGATCTAATTGTTTTAGGTGGTTGCGTTGCCATTGAAAAAGCAGCTGAAAATTCTGGTCACAAGGTTTCAGTACTATTTATTCCGGGAAGAACCGATGCTTCTCAAGAGCAAACTGATATCGAATCGTTTGAGTGGATGGAACCTGTAGCTGACGGTTTTAGAAATTATTACGCACCTGACTATGAAACGACTCCCGAAGAAATGCTTGTTGATAAAGCTCAACTTCTTACACTAACAGCACCAGAATTGACAGTACTTTTAGGAGGACTGAGAGTACTTGATACCAATTTTGATGGAGCGAAACACGGAGTATTTACAGATAATCCAGGTAATTTAACTAACGATTTTTTCAAAAATCTGGTAGATATTGATACCATCTGGAAGCCAACTTCTGCAAAGGAAGAGTTTTTTGAAGGACATGACAGAGTAACCGGAAAGGTAAAATGGACTGGTAGTCGTGCAGACTTGGTATTTGGTTCCAATTCTGAATTGCGAGCTATTGCAGAGCTTTATGCTTATAACGATTCTGAAGAAAAGTTTGTGCATGACTTTGTGAAAGCATGGGATAAAGTGATGAATTTAGATCGCTTTGATTTAATTTGATTTAATCCCGAAATACAACTATCACTGAATTTGGGGCAACTTTTAGGTTGCCCCTTCTTTTTAAACACACATTATTTGAAATGGCTTTTTTTGATTTAATACGAGCAGGAAACCTGGAAGAGATTAAACAAAAAGTTGGGGCAGACTCAACCTTAATTTCTAAAAAAGACGAAAAAGGCTTCCCTCCACTTATTATGGCTTGTTATGTTAGTCAGTCCGAAATCGCTGATTTTCTTCTATCAAAAGGGGCGGATATTAACGCTCGTGATGGCGCAGGCAATACTGCATTGATGGGGGTCTCTTTTAAAGGAAATGTTGGCATCGCAGAACTTCTTATTGAAAAAGGTGCCGATATTAATTCTCAAAATTTTAAAGGAGCAACGGCATTAATATATGCTGCAACTTTTGCCCAGATTAAAATGGCTGAGCTTTTACTAAAACACGGTGCCAATAAAACAATCAAAGATGAAAGCGGAAAAACTGCTCTGGAACATGCCGAATTTAAAGGAATTTCTGAATTAGTTGACATCCTAAGTAAGTAGCCAAAAACTAAGCAGGTTGACCGTCAAACCACTTTGCTAAAATTTCTTCCATTGCGTCTAGTTTTACTGGTTTGGCTAAGAAATCATTCATTCCTGCTTCTAAACATCGTTTTCTATCTTCTTCCATCGCATTTGCAGTCATTGCAATAATGGTTGGTAATTTAGAGAGTTTGTGCTGCCTGTTTATTAATTCCTGAGTTGCCTGAATACCATCCATAACTGGCATTTCCATATCCATAAATATTAAATCGTAGTTGATAAGCATACACATTTCTAATGCTTCAGATCCATTGCCAGCTACATCACAGGTTTGTCCGAGTCGCTCCAGCATTTTTCCAGCTACTTTCTGATTTATAGCATTATCCTCTGCCAGCAATATTTTTAGTTTTCTACCCAAATCGAACCCTTTCCTAACTTCTTTTTTTATAAATTTTTTAGCGCCAGCAACATCTCCAAAAATACGTTCCAAATTATGCAATAAGTGGGTTTGTTTAACTGGTTTAGTGAGATATAAATTGAATTTCTTTTTATCCTCAATACTACCAATGTCCATAATTGAACTGAGAAGAACCAATGGGAGTTCGGACCTTGAATAATGTTTACGAATACCTTCTGCAACCTGTACCCCATTTACCCCAGGCATATGCATATCCAATATTCCTAAATCATAGTTTGCAAACTCCTCTTTTAAAACATCTATTTTTAAAGGGTCTTGAAAAGTGGTAACCATCATTCCCGCTTTTTCACATTGTGCCTTAAGTATAATCAAATTGGTATCATTATCATCCAATATGAATACTTTTTTCCCTTGAAGATTGATCGTTTTCTCTTTAATTAGCTCTTTATCACTCTTTTTCAATTTCAAATTAAATCGAAAGGTACTTCCTACTCCTTCCTCGCTATCTACCGAAATTTTACCATTCATTAAATCAACTAATCGTTTACAAATAGCTAATCCTAAGCCAGTGCCTCCAAACTTTCTGGTAGTACTTGCATCAACTTGCGAGAATGATTTAAAAAGCTTTTCGCGTTTTTTTAGTGGAATTCCGATTCCCGTGTCTTTTACTTCAAACTGGAGATTTACTGTAGACTTTTGCTCCCCAATTTTTTTAACAAAAATGATAACTTCACCCTGTTCTGTGAACTTGATTGCATTGCGGACAAGATTCACAAGTACTTGTTGTACTCTTGTCGAGTCTCCAATTACATAATCTGGCACTGCTTCTTCAACATTGTACAAAAGTTCAATTTTTCGATCTGGTTCAATTGCAGATACTAAATCCAGTACATCTTCTATTAAATAGGCTATAGAAAATTCCAGTTCTTCTAAGTCTATTTTTCCTGAGTCTATTTTTGCGTAATCAAGTATGTTATTGATGATACCTAAAAGATTCTCCCCACTTTTATTGATCGTTTGTACAAAATCCTGCTGCTCGTTATTTAAATCGGTATCCCGTAGCAACCCAGACATTCCAATTACTGCATTTAGTGGAGTTCTAATTTCATGGCTCATTGTTGAAAGGAATTGAGTTTTTGCTCTTGCTCCAGCTTCCGCCTGCTCTTTTGCCTCAACCAATTCTTTATTTCTATTCCTAAGCACTTCCGTTCGATCGGCAATAGTTTTCTCCAAACCTTGATTTATATGAACCGTTTGATCTTTAAGGTATCCAGCTAATGCTGCTATTATTCCTAAAAAGAAAGGAGCTGTATCAATAATCCATAATAAAGGGTTCTCAACCTGAACTCTTACTACTGAATCTATTGTAAAAGCTAATCCATTTAAATTAATTTCGAAAAGAGTTGCTACTATTGGAAAAGCCAGTCCAAATGCCATGCCAAAAAAGGTATACATGGTTGTGTTCTGGTAATACTTCTGTTCTTCGTTTTTAGACATTGATAAGAATTAAACTTCTGGGAATTCTTAATTAGTTTAAATTATTTTATAGCTTTCAACTTTCTGGTAGAGTTTGTTTCATCTAGTAACTCTACTTTGAACATCATTGATCCGACTATTTATAAAATATGAAGTTACCTCGAAAAACGAAGAAACAGAAAGAAAGAGCAAAAGAAATACTAAACCAACTCTATTATTATTATCCTAATCCTGTATGTGAGCTAGATCACCGTAATGCTTTTGAATTACTTATTGCTACTATTTTAAGTGCACAATGTACCGATGTAAGAGTTAATAAAGTTACTCCCGATCTTTTTGAGACATATCCAACGCCAGAACTTATGGCAGAGGCTCCATTGGAAGAGCTAGAAGAATTAGTTAGAACAACAGGATTCTTTAGAAATAAAGCCAAATCTTTAAAAGAAACCTCTAAAACATTAGTTGAAAACTTTGGTGGAGAAGTTCCTGCTAATATGGACGACCTTCTCACGCTTAGAGGTGCCGCCAGGAAAACTGCAAATGTGGTTTTGGGAAATGCCTTTAATATTAATCATGGTGTGGTCGTAGATACTCATGTGAAACGATTTTCAAACCGTTTTGGGCTTACCAAGCATAAGTCGAATACGGATAAGATTGAACGAGATTTAATGGCATTATTTCCACAGGAATACTGGACTGATTTATCTCATTTAATGATCCATCATGGGCGAGGACCTTGCAAAGCTCGAATTTCAAAAGCACCAGACCATCCCCTTTGTGTAAACTATGGGAAAAAATGTGAATGTCAGAAGATGAAATCAAAATAATAGCTAGGTAAAATTCATCCTGAAAAAATTCCGGAAGGCATTGAAGAATATTCACTATGATTCTTCCCTTTCGCTCAGAATGACTATTTTTGGCTTATGAAATAATTCATTTATGAACAACCTCTTCAATTCTTATACGCTCCCTATCCCTCCAGTTCGGTTTGATATTCAGCGAATTCCTATTCAACAAAACGGTCAAAGTTTTATCCATTTTTTTGATTCGATGGGATATTCCACTCCAGATTTTGCCCTTCCTTCTGAGGCAGATACCATTCTTTCTTTGATAGATGGATTTCGAAGTGTTGAAGATATATTGAAATTCAGTTCTGATGAGGTCAGTAAAGAGCAAATTCTTGGATATGTTCGATTTTTGGATGAACACGGATTACTAGAATCTGATTATTTTAGAATCCTAAGTGAAACCATTGAATCTGAATACGAACAATCGTGCATCCACCGAAATACAACTGCAGGAATCTCATATCCCATTGAAACAGATAAATTAAAGGTTCTTCTAAATACTTCTTTTCAAAACTTTGAGCAATCAACGCCTGTTTCTTCAGCTAAAGCATTATTTGCTCCTCATATCGACCCAAGAGTAGGAATGAGCAGCTATGTTAAAGCCTTTACAGCAATAAAAAATTTGAGCCCAAAGAGGGTGGTTATACTGGCAACTTCACACTATTCTGGATTTTATAGAACTCTTTATGAAGAAACGCCTTTTGTGATTTCTGATAAAATTTTTGAAATGCCCAATGGAAATGTTAAATCTGATCTGAGGTTCCTTCAGAATCTAAAAAAACTAATAGAAATTGAATCTAATCTTGGGCAAAAACAGATCCTGAAACGAGTTCATGATGACCTAGATCGGGAAAACCTAAATAAAAAAATAAGTAGTCGTTCTAAACATGATTCAGAATCTGTGAATGCTTCGAAATTTGGAATAAGTTTCCAAGACAGAGCCCATCGAATCGAACATAGTATCGAACTACATCTGCTTTTCCTTAACCATTTCTGGAACCATGAGTTTGAGATTATCCCAATTCTTGTCGGAAATCTGGACGAGCTTCTCTACTCAAAAAATAGTTTTAAAGAACAACAGGTTGACAATTTCACTTCACTACTTCGGGAAATTGATAATGAACAAACATTCTTTTTAATCAGTGGTGATCTCTCACATGTTGGCTATAAGTTTGGTGACGACCGCGTAGCTTCTAAAATGTTTGAAGAAATCAATTTAAATGATGAACGATTTCTTGAACTTGGCGCCTCAGGATGTGTTGAAAAACTGATTTCACTGATGAAGGAAGAATATGATCCTTATCGAATTTGTGGTTTTCCACCTCTACTTAGCTTCCTAAAAACTTTCCCTAATCAAAAAGGTAAAGTTCTATCTTATGATGTATGGGATGAACGAGATCGTGAAAGTGCCGTTAGTTTTGGTTCTATTTTATTTAGCTGATTTACTCAGTTTGTAGAATAGAATTATTGCGTTACATTCTTTCACAAAATTAATTAGGGTACATACATGAAATTCGAGTTTCCTCATCCTCTTGCTATTCTTTTAATCTTTATTGCTCTAGCGGCGATATTAACACATGTTATTCCTTCAGGGGAATATCAGAGAATGTTTGATGAAGAAACCGGACGAGAAGTGGTAGTCGCAAACAGCTACGAACAAATTGAAGCACAGCCTATAAGTTTATTAAATGCTATTGTAAAAGTTCCAGAAGGGATTGTTTTTGGAGCTGATATCGTGGTTCTAATATTGATTATTGGTGGAGCGTTTGTTGTTGTTGATAAAACCGGGGCCTTTAATGAAGGTCTTTCGGTGCTTGTTAATCGATACCACCATTCTCAAGATCGGGTTATCATACTCGTAGGATTAGTGTTCGTAACTGTCGGAGCGCTCAATAATACCTATGAAGAAATCATTGCCATGGTTCCCTTTCTAGTTATAATGGCTGATCGAATTGGATACTCAAAAATCGCTGCTATCGCAATAAGCGCCGGATCAGCAACTGTTGGGGCTGCTTTCAGTCCCATGAATCCTTTTGGTGTTTTATTAGCTCAAAAAGTTGCAGATGTAGAACCATTTTCAGGGACCCTATTTCGAATTATTATTTTGCTAATCGTAACTGCGTTTTGGATTTATTGGGTTATTCGTATGGGTAAATCCTCCGATATCCATGCCCCTAAGACAATGGAAACTGACATAAAACTTTCAAGTAGAACGATCACTATTCTATTGTTAGTGGTTGTTACTTTTGCTCTGATGGTTTATGGAATCCTGAATTGGGATTGGGATTATAACCAAATGTCTGCCGCTTTCTTAGTAATGGGCATTATATGTGGACTGATCGGAAAGCTTGGGATCAATGGAACTGCAAGAGCTTACGCTGGTGGATTTCAAGACATGGCTTTTGCAGCTGTAATCGTGGGATTAGCTAGAAGTTTATACCTGATTTTAGAAGAAGGAAAAATCATCGACTCTATTGTGTTTGGTTTATTCAACCCACTTCAGGATTTACCTGTAATGGTTTCTGCTGTTGGAATGACTACCGCTCAAGCTATTTTACATATTCCAGTACCAAGCAGTTCTGGACAAGCTGTTCTCACCATGCCACTACTCACTCCGCTGGCAGATTTAATTGGCATGTCTAGGCAGGTAATGATTTTGTGCTACCAATATGGTGCTGTAATGATGGATTTACTCACTCCTACAAACGGGGCGTTACTTGCTATGCTAACCGCCGCTGGTATTTCTTATAAAGAATGGTTTTTCTTTTGCTGGAAGCCTTTTCTAATCATTTTTGGGATAAGTCTTACTTCTATTTTTATAGCCATTTTTATTGGGCTTTGATTAAATGATTCAATTTAGAATGGAAAATAAAAATGAATTTCTCATTGATCATTCATAATTGAACATTGAAACATTGCTTAAGCTTTAATCTCCATCTTCTCGGCAAAATAATCGCAGAAATCCATCATATCCCCAGATATTCGTTCATCGTTAGTCGCTGTTTGAAGAGTACTAGCCATCGTAACTAAAGTTTGATGAAAGAAAATTTTCATCTCATCCACTGTCATATCTTTAGTCCAAAGATCGAGTTTTAGCGTGTCTTTTTGTTTGGCGTCCCAAAGTGATAGTAGCATAGCTCTACATTGAGCTTCGGTTTTTCCCTGCATATCATCGGCTTTCCAAATGATATTGGTTGGAATATTCTGTTCGTCCAATTCTACGGTGATATTTATTTCTTTCTTCTGCATAAGTTTCATTCTTTATAATTCTGGATGAAGATACGAGTTTTGGATTTCGATATTTACGGTTTATCATATTATGCTGGTTTTAACTAATACTGTCTAATTGAAAGCGATAACCTTTTCTGAATATGGTTCTCCTGAAAAAGTTCTTACACTAAAGAATGTACCCAAGCCAACTCCTGGAGAAAACGAAGTTTTAGTAAACGTCCGGGCTTCGGCTATTAACGACTATGACTGGTGCGTTGTAAGAGGTATGCCTCGAATTTATAGATTAATGTTTGGCCTCTTTAAGCCAAAACAACAGATTCCCGGAATGGAATTAGCGGGTGTGATTGAATCTGTCGGTAAGAATGTAACTTCATTTAAAATAGGTGATGAAGTATTTGGAGACCTCTCTAATTATGGATTTGGAACTTTTGCTGAATACGTATGCATCAATGAAAAAGCATTAGTTTTGAAACCTAAAGAAATGACTTTTGAAGAAGCAGCCACCATCCCCCATGCTTCTTTGCTTGCAGTTCAGGGATTAATTGAAGTTGGAAAAATAAAACATGGAATGGATATTTTAATAAATGGAGCTGGTGGAGGAGTCGGGAATTTCGCATTAAATATTGCCAAACTATACAACGCAAAAGTTACTGGCGTTGACACAGGCAACAAACTAGTAACTATGAGATCGATGGGCTTCGATCAGGTAATAGATTACAAGAAAAAAGACTTCACTAAAAGTGGCACAACATATGATCTGATTTTAGATGCAAAAACCAATAAATCAACGTTTGATTACTTGCGAGTGTTAAAAGAAAACGGAAAATATGTAACTGTAGGTGGACAATTACTTAGTCTTGTTCAGGTGTTACTTTTCAAGAAACTAATTTCTATTTTCAGCACTAAGAGAGTTGAAATCGTTTCTTTAAAAACGAATAAAAACCTTGAATATATTAACAAACTCTTTCTATCAGGCCATATAAAACCTATCATAGATGGTCCCTACCGTTTAGAAGATGTACCCAAAATGATCCAGTATTTTGGTGAAGCGAAGCATACTGGGAAAATCATTATTTCGATAAATAACTAATACATGAGCATCCAACGAAACAAGCAAAACGCCATCGCTTTCTATAAGATTGCATATGAAGGAAATCCAAAGAAGGCGATTGAACTATATGTTGGTGATGAATACATACAACACAACCCAGATGTAGCGGATGGACTCAGAGGTTTTATTGATTATTTTGAGCGAATGTACGTTGAGTACCCTGAGAAATATATTGAGTTCGTTCGATGTATAGGAGAAGGGAAATTAGTTGCACTCCATACTCACCAGACCTGGCCGGGTAATGACCAATATGTAACAATGGATTTCTTCCGCTTTGATGAACATGGAAAGATTTGTGAACATTGGGATGCTATTCAACAAGTTCCTGAAAATTCTGCGAATCCAAATAAGATGTATTAGATTTTGGATGTATGAAATCTGAATTGGAAAATATTTTAATGAGTAGAGATAAACCTGGAATGGTTACTTATTTGCAAGATCATCAGGATGAATTTGAAACAGCGATGAGAATAGCTCTTTCACAAAAACAACCCATTTCATGGCGAGCAACCTGGATGATTGGTGGTTGTGTAAATAAATTTAGTTCTAAAATTCAGCCCTATATTCAAAACATTCTTGATGTTCTCCCTGAATTAGAAGATGGTCACCAAAGAGAGTTTCTTAAAGTTCTTAATCAACTTGAACTTGACGATGAACATGAAGGTCAATTACTGGATTTTTCCATTCATCTTTGGGAGCAACTCAAAAAACAACCTTCTGTTCGTCATACTGCATTTAGAATTATGGTAAAAGCTGCTAAAAAATACCCCGAATTAAATAATGAGATATTGATGCTTACTCAGCCTCAGTATCTTAATACATTATCTCCCGGCGTTAAAGCTGGCGTTTTTAAAATGATCGATGAGCTTCGAAAAAAAATAGGCGAAAATTATTAATGATTTTGTACGCTTCTGATTTATGTTTCCTTTTAAATATTCCGATCTAACAATTGGGCAACTAGATTTTTGATTGCTACATCAAGCGCAAGTGGGTCTCCAGGTAAATCATCTCTTCGTTCTTTGTAAAGTACACGCCGAATGGTTTCATCGTCTATCAATTCTTTAACATCCAGCACTTGTAGCCAAAAACGGGTGTCATTGTGTACAACTCCTTCAGCACCTGCACGAATTATGTTGCCGTTTTTATCTACCAGATATCCGCTTAATTGCAAAACCTCTACAGGTTTTAGATCATCACTAAAAAACCGGATTTCTTTCGAATGGTTTGTTCCCAGCATCACCTGCTTTTTAATCAACCCTTTATCAACTTTAGGATATTCTGCAAAACTGATCCAAATCCTTAGAAAGTAATCAGTTTCATTTTCCAAAGCGGTATTTGCTACCTGCTCTTTCCAAGTGTCTTTTGGTTTTTTCATGTGAATAACCATTGGCGGAACGGTCTCAAACTCCTCTTTTTGAATACTAACTCCATAAGGGACATTGTCGCCTTCGCTACTTCCTACATAAATTCCCGGGGCGTTTTTTGAATTTATTAAGTCATATTCTGATATGAATGCAAATGAGATTGGCATTCGCTGAACTTTTGCCGCTATACTATCGGTTAGTTCGATCAAACTTGGATTATCAGAATCGTAATCCATATCAAAAGAATCGAGACTTGGTTGAACCGTAATTGGTAAAAGTCCGATAGTGGAGGAAGCATTCGGCATTTTTTTTGCTTCATAGGTTTTATAAAATTCACCTTGGTTAAGCCGGTCGGTTTTAGCAGTTGAAAGTTTTTCAAGTGCACTACACGAGATGAGTAGAACTGCTGAAATTATTGTTATTCCTACTGTTCGATATGAAGTTTTCATAGTAATAAATTGAAGTGTTTTTCCCAGGGGTACAACCGCCTAATGTACCTGATTTGCCAAAGCATATTTACATTGATAGGATCGATTTGCGGAGAATTTAATCTTTATTTTTCAATAATTGTGATATATGAAAATAATTTTTCACCTCATTCCTAAGCACTGCCTGGGAATGCTAACCGGAACCTCATGCTTCCATTAAAAGTGTGAGCGAATCAATGAGATTGCTTCGTCGGCTAATAGCGTTCCAAATTTATAAAACCAGATTCCTCGCAAAGTCAGCCAATTCTTACTTGATTATTCCTTATTGAATATTTTTTATTCGAAACTCTCTCAATACTCTTTATTACACTTTTCTCTTAAAGTATCTAACACATGTTGGAAATCATCTGGAAGTTCCGAATCAAACCGAACTATTTCACCAGATTTAGGGTGTTCAAAGCCAAGCGTTTTGGCATGAAGAGCTTGCCGCCCTAAACCTGTAATCAATTTATGAAACATCGTTTTTCTGGCGCCGGTATTTGGGCCATAACGAACCGAAGTTCCTCCATAGGTTGAATCACCAAATACATTATGACCTATATGAGAAAAATGAACTCTAATTTGATGCGTTCTTCCTGTTTCGAGTTTTACTTCAACCAAACTGAGATAATCAAAATGCTCCAGTACTTTATAATGAGTAACAGCGTGCTTTCCCCTCCCATTATTCATTACCGTCATCAGCTTACGATCTTGTTTTGAGCGCCCGATATCACCTTCAATAGTTCCTTCTTCTTGAGGTGTTCCCCAAACAATAGCCCAATAAGTTCGCTCGACATCCTTTTTGGCAAATTTTGAAGAAAGTTTGGCTAGTGTTTCATCGTTTTTAGCTACAACGAGCAAACCACTTGTATCTTTATCTAGTCGATGGACAATTCCTGGACGGATATTTTCTTCCTCATCCTCCCCCGCCAATTCATCCACATGATGCATTAATCCATTTACTAAGGTTCCTGTCCAGTTACCATATGCAGGGTGAACCACCATTCCTGCTTCTTTATTTACAATGATTAGATCATCATCTTCGAAAATAATATTGATATCTAATTGTTCTGCTTCTGCCTCAGGTGGTGGTGCAATTGGGAGTTCAATATAAATTTTGTCTCCGGGAAGCATTTTATAGGAGACTTTCTCATGTTTTCCGTTCACCCATACATAGCCATCTTTTATAGCTTTTTGAACCTTATTTCGTGTCGCATTTTCAACAAACCCTGTGATATATGCGTCAAGCCGTATAGACTCTTGTTGTCCATCCGGGACTGTGAATTCGTAGATGGTTTTTTCTGACTTTTCTTTATCATTTTGTTCGCTCATGCTTTAAGATAGGTAGATTGTAAGGACTTTACCTCTTCCTGAATAATTCAAAATTTAAAAATTAAAGATTCAAAATTGTAAGGAATTTGTTTTGAGATAGTCATACCAAAATAAATAGATTAATAAAACTAAAATCTCATGGCTGTTAAAACTAATTTAATTCAGGAAAAAAGCTTCCAGTTCTCACTATCTATAATTTCTTTGTATAAGAAACTACAAGATGAGCGTGAATACATTATCTCAAAACAAATTCTTAGATCAGCAACTAGTATTGGTGCGAACATTGAAGAGGCGATTGCGGGTCAGTCTCGAAAAGATTTTTTAAATAAATTATCTATCTCTTTAAAAGAAGCTAGAGAAACTAGATATTGGCTACGACTACTTCAAGAAAGTGAGCTGACTAAAATTGATGTCTCTCATTTTCAACAAGAAGCCTTGGAGATTGTTAATATACTTTCAGCCATCATAAAAACGACCAAATCGAGATCGTAATAATTTTGAATTTTAAATTTTGAATTCCAATGATTCAATCATTGTACATAAAAGATTTCGCACTAATAGATGAACTCGAAGTTCAGTTTGGAGAAGGGCTTAATATCCTTACCGGACAGACGGGAGCTGGAAAATCGATTATCATCGGGGCGTTGAATATGATTCTCGGCGAACGCGCTGATACTGAGGTAATACGACGTGGTGCAGAAAAAGCTATTTCTGAGGCTACCATTAAAACAGGTGAAAATGAGAGTTTAAATAAACTACTCACAGAAAATGAAGTAGAATGTAGAGACTACCTGATCTTGCGCAGGGAAATTCGACAAACTGGAAGCCGGGCTTTTATAAATGATACTCCTGTAAATATTAGCGTATTAAAATCTGTAGGAGATTTGTTGGTAGATTTACACGGTCAACACGATCATCAACTGCTATTAAAAGAAGAAAATCACCGGGCTGTTATTGATAGTTTTGGTGAAATAGAGCCTCTTCTTAAAGCATATCAAATCGATTTCGCTAAAATGAAAACACTCCGAAAAGAACTTTCTTCACTGAAAAAAAGAGAATTTGATCTCCAGGAAAAAACTGAGTTATACCGTTTTCAGGTAAATGAATTAGAGCAGGCTCGCTTGTCGATGGATGAAGAAGAAGAACTGCTTGCCGAAATGAATTTACTTGACAATGCAGAAGTTCTCGATCAAAAAGCTGCAGCAATTTCTGAACTTTCTGAGAGTGATGAAACTGATATCCTTCAGTTACTTAACATCCTTAAATTAAATCTGGAAGATTTAGCACGAATTGAACCTGAATTTGAAACATATCTTGAAGAAATTAATACCGCTCGGGTAAGTGTAAACGAAGCAGTTCAATTTGCAGAGCGTTATCGAAATAATATTGAATTTAATCCCAAGCGATTAGAAAAACTCCGGCAACGGCAAGTAGAACTAAATCATTTACAGAAAAAGTATCAGCGTGATATCTCTGGGTTAATTTCATATCTCAACGAGATACAAAGAGAACTTTCAATTGCTGATAATTTTGATTTAGAAATTGAAAAGCTCAAAAACCTTGTTTCAGATCAAGCTAATCAACTTGCTAACTCGGCTCAGAAACTACATAACAAACGAATAGCTATCGGGATAAAATTAGGGAAAAATATTGAAGATGAGCTTTCAAATCTTGGAATACCTCATGCAAAACTAACCGTTCGGGTTGATTGGATTGAAAGTAATAGTGGCTGGATTGAAGTAGATGGCATTACAGTAGATTGTATGGATTATGGCTGTGATGAGGTTCGCTTGTATATATCTACCAATAAAGGAGAGGAGCCAAAACCACTGGTAAAGATTGCATCAGGTGGTGAAATTAGTCGTGTTATGTTGGCCTTAAAATCAATTCTTGCCAAAGAGCAAAGCCTTCCCGTTATGATTTTTGATGAAATCGATACAGGAATTAGCGGCGAAGTTTCAGAAAAAGTTGGTCGTTCGATGAGAGTTCTTTCTAACCATTGCCAAATTGTAGCTATCACTCATCAACCTCAGATAGCAAGCCAGGCTCATCATCATTTTAAAGTTGCTAAATTCGAGGATCATGATCGAACTATCACTAAGATCCTACCCCTATCACAAAAGGAACACATTCATGAAGTAGCAAGCCTTATGAGTGGTTCAGAGATATCAGAATCTGCATTAAATAGTGCTAAAGAATTGATTGAAAAGAATACATTCCAGAATTAAAAAATAGGTTACTTAACCAACGTCATTCTTCCGGTACCAATTATTTGAGTACCACTATTAGTAAGCGCAGATACTTTATACAGATAGATCCCCGTTGGATTGCCCGCTAAATTTATAGGAATTTGTGCTCTTCCCACTGCAACATTTCCGACTTGTTCTGCAATTAACTGTCCATGCATCGTATAAATTGAAATTGTATACTGTGCAGCAACAGGAACATCGAATTGGATGTGAGTACTCGGATTAAACGGGTTTGGATAATTACCAAGCAGCTTAAATGATTCCGGAATCACATATTCAGATTCATTATTCGTTGGCACTGCATTCGCTCCCTCCGAAATCCATTGTTTAATAGCATTTATTTCTGATTGAGGAAGTGATCCGCCCTGAGGCATCCGAGTACCAAACTGTGGATTTGCCTCAATTTTATCAACTAATGGACTGCCATCCGCATCTCCTGGAATCACATGCTTTTTATTATACTTTGTAGCCGCACTAGTGCTTGCCATTACAGCCTCATAAGAGCTCGAATTAAAAGTGTTTTGACCATTACCGTGACAAGAATTACACTTTGCAGTAAAAATACTTTGGATTTGAGTTTCATAATCTACCTGAGCAAAAGTTGCCGTCGATGAAATAATAAAAATGAAAAAGAAAGAAAAATAGTAGTGTTTATTCATACCTAAGATTTATTCAATTATAAAATAATATATTCAACTAAGTTTAAGCTATTAATTAAAATACGATTAAAGGATAGACGAAACTAGAATTCGTTACACTTTCTTTTTAGTATTAGAACATCTTATGCTGATTAAGATTTGATATAGCCTTAACTTCTATATCTTGGTTATTAATTTTTCTTAAAAGAAAACTCCTTATGTACTCAATAAAAAGACTTCTTGTAGTTATGGAATTAAACGATCACGACGATGTTGTTTGTGATTATGTGAATCGTATTACAGATTTATTCTCTATTGAATCTATTCTATTCCTTCATGTTGCAGATAATCTTGACGTTCCAAAAGAACTCGTTGAGAAATATCCCGGACTCATTCCGCCTATTGATGATTCTATAAAAGGAGCGATTCAAGAAAAAATTAAAAACTACCCAAGAATTACATCCATAAATGATATTGACTATCAAATTTTGGATGGTGTTAAGCTACGAAGTATCTCTGCTGTAGTAAGAGAACACGATATTGATTTGCTGGTGATTAACCGAAGTGATGAAAATGACAGCGAAAGCGAAGTCGCGTTTCTCCAAAAAGTAGTTCGCAGCGTTGGCTGTACAATCACGTTAGTTCCACCAACCTTACCAGATGATATAAATACGCTACTTGTTCCTATCGATTTTTCTAAAAATAGCTTTATGGCATTAGAACATGCGTTGAATCTTGCTAAAAAGCGTCCCAATATTGAAATTCACGCACTTCATATTTATAAGATTCCAAGCGGGTATTTTAAGACTGGGCTTTCCATAGAAGGATTCGCTGAGGAACTCCTAAAAGCGGCAAAAGTTAGGCTCCATGCATTTTTATCTGAAAACAAGATTGATGAAAACAGTTTTAAAATGCACTTTAAGCTTCAAAAAAACGATAGCGTCCCATATATGATTAATCGTTTTTCATTTTCTAATCAGGTTGATGCTGTGATCATGGGATCAAGAGGTCGCAATACACTTTCCTCTTTTGTACTAGGCAGTATAACGGAAGCACTTATCGACAGAGATCAATATTTGCCGCTTATTATAGTTAAAAATAAAGGGCGTAGTATGAAACTTTGGGATGCGCTTTTGGAGCTATAACCCAAATTCTTCTTTCACTTTACTAACAATTTCATCTCCAATGGCAAGAGCTGCTGTAGCTGCCGGACTTGGTGCATTTAAAACATGGATTTGTTTTCCTGACACCTCAAAATAGAAGTCATCCAGTATTTCACCATTTGGTAATAAGGCCATTGCTCGTACTCCAGCGGGTGATTTTTTAAGTTGATATTCCTGAACCTCAGGAATTAATTTTTGAAGTCCTTTTACAAACGCTTTTTTGGAAAATGAACGTTTGTATTCATCTAATCCCATTCTCCAATGTTTAGACGCCATTTTTCTAAATCCTTTAAAAAATAATGCTTCAAAACCTTCTTTAAGGTCAAATGCGAATTTATTATACCCTTCCCTTTTAAATACAAATACAGCATTTGGCCCACATTCAATTCCTCCTAAAGCCATTCGTGTGAAGTGTACTCCAAGAAAAGGAAATTCTGGATTTGGAAGAGGATAAATCAAGTGATTTACCAAATACTCCGCATCTTCTTCTAGCTCATAGTACTCACCTTTAAATGGTACTATTTTTACGGGTGATTTAATTCCAGCAGATTTGGCTACATGATCGCAGTACAAACCAGCGCAGTTTATCAAATGTTTTGTTTTGAAATTATGTGTACTTGTTCTAACTCTTATCTCATTTGAAATTTCTTTTATCTCTACAACTTTTTGACCAAATTCAACGACCCCATTCTTTTCTTCAATAAGCTCTTTTAGCTTAACACACATTCCTCCATAATCCACAATACCTGCGCAGGGAACTTTAATTGCGGCTACTCCTTTCACATGAGGTTCAATTTCTGAAAGTTGCTTAGCATCAATTTTTTCTATTCCCTCAATTTTATTTTCAAGACCGCGCTCGTAAATTTTTTCGAGTCTTTCCAGTTCATTTTCTTCTGTAGCTACAATCACTTTTCCACAAATATCAATTGAGATATTATGTGCTGTACAAAAATCTACTAATTGATGCCTACCATTTATGCAGTTCTTCGCCTTGTAGCTTCCCGGTTTATAATAAATACCAGAATGAATAACTCCTGAGTTTTTGCCTGTTTGATGTACGGCTACTTTCTGCTCTTTTTCAAGTACTAAGATTTTAGCTTTAGGGAAAGCTAATGTGAGTTTATAAGCTGTAGATAAACCAACAATTCCTGCCCCAATTATTATAAAATTAAATAGCCCTTCCGTCTCTGATAAATTTTGCATTCCCAAAGATAAGGGACATCACTAAAAAGCACATCAAAGGATTTAAAAAAATGGAACTTTTTTTTCGTCTATCGGGTCATTAAGTATTCCCAATTATACTTTTCTCCGTCATAAGCCTTATCTTTTTGTTTAACATTATCTCAATACCATTCATGAAAAGAACATATTACTTATTAGCTCTTGTTATTATTGCGTCTTCGATCACATTATCATGTGCTAAAAAGGGACAAAACCCAAGAGAGTTATCAGAAGAGGAAGCACGAATTGAAGCCGTTCTCCAACGCGCATCATTTGTAGACATGAATGGCGAAGAAGTTTTTCTGGCTGATTATGCCGGAAAAGTAGTTATGATTGATTTCTGGGAAACCTGGTGTGGGCCTTGTTTAATGGTTTTTCCAGCAATGGACTCACTTAAAAAAGAATACGGAAATGAATTTGAGGTTTTAGCTGTTAATACACTAACTGCAGATGAAAGAAAAGATGTAGAGGAATTCATTGCTAACAATAATTATGATTTCGAATATTCGCTCGATTTGAATGATGTTGGCGGAGAAGTGATTTCTTTAGGTATCCCTTTCAAGGTCTATATAGACCCAAATGGGTTCCTGATTAAAGCTGAATTGGGATCTGCCGGCACTGAAGGCGATTATTTAAAAGCAAAAACGATTATAGAAGACAATAAAAATTTATAGAAAAAGTAACTTATGCAACAAGTACAAGAAAAATTAGCTTATAAAGTTAAAGATATTAATGAGGCTAAATACGGTCGTCAGGAGATCGAGTTAGCAGAAGCAGAAATGCCCGGATTAATGGCTATTCGTGAGGAATACAAAGCTGAGCAACCTCTCAAAGGTGCTCATATTGCGGGATGTCTTCACATGACTATTCAAACGGCAGTTTTAATTGAAACTTTAGTAGAACTTGGTGCCGATGTAACCTGGTCATCATGTAATATTTATTCCACTCAAGATCATGCAGCAGCAGCAATAGCAGCAGCTGGTGTTCCTGTATATGCATGGAAAGGAATGACAGAAGAAGAATTTGATTGGTGTATTGAACAAACAATCTTTTTTCCAGACGGTCAGCCTCTAAACATGATTCTTGATGACGGTGGTGATCTTACCAACATGGTATTAGATAATTATCCTGAACTAGTTGAAGGAATCCAGGGAATTTCTGAGGAGACTACAACGGGCGTTCTTCGTTTGATTGAAAGAGAAAGAAATGGAACACTTCCTATCCCTGCTATTAATGTGAACGACTCCGTTACTAAGTCGAAATTCGACAACAAATATGGTTGTAAAGAATCTGCAGTAGATGCTATCCGACGTGCAACTGATGTGATGATGGCTGGAAAAGTTGCTGTTGTTGCTGGTTATGGTGATGTAGGTAAAGGAACGGCTGCTTCACTAAAAGGTGCTGGTGCACGTGTTATTGTTACTGAGATTGATCCTATTTGTGCATTACAAGCTGCAATGGATGGTTTTGAAGTTAAGAAAATGATTGATGCAGCTCCAAGAGCGGATATCATCGTGACTGCAACTGGTAATAAAGACATTCTTAAAGGGGTTCATTTCGAAAGCCTGAAAGACAAAGTTATCGTTGGAAATATTGGTCACTTTGACAACGAAATTGATGTAGCATGGTTAAAACAAAACTCTGAAGAAGAAAATATTAAACCTCAGGTTGATATTTTTACTCTTAAATCAGGAAAGCAGGTTGTACTTCTTTCACAAGGTCGACTTATGAATCTAGGGAATGCTACAGGTCACCCTTCGTTTGTAATGAGTAACAGTTTTGCGAATCAAACATTGGCTCAAATTGCACTTTGGAACAGACCAGAAGAATTTTCTCCCGGCGTGCATGTTCTTCCAAAATCGTTAGATGAAAAAGTTGCTCGATTACATTTATCTAAAATTGGTGTTGAATTAGAAACACTTTCTGAAGATCAAGCAGCTTATATCGGAGTTCCAATTACTGGACCATATAAGTCTGATGAGTATAGATATTAATATCTAACTAACTACTTACCGAGCCTCGTTTATGAATTTAAACGAGGCTTTTTTTATTTGTATGCTAAGTGATTCAATTGCAATTGAATTACACCATCAAAAATTGGGTATTTAATCATTCTGAAACACCACTTGGCGCAATCCAATATTTGGTATATTTTAGATGTTTGACAAATTTAAAAAGCTCATCCAATTATGAAAATTGCACTCCTAATACTACTTGGTTTTTGCCTTTCCCTTTTTCCAAAAAATGAACCTAAACTACTTTTACGTTTTGATGACATCGGCATGTCTCACGCGGTAAATATGGGCATTAAAGAAATCGTAGATCTTGATATTCCATTTTCGGCCTCAATTATGTTTGCTTGCCCATGGTATCAGGAAGGTGTAGATATTTTGAAAGATGAAACTCAAGTAACACTTGGTATTCACCTAACTCTAAACTCAGAATGGAAAAACTATCGCTGGGGACCAGTAGCTGGCAAAGATGCTGTACCTTCTTTAGTAGATGAGCATGGTTTCTTTTTTCCATCGCGGGCTACACTGTACGAAAATAACCCAACACTCACTGATATTGAAACAGAATTACGTGCCCAAATTGAACGCGCTATGAAAAGTGGTGCTAACATCCAATATGTAGATTACCATATGGGAACCGCAGTTGATAAACCCGAATATAGAGCTATTGTTGAAAAACTGGCCGTAGAATATAATTTAGCGATTTCTAGATATTTTGGTGAAGTGGATGTTAATTCGATGTACTTTGCTCCAATTCCATCTAAAAAAGACACCCTTTTTGCAACACTTAATAACCTGAAATCTGATCAATACAATCTTTTTGTAACACACGTTGGGAAAGACTCGCCCGAGCTTGCTGCCATGATTGATTTAAATCCGTTCGGCCCGGAATTTATGAGTAAACATAGAAGCGCAGAACTTGATGCGTTTACATCCCCAGAATTTCTGCAATTAATCCGAGAGAATAATATTCAATTACTTAACTATTCTGATATAATTAACACACATGGTTTAAAAGCCATGGAGAGCCCCATTAATTCTGGCTATATGATTTATGAAAAATAGATTTAGTAAACCTTTTTAAAACTGATAATTTCTATTCAAGTTTTGATGGTTTAATCAAGTGTAGAAGACAGATGAAAAATCAAAAAATCTATTGTGAAGCGAAAGAGAAGTCCTTATCTTTAAAGTTCTCTTAAGATCAGGTTTATCTTGATTTAGAGATATTGAAATGCACCCGTAGCTCAATTGGATAGAGTACCTGACTACGAATCAGGCGGTTACAAGTTCGACTCTTGTCGGGTGTACATACATTAAAAGCCTGTTATAATTTATCTTATAATAGGCTTTTCTTTTGACAATTATCCCGCATTTCCCCAATTAGTAAACTATTCGAAAACAATATATTCTTTAATCATGCTTTAAAGACCATAATTCAAAGTAATTATATCTTTACTCATGATTGGAGAATTAAACTCTCCAAAGAATTAGTTAGTAGTAGAGATGTTTTTTTTACTTTTCGAAAGGCTCCAAAATTTGAATAGCTTAATCGCAATAAATCCTGATAGGATAAATACAGATATCATAATGATGTATACGTACCAATTGATTTGATTCTTGTAAACCGAAGTAAAAATCGATATCAATGGAAATAAACAAACTGATAAAAAAACACTGCTTTTAGCTGTAAATGATTCCGGATATAAACCAAGCCAAGGAATATCCCAAACCTTTCCATTATCGTATTTACTTTGTAGCCTTTGGTTCAAATTTGAAAGATTTAAAAAAAAATATAATAGCATCAAGGTAATAATAACACCTCCAAATGTATTAAAAGCAAGCATAGGTATTTTCATTCCTAATGCCTCAATTCTTTCATTCGAAAGTTCTTCTTTCCTTTTTTCATTTAGAAAAAGAGCAACATCTTGCAAATTACTACCGCCCACTCTCTCAATAATGTTATTTAACTCTGGAAAACTTTCACTAAAACTTCCAAAAACGAAAATATCTTTATTAGGATACTTGTCTGGTAAATTAGATAATAAAACTCCTTGCTGATGAAAAGAATAGGAATCAATTGTTGTAGGGATAAATATTTCAACATCCACTGAAAAATCTTTTGAAATGGACCTATCATCTAATTCATCAATCCAACCATTTCCTAAAGCTGCCATTGAGCTGAATTCATGCATTAATGAAAGAAAAACTAAATTATCTTCATTTCCTTTGTTTAAGATATTTTTCAGAGAGTCGATAGTACTAATCGAATTTGGATATTTCTCATAAATTGATCCTAATTCAAAACTTATATTATGTTTTGGCTGAATAGAACCAGAAAATCTCCAATCACAATATACTCTATCAAATGGTGGAGTTGGATTACCAAAATAATAGTATTCTCTGCAATCAACTACGTCATCCAAAAAACTAACTTCTACTTTAGAAAAGTATCTACCAATATATTTAGTTAGATATATGATACCCGTGGTTTTTTTTGAAGTGTTAGCAACTATAAACTCATTATCTAAACTCAAAATATTCCAAAAATCATGGAGTTCAGGTAATGTATTAGGCTTTTCTAAATGGAATCGAAGTGGATTACGAGTTCTGTAAACATCTAACCCATCTATCAAAGTACCATATTTGTCATACTCAGGAACTGGATACGTATCAGTGATCATTTCAAGCTTTTTCCACTGTTCTAATAATTTTTGAGACAATATTGTTGTTTTCTGTAGCTCAAAAACATCTATTAATGGAAATCTATCCTCTGGAATAAATGACTTATTTTCGAAATTATTTGATGATTCATAACCTATTACTAGCTCCCCCGAAATCATCTTTTTTAAAGTTGAGTCAACCTCAGTTTTATAATGATCAAAAACTTGATCATGCAGGTATTCAGCGTCCCATTCAGCTAAAAGATCATTTCCAAAATTAAGCTCATTAATAGCTTTCTCTGTGGAAGTTTCTGTAGAAAAAACAGCTGAAATTAAAATTAGTAGAGAAATAGCAACTAAACTAAAATGAATAGTTCTAAGATGTTCTGCAAACTTTGTTGAATCAATCTCTTTCATAAATATCTAAATTACCTAGAATTTCTTTATCTGAAGAGAGTTAAATAATGCTAGTGTACTAAACTTATTTCACTATATTTTATAATTAAGCTCTTCATCTAAATACCTCCTATTCAATATAATCATTACAGTTAATTGAATATCATTGAATTACAAGTATCATAATTTTTTTGTAAGGAGTCCCATTCTCTTTGATCTTACTTATAGCATTAGGTTTTAGCTTTTGGGATAGTCCAAGTTTGTTTCACAAAGTCAATATCTTGCCACTTCATTCGCCGTGTTTCCCCTGACCTTTGCCCACAGATAAGGAGCGTCTTATAAATAGATTGAACGGGTTCAACTTGATTATCAAAGGCTTTCCAAAGCTCCTTAATTTCTTCAATGGAATACACCCTTTCACGTTTGGTTTCATTCTTTTTTCGGCGCACATTCAATACTGGATTAGCCTCTACAATGGCTTTATCAACCCCAAAACTAAAGATACTTAAAGGTTGCCAGTACTCGGTTTGAAAGCGTTAGAGCGCATCTGTCAATTGCTATGGAGTCCAAAAGGTCTATAATCTCTTTCCTTGTAATGCTTTCGGCTGGTCGTTTGTCCAAAACTGGGATAAGCTCTTTATTTATTACTCGTTCGTATTCTATACTTGTCTTTTTTCTTAAAGTTGGAAAGAGTCGTTTTATAAACCGTTCGCATAAATCAGAAAATGAAAGCACTCTTACGGGTGTTGCCTTTAATTTATCTTTTACCGTTTGAGGGTTGTTTCCATTGGTAACTTTATCTGGTTCCGTAGCTCTGCTACGAAATCCTCTATTCAGGCTCCGCCAGTTCATCGTTACCGGTACTTTGTTGGTTGAGGCAGAGCCTCTGGCTGGCATTCCATAGCGGAGCTATGGGATGAGGTCAAGTAACCGTTTTAAAGCTTCTTTGGAGTATCCTTTTAGGGAAATCCTACTTGTTTTATAAGACTCTGATAGCTTGGGTTCAAATTCATAAAAAACGCATAAATATTGAGTATACTTGATGGATATAATCGAAACTTAGATTTTAAATCCATGAAAAAAGCTACTTTATTTCTCTTCGTTTTTCTTTTTCCGTTTATCCTTCAGGCGCAGGATCGAATGACTCCGGAATTACTCTGGAAATTAGGTCGGGTAAGTGCAATGGGTGTAACCGAAAACGGCGAATCATTAATTTATTCGGTGTATTTCCCCAATGTTGCTGAAAACTCCGGGGAAAGAAAATACTATTCGGTTTCTGTGGATGGAGGCGAACCGGTTGAAATTGAATCCGCAGACGGTTTACTAAATGACTCAAAAGTCTCTGAGGATGGAATGTTTAAAGTGAGCCACAAAGAAGTTCAACTGGATCAAATTAAAGGCACAGATATCTATCCTACCTACTCGGAATCGAATGTGTTGATCTATGAGTCTTTACATTATCGCCATTGGGATCGCTGGATGGAAGGAAACTACAATCATGTGTTTTTACATCAAAAAAATGGGGATGATTGGGATACTGGAATCGACATCATGGAAGGTCAACGATTTTTCACACCTACTATTCCATTTGGCGGTACCGACGATTACATCATTCGCCCGGATGGTAAATTTGTGATCTATGTAACCAAACAAAAAACGGGTACAGAGTATGCAACCAGTACGAATACAGACCTCTTTCAATATGATATTGAAACTCAGGAAACTGTGAATCTTACGGATGAAAATGAAGGCTATGATACTCATCCTGTGTATGGCCCTGACGGAGTAACTTTAGCGTATTTAAGTATGAAACGGGACGGTTATGAGGCAGATAAGAATGATCTTATTGTATTACAGAATGGCAAAAAAACCAATTTAACCGCTGACTGGGATGGTACCGTAAATGGTTTTACCTGGGCTAATTCGGGAAATAACATTTATTTCAGCGCGCCGGTGGATGGTACCGTTCAAATTTTTGAAGTTCGCCTTTCTGATCCGGGAAATGTTACGCAGATAACCGAGGGTGTATTTGATGTAACGAGTGTAGTAGCTGAACTGGGCGACAAACTTATTGTAACTCGCAGCGATATGAATCATGCCACAGAAATATTCGCTTATAACATGGCTACTGAGAACTTTACTCAGTTAAGCAGAGCTAACGACGAAATTTATGATTCCATAGAATTGAGCCAAATCGAAAAAAGAATGATGACCACCACCGACGGCAAAGAAATGCTAACATGGGTGATTTATCCACCAAACTTCGATCCGGAAAAAAACTATCCCACGTTGCTTTATGCCCAGGGTGGGCCACAAGGTGCTCTTTCACAGTTTTATTCGTTTCGTTGGAATTTTCAGTTAATGGCCGCTCACGGATATATTGTCGTAGCTCCAAATCGTCGAGGAATGCCTGGTCACGGTGTGGATTGGAACGAGGAAATATCGAAAGACTGGGGTGGGCAGGTGATGGATGATTATCTCACAGCCATCGATGAAATGGCAAAAGAGCCTTTTGTAGATGAAGATCGACTAGGTGCGGTTGGGGCCAGTTATGGCGGTTATTCTGTGTTTTATCTGGCTGGAATTCATGAAAATCGCTTTAAGACTTTCATCTCACATGATGGGGTCTTTGATCTGCGAAGTATGTACGGAACTACTGAAGAACTATTTTTCGTGAATTGGGATATTGGTGGGCCGTACTGGGATACAGAAAATGAAGCGGCACAAAAAAGTTATGAGCAATTTAATCCGATTAACTTTGTGCGAAATTGGGATACTCCAATGCTGATTTATCAGGGTGGTTTGGATTATCGTGTTCCAGTTGGTCAAAGTTTAGCCGCGTATCAAGCGCTTCAGTTATTGGGAATTAAATCAAAACTGGTGTATTTCCCGGAAGAAAATCACTGGGTACTAAATGGACAAAATGCTCAGATCTGGCATGCCGAATTCTATAAATGGCTGGACGAAACCATGAAATAACATGAAGAACTCTGTCGTCGTTAAAATCATTATTTCCAGCATAGTCTGTCTGGCTATCGGTGGACTTTCAGGTTTCGCCACAGCCACAGGAATTGACTCTTGGTATGTAGCTTTGAATAAGCCAGTCTTTAACCCACCGAGTTGGGTATTTGGTCCAGTCTGGACGGTATTATATACGCTGATGGGCGGTTCCGCAGGAATAATCTGGCATTTAGGTCTGAATAATCCTGAAGTAAAGAAAGCGCTCATCATTTTCGGCGTTCATATGCTGTTAAATGCGGCCTGGTCGCTGCTTTTTTTCGGTGCTCAACTTCCGTGGCTGGCATTCGTGGAAATACTGATTTTATTGGGGTCAATTCTATACTTCACCAAACTATTTCATTCTCTAAAACCAATCGCAGGGTGGCTACAAGTGCCTTATATTCTTTGGGTGAGTTTTGCGACCCTACTTAATGGAGCAATCGCCTGGCTTAATTAATTAATTAGAGTGTATATTTTTTTGATCACACTTAGCAATTTTTTTTGAAATAAAGATTTTGTCAATGGTAGATTCTGTTGAATCTAATGCTACTTGATAATAAGATTTGGCGACTTCATACCTTCCCAATTGCATATTCATTTCTGCAATACCTGAGTAAAGTAAATATCGTTTTTGGGTTTTAGACTGCTTTTCTAGTTCTTTTAATTCAGTTAATCCGTGCTCAAATCCTTTAGCCCATCCGAGTGCTATTGCATGGTTAAAACGGATCATAAAAGAACTACTTATATCCATAAGTTTTTCGTAACAAAATAGGATGGAATTCCAATCAGTTTCTTCAAAGGAATTTGCCATACAGTGGATTGATGCGACGGTTGATTCTAGATGGAATTTACTCAAACTAACACTTGTTCTTGATTTCTTGAGGAATGAAAATCCTATTGAAATAAGTTTTCGATCCCAGTTAGACCGATTCTGAATTTCAATTTCAACAAGCTCGCCAGCACTGTTTAGCCGAGAAGGAAACCTTGCTAATGTGAGGTACATCAAAGCGAGCAAGGCATATATTTTCCCCTTATCATCATAATTTGTTTCAAGTAAAAGTTTTGCTAAACGAATAGACTCGTAGCACAATTCGTCATTTATTGCCACTTTACCAATTGTTGTTTTATAACCTTCATTAAACATGAGGTAAATTATGGTAATCACCGTATCCATACGATCCGATGCTTCAGGCAAAAATGGAATTCCAATATGATCGTGTTTAGTTTTGAGTACTTCTCTTGCCCTATATATTCCTTTTTTTACAGCTGATGGATTCATTAAAAGAGCATTCGCAATCTCTTTATCTCCAAAGCCAGACAGCGTTTTAAGTGTTAGCATAATTTGAGCACGTATTTTGAGATCGGGATGGCAACAAGCAAACAATAACCTAAGCTGACTGTCTTTTATCTCATGGTCCAAAAAAAGATCGTCAATTTGATCAAATACTAACTCATAATGAATCTGTTCTCTTTTTTCTTGATGTCTTTTCTTAAGATTAAGCTCATTGATAATCTTATTTTTGGCCACTAACATTAACCAGGCTTCAGGATTTTCGGGCGACCCTTTCATTCCCCAGGTTTTTAAAGCCGATAAAAACGACTCCTGAATAATATCCTCGATCAGTTCCGAATTTTGAAACCCGAAAATGCGTGTTAAAATGGCTGTCATCTTTCCAGACTGTTGCCTGAAAAGATGCTCAACCATGTTTGAAGTAGTATTTGAAATACTTTCGCTCACTTACATTTTTATGATTTCTCTAACTTCAATACTTCCTCCAAGCCTTAGCACCGGGCAACCCTTTGCTAGTTCAGTGGCTTCTTCTAAAGAATTCGCATTAATTATATAAAAGCCACCTACAAGCTCTTTGGCTTCAATAAAGGGGCCATCACTTACGATCTTGTCTTTTCCTTTTATATTTTTTGCTTCCATATGTAGTGGTTCTCCAGAGTCGTAATGATCTCCAAGATCTTCAATCCATTTCATATGTAATCCTATTTCTGCTTGCATATCTTCCGGCGAAGATTCTTTGAAAGCCTCAATATTATCAAATAAAATTAGCATATACTTATTCATAAATTCTCCATTTATTATTTTTGATGTTCACCTTAATAACAAAGTCACTCAAAATTTCGGGACAAAAAATTTCGCACTATGAATTCCAATAAACTGAAGTTCATTTTAAAAGAAAACTATTCAGAAAATTAAATCATTGGGCTTCGATTTAAACTTTGTTTCATTAATAATACGTGAAGTGATTTCATAGCGAGTTGTAGAAATAAAAATATACGCTTCATTTTCTCTTCATATAGAATTGCTATTCCCTGATTAACGGTACAAATTAATACAGGAGATGACATGAAAAAGCTAGCCATAGCGCTGTGGATATCCCTGTACCCTACCTTCCTGTTGGCACAGAATTCTACGGTACATCGACCACAAAACGAACACATTAAACCTTTAACAACACACGAAATTTTATACCAGTCAAGATCTACTACCTTAATTCTAAATAAAGAACACACTCTTCTCTTGTCTTTGGACACACAGAATCAGTTCGATTCAGATACTACTTGGAATTTTGATGAATCCATGTTTCCTGGAACAAATTTCTATACTCCAACATACTTTGGACAACAATTTGATTTGGGTAACGCCGATAATTTCGTCAGACATCACAAAAACTTTATCTGGGTTGATGATACCACTGGTTGGGTTTTAAACAATACTGGCATGGATTGGGTGAATGATGACTTTATCGATAGTACAAAAAGCTATTCATTAGATAATTCAGGAAACACCATTTACGGCAGTTTTTATTTCTATCCCAAAGAACCTGCTGAAGGCGCAACTTCAGAGTATTACTATAATCGTTACGATGTAGATTTGGGCTGGGTTAAAGAATCCCGCGCACTTCAGTATCAAAATGACGAATACACAATATACTGGTATAAAAACTATCGGTATAATCATGCTTTGATGGAATACCTACTTAACCATGAATCGATATCTGAGGAACTTGATACACATAGTTTATATGAAAATAAATCCTACACTGATGGGGTTCTAGAATATTGGACAAAACGATTCTCGTTGTATAATGAAGATGGAAATACCTTGTATTCTACCGTTTTCAATTACAATAAATCACTAGAAATTCTGGAACCTATAGATAGTACTTCCTATTTGTATCACGCTGATTTTGCGGAAGCGCTTCGGTATAAATGGTCGACCAATGTTTGGGAGCTGGACACCTATTCCAGAACATATGAAAGCCCGTCATCTCAATCACCTGACGTAATAAATGTGGATTCATTGATAACTTATGAAGTTGTTTATGATACCCTATTGGATTCTATGGTTGCCGGAATCATACTTACTAAATCAGTATGGCTCTATGATGATCATGATAATATAATCGAGTACAACTATTACGATAATTTTGCTCGAGATATGAAACTTACGAACAAAACGATTTATGAGTATCAATTGATCAATGGATCTTACTACAGTTTCATTAATCGTTCGTATGTTTATTCATACAATACTCACTCGCTTTATTTACAATCTGAGTTTCATACTCTGATGAATGAAGACGGAAGCGATGCCGGAAGTTCGATTTACTATTTCTCAGAATCAGGTGAAATTGAAGATGCCAATAAAACAATGGTATACTTTGAAGGCGACACTTTTTATACTTTCAGCTATTATTGGGATCCGGTTTTGGGTGATTTTATTAAATCTGGATTTAGTATGCATTCCGAATTAGAACCTGTTACTCAATTTTCATTTGAAAGTGATTGGGGAAATAATCGCAGTATTTATGTATTAGATGGATTACCAACAGCAGTTAATCCAGGCCCCATATTCCTGGCACTCGGCGATACCTTAGATATGATCATCAGCGCTATGTCGCCCAATTTAACAGTTCCAGACCTATCAGTTACAGGTTTACCTGCAATGGCAACCTTTGATCCCGTAACCAGAAGATTGTTCTGGATTGTAGATGAAGAAGTAACGGATCCATTTCATATTACTGCAACAAAAGGCGCTAAAAACTGGACCATTGACGTAAAACTGGTATTTGGTGAGTTTACAGTTGATTCAGAATCAGAAGTCGAAATTCCAGCAACGGTTACTTTGCATCAAAACTATCCCAATCCATTTAACCCGGCAACAACGATTGGTTTTGAACTACCGATTCCGCAAAGAGTAACTTTACAAGTGTTCAATATACTTGGTCAGACTGTGAAAACGCTGGTTCAAGGTGAACTTCTTACCGCCGGACTTCAAGAATATCATTTCAATGCTCAGAACTTATCCAGCGGAGTGTACTACTATCGCTTGGAAGTTGGCAATAAGATGTATACCAAAAAAATGACCATAATTAAATAAACCCCTGCTGATGAACCAAGCACAAAAAGCCTCCACTAACCCTGGGGGCTTTTTTTATTGCCGACTATTTTGGGTTTTATGATTTTATTTCTAGTTCCTTAGATCTGCTGCGAAAACCTCATGATCTTTCAAGTTTGTAACTTGGAAGTAAATGATAAGGAAGTCTCCAGACTTCCATGATCTAGCTGATCAGATTAAACGGGAAAATCCCCCAATATTTTTTCCTCGTACCTAAACTCTACAATAGAATGAGGTTAATTTAGCCTTAAGAATTCATTATTTTGATGTACAATTACCAAATAACCACCACGCTTCACATACAGCGACTTTTTACCATTTATATTCAAATTCAGCGTTAAAACCCATGAAGTTTATTTCGAAAGAAAATCCTATAGCTGATGATATAATGGAGCTTCGTTTGAAACTTCGGTCCTATAACAATCAGTTTACTAAACCTTTCGAGCGTACTTCAATTATGATTCAAATTCGAGATGAGGATGGAGAACTTCTTGGCGGTGTATATGGTACCATTTCATGGGAATGGCTTCACATTGATTTACTTTGGGTAGACGAACGCCTAAGAGAATCAGGTTCAGGAACCAAGTTAATTAAGCAAATAGAAGAGCAAGCAAGAGAAAAGGGAGTCCATCGATTTCGTTTGAGTACAACCAGTTTTCAGGCCTTGGACTTTTATAAAAAAATGGGGTATAAAATTTGTGGAGAAATTGAAGATCTTCCACCTGGTTACACCAATTATTTCTTAATTAAAACTGATATTTAACAATGTATATACCCACCTCTTTTAAGGAAGAAAATCCTGATCTATTATTTGCCCTTATTGAAGAATACAGCTTCGGACTAGTTTTTAGCCAACATCAGGATAAACCGGAAGTAACGCACCTTCCTTTTCTATTTGATCGGAATAAATACGATAAAGGAACACTGATTGCCCATTTTGCGAAAGCAAATAAACACTGGAGAAATTTAGAGGAGGATAAGGAAGTATTGTGTGTGTTTCAGGGCCCTCACATGTACATATCGCCTTCATGGTATAAAAACAGAGATACAGTGCCCACCTGGAATTATGCGACCGTTCATGTGTACGGGAAGCCTAAAGTTATTCATGATTTAAATGAGCTCAGAAAAATGGTAACTGCATTAACGAATCATCATGAAGCGCAAGTCGACTCAGATTGGAGTTTGGAAGAGGGTAAATCGAGCTTTGAATCTGATTTAAGAGCTATAGTTGGATTAGAAATTGAGATCACAAGAATGGAAGGGAAGTTCAAGTTCAATCAAAATCGATCTGTTGAAGATCAATTAGGAGTGATTGAGCATTTAGATGAACAAGAGGAGTTGGGAGTCAAGAAAATAATGGAAAGAAATCTCAAGAAATGAAGTCTAGTTTGAAAGATCTGATAGCTTTTGCTGAAGTTCGGCAGGATTAAAGGGCTTGGTTATAAAGTCATTCATACCTGCAGCAAATACTTTTTCTTTTACTTCTTTGAGTGCTGCCGCTGTTAATGCGATTATCGGAATGGATCTTTTTTTGGATCTGACAAACTTCGAATAGCTTGTGTAGATTCATACCCATCCATCTCGGGCATTTGAAGGTCCATTAAAACGACATCATAATTCCCTTTTTCGATGGCTTCTACCGCTTGCTTTCCGTTGTCAACAATCGTCATTTCAACTTCCCAGCGTTCCAAAAATCTTCTCATTACTTTTTGGTTCACAATATTATCTTCAGCTAGTAATATTTTCTTTCCTTTCAATCGCTCTTTCTGATCTGGAGTTACCACCTCACCTTTATTCAAAATCGAATCATTATTTCCTTTTCCAAAAGTCATTTCTACATAAAATGTACTTCCTTTGCCTTCTTCACTGTCTACCCAAAGCTTACCGCCTTGTAATTCTGTTAATTGTTTGCTAATTGTAAGTCCGAGTCCCGTTCCACCATATAACCTTTTTGTATTTCCACTTGCCTGTGTAAAACTGTCGAATATTGTTTCTAACCGTTCTTTTGGAATTCCAATTCCTGTATCCAGTACTGAAAATTCGAGCTCAATTTTCCCTTTCCACTCATTCAGTTTTTTAATATTAAGTTCTATTTCTCCTTGTTCAGTAAATTTAAGCGCATTACTTAACAAATTATTTAAAATCTGTGTGAGCCTTGAGGGATCGCCTACTAATATATTCTGAATATCACTTTCGACGTGATTTTTAAGTTTAATATTTTTGTTGTCTGCCATTACTCTAAAACTTTCAGTAATGGTTCCAATTAGTCTATTTAGTTCGAATTCTGTGTTTTCAAATTCTAATCGACCTGCTTCAATTTTTGAAAAATCCAGTACATCATCAATCAGATTCAGGAGAGTTTTTCCAGAAAAATCTAAAATATTAAGGGCTTCCAGCTGCTCTTTTCTAGGATCATCTTTTTGAAGTAAATGAGTCATCCCCATAATTGCATTCATCGGAGTTCTTATCTCATGACTCATAGTAGCTAAAAACTCAGATTTTGCTTGAGTGCTTTTTTCTAAAGCAATTTTCACTTCTTGAAGCTCTCTGATATTTTGCTCTAATTTCTCCTGATTTTCGTTTAGTTCTTTATTGAGCGCTTTCTCGGACTCCAGTAGTCTGGTTGCTTTGTTTTCGGCGCTTTCTTTAAACTCTGAAAAGGTGTTAAATATGAGCCATGTAGTAACAAATGACGCTGTAAGTACACTCCATCGAATAACTGAAAAACGATCTTCCGTAAAATTGATTTGATCGAAAATGATATAATCGAGAACAAAATAGGATGCTACTGAAAAGAAAATGGATATATTCCTCAACTGTATCTCTTTATTATCGAAAAGCAGTATAGAAAGTCCCATTGTGGGGATAAAAAAGGCCTGAATCATTGCTTCATTTCCAAATACAGAACTCAAAATGACAATCCCTATATCGATATATGCAATTTGAAGCATTTTTGCGGTTTTCAGATAACCTTGATTTGCAAGAATGGGGATCAATGCAAATGCGATTGCTTCAGAAATGAAAAACCAAGCCAACGAAACTGAGTCATTGAAATAAAATGGAATTAAAAATAGGACGCATACTAAGAATAGAAATATTGAGACCCGGTTTAGTACAGAAACCCCGGCTTGATTTCTCTCATCTTCGGAACTAACAAAAAAATTTTCTTTTTTTGCTAAGGCTCCAATCCCAGTAAGTGAAAATTTATTTCCCATCTCTTTTTTAATTGAGAGTAATTAAGGAATTAAATCCCTTTATAACAACTAACTTGTAAGCTTAGATTTATAGGCCATTGCATAAATTTTCATTTGCTTCACCATAGATGCTAAACCATTTGCTCTTGTTGGAGATAAATGCTCTGCCATTCCAATTTTTTGTAAAAAATCTGGATTGGTGTTCATAATAGCATCCGGAGTTTGACCTGAATAGAAGCGAACCATGAGCGATACCAACCCTTTTGTTATCGCGGCATCACTATCAGCTTTAAAGATTACTTTTCCATCAAGTAAGTCTGAGGTTAGCCAAACCTGACTTTGACATCCCTTAACCAGATTTTCTTTTTTATGTTCTCCTTCTGGTAATGGCTCCAGCTGAGACCCAAGTTTTATGATGTGTTTATATTTTTCAGTCCAATCTTCAAAAAAATTGAACTCTCTGATGATCCGATCTTGTAACTCTTGCAATTCCATGCTGAAATATACGTATAAACTTACTTCTAAATAAAAAAGCCACCCTATTTTAGAGTGGCTTTAAATCTTTTAATAAGAATGGCGAAATTTTAACTCTCTTCCAGTTCTAATTTTGCCACAGATTTCACTGACTTAACTTGATTCGTCTCTTCATCTAAAATTGGACGGAAAGATTGTAGTACAGAAATATAATCTCCAGTTACCGTTTTGTATCGGCAATGTTCCGAGACTGTTTCGCCATTAAAAGCTTTATGCAGAGCTGTTTCTACTATTTCAATATCATCATCATGAAGTACTGCTTCAATCCCGGTGTCAAAAACAATTCCTTTTTCTAATCCTGTTAAATCTTCAAAGGCTTCCGTAAGATATTTGCACTGAACACTTTTACCTGATTCGTCTTTTTCAAACTTTAAGGTAAACTCTTCGGCTCTTGTTAAGAGTTCGTCGAAATCAGTATTAAAGATAGCTTTGGCAGTTTCTTTCTTCTCAGTTACATCTCTTTGATAAGAAACCCAATGTGTTATTTCACCATTTCTGTTGTAGAGTGGATGGATATCCCATTGATTGATAAACTCACTTCCGTCTTTTCTGTAGTTTATACTATGTCCAAAGAAAGCCTGACCTTCAATTAATCGTCTTTTAAGCCTGTCTAAAATGGCCCGGTCTGTTTTAGGACCTTGTAATATTCGAGGTGTTTTACCAATTACTTCTTTTGGAGTGTACCCGGTCATTTTAGTAAACCCATCGTTCACATAAACAATTCTAGGTCCGGGTTTTTCAAGATTAAGTTCAGTTATTAAAATTGAATCATAATCGTTACGAATTGCACTTTCTAATAAATCTAACTGATGTTCAAATTGTTTAAGATCGGAGTAGATGTTCCCAAACATTTCCTCCAGTTTTTTAAAAGATGCGTCGTCTTTGGAATATTTTTTTAATTGTTCCAGTAATTCTGTGTGTAAAATGCTCATGTTTTATCAATTACTTAGAGATTCTAAGTTTTCACTATAAGTTGTCAACTCTAACTGTTAACACATCATTCCATTTATTTTAAATTATATGGAACTATTTTTTACAACGCAAAAGTACAGACTTAAAAAAAGGGGGAGCCGAAACTCCCCCTTTCCTCACTCACTCATCGAAGTAGCAACTTAGCAATTGTACTAAGCTGCATGTTCGTTGTACCCTCATAGATTTTACCGATCTTAGCATCACGGTAAAATTTTTCTACGGGATATTCTTTCACATATCCATTCCCACCAAATAAATCAATAGCCATAGAGCTGACGCGTTCAGCAACTTCTGAAGAATAGAATTTAGCCATGGCAGCTTCTTTTAAAAATGGTTGCCCTGCTTCCTTCAATCTACCAGCGTTATAAACCAATAGTCGAGCGGTTTCGATGTCGGTTGCCATTCTTGAAAGTTGAAACTGAACTCCTTGAAACTCTGAAATTGCTTTCCCAAATTGCTTGCGTTCCTGTACATAAGCTAAGGCTGCATCAAAAGCACCTTGGGCAATCCCAATCATTTGAGCGCCAATTCCAATTCTTCCTTCATTTAATGTCTCGATTGCCACTTTGTAGCCTTTACCATATTCACCTAAAATATTCTCTTTAGGAATTCTGCAATCTTCAAATAAAATCTCACAGGTAGAGCTGGCTCTAATACCCATTTTATTTTCTTTTTTTGAAACTGAAAAACCTTCTGTTCCACGCTCAACCACAAATGCTGTAATTCCTTTGTATCCTAATTCGGGATTTACATTCGCAAACACCAAGAAAATATCTGCTTCATTGGCATTTGTAATCCAGAGTTTTGAGCCATTTAATATAAAATGGTCTCCATCTTCTTTTGCGGTGGTTCTGAGTGCAAAAGCATCACTTCCAGAACCAGCTTCAGATAGGCAATAAGCTCCTACTTTCTCGGTAGCCAGCTGGGGTAAAAAACGTTCTTTAATCTCTTCTGAGCCATACCTTATAAAAGCATTATTAACCAAGGTATTTTGAACGTCCATAAAAACGCCAGCCGAACCATCCACTTTTGAAATCTGCTCGATCGCCACTATCGACATCATGAATGTTCCGCCCGCTCCATTGTACTTTTCAGGAATTTCAATTCCCATCAGTCCCATCTCAAAAAACTCTTTAATCAGGCCTTTATCTAACTTTGCATTTTCATCCATTTCGTGTACTAATGGTGCAATTGAGCTTTTAGCAAAATCAGCCGCTGCTTCTTTTAACATTTGCTCATCATCCGTTAATTGAGATAAAGGTGAAATAAATTGCTCTACTTGGTTCATTTTATTTTTGGCGTTCATCTTTTATGAGGATCGAAAATATACAACTGTAAGCGCTTTTTTACTATTAGAAAGATGATTTTTAAAATAAATTCTGAGATTTTAATTTTTGACTTTCAATATGTATTTACAGATTTGCGTAATTCCTTAAAACTAATCTCTTAGCCATTTTTATTATTTATATTCTCGATCATTTTTGTTGCTGCTGTTGATGGAGAAAGTTCTTTTCTGGAGATTTTTTGTTTTAATTCCTTCGCCTTTTTTTTGTTTTCGGGCAAATTCCAGAGGTTTCTGAGAACTTCATCTTCTGTTAGTCTTTTAAACCAATTCAGATTCTGAGCATTCCTTAATTCTTCAAAAATCTTTTTTTCTTTAAGAGCTGAGATGAATTCCTGTACACTTTCCCATACTTCATGTATTCCCTTTTTCTCTAATGCACTCATCGATAAAAATCGAACTGGAATATCTTCATATTTCGGTTCCAGTAAATGAAAAGTTTGCTCATATTCTGATCGGGCGCGTTGTGCTAATCGTTCTTGATCGCCATCTGCTTTATTTACCACTAAAATATCTGTGATTTCAAGGATTCCTCTTTTTATTCCCTGCAACGAATCTCCGGCTCCTGGTAACATCATCACTAAAAAGCAGTCTACCATAGAGGATACTTCAAATTCACTTTGTCCAACACCCACTGTTTCAACTAAAATCACATCGTATCCCGCAGCTTCACAAAGTAGCATAGATTCCCTCGTTCTTTTTGCAACGCCACCTAATGTTCCCGCTGTTGGAGATGGGCGAATAAAAGCGTTCTCATTTGTTGAAAGAGTCTCCATTCTGGTTTTATCCCCTAAAATACTTCCACCTGAAGACGGACTGCTAGGGTCAACGGCTAATACCGCAACCCGGTGCCCTTTCTCGATCAATAAATTTCCAAATGATTCGATAAAGGTGCTTTTACCAACTCCGGGAACACCAGAAATCCCAATTCGGATTGTCTGCTTTTCATCCAGTAGTAATCCAAATAGTTCTTGTGATTTCTTTTGATCTTCTGCCCGGTTGCTTTCAACCAGAGTAATTGCTTTTGCTAAATGCCTACGCTTCCCTTCTTTAATTCCTTTTGCTAGTTGCTCAACGGTCATGCACGCTTAGCTTTTATTTCATCAATTACTTTTGAAGCAGCTTTTGGAATATTTGTACCGGGACCAAAAATCGCCGAAACTCCTTTTTCATATAAAAATTCATAATCCTGTACGGGAATTACTCCACCTGCAACAATAACAATGTCTCCCGCTTCTTCATTATTAAGAATTTGTATCAATTCGGGAATTAGTGTTTTATGCCCAGCAGCTAGTGTCGATACTCCAATTACATGTACATCGTTTTCAATAGCTTGCTTTGCGGCTTCATCTGGCGTTGAAAACAAAGGACCAACGTCTACGTCAAAGCCCATATCAGCAAATGCTGTGGCAACTACTTTTGCGCCTCTATCATGTCCATCCTGTCCCATTTTTACCACTAATATTCGCGGGCGTCGGCCTTCTTCTTCGGCAAAAGTTTCGATCTTAGATTTGATTTCTTTGTAGTGTTCATCGTTTTTATACACGCTTTCGTATACTCCACTTATAGTTTGATTGGTGGCTTTATGTCTTCCCCAGGCAACTTCTAAAGCGGTTGAAATTTCACCAACGGTAGCTCTTCTTCGAGTCGCTTCAATAGCTAACTCAAGAATATTCCCTTCACCCGATTTTGCGGCATCAGTTAATGCAACTAAGGCTTCTTTGGTTGCTACTTTATTGCGTTTTGCTTTGATAGAATCAATTAAGTCTATCTGTTTTTTCCGTACATCAGCGTTATCGATATCCAGAATCTCAATGGGATCTTCCTTTTCGTTTACAAACTTATTTACTCCAACAATGGTAATGTCACCTTTATCAATTCCAGCTTGTTTAAGCGCAGCAGCTTCTTCAATTTTCCGCTTAGGATATCCCTGCTCAATCGCTTTTGCCATTCCACCCATTTCCATCACTTCGTTGATGATTGCTTTTGCTCGTTCTTTTAAATCATGTGTCATGGATTCGACGGCATAGGAACCGGCAAATGGATCAACGGTATGTGTTACATCAGTTTCTTCTTGAATAATAGTTTGGGTATTTCTAGCAATTCGGGATGAGGTTTCTGTCGGTAAAGAAATAGCTTCATCATAACTATTGGTATGAAGAGATTGTGTTCCTCCAAGTACTGCAGCCATTGCCTCAATGGTAGTTCTTACAACATTGTTTAATGGATCCTGTGCAGTAAGCGACCAGCCAGAAGTTTGACAATGTGTTCTCAACATCATTGATTTATCACTCTTTGGGTCGAAATATTCTTTCATCAATTCTGCCCACAAAGTACGAGCTGCGCGAAGCTTGCTCACTTCCATCAGAAAGTTCATTCCTATGGCAAAAAAGAATGATAATCTCGGAGCGAACGCGTCTACATCAAGACCGCTTTCTACGGCAGTTTTTACATATTCAATTCCGTCTGCTAAAGTAAAGGCCAGTTCTAAAGCAGAATCTGCACCAGCTTCCTGCATGTGATATCCCGATATAGAAATAGAATTAAATCGAGGCATATTCTTACTCGTAAAAGCTATAATATCCGATACTAGTTTCATCGATTGCTGTGGCGGATAGATGTATGTATTCCTGACCATGAACTCTTTTAAAATATCGTTCTGAATCGTTCCACTCAGTTGATCCAGCGAAACTCCTTGCTCTTCTGCTGCTACTATATAGGCAGCAAGTACAGGAATTACTGCTCCATTCATCGTCATCGACACCGACATCTTATTCAGAGGAATTCCATCAAATAGAATCTTCATGTCTTCCACAGAATCAATGGCTACACCCGCTTTTCCAACATCGCCTACAACTCTGGGGTGATCAGAATCATAACCACGGTGCGTAGCTAAGTCAAATGCTACACTCAATCCTTTCTGTCCTTTTTCTAATGCACGTCTGTAAAATTTATTCGATTCTTCTGCAGTAGAAAATCCAGCATATTGACGAATGGTCCATGGACGTTGTGTGAACATACTTGGATAAGGACCACGGGTAAATGGAAACTGACCCGGATAGCCTGAATCAACTTTTCTTTTTGATAAATCTTCAGCATCATAAAGAGCCTGAATCTCAACTCCTTCCGGACTCATACGATTCAAAGATGCTGCCTTTTCGCCCTTTAATCCTTTCTCAACACTTGCGACCCACTTTTCTTTTTTTGGATTCTTTTGATCAGTCATTTTACTCACCTTCTTTCGTGGAAACGGTTTTCTGACTCGTAATGTACGGGTTTCCTTTTTTAATTATGAAAAGATCAATCAGGAATTGGGAATTAGTTTAAAACTATTTTTATTCATTCAGAAATCAAACTAGAAGAACTGTTTTTTACTTCTTAATTGAACAATTTTTAACTGATCATTTAAGGTTAATCTCAGTCTGTGAAGAGCTAAATCCTATTTCTTCTTCGAATTTTTCGGTTCCAAACGTTTCTTCCATTTCTGCTCGAAGTTTCTGGATGGTTAAACCACTGGTAAGTGAGCCATTTCTGGAAATTGAGATTCTTCCAGTTTCTTCAGAAACAACTAAAACGAATACGTTATTGGTTTCTGAAACCCCAACTGCTGCACGGTGACGGGTACCAAAAGATTGTGCAATGTTTGGGTTTTGAGAGATAGGCAAATAAGCGCTTGCGGCCATAATCCGGTTATTTCGAATAATCACAGCTCCATCATGCAATGGCGTTTCTTTTTTGAAAATAGTGACCAACAACTCACTTTTAATTTTAGCATCAATTCCTACTCCACCATCAACAATATCCTGAAGAGCAGAAGTACGAGCAAAAACGATCAATGCACCAATCTTTTCTTTAGATAGAATTTTGGTGGCATCAATGATTTCTTCGATCATATCATCTGAACTTGAGCGTGTGAAAAATCGATCTAAACTGGTATTGGTACCAAGCCTATAAAGTAGTTTCCGAATTTCAGGTTGAAAGATGATGAAAACGGCAAGAATACCCACGTTCATTATACCACTCAGAATAAAGTCGATGGTATTGAAACCGAGAACACGAATAATCAGGTTTACAATTACTAAGAGTACGATTCCAATGCCAGCCTGAATCGCAAACGTTCCTCTGATCCATTGATATAGATATACTAAAACACCTGCAATTAGCAGCGTTTCAATAAAATCCATAATGCTGAAATCAAGAAACCCAATGGGAATCAAAGAGTACTCCTTCTAAATTTGAGATTGAATTGCTTTGAATATACGAATTGAATCGGAGGCTTCCTTCACATCATGAACTCGAAGAATATTTGCTCCAAGCATCAATGAATGGTAATGAACTGCTAATGTTCCAGCTAGCCGATCTTCTGCTGGTCTGCCATCCAGAATTTGTCCGACCATTGATTTTCGTGAAGCTCCAATTAATATAGGAAAACCAAATTTTTTGAATTTATCAAGGTGAGCGATTAAAGAGAGATTATGTTCGAGCTTTTTTCCAAAACCGACACCGGGATCAAGAATTATTTTTTCTACTCCCGCATCCTTCAAAATTTTGATTTTTTTTTCGAAAAACTCTCTTACTTCTTCTACAATATTTTCGTAAACAGGATTTTCCTGCATAGTTTTAGGATTGCCTTTCGAATGCATTAATACATAAGTTGCATTATGCCTTGCACATAACTCAGCAAGTCGCGGTTCTTTTTCTAATCCACTTACATCGTTTATAATTTGAACTCCTAGCTGGAGTGCTTGCTTTGCTACTTCGTACTTAGTGGTGTCGATAGAAAAAGTACCCTTTTGAAAAGTAGTAATAGCTTTCTTGAGAATAGGAATAACTCTGTCAAGTTCTTCTTCTTCTGAAACGGGCTCTGCATTTGGTCGGGTCGATTCTCCTCCAATATCTATTATACTAGCTCCTTCATTCAGCATAATGCTAATGCGATCTAGGGCGGAAGAAACCACATTATACCTACCACCATCACTAAATGAGTCGGGCGTGGCGTTCAAGATTCCCATTATAATGGGTGAATCAAAAGAATGTGATGTGTTTTTTTTATATAGCAAGTTAAAAACGTTAATCGCTATTTGATAATTTGAAGCTACAAATAACGATTAACAATTAACGAATTACCATTCCTCAACTAAATCACCGAGTTTGTCTTCTTTTTCTGCCCATTCGTCGGCATCAGGAAGAGCATCTTTAGTTTCATTTATAATTTTATCTTCCCAAGCTTCTGCTAATCGTTCATTAAGCTCTATATAATGTTCCCATTTATCCGGCACTTCATCATCTGGGAAAATTGCTTCAACAGGACATTCTGAAACACAAGCATCACAGTCGATACATTCATTTGGATCGATCGTAAGAAAATTTGGGCCTTCGCGGAAGGCATCTACAGGACAAACGGCTGCGCAGTTTGTGTATTTACATTGAATACATGGTTCGGTAACAACGTATGGCATGATCTTTTTTGAGTGAGTTTAAGTCTTTTTTGATTGAATTGAATATCAGTTCCTACAATGTTAGATGCAATCCAAATAAATGAGAATATATCTAAACAACTAAATTATTTCTGAATCGGAAAAATACTATTGAATCGCATCATCTTAGTTGTGAATTGATGGCGTATCAATTACCGAAGCATCTTAGAAACGACTTCTAGTGAACCATCGGTTGTAGCGGGTTCAATATTTAAAAGGTGAGCCATTAATTCATATAAATGAATATTTTCAAAGGCTTCCATTTTAAAATTTTCTTTAAAATCTGGCCCTGATGCAACAAATAACGCCCACATTTCTTCTTCAAGATTATCAAAGCCATGCGCTCCGCCTGAAGGATAATTGTTTCTCCCGTTTATAAATGATCGGGTATTAATGGTATACCCTAAATCAGCAACAAGCAGTAATTCTGGTGTTCTGGGACTGTTTTTAATGTGATAACGTTCCGGTATATTTTCTTTCTTATATACCTGAAAACGATTTTCATTTTCTTTTAATGATGAATACACCTCGTCTAATTTACCTTCCTGAACATTCATCATCAGAGATGGAGAGCCTTCAATAATTTCGATATATTCGGTATTTATGTAATCATCCAGAACAATAAGTCTATCATTCGAAACATTCATCATGCCATGATCGGAAACGATCATAATGTTTGTATTATCGAGTAATTCTTTTTCTCTTAGCTTTTCAATCAGATATCCCACCAACTGGTCAGCATCTTTAATTGCTTGTACAACTTCCTCCGAATCTGTTCCATATCTATGCCCCTGACTGTCTACAAAATTGAAATAGAGTGTGCCAAAATCTATTTCTTTATCAGTTCCCAACGTCATCCAACTTAATACCGAATCAATTCGGTCTTCATTAGGCATTCTTCCGTCATAGCTTTTCCAAAAAGTTGGTCGCATATTTTGAATGGGAGCTTCAGAACCTACCCAAAACATAGTTCCTGCATTTTTTCCTGCTTTCTCAACGGTATTCCAAATTGGTTCTCCTTTCCACCAATCCGGATTTTCAACTTGATCTCTATCTCCCATCGAAAACGAAAGCCCTAACTCTTCATCATACATCCGGTTTGCAATAAAGCCATTATTTTCTGGATAAAGTCCGGTGGCTATTGCATAATAGTTTGGAAATGTTTTTGATGGAAATATTGGAATTAACCCTTCTCCTAAAACTCCACCTTCTGAAAGCTGATCAAAGTTTGGAGTTTCGGTTTTAGATAAATAATCTGGCATAAAGCCGTCGAAAGAAACAAGGAGTAATTTAGGTGTTTCTTTTGGGTTTGTTAACGAACAAGAAACTGAACACAGAAAAAGAAATATCAAGATCTTTTTCATAGCTTCTTACCTCTTATTCAAAGTCTGATGTTAATTTATACCTAGAAATACGATTATTTCCTTTATCAGCTACATATACCACACGATCAAAATAAGCGACTCCACTAGGGTTATTAAACTGTTTTGCATCAGCTCCAAATCCCCCAAAGGATACTAAAATTTGCTTACTTTGATCCTGGACACCCGCAGGAGGTGGAACACCTTCCTGACCATTTTGCTGAAATTGAAATAGTTTGTTCAACTCAGAATCAATGATAAAGATATATCCATCATCATCTCCACCAAAAGCAATGTCTTCGGGAGATACAAATTTATTGGGCTCATATAAAAACCCATCAGCTTGAGTAGTATCTTGTGATAGTAGGCTTGAATTCTGTTGAAAAACTATTCCATCTACCGTTACAACAGCATTAATCCAAAGTACTCTAAAAGGAATATTTTTTGTCTGATCAGTTTGAGCTATTATAAAGCTTCTATTATCTGTAAAGCTGTCTCTTTGTGGTGGAGAAACAAATGAAGAAATTGAACTTACACCAACTGCACTTCTTAACGAGGGGATATCCGGACTTAAAGTTCGAATTTGACGAATATTTCTCATTTTATTGGTAGCCACACCATTTACTCGGATTCTCTGGAATTCTAAAACGGTATTATCTGGAGCAGCAACTTGATTCGTTTCTGTGAAAGGTCCACTTCTTGTCACATATAAACTATTATCGCCTAAAATAGTCATTCCCGTAATTTTAACTTGCTCATAGTTCAAATTCGAATTTCTATTTAGTCTCGAATTCTGCGCGGCTGATGTACTTAAACTAGCATCATCGAACGGGAAAATAAGTGTATCTACAAACTGAATGGGACCTGCTCCATTCATATTCTTAATCTTAAATACTGCTGGCAAGTCCCAGGTTATCGAAGGATGAATTGAATCAATGGTAGTATCAATTCTGGCTGCTACATATACATTAAGTAATCGATCTTGAGTTACAGAAACCGCCCCTCTTAGTGGAATGGTTATTCTTGGAGAAAGATCTGCTCTATCGAGAAGATGGATTCCTTCACTATCTGTCACGTAAACAAATTCATCAAAACCTACATGAACATCTGTTGGTGCGTCAAAACCTCCCCAAAATGGGATAACTGGAGCATAACCGTCTACATTTTCTAAAGTAGGATCAATATTTCCTTCTTCAAAAATTTCGTCTGTTTCTGAGTTAGATTTTGCATTAAAAATTTCATCGCAAGCTGAGAATAGCACAAAGCCAACGAGCAGAAACAGTATATAACTTGACTTATTTATCATAGCGAAAAACTTATAGCGATTCTATGGATTTCACCTAATCTTTCGTACAGCGTGTAGGCGTAATCCGCTTTAAAAACTTTGTTCATCACATTTAATTCAATGCCTGCACCAAGACTTGGAATTTTGCGCTCTTCTACTCCAAATTCGTACCCAGTACGTACAAAAAATTGGTTCATAAATATGTATTCGGCACCAATATTAAATTGCTCTGCATTGTCACTTGGATTAGTAATTTGTCCGGTTAGAATTACTTTATTTTGTTCGTTTTCAAATAAATCGTAAGCGGCGCCTATGTGAAATCTTGTTGGTAGTGAAGAAATTTCTTCTGGTTCTACCTCTTCAATACCTTCCAGGGTTTCTCTTGTTGTGGTACCTGATGAGTTTGCATCTAGACCAAAGTTATTGATTCCAACTGCAAACCTAAGTCCGGTATCACCAACTAAATAATGAAAACCAAAATCTATCGCCCCTGTTGAATAGTCAACTTCCTCAATTTTTTCCATCAAAAACTTAAGAGAAATTCCATAGCTAAACAGTTCTGTTACTTGATGGGCGCCAGAAAGTCCAACCGAAAAATGTTGAGTTGAAAAGGTTCTACCGGTTCCAAATGGTTGAAATTCGGTTGTTTCACGAATATCTCCAGAATTCAAATATTGTAAAGAACCGCCCACTGCAAAGGTTCCTATTTTATGAATATAACTTAAGTAATCCTGACTCACCCCCACAAAATAACCCGTATGGCTAATCATTAAGTTTGAACTACTAAGTCTGGCAGCTAGTGCCGGGTTCCAATATAAACTTGAGCCATCAACAGCATCTGCCATATTTGAATTACCCATTGCAGCACTTCTCGGGTCAACAGCAATTTTTGTGAATTGAAAACTTTCCGTACCTGCACGGTCCTCTCCAAAACTTTGGCCAATTGCTGAAGACCATGGCATAATGCAAAGTAGAAAAAGAAAAAGTGTTATATGTATTCGCATGAATTTCATTTAAAAACGAACAGATAAACCAACCATTATATGTCTCTGCTCTATATAATTAGCAGGGTTGTCATATGCTGGTAGATTGTTATCGGTGGGATCGAGATATCTTGGATCTCGAACGTTACTTGGCACATCATAGCTTCGGTCATCACGTAATGCTACAAGTTCTGTCTGGCTAGTTGGATATTGTTTATATCCTTCTCCTGTAACCGGATTAATAATTACGGAGCTTCTATTATTTAAAATATTTTTTATCTCTACAAATGCCGAAAGCCTCGCTCCTCCAACTTCAAACCATTTTTGAAAGTTGAAATCCATATAAAACCAAGCGGGACCTACTTTACTAAATCGTTCTGCAGGATCATCAACTTGTTCATAAATTGGTCTCCAATCACGCTCTCCGGTAACTGGATTTCGTTGAAAACCAACTAACTCGGTTGGAGTATATCTGGTACCACTTCGCCAAACTGCAGATAAAAACATCTGGAATTGATTTAGGGGGGCAAGATCGAATAATGGGTTTTCTTTATCGTAAGTGAAAGTAACATTCCCTTTTATGTCAAAGGGTCTATCCCATGCCAATGGAGTTTCAATATTACTACCAATATTTTGACTGGCGTTTATACTACTAAAGTTGTCATCATTGGTAGAACTCAGTCCTTCTGCTCTAGAATAAGTGAATGATAACTGTCCTCGTAAAATATCTCTATAACGTTTTAGGTAGGAAATCTCTACTCCTCGAGACCGAGCATAATCACCATTTATTCTAAATGCTTTTGATACATCTCTACCATCTACATCAATTACACGAATATTTTGTGTAGTTACAAAATCGTATTTATCTCTCCAGAATGCAGAAATATTAAGCGCATCATTTGATGTAATCTGGTTTCGCAACCCAATTTCATATGAAATATCAACTTCAGGATCTAAATTTGGGTTTCCTAAATCCGGAAGATCTGATTGATCCTGATAAAATGGGTTCAAACCTGCATACACATAACTTGGATGAGGTAATCTTGTTGAATGCCCGTAATTGAAAAACAACACTTGGTTTTCACGAACCGGGAAAGAAACATTTACTTTTGGCAAGAATCGAAATTTATAGCGAAGACCTAGAATTTCAGTACTACTATCTAAATAATCCTGCGCAACAAAATCAGGGATGGTTGAAAGGGTATTAGCATCTAATGCATCGTTTACTGCATCATCTACATATCTGCCTGGTGCCCAGTATTCAATTCTTGCACCAATGTTAGCGATTAAACCGTTATATCTGATTTTATCAGTGATGAAGAAGGCACCTCTTTTAGGCTTTACTCGCCAAGCGTCAAAAGTCTCGCCCACTCTAAAGGTTTCCGAAGTTGTATTTTCGTCAATTTGAATTGGCGCCCCAATCCATGGTCTTGTAATGTCAATCCACTGGTAATCGTTAAACTTAAATTCGAACCCAGCGACGATCTGATTTTTCCGATCGTCAAAAAACTTCGTAATCGAGGTTTTAAGTGTTAATTCCTCAGCAAAGTGATCGTGCCAAAGAGTTGCAATACCACCATTATTGAAGTAACCCGGACCTGAAAGTACATAGGTAAAATCATCTGTTCCCTGGAACTCTTCGGCTGGAGAAGTCACAATACTTTCGGGATCAAATTCACTATCAACATTGTCTGGGCGCCATTTTCTACCATTCGCATCCGCTCGTAATCGCGTAAATAAACGACTAAATTGAACTTCATAAAATGCCGACTGCGAAACCGTTTGTGTCCATTTTAAATAAGAAAGGTTGCTATCGTGAGTATACGTGTTTGCGTTGTCTAAAAAACCATTTGAAAATGCAAATTGAAAACCCGGTCTGATTTGAGTGTCTGCTCCGGTAATTTGAAGCATTCTGGTGTTTTGGTTGATTGTTAACGAACGCTGATAAGCACCTTGAAGTCTCATTCCTGGTCTGATGTTGTACGTTAACTTCATCATACCATTCCACCTATTTCCTTGTCTTGGAGACCAAAAATCATCACCAACTGTAGAGGAACTTATTTGATTGGCAGATAACTTAGTGTATCCGTCAGTAAGGCCAACTTGTCCGGTTAGAAAGAATGACATTGTTCCTGGCAGATTTAAACCCAACGCTGGAAGTAACTTTTCTGTAAGTATAGAAGGTCCGCCTAAATTAAACTCATAAATATCAGTGAAGAAATTCGCTTGGTTCGACATATTATTAGTTCCGGTATTATCACGTTTATGAGTGAAATTACCTTCATAATTTTCGCCACCATTCTGAGTTTGAACGGCAACTACCCCTGAGGTTACATCTCCATACTCTGCACCTACACCGCCAGTAATTACTTCAACATTACTAAATGAATTAGACCCTAAATCTAATCCGAAACCTGTTCCTGCCAAAGGATCCTGAGCCGAAACGCCATCTACAACATATCCGGTTTCGTATGCTCTTCCTCCTTTTATATATAAACCTGTCGGATCTTTGATAACTCCAGATTGCATCGAAACAGCATCTTCAACCCTTTGTATCGGAGCTGCTTCAAGATCGGCTTTTGAAATTGTTACCGAGGTATTTGATTTTTCAACATCGAATATAGGTTTTTCACCAATAACTACTACCTCTTGATCTGATTCAAAAACCTGCTCTTTCATAGTTTGATTCACTTCAGTTGTCTCTCCAGCAACTACAATAATGCTGGTAACCTGTATAACTTGGAATCCGATAAAAGTAAGCTCTATGGTGTATTCCCCTGGGCGAATATTTCTGATCGTATATCTTCCATCCGGATTAGTTGCCGATCCAAAGTTAGTACCTACAATTCGAACATTTACACCTGGCAAAGTCTCATTTGTGCCTTCTTCAGTTATTACTCCCGAAATATTTCCAGTTGTTTGAGAAATAACCGGAAACGATATACCAAGAAAAATAATCAGGGCAACTAAGTTCTTTATTGTTCTCATACCCATCATTGTTTAAAGTTAAGGCGGCCAATTAAAAGATCGTTTAAAAGATCAGGCACGTTGTTATTTCCATCAATGTTTATTAAATCGAGGCTAAAATAAATTAAATCCCGCTCTTGATTTTCTACTCCAACTCCTTCAAACCGGGTGTAATCCTGAGTGCTACCAATTAGCGTTGTAGTTCTGAAATCAGTTTGATACAAAAGAGTACTACCTGCAACAGCTTTTATAGGTACAACGCCAACTCTTCTGCTTTGAGTTTTTGCTACAACATCAGAAATACCTTCTTCTGGCAATACATCGGTATTTCCATTTAATACAAAGCCTGTTTGAATACTTCCTGCATTTAGAACACCAATAGAATCAACTGGTAGAAAATTGAAAATTTCGTCCTCTTGACTAATTGTTTTCATTGGTATATTAACAAACATAGTACCACCATTCGTAAAAAACTCGGAAGTGATGTCTAATGCATAGGTAATATTTCTGTCAATGTCATCTGAAATCCAGTATATATGATCCCATTTCGCCAGTGTTTTTTTAAGTGTTGGATCAATAACTGAAGGAAATTTATCAGAAAGTGCAATTTTATCCTGGGTAACAGCACCAGTATTTATTAGCCAAACATCAGGTTGAATGCCGATTTGATTTAAATAATTTACGTGTTGGCTTTGTTTAGTGAGAGAACTACTAGCACCATAATCATTTATAAAAAGAACCTTAGAGTTTTGTGCTTTTAAATACCAAGAAACCGTATCCACTTCGCTAACCGCTCCTGCAGCATCTATTGCACGAACGTAAAATGTATTTTTTGAACCCACTTCAAGATTTGGAACTGTAAGTGGTTGACCAGCATTATTTAGCGCTCTGGTATAGGAACGTCCAAGAAAAACTTCCGCTTCTTGCTCTCCTGCAATTGTATTATCCAATTCAAGAGAAATAAAAATTCGACCGTCATCTTCGGTGGTAAATGGAATTGAAACCCAGCCATTAACCGTATCATTAATAGCTACTTGTGTACTAACAATGTTTGCCAATCCATCAGAATCATTTACCGTCCACCCAAAGCTAGCTATAGAGAATAAACTATCTGGTGGTACTTCAGTTGTGTTTATGGATACACTTGGAGCAGAATTTACAATTGGAAAAACAAGTCTTGCTCCGATTGGGTCTCGGGCTTCGTCATTATCTACAGCACGAATTTTAAATAATACATTATCTTCTGCTAAACCTACGGTTATAGGCAGAATAAATGTGCTGTCTGTTTTTTTAGTAAATGTCCAATCTCCTTCAAGAGTATCATTTATTGCGTATTCATAGCCAATTATATATCCATCAGGGTCATTGCCCCACCATGAAATATTAATTTGACTGGATAACCTGAAATCTCCTTCTCTATCGATTTTATCAACCGTTAAAAAAGTAGTAGGTATCTGATTTTCGTTGAAATCTCCTTTTAAACTGTTATCACAGGATGTAATTACAACAAAAAGAAGGATTATAATTGATAGTATGTTGAATTTCGAATTCAATATGGTTCTTAAATGTAATTAATAAAACACAGACTGCAGATTATGCTACAGCCTGCGTTTAAATTTTTTGAGCTTATTTAATAAGCATCATTTTTCGAGTACTGATAAATGAACCAGCTTCAATTCTATAAATATACATTCCACTTGCTAAAGCAGATGCATCAAACTTTACAGAATGGTTAGCTGCATTCAATTGCTTGTTGTCGAGTAATGTTGCTACTCTACGACCTAGCATATCATAAACTGCCAATGTCACTCTGCTTGTTTGTGGCAAGCTGAAGTTAATGTTTGTACTTGGGTTGAATGGGTTTGGATAATTTTGATCCAAGCCAAACTTTTCAGGTACTCCATTAACCGATTCATTTGATGTTTCTAAACCACGCTCAAGCGTAAGTGAATAATATAATGGAGTAAACGTGTTGGTTGCTACAACATAGCCAGTAGAAACTGCTACTGTGTCTGCACCATCATTTACAAGAACATTCCAAACGAAATCTGCACTTTCTCCAACTGATAAACCAGCACCAGCTAATAATCCATCTACAGTAGCATACGGTAGTGTAACTGCAGCGTCGACACCTTCGTTATTGGAAGGAACTTTTGCAATTACTTCAGAAGTATCTGCTGAGTAAAGAACCCATTCGTAGGTCACGTCATTTCCATCAAAGTCTGTAGTGGCTTCCCATTCTACAGATACATCACCAGAAACAACTACAGAAGCTCCATCAGAAGGTGATTCTAGATCAAAGTTAGTAAATGGAAGTGAAAAATCATCACTTACGAAGTAGTCAGGATTTCCGCCTACTAATTTTGGATTACCAAATGAATAGTAAAGCGTAGCTGTTAATGATTCAAATTGAGCTCCAATTTTGAAATGCTCATTAAAACTTGAGCTAAATCTTGAAGAACGATCATCAAATCGTAGACCATCACCTGCTTCTAAAGTATCGGCAGCTCCACCACCTTGACGTGAGCCAATTTCCCACTCACCGAAATCACTAGAACCATCCGCTTGATTTGTTGTAATTTTAACGTCTTCAAATTTAATAAGAACACCTTCGTACATTTCGAAATTAGTTCTTACTTCTTGAGTTGTTAAACCGGTTACGGCTAATGTGTCCATCATGGTATTTGCAGCAGTTAATTTTTCAAATGCTGTAACGGTTACTTCGGTAACGCCAAATGCTTCTGCTACTGATAACTCAGTAATAGTAATCATGTCACCTTCAGCAAGAGCTTCCATACCATTTGTAGTAGTTACAAAAACACCAGACCAAGCTCCTGCTTTGTCTTGAATAGTGATGTAACCATCGGTAATTGCACTAGTTGTTACTGTAGCAGTAATGTCTGCTTCAACAGCTCCAACACCAGCTACCGGGCTATCACCAGGAAGTCCATCTGCTGTTTTTTGAATAGCTTCAATCGAAGTAACAGCATCACCTTTTACAAAGAAAGAATAAGTACCTGAAAGAGGAGCAACTCCTACTAACCCACCACTGTCGGTAGCTTCAATAATAAAGTTTACTGCAGTTCCACCATTAAAAGTTGGCAGGGTTGCAGAGTAGTCGTTTCCAGAGGCTGTCATAGTTAAGGTATCAGTTACAGAACCCGCTGTATAAATTAATTTAGCGTCGGTTACCGTTTTCCCATCAACACCTACAATAGTTGCTGAAACTGTTACCGCTGTTTCAGAAGTAGCCGCTGAATCAGACAATGCTACGTTTGAAAATACAGGAGGTAATCCATTAACAACTATATCATTTGGCCAGTTAAATGTTAGTCCACCGCCCAGATCCTGTCCGTCAACAAAACGATTACCATTCAACCAAACTACACCTTCTTCAATTGGATTGATGCTTAAAGCACCATTTCCAGATGGAACAAGTCCATCAGGATCATCACCGTTATACGTGATGTAACCACTAATATCGATATTTGCACCCGCTGATGGAGGCATAAATTCGCCATCTAAACTGTCTAATCGACGCGCGTTATAATCAACTAAGTATCCTTCGTTACCAATCGCATGGTCATTTCTTAGTCTGAGAGAAGTATCATATATATAAATTCGTGATCCACCTTCATTGATTGCCCAATCAGAACGACCGCCAGAATTACGATCTCCAAAAGCAACGTTACTAACGGTTGCGCCACTTATTTTTACATAAGCACCGATGTACTTTCCGTAGTTCTCGATCTTCATCGCCAGCGCATTATTTTCGAAGCTATTAATTTCTGATGCACTTATTTCCCAAGGATCTAAAAGACTTGCATATTCTGGAAATTCTGCATTCACACTACCTAAAAGATCAACTGTTTCAACATCGAATTGAGCAGTAGCATTGAAATACCCTAACCTACCGGTGAAGGTAACTACATCGCCACGTGTAAATGAATCTACACTACGGAAATCACTTTCCACAATTTGAATTGACATTCCTGAACGTCCCATTGTTACAGCGCTGGTATCTGTCACGAAAATGTGAACGCGACCTATTGATTCCACAACTCCGTTGTTATCATTATCTACTGGATTAGCAAGGCCAGAGCTTTTTGGGTATGATGTAATAACAGCAGTAAATTTTACTAACTCACCAGACAAAGGATGTCCTTCGATACCTGCTACAGAAAACTCTGTAAGGTCGGTGTAAGTATTTAATTCACTGATTATTATTTCTTGAGGCGTTTGCGCCTGTACTAAGTTCGGCATTGCCAATATGCCTACTAGAACAAAAATTTGTATCAGTCTTTTCATAGTTTAATGGATTATTTAATGATTACTATTTTACCTGTTTGAACCTCTCCTGAAGATAAATCTTTCACGGTATACAGGTATAAACCCGTGGTTAAGATCTGGTTTGCATCTGATTGAATATCCCAAGCATGTTCTCCACCTGGTAAAACCCTAGGCTCGTCACTAAAGCTTGAATACCAATCAGTATCGCCGGTATATGTTGCCGACTCATGAGTAAATTCTGAAATTATATCTCCTGCTACCGTGTAAATTCTCACTTCGGCAACGGCAGGTAAATTATAGAAATACAGTTTGCGTTCACTTTCCAAATTGCCATCCCAAGCTGCATTTACTCGATAAGGGTTTGGATAAACACCCACTTCATATTCTCGATCACTACTTCCGAAATTTTCATTGGCTGGAGTGCCTGGAAACACTCTTACTGAATTTACATTCGAACTGCTTTCTAGACTACCGATTTCAAATACTTCACTTCCTTTGTCAAAAGCAGTAACGGATAATTCATATTGCCAACCGCTCAATAGACCTTCAATTTCAAATGCGTAATAATATTCAGAAGTATCTCCTTCAAAAGTTACCGGACTATCTAATTCAATTTCTTCAAAACCAGTATTGAAGCCTTCTTCATTACCTGGTGTATCAAATTCTCTGATCAATCTGGAATTTGGATTTATATCTTCTCCTAAATCAGAACTGTAAACCCGATATCCTTCAAAATCCATTTCACCAGAAACTCTATCTATAGAACTTTCGGCTGTTTTATCCCAATATATGGTTACTTTTCCAGCCTCTAATTGAACTCTCATTTTGGGACTATCTGGAGGTGTAGGGAAAAGATACCTCGTCAATTCATTGTTTCCATCGGTATCTTCACCAACATCAAGAACCCCATTATTATTTTTGTCTTCCCCTCTAAATACTTGGTTCACCGAATTCAATGTTTGAACTAAATTCACCCTCGACTCATCGGTATCTACATCTTTATTATTTAATCCTTGAAACTCATCTGGCTTAAGAGCTCCAGAAAATGCCATGTAAACTGTAATCGTTTCACCTGGTTCTACTTCGGGAAAAGGTCCAATTGAAATAAATGAGAGATAATTTCCGCCTCCCTCTTGTCCATCTGTTCTTAATTGCTCTCTTATAGTTGAACCGTCAGTTGTTACAGAATCAAGTGGGAATTTGGTTGACATTCTTTCGTAGCGCTGCAAATCATTATTTGGGCTGTCATAAACTCCAGTTCCTGCAGAAAACAACCAATAACTAGGATCAACAAATGGCGCGCGCTTACCTTGACTTTCCAAATATTCGGCATTCGATGGATGAAAATAATCTCCGCGATATTCTGCACCGATAATGGACATTCCTCCATATGTATTAATGGAGGGGTTATCTGGAGAACCAGCATCAAATGCGTACGTTGTATATAGAGAATCTAAATACCCAATTCCGTTTTTATTAAAAAACTCTCCTCCTGTCTCGGTAGCAGTGTTTACATTACGAACTACCAAATCTGCGTACATCCCAACAAAAACGCTATCCCATGTAGCTGCTCCAGAGTAAAGCTCGCTGTTATTTGTAATATCATACCTTAGAATTGTAAAATTCTCAGTAAAAGGGAATCCCCAATTATAGCTTTCTAAATTTACGTCCGCATATAATGGTGTATCGTGACCTCCGATAGGAGTGCCATTTATATCTCTTCTTTGATCAGAAAATCTTGCAATAATATCTTGCTCACCAACTGAGAACGGTGAAAAGAATTCATCATTCGGATTTGTACTTCTTCGGGAAAGCGGTAAATCTGCAGTAAACTCAAATCCAGCAGCACCTCTTGAATAACCCCCACTTGTTGTAACTGACGCAGTAGAAACTCTGAGTTGAGAGTTATTGTATAATGCACCAATCCAAATGCCCGCCTCAAAGAGATGCTCTGTTCCTGTATCATCAGGAAAGCGCATACTAAACCCGCCTTCAGGATTATTTCTCACATCGGGCTTACCAAGGGTACCAAAGTTAGTTATTGATAACCCAATAGTACCTGCATTTGTCTCTGCTCTTTCAAAAGAGGCTTGTGCTTTTGCTGGCGCTGCTAACAATGTCGCCATTAAAACAATCAGAAAATATTTCAATGAATTACTTCTTTTTAATTAGGTGTCAAATATAATCAACTTATTTAACAACCCCATAAATTATGCAATGATTTTACAGAAGCGTAACATCAACTATCGGGTAGTTCTTTTGTAAAATCTAATTATGCTTTCCTGCGAAACACCTAGATAAAAAAGAATCAATATAATAGCAAAAATCAGCTGGAGTTTTATAACTCCAACTTGCCGGTATTTTCTGGCTGAAGTGGTTACCTCGCCATTTAGAATTTCAAAGTCTGCCTTCTCTTTAATTTTCTTTACAAACATTTGATCTTCCATCACTAATAGCTTTTCATTAAATCCAGTAAGCGATGTAAAAAGTTCTTTTTTAATGAATAGACTTTGATCTCCAAACCTGAAATAATCGAGATCAAACTTTGTAAACCATGAATAAAATTGCAATAATGGATGGGGATCGTCAAAAACCAATCGATAACAACCAGAGGAGTATCCTCTACTTAACGATTCTTCAATATCCTTTGTAAAGGTAGCTGGTGGATACGAATCAGCATGCAAAAAATATAGTATTTCACCGTTCGCAACACTCGCCCCAAAATTCATTTGTGCCGCTCTTCCTTTTTTTGGACTTCTCACAACTATTGCTCCTGAAGCCTTTGAAAGTTCAACTGTTTGGTCGGTACTTCCTCCATCAGAAATAATCACTTCAATTTCTTTTGATTCTGAGAGAGAAAATAGAAAAGCAATCAATTTCGGTAATGATTTCGCTTCATTATATGCGGGAATAATTATACTAATCATTGCTTAGTACCCTGTCTTTTATCTTCTCCCAATCTTCAAAATGATCAATATCACTCAGAGTTTCGAGCAAATAATAACTCGAATTTAGTGTATTAATTTTCTCGATAGTTTGTGTTAGTACCTCTGCAGTACTCCAATTAATATCATCAAAAACTGCTGGCAAAAACTTTGACATCCCAATTAAATAATAACCACCATCTTTTGCTGGTCCAATTACAATATCGTTGCTTTTTAATTGCTCAAAAGCCTTGTTAATATGACAAGATTCCAGCTCCGCACAATCGCTGCCAATCAAAACTACCTGTGCATGCATGTCTTCTAAAAAGCTATCTTGGAAAGCCGTTTTCATTCGAATACCTAAATCCATACCTCGCTGTTCTTTTTTTATAAACAATTCCCCTGCCCATAAATCAGATTCGTCTACATATTTAGAATACCACACCTCTTTTTTGGTATCTACTTTTAGAACCACTTTTTGGGTATAGCTTAATAAGTGATGATATATTTTGAGAGCCTCCTGATCACCTACTGTAGCGGCTAACCTTGTTTTTACCTTCCCGATTTCAGGATTTTTAACAAATATTTTTAATGTTTTATTGATCAATGAATTAGCTTAAATCTTTAATAATCTTATAAGTTGGAACTTTTACTGTGTTTACACATTTAATACTGTAATTAAAACTAACGACTAAATATTTAATTATGAATTTTATTAAATCAATATTATTTGGAATCATTGTGCTCACTATTTCTGCACTTACTTCCTTGGATTCTATTGCTCAAACAAAAGGAGAAAAAGGGATCGGATTAATGATTGGAGATCCAACAGGAGTTACATTTAAAAGTTGGACTTCCTCAAAAACAGCTTTTGATCTGGGAGCGGCTTGGTCGCTTGAAGGTACCGGAGGAATAAGTATTCATGGAGATCATTTATGGCACAGCTGGTTTGATGTAAATCAGGGTAACTTTGCTTTTTATTACGGAATAGGTGCGCGGGCAAGATTTATTGAAAATGAAGACTCTTCCATAGGAGTTCGAATTCCTTTAGGCGTGAATTACTTGTTTGAAGAAGCTCCTCTCGATTTATTTGTAGAAATTGCTCCAATTGTAGATTTAATTCCTGATACAGATGCAAATGGTGATGGTGCTATTGGAATTAGATATTACTTCTAGATATAACCCAAAATTTAAAAGGGTAGGATAATTTCCTGCCCTTCTTTTACACATCCAATCTTTTCGAAGTCGCCACTAAATTCTTTTGAAATTCTTAGGTCGAGTTCACTTAAGTAATGATCATCGCTATCTGGATCATGATGAGTAAACAAGAGCTGTTTAATCCCAAGTCCTTTTGTGACTTTTATAACCTGCTCCCAACAAGAGTGTCCCCAACCTTCTCTATTCAAATATTGTTCTTTATTAAACTGGGCATCGTGAATCAACACGTCAGCATCACTTACAAATTCTTTAAACTCAGATATAAATTGTATCGATTCTATTGATTCGTCTAATGGTAACTCATTGTCTGGAGCAAAAATTATCACTTTACCATCTATTTCAAACTTGAATATGGCTGTTTGCACAGTGTGTTTCGCCCACATATAGTCAACTGAGTAGCCTTCAAAATTGATTTCCCCTTGTAAAAAGGTTTCACATTCCATATCAGCTTCAAGCATATCAATAGTTACAGGGAAAAAGGTATTTGACATGTGCCCTTGCAAAATATCTTTACAGCCTACTTCATCCTGTGGGGGTAGATAAACTCTGAACCAGCTCTTTGAATCATAAAAAGGCTTAAAAAAAGGAAACCCTTGCAAGTGATCCCAGTGGGGATGAGTAATAAAAATCCTACCCTTATTTACGGTACCATTCTTGGTTAGTTGATTTCCAAGATTTCTGAAACCTGTTCCACAATCAACAATCAATAACTCAGGAATTATATCTGCTTCAATTTGCAGGCATGTAGTGTTGCCTCCGAATATCATATTCTCGGAATTGGCACAGGGAGTAGAGCCCCTAACACCCCAAAATTTTATTTTTATGCTATTATTTGTCAAAAATTATGTATCAAACCAAATAAAAAATTACTAGTCACTAGTATAATTTTTACTCGATATTAATTTTTCAATACTGTAAAAAAGCCTATTTAAGATTGTAATAAAAAAATACAACTTAAAATGCATAATATTATTTATTCTTCCTCTTCGTTAGATTTTATATCGCTTATTTTTCTTCTAAGCTCCGACCGTCTTTCTATTTTTGAATTTAAAGATTCTTCTGCTTTTTCGATTTTCCCCTGAAGCTCATCAATAAGCTTATTTCCTTTATTGGTAGGCTTAAAATAAGTTTTAGCTTCCTGAAACTGAATGATGTCAGCTTCAATTTTAGAAATCTCTTTCTTAAGAGCGTCTAGTTCTTTTTGACACTTAATAATTTCTTTTCTGTCGCTTGGATCAACACCTTCCGATGCAAGTTTTCGCTCCATACCTAAATCTGAACCGGACGAACGATACCTATCGTAGATTATGTCACACACTTCGCGATACTGCTTCCAAATTTTGTTCTTAAACTTGAGCGGAACATGGCCAACATTTTTGAATTCATTTTGGATTTTCTTAGCAGCTTCTACAGCTAAAGCAGGGTCATCACTTAAAGCCAGTTCCTTTAGACTTTCTATAAGTTCATTTTTCTTTTTAAGATTCTCTTTTTGATCTTTTCTTACATCTTTAAAATGATCTCTTCTCTTATCATAAAAAACATCCATTGCCGCTTTAAACTCTTTCCAAATCTTAGATGATTTCTTTCTTGGAACGGGCCCAATTTTTTTCCATTCATTCATCAGTTTTTGCATTAACTGATGTCCTTCGTCAAAATTATCAGTCTCCTGTGCTTCTTTTGCTCGTTCAATCAGCTTTTGCTTTTCATCAAGATTATCCTGCTCCTGATCTCTTAGAACCTCTATATTCTCTGATTTTTTATCATTAAAGGCATCCGTTGCAGCTTTAAATTGATCCCAAAGTTCGTTCTCTTCTTTTTGTGGAAGATTTCCGGTTTTTTTCCACAAATTATGAAGTTTATTCACTCTCCGAGCAGCAATGGCGATATCTTCTTCGTCCATTAATGATTCTGCTTCTTTAATAAGATTTTTCTTCTTTTCTAGAGCTTTTTCAACTGATTTTCTAAACTTCTTATCATGTTTAAAACGAAGCTCATTAAATGAGACTTGCGCTTTATTAAAGTGGTCCCAAACCTGTTGGTTTTTTTCCGCAGGCACACGTCCGATTTTGCGCCATTGCACTAATAAATCGTTAAATTCTTTATTTAGCTCTTCAAAGTTTGCTTTCTCATCGGATACTTTACGGTTCAGTTCATCCATTTTTTCCAGGATGACCAATTTTAACGTCAAGTTTTCTTCTTCTTTCTGAAGCTTTTTTACTAATCGATCAACTTTATGACTTTCAAACTCGGCAAGAAGCGCTTCAAAACGCTCGTTTAAAGCATCGACTTCATTATGTGGTAAAACCCTTATCGAATCCCACCTACCCCTAATTTGACTTACTTCTTTAGTAGCTGACCATTTTTCTTCATTTATCAAATCTGAAAATTGCTTTAAAAGACTTTTCTTTGATTCCAGATTCTCTGCTTTTCTCTTGTTCAGTTCTTCGTAATGCTCTCTTTTCTTTTCTTCAAATTCATCTCTTAGAGCGCCGAATTTTTGAATACTTTCTTTCGAAGAATCAGATTCTGGGGTTGGTCCTTCTTCTATGTGTAGTGCAAGATTGGCAAACTCATTTGAGACAAAAGCCCAATCCTCTTGTTTTGCAAACTCTTCAGCTTTAGATAATATACTTTTGTAAAAACTATCTGGATCGTTTTCTTCTTCTGACTCAGCTTCATCTTCATTTTTAGAATCAACTAATGGAGCTTCTTTTTCAGATTTAGTTTCAACTTCCTGAACTTCTTCTTGTTCATCAGATGAGTCAGAGTTCTCATCTTTAATGTCTTCTTTTTCGGCTCCTGTTACTTTATCGACCTTTTCTGAGCTGGGCATCTCAGTTTCATCAACTATATCATCAGAAACATCTAAAACAGAATCCTTTTCAGCAGTTGCCTCTAATTCTTTTTCTGATGTATTTTTTTCTTCTTTACTTTCTCGCTCCAGGTTAGTCACAACTACCTTCCTTTCCAGTGTTCATGTTATCGGCACATGCCTTCGATTATAGTCTATTAAGATAATATATCTCAAACTCTTTAAGCAAACTCTAAGTTAGATATACAAATAGAAAAGCCGGCTTAACGACCGGCTCTTTAATATTACTAATCTACATTATGTAAATGAATATCTCTTTGTGGAAAAGGAATACTAAGTCCTTCTTTATCAAAGGTTTTATAGACTTCTTCATTCATTCGAAAATGAACTGCCCAATAATCCGGAGCATTCACCCAAACTCTTACTACGATATTTACCGAACTATCAGCAAGCTCAGAAACAGCCATAAATGGTTCGGGATCAGAGAGAATTCTTTCGTCTCCAGATAATAGCTTTTTAAGCACATCATATGCTTTATCTACATCGTCTCCATAACCAATACCAAATGTCCAATCTACACGACGGGTAGCTTGTGTTGAAAAATTGATAAGTGATCCCGTAGCCAAAGGTCCGTTTGGTATAATTACTGTTTTATTATCTGGTGTAGTTAAAATGGTTATAAAAATTTGTATTTCTTTAACTACTCCCGAATGACCTTGTGCGTCAATAAAATCGCCCACTTTATATGGCTTAAAAAGTAAAATCATCACTCCCCCCGCAAAGTTTTGCAACGTTCCAGAAAGGGCCAATCCTACTGCTAAACCGGCAGCACCAAGAATGGCTATAAAAGAAGTCATTTCTATGCCCAACATTCCAAGTGCAGTGATATACACCATCACTTTTAATAAAATAGAAACCAAGCTTCTTAAAAAGCCTTGCAATGAAGGGTCTACATTACTTTTTGTAAGCATTTTCTTTATGATGCCAACTATAATTCTTACTAGCCAAAGTCCTACTATAAGTACTGCAATAGCTTTTAATAAGCCAGGGCCATAGGCGAGTACTATATCCATAAACATGTCTGTGCTAAATTCAAATCCTTCCATTAATCCATTGTTAGTTAAAATTTATCCTTGAATAATAACATACTTCCATAAAAAAACCGCCAATATGAGACGGTTTTAATAGTTTAATAAAATGTAGTTGAATTTAGATTGAATTGATTTCGCTAATAAGCTCTTCTTTTGCTTTACCTAATTTCTTCTGAAGTCGCCCTAGAAGCTCAGCCTCTTTACCTTCTGCAAATATTAAATCATCATCCGTAAGGCTTGAATAATTTTGCTTTAATTTTCCTTTTATTTCGTTCCAGTTTCCCTTGATTGTTAAGTCGTTCATATCAAATTGTATTAGATTAATATTAACTTCACTTATATAAACACCTATAAAATCATTTAGTTCCGATAATTAATTTTATAAAAAAACCATCCACTTTTAGGCAGATGGTTTTAAAATCGAAATAGGTTTTTTATGATTCTATATCATAAACTTCTTTAAGAATAGCTTTTGCATTAGCATCTTTACCTTGCATTACACGATGTTGTAAGTTGGTAATAATCTCAGGCTGTGCTTTTTCATATGCCTCTTCTTTCGCCTCTTTGTCGCTATTAGTTCTAATAAGCTCGAAAATATCGTCTGCACGTACAACACTATATATGTTATCTTTATTGAACGCATGAGATCTAAGTTCTTCAAACTCTTTAAAAACCCGAGGGAAGTCGTCGTTACTAGTGGCTTTGGTTATAATTTCAACGTCAGAAGGACCCTCTGCACTTAATGGTGTTTTACAGAGGTAGAAAAAATTTTGCGTATAATTCATGAATACTGATTATCTGTATGATTTAGTTCTCAACTTAGAATATCTTAAATATAAAGAATCCCTTTATACTTTTAAGTATCATATTATATGTTCAATAAAATATATCCCCTATTTATCCTCGTTCTTATTGGTAGTTGTAGTCCATCTCAGAATATTATCGATTCGAAAACTTCTACAGTCAGCTATTCAGAAGGCATAATACCCATCATATCATCTGAATTCCCATTCGAAGCATCTTCATCTCAAGGTGTTGCGAAATTATATAAAGGAAGTTCAGCTGCAGTAAATGGAGTTTTCATTTCCAAGGATGGTCTTTTTTTAACCAACTATTCTAGTATTCTGGAATATTTAGCAGGAGCAAGTATCCCTGGGTCTTCTTTATTTAAAAAAGGAGTCGCGGCATCTTCAATAAATGAAGAAATTCCGCTTGAAGGAATCTCACTATTGATTGAAATTGAACAAAAAGATGTAACTGGAGAAGTTCGAAAAGAGGTTACCGAACTAAGCCCGAACTCTGAAATTTTTCAGTCGATTCAACGTCAAAAAAACCTGTTGATTCAAGAAAGGCGAGGAGAGCATACCGATTTATTGGTAGAAATTCAGGATTCCTACTCTGGACTAAATCATATTATGACTGTATATCAAATTATTGATGATGTGCGCCTGGTTTTTGCACCAACAATAGATATTGATGAATCTAATGCAAATTCGAGTCAGCATATTTTAGATGAAATCACTGATCAGTACGCATTGCTTCGCGCTTATGATTCTTCTGAAAACATGCCTTATTCGCCGAATTACTACTTTCCATTTGCAACCCAATCACCTGAAAAATCTAATTCATTAACAGCGTTAGGCTTCCCTGCACAAACATATCGCCTTGAAAGCTCGAGAGCTATTCGTTTTTATAACGAGCAACTTAACCCTACGGTAGTGTCCTCTTTTGAGATTTTCTTAACTAAAGAAGATACACTTGCAACGATTGACAATATGTATTCATTAAAATCGATTCCTAGTCGATTCAGTATTGCTCAGAATGTCCAATTTTTTAAAACGGCCCAGCGCTTAATTGCCGAGAATAATGTTATCGAGGATAAAGCAGCTAACGAACAAGAGTTTCTTAGTTGGATTAAGAGTGATACTACTCTTCCAGAAACATACAGTCAGTTGCTAAATTATATTGATCAGGCCTATGATATAGCTGAACAAACCAGCGATATTTATTTTACTAGTAATTACTTCAATAACTTTAGTTTCTTGGATAATCTTGCGAGTGTTTATCGATCTTACCTCGAAAATCAAGCGACTATTGAGAGTGATAGAGCACTGGATAGCTTGAAAGTAGTAACTTTTCAAACTCATCGAGAATTACTTTCTCAAGCCAATATTGGGGCTGAACTTTTTATGCTTAAACGCTTTTTAATTAGTTTTGCCAACGTTCAGGAAAAACAAAAACCACTTATACTTTTTGATTTATTTAGTGGAACTGCTGGCAATGATCTTGAAGCCTTTAGTATTCGATTTGTTGATGAAATTGCTCCTTCTTCTTTTCTTCTGGATATGAATCGTGCTCAACAAACTCTTTCTACCGACTCATTCTTTGACGACCCTCTTTTTTCGCTATTAGATGAAATCTTATTTACACAAGAAAGCTCTCAACAAAGTTATTTACTTCATTACGCTTATCTTTATCCAGCTCAACAAGTTTATACAAAGGCAAGATTAGAGCGAAATTTGAGCGATAAAATTACCCCTGATGCCAATACCTCACTCGCATTTAATATTGGAACCTTAAACGGTGAGATGACCTCCTCAAGCAGCCGATTCTTTTATACTACTAACGACTTTTCTGGGAAAGCCCCAGGTAGTGCTATTTTAAATTCTGAGGGTAAATTGGTTGGTTTAGTAAGCGACGAGATAAATAATTCGATTTTAGGAAATTATGTATATAACAAAGATACCTCGTTCTTAAAAGCTATCCGCGTTAACTCAATAATTGAGGAAATTAAAAACACGGAAGGCACCAATAATTTACTTAAAGAACTAAATCAGCAGTAATTTTCTAGTCGAGGTTACCTTTTAGCACTTTTGGAATCATCATCCATTTTACCTGACAAGTACCTGGTTTTATATCTTCCCAGCGCACAGCATAACTTTCTAAGCAAACCAGCCCAGCCGTTGGAATTCGAAATGCAGTACTTTCTTTACCGCCACTCAAAATAGTAGCAGTAGATTCCATTAAAGGATTATGTCCAACAATCATCATTGTATCAATATTAGCAGGACTCTGCTGTATTGCCTCAACATATTTACTTGAAGAGGCAAAATAAAGGCTTTCATCCCATTTTATAATATCCTCGTCTTGCTTCATTGCTTCAACAGATAGTAGTGAGGTTTGCTTTGCTCGTTGTGCAGGAGATGAAACCACATATCCTGGTTTATAGCCAATATTTCTTAAATATTTACCCATTCTAGGTGCATCTTTAAGCCCCCGACCGGCAAGTGGGCGGTCAAAATCATCTAAACCTGGGTCACTCCAACTCGACTTAGCATGGCGCAATAAGAGAATAAACTTCATGGTATTTATTATTTAGGATGATAATGGTTGAAATATTTTTTTTGGCGCCCATAAAGATAGTGTAATTCCACGAACAAGCATAAATGTAGCCATGGCAAGCCAAAGTGCATGTACTCCAACAAATGGCTCAGCAATAAAGTAAACAGGTACAAAAAATAAGATTGTAGCAATTAACATAGAATTTCTCATTGTAGAAGTTTCTGTTGTTCCTATATAGATTCCATCCCAAATAAAACAAATACTGTTTATTATTGGCGCAAAAATAGTCCAGCCTAGAACAACTATTCCGGCTTGTATAACCTCTGTTTTATCGGTAAAAATGGTAAGAATAGTATTTCCAAAAAGTGCATAAATTAAACTCGCTAATACCCCTAAACCAAGCCCCCAGCCCATTGTCAATTTAATAGATTCTTTTATTCTTTTAATATCGCTTGCACCTTTAAATCTACCTACAAGACTTTCTGCAGCAAATGCAAAACCATCAATGCCATATGCACTTATATACCAAAGTTGTAGAAGTATCGTATTCGCAGCAAGAATTACATTTCCACTCTCAGCAGACTTTGCAGTAAAAAAAGCATAGGAAAAAATGAGACACAATGTTCGAATAAAAATATCTCGGTTAACCGAAAAAAACTTGGGGAGTTCAGTCGGATCTACTACCTCACTGAAACTCGCTTTAAGCTTTACTCCAGAGTATTTCTTTTTATACAACAAAACTGCACTAATCAATGCCAAGTAGCTAGCTATTAAACTCCCTAGAGCAACGCCATCAACATTCATATTAAAATAGAGTACAAATAGTAGGTTAAGAGCAATATTAAATAAGTTTAGAATAATCGTAACAACCATTGGATAAGTTGAATTTTGCATTCCTAAAAACCAACCGTTAATACTAAATAGAGCTAAGGTTGCGGGTGCTGCAAAAATTCGAATGTTATAATAGAGTACAGTGTAAGCTTCTACTTCGGGAGTAGCATTTACTAAAATCAGTGAAATTTTAATTAATGGATATTGTAATAGTAGAATAAAGAAACTCGCAATCATAGCAACACAAAGCACTCTCAATAAAATGATTCGAGTTTCTCTTTCATTACCAGCACCATATGCTTGAGCTACTAAACCTGTGGTTCCCATTCTCAAAAAACCAAAGCCCCAGAAAATAAAATCAAAAATAATGCTCCCTACTGCAATGGCTCCCAAATAGTAAACATGCTCTAAATGACCAACTACAGCCGTGTCTACTGCCCCAAGTAATGGAACCGACAAATTGCTTATTATATTGGGGATTGCGAGACTTAATACCTTTTTATTCAATACAATATTTTTTTAAAATGTATAAATTCTAAGTGATGCGCCATTAGAAGTTAAATTATTGTTGTGTTATTTTTTGATACTTTGTTCAGGTTGCATCTATAAAGGGGTGAATGTATTTTCTCCATTCCTTTAAATGTCAAAATCATCAAACTAACTTATCTGCTTTTCACATGAATATTGATACTCGAAATAAGATTTTAAGCGTCGTACTCAGTTTAATAATTATCGCACTTTCCTGGTGGTTATATGATTCTATTGTTACCCCCTACCAAGTTGTAGAGGCAAGAAAGGCAGAAACCCAGCAGGTTAGAAATCGAATGCTCACACTTAAAGACGCATTGGTTCAGTACGAAGCAAAATACGGACATTTTCCTCCAACCGATGGTGGACTTGATAGTGTAGTCACTTACTTAAGTACCGATTCTTTAATGATTGCAATGGGTGATTCTTTATTCAGTCAAATTCCACCACTTACCTATTCCCCTGAAAGTATGATTGTGACTCCAAGATCGAATACTCGTTTTTCATATACACATAACGATACTATTCGTCCACCACTTTATTTACTAGAAGACCCTGATACCGATGACGCTATCGGAAGTTTATCTAGAACTACTATGCGTAACGCTCCCAACTGGAATTAATGGATGAAGCTTCTGCAAATTTAGGTGTTTGTTTTTTTTCGGATCGGCTCTTTTATGCTATTAACGATCCTAAGAATAACCAACACCTTTTTCGCATTGGGTGCTTTGATTTCAATTTTGATGTTATTGATGCGATAACATCACAAAATCCAGATCAATTTCCTCACGTTAAATCGACTTTCGAGAAACTTAAGGAAAAACATACGATAAACTCTGTTCGAGCACTTACCAACCCTGCACATGAATGTTGGACTGCCCTCCCAAAGGTAGTATATGATAATGCTGATGAACGAGAAGACCATCTTTCAATCATTATGAAGGGGGTAAATCGAAAAGATATTGAACCAACCTGGCATACCGTAAGTAAATCTCAATATAAGTTTCTTAGTATCCGACGTAGAAGTTTGATGAATGGATTTGATTCACTTACCAGTAAAATTGCCACTACCGAGTTTTTAAGCGACTTTGAAATAGCATCCAAATGGTCTTCTTTTAATAAACCTGGTGGTTCTTTTTTGATGATTGGATGCCATAAAAATGTGGTATCAATCACTTCTTTTGTGCTGGGCAAATTCAGGGCGTCAACTTATATTAAGTTTGATCAAGTTGAAGATCTTCCGTATCACTGGCTACAAAATTCTGGGCATTCAGCCTGGATGAAAGGATTGCATGAACAGCTTTTTTTATTCGGCCATCAAACCCACGAAGTTGAACAATCATTAACTGGGTTTTGGGATAAATCTTCCAAAATTGTGAATCTTAACTCGTTGAAAGAAATGGGTGTTTTTGCTGATGAACAAACGTACGGTTTTGATCTCGCAGCTGCTTTTCCTGCGATATTGTTGGCTTTAGATTTCTAAAATAATTCATAATCCAAAATCTTTAATTCTCAATGAGAATAATTACAGGAAAACTTAAAGGACGCAGATTTAACATTCCTAAGGGACTGGATGTACGACCTACAACCGATCGAACTAAGGAAAGTATATTCAATAAAATTGATGTATATAAATATATCGAAGGGTCTGTTATTTTAGATTTGTTTGCGGGATCAGGTAATTTAGGGTTCGAAGCTATTTCGCGTGGTGCAAAAAATGTTACTTATGTAGAAATCGATCCTAATAATGTTAAACACATTGAAAAAACAGCCACTGATCTTGGTATAGAAAATCAAATCAGAACTAATATCTCTGATGTTCAGCGTTATTTGGAAGGAATGGCAATCCCGTATGATTTTATTTTTTGTGATCCTCCATACAACTACGAGTGGATGGAAGAAATGATTGCACAGATTTTGGAGAACAAGTGGTTGAAAGAAGATGGCTGGCTTATTTTAGAGCACGATAAATATCACAACTATAAAGATCATCCACATTGTTTTTTCAGTAAAGCCTACGGTAGAACCACCGTTAGTATTTTTGAAAAGCATCCGGTAGATTCCAATAAAGAATAACATGAAACACATCGCTTTATATCCCGGATCGTTTGATCCAATTACGTATGGTCATCTAGACATTCTCGAGCGGGCTACTAATCTGTTTGATAAAGTGATTGTTACCGTTGCCGTGAATAAAGAAAAAAGCGCCGTTTTTACTGGAGAAGAACGCCTTGCCCTTATCCACGAATGTATAGATGAAAAACCATGGGCAAAAAATATTACGATTAACAAATTTACTGGCCTTTTAGTTAACCATGCTCAGAAAATGAATGCTAATACACTTATTCGTGGTGTTCGTCAAATTTCAGATTTTGAATACGAATTCAGAATGGCGCTTACAAATAAGCGTCTTGCTCCCGATGTAGATACCGTGTTTTTAATGCCAGATGAGGAATTCACTTTCATTTCTGCATCCATTGTAAAGGAAATAGCATATTGGGGTGGAGACCTTTCTTCTTTTGTTCCTGATAACGTTGCAGAAGCTTTACGTTCCAAATTTATCCTATAAATAATATTCACTCTTCCTTCAATATTCTTTGTTGTTTATTGAATATTGATTCTTGTTTTTATCTATTTTCCGTCTCACTCTCAAATCAAACATTCATCATTATCTAATGATCTCACAACGCGCACAGAATCTTCAGCCATCAGCCACTTTAAAAGTAACCGGAAGAGCAAAAGAACTTAAAAGAGAAGGGAAATCCATAGTCTCTCTCAGCGCTGGTGAACCTGATTTTAAAACGCCAAAGTATATTTGTGATGCTGCCATTAAAGCTATTAACGAAGGGCAACACGGCTATACCATGAATCCTGGAACTCCAGAGCTTCGTGACTCCATTGTTGCTAAATTGAAAAGAGATAATGGCCTAGAATACGATGCTTCACAGATCATTTGTTCAAATGGTGCCAAGCAATCGGTTGGCTTCGCAATACTGGCTACAGTTAATAATGGTGATGAAGTCATAATACCAGCACCTTATTGGGTTTCTTATCCTGAGATGGTGCGATTAGCAGAAGGTGATTCTGTAATAGTTCGTACCTCTTTCGAAAATGACTTTCGCCTGACTCCAGAACAACTCGAAGATGCAATAACTGATAAAACCCGCTTGTTAATTCTTTGCTCACCATCAAACCCAACAGGATCTTGTTATAGTAAAACGGATATGGAAGGACTTGCAGAAGTGCTTAGAAAATATCCCGATGTAATGATTATTTCTGATGAGATTTATGAGTACATCGTTTTTGAAGAAGATCATGTGAGTATTTTGAATGTGGCACCCGATTTAAAAGATCGAGTTATTTTGGTAAATGGATTCTCTAAAGGCTTTGCAATGACCGGCTGGAGACTCGGCTATCTTGCTGCTCATTCTGATGTCGTAAAGGCGGTTTCAAAAATTCAAAGTCAGGAGACTTCCGCACCAAGCTCTATTTCTCAAGCAGCTGGACTTGCTGCCTATACCAACGATCTAGATGAAGTATATGTAATGCGAGCAGAATTCAAGAAGCGCCGGAACTTCATGGTGGAATCTCTAAACTCGATTGATGGCGTAAGCTGCTTTACCCCAGGTGGTGCATTTTATGTTTTTCCTGATATTTCTTCTTATTTAGGTTCAAAAACAACTTCAGGATCTAATATTGAAACTTCTACAGATTTGTGTTTATACCTCTTAGATGAGTTTGGTTTAGCTTGTGTACCTGGAGATGCCTTTGGAGAACCTAACGGACTTCGAATGAGTTACGCTGCTTCTATTTCCGACTTGGAAGAAGCAATGAATAGATTTAAAAAAGGATTAGCCAGTTTAAATTAAAATGTTCATCTAATCGTGGCCTTCAAAAAGCTTAAACTTTGGTTTGATAAAGACCTTGCGAAACTACTTTCTGATAAGATCATTAAAATTGATCCCGATTTTGATATTCTATCGTTCATCAAAAAAGTGGACGCAGGAGTTCAGCCACTAGAACTTAAAGATCGTGTTGAATTGATAGCCGATGAACTTCACCTTCACTTGGGAAAATCTTATTCGGAAAATATGGAAACACTTTCTCAAATTCTGGGACCAGAGAATAAAGAGGAAACCGGGATGTTCTCAAACTTTTACTGGATCATGCCTATTGCAAAGTATGTAGAAAAATATGGGTTGGATGATTTCGGGATTTCGATGGTTGCGATTAAAGAGATCACAAAAAGAAATACTTCCGAATACACTATTCGTCCATTTATTGAGAAATATCCAGAACAAACGATGACTCAAATGTTAGAGTGGTCTACGCATAGCAACTTCCATATTCGTCGATTAGCTAGTGAAGGCGGTCGCCCAAGATTACCTTGGGCTTCAAAGCTGGATATGTTTATTGAAAACCCATCTCCTCTGCTCCCAATTTTGGAGAATTTGAAAGATGATTCTTCAAAGTACGTTCAAAAATCCGTTGCAAATTGTATCAATGATATTTTGAAAGACAATATAGAAATTGCAAAGGGATTAATTGAAGATTGGAACCAAAATCCCACCATAGAAAGAACATGGATTATTAAACACGCCCTTCGAAATCAGTTGAAGAAAGAAGATGCTTGGGCAATTTCTATTGTTAATTAAACCTTATCAACGACTAGTTTATACTTTGGATCTTCCATCACATTTACATCTATAATCTCATCTGCATTTTCCAGAAGTTGAAGACAATCTTTACTTAAATGCTTAAGATGTACTTTCTTGCCTACTTTAAGATATCGCTCTGTTATTTTATTTAACGCTTCAATGGCCGACATATCTACCACTCTACTTTCAGCAAAGTCGATGATAACTTCATCTGGGTCGTTTAATACATCAAATTTATCATTAAAAACAGAAACTGAACCAAAGAAAAGTGGTCCATAAATTTCGTAATGCTTTACTCCGTCTTCATCAATATGCTTTCTTGCACGAATTCTTTTTGCGTTGTCCCAGGCAAATACTAATGCAGCAATAATAACTCCGATTAACACTGCAAGAGCAAGATTATGAAGAACGGCAGTAACTAAAGTAACCAATACCATTACAAATATATCAGAAACGGGCATTTTGGTAAATGTTCTTAAACTTGCCCATTCAAACGTCCCGATGGCTACCATAATCATTAGTCCTGTTAAAGCTGCCATTGGCATTTGCTCAATCAAACTTGCTCCAAACATGATGAATACTAGCAGCATCACAGCCGCTACAATTCCAGAAAGTCGAGCTCTTGCACCCGCCGATACGTTGATTAAACTCTGACCGATCATTGCGCATCCTCCCATTCCTGAGAAAAAGCCAGAAAGGATGTTGGCGATTCCTTGAGCAGCAGCCTCTTTATTGCCTCGTCCCCGAGTCTCGGTAATTTCATCAATAATATTTAGAGTAAGAAGACTTTCTATTAAACCGACTCCAGCCATAATTGCAGCATATGGGAAAATGAGAGATAATGTTTCTAAGGTGAATGGAACTTGTGGTATATGAAATGGAGGAAATCCACCTGATATCGAAGCTATATCGCCTACGGTTTTAGTTTCAATACCAAAGGCAATTACAATACCAAATACGCTTAATATTGCAACTAAAGACGCTGGAATTGCCTTGCTTAGTTTTGGTAATCCCCAAATTATTACCATTGTCAAAACAACTAATCCAAGTAATACATACAGAGGTGTTCCGCTCATCCACGCTCCACTTGGATCTTTAAACTGATCTAATTGTGACATAAAAATGATGATTGCCAACCCATTTACGAATCCAAAAATTACAGGGTGTGGAACTAATCGCATCAATTTTCCAAGTTTAAGTGCCCCTGCTGTAATTTGAATTAAACCAGCTAGTATTACGGTTGCAAAAATATATTCTACGCCATGAGACTTTGCCAGAGCAACCAAAATTACCGCTATTGCACCTGTTGCTCCCGAAATCATGCCTGGCCGCCCGCCTAAAATTGAGGTGACTAAACCCATCATAAAAGCTGCATATAGGCCCGTTAAAGGAGAAAGCCCAGCTATTAATGCAAATGCCACCGCTTCTGGAATCAAGGCCATTGCAACAGTTAAACCAGACAGTATTTCTATCCGATAATTAATTTTTTCTGTTGTTGAAAAGTCAAAGAGATTGAGAAGTCGTTGCATACCAGATTAAATGCGTTTTTTAGTACCTAAGAATCTTTAATTCTTTTGATACATCCTTTTATGTAAATGATTATTTGGAGCCTCTGCTAGGAGGTGGCTGATACTTTCGTTGTGATTGAGCAGAAGCCTGATTCTATAAAATGAGCCAAGTAAAATACGCATTTATTCAATTTAATAAGGCTTTTTGGTAGTCAGTATGTATAGAATCGGCTAATTTATTCTATTAGATTTTGAAAGCGGTTTTCTGATATTAGATGCTCATTTTTTCTCTGTTACTAGATTTAGAAAACTCTAAGTTTCAGAAAATTGATGTTAAGGGAATATAAAATCTTTCAGTTCAGCTGTCGCTTTGTTCTAAAATTGAAGTTTGTCATTGTGTTTGTGCACCCTATATTTGGCACGCAATTTGATAAGTCGTTTCTGAAGATTTGAATTTAAAATAACAGCTATGCCAACATACGAATACAAAAGAGAAGACGGTTCCACCTTTGAAATTATTCAGAAAATGAGTGACCCTCCTTTAAACATTTGTCCTACTACAAATCAAAAAGTGAGACGAGTTATTTCGGGTGGAGGTGGAGTTGTGTATAAAGGAGAAGGTTGGTATGTAACAGATTACAAAAATGCAGGGCAGAAAAAAGAAGACCCTTCAGCTCCCCAAAAAGACTCCACTACTTCAGAAAAAACCGCTCCAAAACCTGAGCCTAAATCAACTAGTGAAAGCTAGCGGATCTTCATAATCAATTCATGAGAATATGATTATTTAAGTAATGTGAGAATTTTTATCTCTGAAATTATATCGTCAGATTTTTAGTTTTACTTGTAACCAAAAAATATCCCGAACAACTATGAAATATTTCTGTGTGCTTATCTTTGCTTTTAGTTTAACGTTCATAAGTTGTAAACCAAGTACTGGAAACGACGATAACGGTGATGGACCAAATACCGACGTACCCGGGTATACAGACGAAACTTTCTTTAAAACAAGTGGCAAGGAAATCCTAAACCGACAAGGTGAGCCTGTAGTAATAAAAGGGTTTGGATTAGGAGGATGGTTACTTCCCGAAGGTTATATGTTTGGACTGAATCGAGAGGGATATACTTCGGCCTCAGATATGTTTGAAAACGCTGTTGATCTAATTGGCGAATCTGATGCTGAAGAGTGGATTCAAAGATTCCGGGATAACTATGTGACTGAGGATGATATTATTTTGATGAAGCAATGGGGCGTGGATCATGTTCGCATTCCTTTTCATTACAATTTGTTTTATGATATCGACCGAGGAGAGTTTATAGATGAAGGCTTTGATCGTATTGATGAATTGTTAATTTGGTGTAAGCGTAACAGAGTTGATGTAATTCTTGATATGCATGCAGCACCCGGTGCACAAAGTGAAGGAGATATTTCGGATAGTGATGGGGTTGCACGTTTTTGGACGGAAAGTGAAACTTATTGGCCGATTACTATCGATATTTGGGAAGAAATTGCTCGAAGATATAAAGATGAAACTATCATTATTGGATATGATATTATCAATGAGCCAGTAACTCCATCACCTTATGGAAGTCGTGACCTTGCTCGCTTTTACGGTCAAATTGTGCCAGCAATTCGTGCTATCGATAAAGACCACATCCTTTTTATTGAAGGAAATTATTACGCCACAACATTCGACTTTTTATTCCCACCATTTGACGATAACATGGTGTATGCTTTTCACAAATATTGGAATGAAACGGACCAAGGTACAATTCAATATTTATTGAATATTAGAGAGGATCATGATACTCCTTTGTGGCTCGGTGAATCTGGTGAAAATTCTAATCCGTGGTTTTACGAAACAACTAGGTTAGTTGAGAACTTGAATATTGGCTGGAATTGGTGGACCCACAAGAAATTAGAAACTATTACCTCACCTCTTTCATCACCTACAAATCCAAATTATGAGAAAGTAAAATCATACTGGAATGGAAACGGCACCCGCCCTTCTGCGGCAGATGCTAAAGATGGTCTTTTTCAAATGGCTGAAGATTTAAAACTCGAAAATAGTATACTTCGACCCGATGTTGTTGCCGCTTTATTCTCTCCATCTTTTAACACTGAAAACACGCCTTACACTGAGCTTACTATTCCTGGAAATATTGAAGCGGTTCATTATGATATCGGTAATAATGGGATCTCTTATAATGATCTTGAATACAAACGAGTAAGCAGTGATGAGCTTCAAAATACAGGCAATTCTGGATGGGAACTTCGTAATGATGGTGTAGATATTGAAAAAACGAATGACATAGCTACTGACTATAATATTGGGTTTTTTGAAACTGGTGAATGGTTGGAATATACCGTAGACGTCACTACTGCCGGAACTTATGATATTGTTGCTCGAATTTCGTCGGGCATTTCAACAGGGAAGCTTAGATTAAGACTCAACAACAGAACAATTTTTGAAAATGTTGCTGTTCAAAATACAGGTGGTTACCAAAGCTACCAACAACTCCAAATTGGTAGCTATACTTTTTCAGAAGGGGTTCAAACTATCCAGGTAGAAGCTCAAAGTGGAGGATTTAATTTTAGTCTTTTAACTATCGACTAGGAAAATAATCAAGAATTCTTGTTCACTTTTGAATATTGTGTGTACATTCATTTATGAAACACTCTGATTCATACAATCAAGCACTTGATCAATTTGTACAGCTTTGGGCTGACATGGCTTCAGCTTGGGGTATAAATAAAACAATGTCTCAAATTCATGCACTTCTTTATGCTGAGTCAAATCCATTGGATACTGATTCTATTATGGATAAGCTAGATATTAGTCGCGGAAATGCGAACATGAATCTTCGTAGGCTTTTAGATTGGGAACTCATTCATAAAGTTCAGTATAAAGGTGATCGTAAGGATTATTATGCTGCTGAGACTGACGTTTGGAAAATAGTATCTACCATAATCAGAGAACGCCAACAACAAGAAATTGCCCCCATTAGAGCTGAGCTTGAAGCTTGTATTAAAACCCTAGAATCTGGGGGATTAAAAGATGAAGAAAGTGTAGAGTTCAAAAAACGAATTGAAAACTACAACGATTTTCTGGAAATGTTCGAACGCTTTACCAATGCTCTTCTTCCCTATATCAACAAAAAAAACTTGGGTTTTTTAAAGCAACTCATCAAACTTGTAGAAGTAAAAGAATCTATTAAAGGAAAACTAAACTCGGGTGAGTAAATCACATCGCCATATAGGTAACGAAGCCGAGACTTTAGCCTGCAATTTTCTTCAACAAAAAGGGTGGGAAATTCTAGATCGAAATTATTACTCAGGGCATTCTGAGATTGATATCATTGCCAAAGATAAATTATACACTGTATTTATCGAAGTTAAAATGAGATCTAGTACTCAATTTGGTCAACCTTTCGAACAAGTTACAGAGGACAAAGTAGAGCATATTTTTAGAGCGGCTGAATCATGGGCTCTCGATCACGGACTAGAGAACTCACCGATGCGTTTTGATGTAATAGGAATCCTTAAACGGAAAGGCAAAGAACCTGTTGTGAATCATATTCCTGATGCTTATCGTTAAATTTTTTAGCATATAAGGCTCTTATTACAGACTTTAATCTCGATGGCTACTTCTCTCACATTTATAGAATACATTCGAAGCATTTTGGCTATGCTACTTTTTATGATAATACTTACCATAGCTTCGATTCTTATCACCAGTATTGTATTAATTACTTTAGGTAAATCTACTAATTGGATTGTGAAAACTTTCCCAAAAATGATGGGCTTTCCTGTACTTTATATGCTGGGTATAAAGTTTAGACTTTCGGATCATCGAAAAAACAAATCGACTCCTGCTATTTATATCTTTAATCATTCTTCTACGCTAGATATTCCCGTTTTTTTAGCTCTTGGATTAGAAAAATTTCGAGTTGTAGCAAAGTGGGAACTTCAATATTTACCCTTCTTTTTTATTATTGGAAGATTAACAGGTCAGGTATTTATCAAACGCCAGAATAGCGAAAAAGCAATTTCAACACTTCTGAAAACCTACGATCGACTCAAATCTGAAAACCTTAGTCTTGTAATTGCTCCAGAAGGATCCCGAAAACATGAAGGTGTAATTGGTCCTTTTAAAAAAGGAGCGTTCCGAATGGCTATAGATCTTGGTTATCCAATTGTTCCGATCTACTTTAGTGGAAATGATCAGCTTAGCTTAGGTGGATCTCTTTTTGCAAAATCTGGAGAAATTAACGCACATATACACTCGCCGATAGACACCTCAAACTGGCAACTAGAAACGATTGAAAAACATATTAGTGAAGTAAGAGGAAAGTATTTAGAATGGGCTGGAGTGGAGCGTTAAGCTATTTTGCTTCTAAATATTGAACACTAAAATAGTCGTTTTTATCTGTCCAAACTTTCTTCACATCAAACCATGGTTTAACTATTGTAGCAAATTCTTCTAACGAATATTTATGAGAATTTTCGGTGTGAATGTATTCCCCTTCTAAAATCTGAAATCGTTCGCCATCTATATGTACAAAATGGCTTTGATTAGCGATAAGCCGCATCTCAATACGACCTTCATCTTCAATCCAAAGTGATTTATGTTCAAAAAGATCAATGTTGAAATCAGATCCTATTTCTCTATTCAAGTGAAGAAGCATGTTTTTATTGAAATCCGCTGTTATACCTTTTGAATCGTTATAAGCATCTTCAAGCACTTTGATCTCTTTTTTCAGATCAACTCCAATTAACATTCCTCCTGATTTTTCAACAATCTTTGAGATCACTTCAAAGAATCGTTTAACTGTTTCATCGTTAAAATTTCCTATGGTTGATCCGGGAAAAAAAACAATTTTTCTAGACCTTTCATTTATTATTGGAAGTTTAAATGGAGTGGTATAATCTGTAGATAAGGGCACTATCTCGATATTTGGGTATTCTTTTCTTAATGCTTCTGCAACTTTTTCTAGATAGTCCGCAGAAATATCAATTGGAATATAGCAGCAAATAGTATTCATCCCAGAAAGTAGTATTCGGGTTTTCTTGCTACTACCACTTCCAGGTTCAATTAACAGTACTTTTTCACCTAAAAAAGAAGCTATCTCATCTAAATTATTTTCTAGAATTTTTCTCTCAGTTCTAGTAGGGTAATATTCGTCTAACTCTGTGATTTCTTCAAAAAGCTTCGAACCACGTGCGTCGTAAAAAAACTTACTTGGTAATGATTTCTGAGGAAGTTTCATCCCTTGAAGCACTTCCTGCAACATTTCTTCTTTCTCTGAACCTGTATCTTTCATGAAGTAATTTTCAACGTGCTAAGCGAAAACCATTAAATTGCCAACGTGCATCTGCATGAAAGAAATTTCTATATGTTTTTCTGATATGAGATTTAGGTGTAGCACAAGAACCTCCTCTCAATACATATTGATTGGCCATAAATTTACCATTGTACTCCCCTAGTGCACCAGGCAGTGGTTTATAATTTGGGTAAGGTGAATAGCTGCTCATCGTCCATTCCCAAACATCTCCATACATTTGTTTTAAACCCTTTTTATTTGGAGCTGGTGTGGGATGGAAATTACGTTCTTCAACAAAATTACCTTCAATTTTTAAGTTTCCACATGCATATTCCCATTCTTGTTCAGTAGGAAGGCGACATTCTTTCCATCTTGCATAGGCATCCGCCTCAAAATAACTAATATGTGTTACTGGTTCATTTAATTCAACTCTACGTGCTCCTGAAAAAGTATAATTCATCCACTCTCCATCTCTTTTGAACCAATATAAAGGACACTTCCATTGTTTTTCCCGCACAGCAGACCAGCCCTCGTCCAACCAATACGGTGAATGTTCATACCCACCTGCTTCCATAAACATGAGGTATTCACCATTTGTCACTAAACGATCAGACAGTTCGAAATCCTGTACAAATGTTCGGTGTAAGGGATGCTCATTATCAAAAGAAAATTCGTTCCTATTATTTCCAATTTCAATAAGTCCTTCCTCAAAAGAAATCCATTCTAAAGGAGTAGTTTTTTCAAGGTAATTAATATCAGATTTTCGATAAACTGGTAATAAAGGATTTTGAGCCAATAAGAATTTAACATCCGTTTGTATTAACTCTTGATGCTGTTGTTCATGTTGACATCCAATTTCAACAATAAATGCAGCTTCAGCCCAAACTTCATCACTACATTGTTCTATAAATTCAAGTACTTGCTCATTTACATATTCCCTGTAAACAAAAACTTCCTTTACAGTGGGTCGTGATAATACTCCTCGTTTCGCTCTTGAAAAGGGTACACCTGCTTGTAAATAATAGGAATTAAATAAATAAGCATATTGAGGATGAAGGCTTTCAAAATTAGAATGAAATTTTCCTAAAACGAATGTCTCAAAAAACCAACTTGTATGAGCTAAATGCCATTTAGTTGGACTGGTATTCTCCATCGCTTGGATTACAAAATCCTCGGTTTCAAGTGGTTCTACAATATAATTGGTAAACGCTCTTACTTTTTTGAAATGCTCGGATAGCGTTCTTTTATTTAGTCTTTCCGGTATTGTTTTATCGGCTATTTTCATAAGTCTTTATTCGATAGTTAGGGCGTTACTTAAGGTACCGAAAGCAATGGACATCAAAAATCTTAATTATGTTAAAACAAGACTAAGAACTTTATTAGATCTATTTATCTCTATAAAAATATATTTTCTTGTTGCCAGTATCTCTCCTGCTCCTAACCTCAAAATTCTTTTGTCTGCAAAATTGGTATACTGCAGTTCTCATAGAATTCATTGCCTTATCATTGGAATAAGACACCTCAATAGCCTGACCGCCTGGTCTAAGTTTTTCAATACCTTCCAATAATGGCCTAAATTTTGAGGCTCTTTTTTTCGTACTTTTTACAACAGAGCGTTTAACAAACTTGATATCCACGACAATAATCATTAATTAAAACAACATAAAATAGAACTTATTCTATAATAATTTAATTAGTAATTATTAAGCAAAATATTTTATAAAACGTATAGTATAAAAGAAAGAGTAGTTATTTTCCTAAGATATAATAGACTTCAAATTCTCTATCTCTCCAGTCAACGGGTCCTGTTCCGGCGCCAGATATTGAAATATATTTCCCTCCTTTTGTAAAGGTGATTGTTTCAGTTTTTTCGAGGTCCTCGAAGAATACAGTCTCAGTATTATTATTCGGAGTATATAAGTCTTCTCTAACTCCAATAATAACTAAAGCTGTATAATCTATTCCACCTTCAGTTATTTTATCCCCTTTAGCACGAATCGTAATTGACCCTCCATCCTCGATTGGTTCTTCAAGCACTAAAAACAGACTCGAGATAGTCTGCGTAGCACTAAAATACATGCTAAACTTAGCCCCTTCATCATACTCACCCTCATACCTATTCACTAAAAGGTTTGCATCAACAATTCTATTCGGAAATAATACACTATCAACAGGAATATATTTATCTAATTCAATATCATATTCGGTCGATGTAGTACTTACCGATATACCCCCTCTTTTAAACACTGCATATCTTTCTTTCGAAGCTTCAATTTCATATATCCCTTCAGGTATATCATCAAACTGAAACACACCCTCTGAATTGGTAGTATTTTTTTTCTCCAGTTCTCCATCAGTTAAAATTACCTCAACGCCACTTAAAGGAATACTTTTTGAAGTAACCGATCCGGTCAATGATGTACTAATTTCTACTTCTTGATCACCAGCATCTCCCTCAACATTGCAACCAGTTATAACCAAAGATGTAAATATTATTAATGCTAAAAACCTTTTATATATTATCATAATTATTGAATTATTTTTTGGATAATATATATAAAAAAGCCACTCGATAAAAAATCGACTGGCTTTTTGTGGGCGATGAGGGACTCGAACCCCCGACCCCCTCGGTGTAAACGAGGTGCTCTAAACCAACTGAGCTAATCGCCCTCAGAAGGGCGACAAATATATGAACATTTAGAACTCAGACAAAGAAAATATTAACCTTTTATTGATTATTTGGTTAACACTGTTAACTTATCAGCTGATTATTAATTCAAAATATTATGAATCAAACTGAAAAATACCCTTTTACTGCGGTTTTAGTTGACGGTGGTAGAATCCCTTTTTTAAAGTCTGGGACTGATTACAATAACCTTATGGCATACGATCTTGGGCGAATGGCTATTCAAGGTTTGTTAGCTAGAAACAATATCCCTGCAAAATCGATCGATCGAGTAATTATGGGAAATGTAATTCAGGAAGTTCGGACGAGCAATGTTGCTCGCGAAAGTGCTCTTGGGGCTGGAATCCCAAATACAGTACCTGCTTTTACCACGACAATGGCTTGTATTTCATCTAACCAAGCTATTACAAGTGGCACTGATTTGATACGCTCTGGTCAGGCTAAGATAATACTTGCGTCGGGTACAGAAACGATTTCGGATATTCCTGTACGGTTTAAAAAGAAATTTCGCCAAAATATTCTTGCTGCCCGAAAGTATAAATCTCCTTTAGAGTTTTTGAAATTCTTTAAAGGGCTTGGATTAAAAGATTTTCTCCCGGAGTTACCGGCTATTGCTGAGTTCTCAACTGGAGAAACAATGGGACAAAGTGCTGATAGAATGGCTGCTAGATTTGGAGTATCGAGAAGAGATCAGGATGAGTTTGCCATGCGTTCTCATCTATTAGCTGCAAAGGCTACTAGTGAGGGTGTATTAGATGAAGAAATAATTCCTGCTAAAATCCCACCAAAGTTTAGCATAGTAGAAAAGGATAATGGCTTCAGAGGCGATACTTCAATAGAAAAATTAGAAAAACTACGTCCTGCTTTTATAAAACCTCATGGCACCATTACTGCCGGAAATGCTTCTTTTTTAACGGATGGGGCTTCGGCTTGTTTTATCATGGAAGAGCAAACAGCGCTTTCACTCGGGCTCACTCCGAAAGCTTATTTACGAGAGTATAATTATGTTTCACAAGATCCAGGGGATGAATTGTTACTTGGCCCCGCTTATGCTACTCCAAAAGTGCTTGATTCCATGGAGCTTTCACTAACTGATATTGATGTATTTGAATTGCATGAAGCATTCGCTGGACAAGTTATTTCTGTATTGAATGCATTAGATTCTGACGACTTCGCAAAGAAGTCTTTAAATCGTGATAAAAAAGTCGGACTTATCCCGATGGATAAGCTAAACACATTAGGAGGTTCACTTTCTTTAGGGCATCCGTTTGGTGCCACGGGAGTCCGGCTTGTCACGACTGCCGCAAATCGTTTACTTCGTGAAGACGGTAAATATGCTTTGGTTACCGCTTGTGCAGCTGGTGGACAAGGTCATGCGATAATTCTTGAGCGATATGAGGTAAAGAAATGAGTTACTTAGAAATCACAATAAAAGATTCTGTTGCTATTCTAACTTTGGATAAACCCGGCGAAAAAGTGAATACGCTTGATGAGTCTATGATGGAAGAATTTTCTTCTTTTTTAGATACGCTTGAAAAAAGTTCCGAGTTAAAAGGAGCGGTTCTTATCAGCGGTAAAGAGAATAATTTTATTGCTGGTGCCGACATCGAAATGTTTAAGGTTCGGGAAACGGCTGAAGATTTGGAGCAGCTTAGTAAAAATGGTCATGCAATTCTGAATAAAATTGAAGCCACTACCAAACCTTTTGTTGTCGCTATACATGGTAGCTGCATGGGAGGAGGATTAGAGCTTTCATTGGCTTGTGATTATCGTGTTGCCTCTAATCATCCTAAAACAATGATGGCGCTTCCCGAGGTTAAATTAGGAGTAATTCCTGGAACTGGAGGAACCCAACGCCTCCCTAGGTTGATAGGAATTCAAAAAGCTTTAAGCTACATGCTAACAGGTGGAAATATATTCGCAAGAAAAGCAAAAAGTATAGGTTTGGTTGATGAGTTAACCCATAAAGACGCTCTTGAAGAAGTTGCCTTAAAAGCAGTACATAAACTTTCAGGTTCTAACGAGTTCAAAAGAAAAGATACGCGGTCGATCATTGAGAAAGTATTGGAAGGAAACCCACTGGGTCGAAGCATTATCTTTAAGCAAGCTAAAAAGAAAACACTTGCCCAAACAAAAGGAAACTATCCTGCTCCAATCATGATTATTGATTCTGTTAAATATGGATATCAGCATGGATTAAAAAAAGGACTGGAAAACGAAGCGGTACTTTTTGGGAAGGCTGGAGCTACTTCCGAATCCCGAGCATTGGTCAATCTTTTCTTTGGGATGACAGACGCTAAACGAAATCCACTAGCAGATAATGTAAAACCCGTTTCTTCAATTGGGATTTTAGGCGCCGGATTAATGGGCTCGGGTATTGCAGATGTGAGTATTAATAAAGGTGGATATACTGTACTTCTGAAGGATCAAACGTTGAAAGCCGCTGCTAATGGAGAGAAAGTGATTTGGGATGGTCTGAATCAAAAAGTGAAAAAGAGAATTATTACACCATTTGAACGAGATCGACTTTCTAGCTTGGTGACAGGTACCGATTCTTACGATGCTTTCAGCAAAACCGATGTAGTTATCGAAGCTGTTTTTGAAGACTTAAAATTAAAGCAACAAATTGTTGCTCAGGTTGAAAAAGCTACGGATGATCAATGTATTTTTGCGTCCAACACTTCATCTCTTCCTATTTCAGAAATTGCCAGAGGCGCAAAACGTCCAGAGAATATTATTGGAATGCACTACTTCTCTCCTGTTCAAAAAATGCCTTTACTGGAAATTATCACCACTCCACAAACCGCCGATTGGGTTACGGCTGCTGCTTATGAAATTGGAGTGAAGCAAGGTAAAACAGTGATTGTAGTAAACGACGGCCCTGGATTTTATACTACCCGTATCCTGGCTCCGTATATGAATGAAGCTTTGTTATTGTTAGAAGAAGGAGCTGCAATTGAGTTCCTGGATAAAATCATGAAGAAGTTTGGATTTCCAGTAGGTCCTATGGCATTGTTGGATGAAGTCGGCATGGATGTGGGTGCACATGTTGGAGAAACGATGGCTCCGGTTTTTAACGCTCGTGGGGGAAAATCTTCAACCAAAGCCAAAGAACTAAACGATGCGGGCTTAAAAGGACGAAAAAATAAAAAAGGGATGTATTCTTATTCGGGAAAGAAAAAGGAAGTGAATACCGAAGTCTATTCCTACTTTAGTGGATCTTCTAGAAAAGATCCGAATACTGAAATTGCCCAACTTCGAATGGCATTGATGATGGTTAACGAAGCGGCTTATTGCTTGGAAGAAAAGATAATCAAATCCCCAACCGATGGGGATCTGGGTGCAATTCTAGGATTAGGATTTCCTCCTTTTACTGGGGGACCATTCCGTTATCTAGATCAGGTTGGAATTCAACACACTGTTGATCAACTAAACGACTTTACTGAAAAATTTGGACCAAGATTTAAACCCGCAAATATATTAGTGGAATATGCGAGAGATGGGAAGAAATTCTACACTTAAAAGACAATAATAAAGTGATTCGTTTTTTAGATAAAACAGCCATTTTGATTATTCTTTATCGGTAATTGAATTTTCTCCTATTTATTAATTGAACTACCTAATTCCCTTCCCTTTTTCTACCTTGTTGTTCCGAAACAAATAGGAGAGATTTGACTTCAGGTTTTCGAAAATGCATCCTCATATTATTACTACTCTTTGCATCTGGCGAGGTATTTTCTCAATTGATAGTCATCGACGCAATAGAACTAAGCTTCCCTAATCGAACTGGCGAAAGTAAGCTCCCTTCATTTTCCAGTTTTATTGGAAATACAAAAAATCCGGTTTTATTTCGAACACAAAATGTAGATGAACTTTCAAGAATTAACAGCACTACGAAAAATGCATTTTCAATTGATTTCATTTTCCGTTTAAAAAGTAATAACAGTCATCAGTTTGTTGGAGGATTTGAAGCCGCATCTTTCAATTCTGATTTATATGAACTTTCAGGGACATTTCAGGATTCTCTTTCAGTCTCAACTACTCTAAGTACTAAAAACGAGTTCTTTTTACTAAAAACTGGCTATAATTATATCCATACTCCCTACAAACGTTTCACAATCATGGGGGGTGTACTATTTAATTTTGGGATTCCTGTATCGGCAAAAACGACCGAAGTAATTTCTGTAAATGATGATTTTCTCTTTGAGCAGGAATATGCTTTCTTTGCTAAACAATCTCCATCTTTTGGGCTAACTATTCCTTTAGGAATTCGATTTAAAGTGATTAATAATATCTCTTTTTCTTTTACTACCAATCCAGGATTTCAATACTTGCGAATTGATGGGAATCCGTTTCTCACTATATTTCAAGGAGCTCATTTTAGCTTTCATTTTAAGATGAGGGAGAAGTGATTTGAACAGAATTGCATTCCTATTATTCCTATTTCTTTCCAGTTCTAGCTCATATGCTCAATATACACTCAGCGGTCATATTTACGATAGAAATGATGGTGAAGCATTGCCGGGCGCAACATTATTTCTAACTGAAATTAAATCAGGAACAGCTACCAATGTGTATGGCTTCTATTCTATCACAGTTAAACAGCCCATCTTCAATCTTCAAGTATCTTACCTCGGCTATCAACAGTTTGATACAACCATTACATTAACTGAAAACTCTATTCTAGATTTCTATTTAAAAGAACAAGTTGATGAAATTGGGGAGATTCAAGTTTCTGCAACCCGGCTCGAATTACAAGAAAAAGTGAATTCTACTCAAATGAGTACCTTCAGTATTCGTCCTGAGGAAATTCAAAATATACCTACCTTAGGTGGTGAAGCTGATTTAATTAAAATTGCCCAACTTCTTCCTGGTGTAACCGCTGGTAATGAAGGGACTTCTGGAATGTTTGTTCGAGGCGGAACCGACGATCAAAACCTGGTCGTTTTGGATGATGCGGTTGTTTATAACATCGGACACCTTTTTGGTTTCTTCTCTGTGTTTAATGCCGACGCCATTAAAGATGTTGATATCGTAAAAGGTGGATTTTCAGCGGATTATGGGGGTAGACTTTCATCCGTGATGGATGTTCGAATGAATGAGGGTAGTCAACAGCGCTACAATGTTCGTGGAGGTCTCGGACTCCTAACCTCGCGGCTCACAATTGACGGACCAATAATTGAAGATCGAATGAGCTTCATGATTGCTGCGCGTAGAACATATATTGATCGGGTATTCAAACTGGCTGGATCAAATCTCCCCTATTACTTCTATGATTATAATGCGAAACTGAATTATAAAATAAGTAATAACGATCGGATTTATTTCAGCTCTTACTTTGGAGACGATGTACTCGCTTTTGACGAAACTTCGGGAGAAGACGAAGGGGATGAAGACCTTAATTTTGGTTTTAAACTAGGGAACTTCACTACTACATTACGATGGAATCATATTTATGAAAATCAAAAACTATTCTCGAATGTTACTATTCACCAAACCCGATTTAAGTATGATATTCAAGGCGATTTCATTGATAATTCCCTTCTCATCCGCTCACAAATTCAGGATTTGGGGGTTAAAGCCGATTGGCAATATTTCGAAAGTACTGAGAACAAATATGTCTTTGGGCTTCAATCTGTTTCTCACTTCTTCCGCCCAAATGTTGTTAGTACTTCAGGAGATATTGGAGATTTTGTAGACGATCGAAAAGGTCAGCTTATTCAGAATACCGAATGGGCATTTTATGGAGGAAACGAGCGGGATATTTCAGAAAAACTGAGACTTAATATTGGGCTTCGATATTCGTTTACGATTACAGAGAATAAAATCTATATAGGTCCAGAGCCTCGTATTTCAACCAGATTCAAGATAGATGACGAAAAATCAATAAAAGCTAGTTACAGCTTAATGAGGCAATACATGCACCGTGTTTCTTCCTCCTCTATTGCACTTCCAACCGACTTATGGTATCCGGTAACCAGAGAGGTAGAGCCGCAAAAATCTCATCAAATAGCTCTGGGATATACTCGGATTTTTCCGAAAACTCAACTGAGTTTTACTGTGGAAACCTACTACAAGAATCTTACAAACTTAATTGAGTATCGAGAAGGAGCAAACCTTATTCTTAATGATAATTTTGAAAGTGAATTAATTGCTGGCAAAGGAGACTCGTATGGAATTGAACTCTTACTTCGAAAAAAGTATGGATCTTTTACAGGTTGGGCTTCCTATTCTCTTTCGAAAACATCCAGAACTTTTGATGAACTAAATAATGGAAACACATACCCTTCTAAGTATGATCGGCGGCATGTAGCCAATCTTATTTCAATGATTGAACTTAATGACCGTGTTACTTTTTCGGCAGTGTGGAGTTTTCAATCCGGTGCATGGTTTACTCCTCAAACCGGTCAGTTTTTAATGCCAAATGCCTCGTTAACAGAAATTGAACTTATTCCGATTTATGGTTCTAGAAATGGAACTCAACTTGGGTCTTCACACAGACTAGACATTAACTTTATTTTAAAACCAAACGGTGAACGTCGTTTTGGTGGAGAATGGCATATCGGCGCATATAATTTCTACAATCGCGCTGCTCCATTTCGGGTAGATATTCAAAATAATGGGGTGACCTACGAATATGTACAGCAAGGTTTGTTCGGTTTTATTCCATCTATTGCTTACAACTTTAATTTTTCTTCGAAATGATTTTTTTAAAAAATATAAGAGTCATCTTTGCGTGGAATATCCAATCAATGAAAAAGACTATTAATCAATTGACGAAGCAGACTTCCTCTTTCAGTTTTGGAGTTTACTTACTTAAGTTTGTTACGTCAATATCTTGCCGAGTCAACTCATTATTAATGTTTTCCTTGCAAAGACGAACATTGATTTTGGGTTCTCTTTTTCTTCTTACTGGATGCGGATTAGAAAGTCTTCCAATTTCTGTTGAGCCTGCTGAACCACAGATCGCCGTTTCTTCACTAATTGGTCCTTCAGAAACAATGTTCGTAACGCTTTCCAGAAGTTTCTCTGCTCTATCTGCGGAAGACGCCAATGATTTATCTCAAGATGTCATAGATCGACTTTTACTTGATCATGCCCTGGTAGTTATAGAGTATGAAGGCTACTCTGATACCCTTGAAACATTCTTCGATATAAAAGGTTTATTCGGAACCCAACTTCAGGCTTTTGAAGATTTTCAATTAATGAAACTTACCGTTTTTGATTCAACAACTTCTGAAACAATTGCTTCAGAAGCTTTGCTTTTACCACAAGTTGAAGTAGACTCCATTCAAGTAACAAGAAGAGATACAAGCATCAATTTCTTAGCCGACTTCTCCTACAAAATCTTAGACCCTGATGGAGATAATTTTTATGTAATTCAAGCATACCAACTAACAGATCCCGATACCACTCAATCTGATTCCACAGGAAATGAAGTGTTTTTTTCAGATCAGGGGTTTCTAATCTATGAACAATTATTAACAGATCGTGGTGCTGAGGAAGGTGTAATTAGAAAAGATGACGTTTTTGAATTTACTTCTTCCACCGATTCCGCCCTGGTTATTATTACAAATATAAGTGAAGGTTACTATAATTTCTTAGAGGCACGAAAGCGTTCAGGTGGGATCATTTCATCACTAGCAAATGAACCTGTTAATCATCCCACGAATATCGAGGGTGGTGTCGGCTATTTTTCTGCTCATCGCCCGAAGGCGATTATCGTAGAAGTTGAAGAAAACTGATTATTGTTTCGATGTAAGACTCATGATCTATCAAGTTTATAACTTGAAAATGCCTTCTCTGAAAGCCTCCAAATTTCCATTAATTGCTATTTTATACTTTTCCATGCCCTTAATGTAATTCGCAGACATGCTAGTCGTACAGTTTTAAGTCACTTATTTAAAACATCTTTGGGAATTCAATGTTCGATCTTCTCTTATTCCTAATTGGCACATCGAAACCTTCATAATTAAGTTCTTTTTCCCTTATCTTTGGTTCCTTAATTTAAAATGAATTTATACTAATCAGCTATGCTAAATTTATCTCTATTGTTCATGGGAAGTCCAAGCGGCGATCCCAGTGGTGGAATGATTAATCTTATATTCCTTGGTGGAATATTTCTGGTATTTTACTTTTTTATCATTCGCCCACAGAGTCAGCGACAAAAGGAAATCACCCGAAAAGTTAATGAAATGAGGAAAGGTGATAAAGTAGTTACCTCTTCAGGAATTATTGGAATATTGAACGCTATTGAAGATGATTCTGTATTGGTTGAAGTGGGAAGCAACGTGAAAATCCGTTTTCTAAAAACTGCGATCACAGACGTAAATCCTAATAAACCTGAAAAGAAAGACTCAGAGAAAAAATAAGTTGGAAGATATTCGTTTCAATACTATTCCCGAAGCCATAGAGGATATTAAAAATGGCAAAATGATCATTGTTGTAGATGATGAAGACCGGGAAAACGAAGGTGACTTTCTTATGGCAGCTGAGAAAGTTACTACAGAATCAATCAACTTTATGGTTACGCACGGTCGCGGTTTAGTTTGTGCTCCCATCACCAAAGAAGTGGCCTCAAAATTCAATCTCAACAATATGGTGATTGAAGGGGCAGATCCTGATGAGGCTAACTTTACAATTTCTATTGATCACAAACGCCAAACTACCACTGGAATTTCTGCTGCTGATCGCGCTAATACCATCCGTGAAATGACAAATGTGGATGCTAAGCCAGGTGATTTTCGACGTCCTGGACATATTTTTCCTTTAATTGCTGCTCAAGGTGGTGTACTTAGAAGAGCAGGGCATACAGAAGCCGCTATTGATTTGGCACGATTGGCAGGTTTAAAGCCTGTTGGCATTATTTGTGAAATCATGCTCGAAAATGGTGAAATGGCTAGAGTTCCTGATTTAGCTAAAATGGCTAAGGAATTCGATATGAAGTTCATCACTATAAAAGAACTAATTGCTTATCGAAATGAGAATGAGAGCTTGGTAAAAGAAGTGATGGATGTAAATATGCCAACTATGTATGGTGATTTCAATCTACATGCTTTTGAAGAAACACTGACGGGTGATATCCACCTTGCTTTAACAAAAGGGAATTGGACAAAAGAAGAGCCTGTGCTAACCCGTGTTCATTCTTCTGAATTAATTGGTGATATTTTTGGGGCTAGAAATTCTGACTCTAGTGAACAACTTCATCAAGCGATGTTACAAGTAGAGAGAGAAGGAAAAGGAGTTGTGTTGTACATGAACCGAAATCAACGTGGCTCAGTCCTTGTTAATCAACTTAGAACCTTGAAGGCAATGCAGGAAGGAAAAGTTACTTCCCAAGAAGAAGAGATTGATAACAACCCAAAGAAAAGTGATTCTAGAGATTATGGAGTTGGAGCTCAAATACTTAGAGCTTTAGGAATCAGAAAACTTAAATTACTTACTAATAATCCCGTTAAAAGAATTGGGATTAAAAGTTTTGGGCTAGAAATTGTAGATCAAGTTACTTTCGAAAATGACATGGATCTTTTCTCTTCTATAAAGAAGACTACAATTGAAGAATAGCTTCTTATCCTTTCTCAGATTAATTTTCTTCCTTACCTAACGGTGTAGATTCAGTTGCGATGATTTCTGAATCAGATTGCTCTTCTTCATGTTCATGAGGCATTAATTTTTTGTTAAAGACAAGTAAGGTGATAATAGAAACAGAAATCGCAATATCGGCAACATTAAATATATATGGGAAAACAGGTCGATCGAATAACTCAAGATTGAAGTAAATAAAATCGACTACATGACCATCTAATAGCCCACCATAACCTTCGATATAACCCATGATTAATCTATCGGTTATATTTCCAAGTGCCCCTCCAATCACTAGACCCATAAAAATAAGATATAATAATGGTGCTTTATCCATGGTATAAAGCAAGTAGCTTAAAATACCTATCGTAGCAATTATAGAAATTGAGCTAATTACAGGAGTTGAAAAAATATCAATTCCCATAGCCATTCCATCATTCTGAGTATAGTAGAATGCTAACCAACCATCGATAATATCAAGCCGATGAAGCTCCGGAGAAGTTCTGATGATCCACTTCGTAAGTTGGTCTATTACCACAACAATTGCTGCAGGAGTAAATAAAGCGAGCAGTTTTTTTTGAGTCAAACCCTAACTTTTAGCGACGTTTTAATTTAGCATCAATACTTAACTGCGTATGTGGAACTGCTTCAAGCCTTCCCTTAGAAATTTTCTTTCCTGTAACTTTACACACTCCGTATGTTTTGTTTTCAATACGATTCATTGCATCGTCTAAGTATTTCACAAATTTACGAGTTCGGTTAAACAGCATGTATGTTTTTTCTCGTTCTTGTGCGTCTGTTCCTGCATCCGCCATATGAAAAGAATACGCAGATTCATCTGATGAATTTTCCATACTCTCTCTTAGAGTTCGTTGTAGCGTATTCAATTCTTCTTCAGCATCATCTCTTTTTTTCAGAATAATCTGTTTAAAATATTCCAGTTCTTCATCATTATAAGGAGACACTCTTTCTTCTTTTTGTTCAGCTTTTTTAGCCATAATTCTATTCCTTAAGAATTAACTGTTCTTCTTATCGAAATGGTGCATTCACTATCACCTATTTCCCAAGTTTTAATAAAATCCGATACTTCAAGATCTTCCAACTGCAGTTCTTCTGCTAAGGTTTCTTGTTTAATATATTTACTCATCAAAACTACTGCTTCTTTCAAATCCTCATCTGCAGTTATACCAATAGTAATTCGATCTGTGACTTCAAAATCTGCTTCTTTTCGCATATTCTGCACTCGATTGATGAACTCTCTGGCTATACCTTCTTGAACCAACTGTATGCTTAATTCTGTATCAACAGCAACACTTAACCCACGCTCTGTTTCAACTTCCCAGCCTTCAAGTCCGGTTCTAATTATATCAAGACTCTCACCATCGAGGCGAATTGTTTCGCTATTTTCGAGATTCAGATCTATAAAGCCTTCACGCTCAAATTTAGTAATTTCGTCAGTTTTTAGCTCACTTACTTTCGATGCAACTTCTTTCATTTTAGCACCAAGTCGTTTACCCAGAACTGGGTAATTAGGTTTCGCTGTTTTATGTACAATTCCTGAATCATCGTCAACAAATTGCACGTCTTTGACATTTACTTCTTCCAAAATAATGTCTTTTATAGATAGTATTGCCTGGCGCTCCCCTTCATCTTTAATTGGTAGAATAATTCTTGAGAGTGGCTGACGAACATTGATATCGATCTGATTTCTAATTCTTAATACAATGGAAGAAATCAAGCGAGCCATATCCATTTTATGCTCAAGATTCTTGAAAATTGCTGTTTCTTCAACGGTTGGGAAGAATGATAAATGCACCGATTCCTCATCAAGTTCTGAAACTTCATTCAATCGTTGATATAACCACTCACCAACAAACGGTGCAATTGGACTTATCAACTGACTCATACTTTTTAAGCACTCATACAGTGTTTGATATGCAGCAGTTTTATCTAGAGTAGTTCCTGATTTCCAGAAACGACGCCTATTTCTTCGAACGTACCAATTGCTTAATTCTTCTACAAATGTTTCCATTTCCCGTGCAGCTTTTGTTGGCTCATACGCCTCAAAATATTCTTCCACCATTTTGATAGTGGTATTTAATCTGGAAATAATCCATTGATCAATTTCAGGTCTATCAGGAATAGGTATTTGATTTCCAGAGTAGGTAAAACCATCTATATTGGCATAAAGTGCAAAGAAGGAATATGTATTTACTAACGTTCCGAAGAACTTACGTTGAACCTCGCCTAGTCCATCTAAACTAAATTTTAAATTTTCCCAAGGCGCTGAGTTGCTCATCATATACCAGCGAACAGAATCTGCACCAAATTCTTTAATCACTTCAAAAGGGTCAACTGAGTTACCTTTCGATTTACTCATTTTCTCGCCTTTTTCATCGAGAACAAGACCGTTTGAAACCACATTTTTAAATGCAACCTGATCGAATAGCATCGTTCCCAATGCATGAAGTGTATAGAACCAACCTCTGGTTTGATCTACACCTTCAGCGATAAAATCGGCAGGAAAATTGTAGCTAAACTCATGATCATTATCAAAAGGATAATGCCACTGAGCAAACGGCATGGAACCAGAATCAAACCATACGTCCAACAAATCAGGAATTCTACGCATAGTGGCACCATCTGGGCCTTCCCAAGTAATATCATCTATATGAGGACGATGAAGGTCAATCTCTTGATCTTCAGAAATGCCTGCTTTTTCTCGCAGCTCTTTTACACTTCCAATACATTCTACATAATCAGGATTTTTATCACTTTGCCAAATCGGAATTGGTGTTCCCCAATAGCGCTGCCTTGAAATAGCCCAATCCACATTATTTTCCAGCCAAGTACCAAATCGACCAGTACCAGTACTTTCAGGCTTCCAGTTTATGGTTTTATTCAGTTCAACCATTCGATCTTTTAAATCGGTAGTTTTAATAAACCATGACTCAACCGGGTAACTCATTAAGGGAGTTCCTTTTCTCCAATCAAAAGGATAATTGTGAACATAGGTTTCATGTCGAAACATCAATCCTTTTTCTTTTATCGCTCTGGCTATTTCTTTATCAGCTTCTTTAAACCACTGCCCTTCAAAATCTGGAACTTCTTTTGTAAAACGTCCTTCTCTGTCAATAGGATTAAACATTGGTATTCCAGCTTTCTGGCATGATTCAAAATCATCTGCACCATAAGCTGGAGCGGTATGAACGACCCCGGTTCCATCTGAAGTTGTCACATAATCAGCCGCTATCACTTTCCAAGCTTTTGTTGGATCGATCTCTTTTTGGGCATATTCAAAAATAGGTTCATAAGTTCTACCTAGAAGACTGAAACCCGACAAGTCTTCGATGTGAATATAATCTTCTCCGAAAACCCGCTCTTCAGTACCCTTAGCTACAATAAAATTTTCGTTGTTATGTCCAACTTTAACATACTCAAGGCTTGGATTGATGGTAAGCGCCATATTAGAAATGGTTGTCCATGGAGTGGTCGTCCATACCAGAAAATAAGTATTTTCTTCACCATGAGCCTTAAACTTAACATAGATTGAAGGATCTTGAGTTTCTTTATAACCTAAACTAACTTCATGAGAAGAAAGCACTGTACCACTTCCTGGTGAATACCATTGAATTTTGTATCCTTTATAGACTAATCCTTTTTCGAAAAGTCTATGAAGTGCCCACCAAACTGACTCGATATAGTTGTTTTCAAATGTTATGTATGGGTTTTCCTGATCTACCCAATATCCCATTCGAGATGTCAAGTCATCCCAAAGATCTTTGTACTTGAGCACACTTTCACGGCACTTTGCGTTGTATTCGGCAATGCCATATTCTTCTACTTGTGATCGTCCTTCTAACCCAAGAGCTTTTTCTACTTCTATTTCTACTGGAAGCCCATGAGTATCCCATCCAGCTTTTCGATCAACTCGGAATCCCTTTAGAGTTTTGTAACGGCAAAACAAATCCTTTACCGTTCTCCCCATCACATGATGAATGCCGGGCTTTCCGTTAGCTGTTGGAGGACCTTCGAAAAACGTAAAAGGAATTCCATCCTCTCTGCTATCAAGGCTCTTTTTGAAAATCTGATTTTTTTTCCACCACTTTAAAATCTCAACTTCAGCGTTGGGATAATTAAGTTGTTTTACTTCTTTAAACTTTTTGGGCATAAAAACTCTTTATCAGTCAAATCATAGTAAGCCTCAAATATAAGGATTCTTATAGAAAAGCTTATGATTTCTTGAGCTAAAAAAATCTGCTTCTTCAAATTTAATATCTTTAGTTATAATCAAGCTGTATTTCCCATTCACTTAAACGTAAAAGAATAACTATGAATAATTATCTGCGCCCCATCACCAAAGAAAATCCATTTAAGCTCGTTTTTGTATGTTTGGGTAATATTTGTCGCAGTCCAACAGGGGAAGGGATCTTCATTCATAAAGTAAAAGAAGCTGGTTTAGACTCTTACTTTCATATCGATTCAGCGGGAACTGCTGCCTACCATACAGGAGAGCGGGCAGACAGAAGAAGCCAGGAAACAGCAAATAATCATGGAATACATCTACCATCTATAGCAAGAAGATTTGAGTATGCAGATTTAGAAGAATTTGATCTAATTCTTGCAATGGATTCAAATAATCTCACCGACATTAATCAATTAGACCGAAAAGGAAGATATTCATACAAGATAAAACTATTGAGAGAATTTGATCCTACTCCAGAAGATAAAAATGTACCTGACCCATACTATGGAGGAGCATTAGGCTTTGAAAATGTATTCCAAATGGTTGAGCGAAGTTGCGCTATACTATTTGATGAACTAAAAGTACACATTCAAGATTGACAACTTATCAGTTAATAAGTATTATATTGACTAACTAATAAGTTAATATGGCTTCTACAAAAGAAACAATCGTTTTACTTGGAGATGAACTAATCCGCAAGTATGGGTATAATGCATTCAGTTATTCAGACATTTCTAAACAGCTAAATGTAAAAAACGCAGCCATCCATTATCACTATCCTACCAAGCCTGAACTTGCCGCCGCCGTGGTAGATTGGCACACAGATAGCTTTAAACGATTTACAGAAAAAGCTTCCACCAAAAATGAAGCCGATCAAATAAAGATGTTCTTGAATTTTTATGCATCCATTCAACTAAGTGGTAAACTTTGCGTAATCGGCTCTTTTGCTACTGATTGGAATTCAATGGATGATTCTGTACAACAAAAAGTAACCAGATTTACCGAAAATGTTCTCTCTTGGATCACAACTACTTTAAATAGCGGAAAGCAAAAAAATCTTCTTACCTTTAGTGCTCCTGCAAAAATTGAAGCGCTGAAGATACTAACTAATATGTGCGCTGGAACTCAACTTGCAAGAGTAACCGGAAGTAACGACTTCACGGATATCAAAAATTCAATTTTAGAACAAATAATAACGTAAGTTTTACTTACTAATAAGTATTTATGAAAAGAGTAGTAATTACCGGATTAGGAGCAGTAACACCAATTGGAAATACTGTTGATGAATTTTGGGAGTCTTTAAAAAACGGGAAAAGTGGTGCGGGACCTATTACGAAATGGGATCCTGAATTCTATAAAACTAAGTTTGCCTGCGAATTAAAGGATTTTGATCCCTCCATTTACTTGGATAGAAATGAGATTAGAAAAAATGATCCTTATGTGGTTTATGCACTTTGCTCAACTCAACAAGCCATCGATGAATCTGGTCTTGATTTTGAATCTATGGACCGGCATCGAATCGGTGTTATCTGGGGAACGGGAGTTGGAGGATTTGATTCTTTTGAAAAAGAAGTAATGGATTTTGCGCGTGGTAATGGCACACCCCGTTTTAACCCGTATTTTATTGTTAAAACAATACCAAATATGGCATCCGGAATTATCTCTATAAAGCATGGTTTGATGGGAATTAATCAAACTGTTATTTCTGCATGCGCCACTTCTAACTCCGCAATTATGGATGCCTTTAATTACATTCGTTTAGGTAAAGCAGATGTAATTATATCAGGAGGTTCTGAAGCTTCTATCACTTATGCTGCAATGGGAGGTTTTTCATCTATGAAAGCTCTCTCTCAACGAAATGATGATCCTGCTACTGCTTCTCGGCCATTTGATACGAATCGTGATGGATTTGTTATGGGTGAAGGTTCCGGCGCTTTGGTTCTCGAAGATTACGATCACGCCATAGCCAGAGGTGCGAATATTATCGCTGAAGTTTTAGGTGCGGCAAGCACCGCTGATGCCTATCATTTATCAGCTACACACCCTGAAGGATTGGGTGCAAAAACTGCCATGAAATTAGCGCTAGAAGAAGCAAACCTTTCAATTTCAGACATTGGGTACATCAATGCTCATGCTACTTCTACTCCTGTTGGCGATGTAAGTGAGTTAAAAGCTATTAAAGCTGTGATTGGAGATAGCGGAGCTAAGCCAAAAATCAGTTCTACAAAATCTATGACGGGACATTTACTTGGTGCAGCCGGTGCTGCTGAAGGAATTGCAAGCATAAAAGCGATACAAGATGGTATTATACCACCTACAATTAATGTTGAAAACCTTGATCCAGAGGCAGAAGGACTTGATATTGTGATTAATAAACCTGTAAAAGCAGAAGTTAATTATGCTATGAGTAATACCTTTGGATTCGGGGGGCATAACGCGATTGTTGTTTTTGGAAAAGTTTAGATTTATACAACCTAAGTGATTCCCGAAACAGTGAAACTCACGATTCAATCTCAACTCGAGATAGAAATTACTTCGGAAAGCATCCTGCATGGTGGCGACATAAATAGCGCCGCGAAAATAGAAACGGATTCCGGGGATTCTTATTTCTTAAAATGGAATCCCTCTCCTTCTGAAAAGATGTTTGAAAAAGAAGCGATAGGTTTAAACCTGCTCGACTCTGCCCTTACCGATTTAATAGTACCTGAGGTAATTCTAATCGGTGATAATTTTTTACTGCTAGAATATATTGAAGAATCTAACACAGGTTCTTCGTTTGATTTTGGGGTTCAAGTTGCAAAATTGCATCGTAAAACAAACGAGCTTTTTGGGTTAGATTATTCAAATTTCATTGGTAAACTACCACAGCAAAATAAATATCATGCCGACTGGCTTGAATTTTTTATACGAGAGCGAATTGAACCTCAAGTTAAAATGGCCATTGATTCCGGAATACTTCCTTTACGATTTGCATCAATTTTTGAACGAGTATTTAATTATACCTACGTAGTCTTTCCAGATGAACCTCCCGCTCTATTACATGGTGATTTATGGGGAGGCAATTACATGTTTAATCCCGACGGTAAAGCATGTATTTATGATCCTGCTGTTTATTACGGACACAGGGAAATGGATTTAGCAATGAGCCGATTATTCTCGGGTTTTAGTAGTGATTTTTATGTGGGATATAATGAAGAATATCCTTTACAAAAAGGAGCAGAAGAACGCTTTAAACTATGCAATTTATACCCAATTTTAGTACATGCTAATCTCTTCGGTGGACATTATGTTAGTCAGGCTAAAATTCTATTAAAGAGATTTTTTTGACCTAACATCTTAAATAGGAATGATTCTACCCTTCATTTCACGACTTTTGAATCCTAAATAGTTTTAGTTTTATTCATTGATCCAGAAACTATTTTATTTATTCCCTCTTATCTCTTTTCTAATAACTGGAGCAACCTCGGTAGCAAAAAGTTCAATCGACTTCATCACTTTAGCATGAGGAATGCTCCCCACAGTCATTTGCATTAAAAATCGATGGTGATTAAATATCTCATATTGATACATAATTTTATCAATCACTGCCTGTGGACTTCCCACAAAATTTGCCCCTTCTAAAGTAGTTGACGCATCAAATTGATTTCTTTGCATTGGGCTCCAACCTCGTTCTCGCCCTATTTTATCCATTACTTGTTTAAAAGCAGGAAATGCAATGTCGGATGCTTCTTTCGTGGTATTCGCTATAAATCCATGAGAATTTATGCTGATATCTTGTTTAGGCTGGTTGTGATCAGAAGCCCCGCGGGCATGTAACTCAGCCATTTGTTTGAACTGTGCTGGATAACCGCCGATGATTGCTATCGCCAGTGGAAGTCCTAAAGCACCCGTTAAATAAGCAGATTTGGGTGTCCCACCAACCGCACGCCAAATTGGAAGTTGTTTTTGGTACGGCTGCGGATAAATCCCAAGGTTATTAATTGCTGACCTATATTTTCCCTCCCATGTAATGGTCTCTTCATTACATAGTTTCAATAATAAATCTAACTTTTCCTCAAAAAGCTCTTCATAATCTTTTAAATCATATCCAAATAGTGGGAATGACTCAATAAACGATCCCCTACCAACTATAATTTCTGCTCTCCCTTTCGAAAGCAGATCAATGGTTGCAAACTGCTGAAAAACCCGGACAGGATCCTCTGAACCTAACACTGTAACCGAACTACTTAGCTTAATATTCTTAGTAATGGTTGCTGCTGCAGCTAGAATTGTAGCTGGAGATGAGGACACAAATTCTTCCCGATGATGTTCTCCGATTGCAAATACATCAAGCCCTGCTTCATCAGCTAGTTTGATTTCTTCGAGCAAATTTTCCAACCTTACTGAAGGGTGAAGTAACATGCCTGTAACAGGGTCAGGGGTATTTTCTACAAAAGTATATAGACCAAGTTCCATATTCTTTTCTTTTATAAATTATGTTTTACCTCCCCTATATCCCTTCCTTAATAAGGAGGGGAGGCTCTTCATCAACGCTTTTAATCTAGATCAAAATTTGGGGAGGTCAAACTTTTATGATTTAAAAAAGCGAATTATCAATTATCTTATCTCATGCAATACAAAAGAATTATTAGCCTTGTTCCAAGTCTATCCGAATTGATTGTTGATCTTGGATTAAAAAATCAATTAGTCGGACGTACACGTTTTTGTATCCACCCAAGCAAACAAATGAAGCAGATTCCGATTATAGGTGGAACAAAAAATCCGAACATACAACAAATCCTTTCCTTAAAACCAGACCTTATCATTGCCAATAAAGAAGAGAACAGGAAGGAAGATGTCGAAAAATTATCTAAACACTGTGAGGTTATTCTTACTGAAATTGACACTATTGAAGAAGCATTAATATGGATAGGCAGACTAGGAACTCAGTTGGAAGCAGATGAAGAAGCTTCTCGATTGGTCACTGATATTCGAAAACTCATCCCTCGTTCAAAATCATTCCAAAGTATACGAACCGCTTATTTTATTTGGAAAGATCCTTGGATGTCCGTTGGACATGATACTTATATTCATTCTTTGATGGATCGGTTTGGTTTAATGAATGTGTATGGAAATAAGTCACGATACCCTGAGACAAGTATTAAAGAATTATCTTCATATAATCCCGAGCTCATTCTATTAAGTAGTGAACCCTATCCATTTAAAGAAAGCCATGTGCAAGAGCTCAAAACTATATGTCCAGACTCAATCATTCTTTTAGTAAATGGAGAATGGTTTAGTTGGTACGGTAGTAGAATGGTTGCTGCATTTGAAGGACTCCTTTCCTGGAGAAAACAACTCCACTTGAATTAAAAAAGCTGAATAAAATTCAGCTTTCTGAATATACAACTATTTATAAGCTGGAGGTGCCATTCCGTTGGCGCGGTAATACGCTACCATTTGTCCACGATGATGAGAGTTATGCCTTAAAGCACCTAATATTCCTGAGGTAAAAGGACCACTTTCTTCTGCAGCATGAATTATTTCTATGAAAATATCAAACTGTTCGGTTGTATACGCTATAAGTTCTTCTTTACTCATCCGAGCTTCATCACCAGGTTCCCATGCAACTGGATCACCTTTTAGCTGGGCATTAAACCATTCTAGACTGTACGCAATATGGAATGCTTGCTCTCCAAAAGAACGAACATCGTCAACAGGTTTAAAAGCATAATCTTCAGCTGGCATGCCTTCCAATACCTCGAGAGTATAGCTCTTAGCATTATTTAAGTTTTGATCCAGATATTCATAACTGGCTCTTTCTTCTGGTTTCTCTGTCATTGCTACAGAGGTGATCATGATTGCAGTAATAGCGAAAACTACGAGTGCATAAGATAATTTTTTCATGGTGTATTATTTTGAATTAGCGACCAACTATTTCTTCAATTTGGGGAATTGTTGGTTCAAATAGAAATGGAAATTTCTCTTTCAAGCCTTAACTCTAAAACCCGAACATCACTTCTTTCATCCTAGCTTCTATTTTCTCATTACCCAAATTACCTAAACTACCTTCATGAGTGTGTTTCAATTCCGTTGGCGGTTCAAATGTGCCTTCCTGAATTTGCTTACCTACTTGTTGGTAAGCTTCTCTAAATGGGATTCCTTTTAAAACTAATTCATTTACTGCTTCTACTGAGAAAATGAGCTTATATTTTGGATCATCAAGAATATCTTTCCTAACTTTTATTTTACTTACTGAATAGTCAGCAATAAATAAACAATCTTTTAATTCTTTAATAGCAGGAAATAAGACTTCTTTCAGAACTTGGAAGTCTCTATGATATCCTGAAGTGAGGTTACCGGTCAGTGTAGATATTGTTGTAGGAATTGCCTTCAATATATTTGTTTTAGCACGTATCAATTCAAATACATCCGGATTCTTTTTATGGGGCATAATGCTCGAACCGGTCGTTAGTTCATCAGGGAGTTTTATAAAAGCAAAATTCTGACTGTTATACAGACAAACATCTGAAGCGAGCTTGTTAAGTGTCCCAGCCAGTCCTGCCATCGCAAAGGCTACAGTTTGTTCTGCTTTTCCACGCCCCATCTGAGCATACACTACATTTCTATTCATCCCATTGAAGCCAAGTAGTTTGGTGGTCAATCTACGATTTAAAGGAAAGGAAGAACCATACCCGGCCGCTGACCCTAAAGGATTTTGATTAACAATAGTATGCGCTGCCTGCATTAATACGAGGTCATCTACCAAGCTTTCGGCATAAGCGCCAAACCATAAACCAAAACTGGACGGCATTGCAGCCTGGGTATGGGTGTATCCCGGAAGTAAGACCTCTTTATTAGCCTCACTTTGTGCTACAAGAGTATTAAACAGTTTTTGGGTCAAAAATGCAATTTCAATTATTTCTGCTCTCAAATATAACTTTAGATCCAAAAGAACCTGGTCATTTCGTGATCGACCGGAATGCACTTTCTTGCCTACATCACCCAAAGCTCTTGTAAGCATAAGTTCGATTTGTGAATGTACGTCTTCAACACCTTCTTCAATTTTAAATTTATTTTTCTCAATAACATCTTCAAGAATTCGATTCAATTCTTTAACCAGGACATTCAATTCCTGTTTTTCCAGAAGTCCAACCGATTCCAGCATTGTAATGTGTGCTATTGTTCCTTGAACATCATATTTAGCTAGTTCAAGATCCAGTTCTCGATCTTGCCCAACCGTAAATGTTTCTATAAAAGCATCCGTTTCAATTCCTTTTTCCCACAGTTTTTTAGCCATAATTCTACGTTTTTTCTGTCATTCCGAACGAATGCGTGGAATCTATAGAGTTAGTTAACTTAAAATACTCTTTAGATGTCTCGCTAAGCTTCGACATGACAGGTTTATTAAATTCATTATAACTCCAACCCATCTAGTAATCTCAAATAAATTTCTATCCCTTCTTCTATTTCACTCAAATAAATATATTCATCTGCTGTATGCGATCTTTTAGTATCGCCTGGACCAATTTTGATACAAGGAAACGGCATGTGAACTTGGTCTGACATCGTTTGTGAACCATACTTTTTTATTTTCATTTTATTTGCTTTCTGTAACAAAGCATGATCCTGAGAAATCCCTGATGCCTTCAAATTTAATGATCTAGGATTCACATCACTTCCAATATTTTTTCTAATTATATCAACGACTTCCAAATTTGAATAATGTTCATTGGGACGTACATCTACAACAAAATGACATTCATCAGGAACTACATTATGTTGGCTACCAGCTTTAATCTGTGTTACTGTCATATTGATTTTCCCAAGAACTTCTGACTTTTTTTCGAAATCAAAATTCTGAAACCATTCAATATCTTTCATCGCTTTGTAAAGTGCATTTTCACCCTCTCCTCGTGCTGCGTGTCCACTTTTTCCATGTGCTACACAATCAAGAACAATTAATCCACGCTCTGCAATTGCCATATCCATTGAGGTTGGTTCGCCAACAACACCCACATCAATTTTTCCAATTTCATCCAATGTTATCGGAACTCCTTGCCTGCCTGAAGTCTCTTCTTCTGCAGAGGCTAGAAAAATCAAATTATAAGGTTGCTCCTTTTTTGAAAGTTCAATAAACACATGAAGTAAACTTACTAAAGGGCCACCAGCATCATTACTTCCAAGACCGAAAAGTTTCCCATCTAATACTGTTGGTGTAAATGGGTCAAAGGTCCACTTAGAAGACGCTTGTACCGTATCATGATGTGAATTGAGTAGAAGTGTAGGTTTTTTCTCATCTACATTTTTAGCCCATGCCCAAATATTATTTACTTTTCTTTGTGGTTTAAATCCATGCTGTCGAAGGTATTCCGAAATCAAATCCGCCGTTTTATCTTCTTTTTCACTATATGATTGAATTGAAATTAGTTGCTTTAAGAATTCGATCGCTTTATCAGATATTTCTGTGATTCCACTCATTTTGATAACCTCGTACCTGAACCTGATTCGTTCAAGGATTTATAACTTTGAACATTTACTTTTTTAACCCCATTTTGCAAGGCTTCGAATCCTAAATCTAGTTTCGGAATCATTCCATCTTTAATCACTCCATTTCCTTGCAAATATCTAAAAAGCAAAAGATTCATTTCTGTTATAAGCTTATCTCCATTCATAACTCCTGGCATATCGAAACAGAGATTAAGTTCTATTTCGAACTCTTTAGCTAGTTCTTGTGCTACTTTAGATGCGATCGCATCGGCATTAGTGTTTAAAAGATTTCCTTTTCCATCGTGAGTTAATGGAGCTAGTACCGGAGTTATATCTTGATCCAAAAGCGATTTTAATCCTTTCAGATTTACATATTTGATATCTCCAACCCAACCAAAATCGATAGGCTCTGGGTTTCTTTTTTTGGATTGGATAAGGTTCATATCTGCGCCGGTAAATCCAGCTGCATTTATTCCCAATGCTTGGGATTTTGCAACTATCTTTTTATTGATGAGTCCTCCATATACCATCGTAGCAACTTGTAGCGTCGGTTTATCTGTTACTCTTCTTCCTTCAATCATGGTTGTTTCTATACCCAGTTTTTCACCAATTTTTGAAGCAACTACTCCACCGCCGTGTACTAAGATCTTCGCTCCATCTATAGCTGCAAAATCTTTTAGAAATTTATCTAAGCTATTTTCATCTTCAGCTACTTTACCTCCAATTTTAACTACTTTGATAGACTTCATCATTACAGATTCTCCAACATCTTTTTAAGAATGGTCTGCATAGAAACAATTCTGTTTGCAGCCTCTTCAATCACAATGCTATTTGAATTATCAAGCACTACATCTTCTACTACAACATTTCTACGGACAGGTAGACAATGCATAAATTTTGCATTATTTGTGAGATTCATTTTTTCTTTTGTAACCATCCATTTTGAGTCAGTTGAAAGAATTTTCCCGTAGGTTGAGTAACTACTCCAGTTTTTGGCATAAATAAAATCAGCTTCTTCAAAAGCTTTTTCCTGATCATAAATGGGCGTAAGACCTCCCATAAACTCACTTGCTAATTCATATCCTTCTGGATGTGTAACCGACAATTCTATATTGGCTGCACGCATCCATTCCACAAAAGAATTTGCTACAGCTTGTGGTAAAACATTTGGGTGTGGAGTCCATGTCAATACAACTTTTGGACGTGCTAATGTTTTATGCTCTTCAATGGTGATCAGATCTGCAAAAGCCTGTAAAGGATGCCCTGTTGACGATTCCATATTTATAATTGGAACCCCACAATACTTCATAAATGCTGAAAGAATTTTTTCAGCATAATCTTCGGTTTGATTTTTGAGTGCTGCAAAAGCACGTATTGCAACCATGTCGAAATACGATCCAATAACCGCAGCTGCTTCTTTGATGTGTTCTGCTGATTCACCGTTCATTACTACACCATCTTCAAACTCCAGCTTCCATCCCCCCGAATTTACATCAAGTACAACTACATTTAGACCAAGATTTTGTGCGGCTCTTTGAGAACTAAGTCGGGTTCGTAAACTTGGGTTCAAAAATAGCAAGCATATCGATTTATTCTTCCCAAGAGTCTTCCATGCAAACGGGTTCGATTTTACCTCTCTGGCTTCATCAAGCAGGTCTTCGATATTTGGGACATCATTTACCGATACAAATTGGTTCATTTTAGTACCTCTTTTAATGCATGTACAAATTGACCTACTTCTTTTTTTGTAATAATTAGCGGAGGTAATAATCGAATAGTGTTTTTATTAGAAGAAGATCCAGTAAAAATATGGTGCTCATATAACAACTTTTTTCGTATCTCAGCGACCTGAAAGTCAAACTCAATTCCAATCATCAATCCCCTTCCTCGAATCTCTTTGATTTCAGGAATTTCATTTAGTTGTTCTATTAAATACTTCCCAATCTTATTGGCATTTGAAATCAGTTTCTCATCTTCAATAACTTCCAATACAGCAAGTGCTGCAGCACAAGCTAAATGATTTCCCCCAAAGGTAGTGCCCAACATTCCATAGTTAGCTTCAAATTTTGGGTGAATGATAATTCCGCCAACAGGAAATCCATTTCCCATTCCCTTCGCCATGGTTATAATATCTGGTTGAACAAAGGAATGTTGATGAGCAAAAAACCGTCCTGTTCTTCCAAATCCTGATTGTACCTCGTCGGCTATAAGAACAGTGTCATTTTTGTCACATAAAATCCGTAAATGTTTTAAAAATTCTGCACTAGGTTCTTGAATTCCACCTACCCCTTGAATCCCTTCAAAAATCACACAGCAGACATCGCCCTTTTTAATTTCTTCTTCAACTCCAACGAAATCTTCGAATGCGAACCGTACAACTTCAGCACCTTCATTCACTGGAAAAAGAATGTTTGGATTATCAGTTGCAGCTACTGCTAACGAGGTTCTTCCATGAAAAGCCTTATCAAAAGCCAGAATTTTTTTTCTACCATTATGTATCGAGGCTACTTTAAACGCATTTTCTATAGCTTCTGCGCCAGAATTACAAAGAAATAAATTCCAGTTTACATATCCACAGGCCTCGCCAAGCGAATAAGCCAGATCTTTTTGAATCCGGATAGGAACAGAATTTGAATAAAACCCTAGTTTCCCCAATTGATTGGATATTCTATCTACATAATGTGGATGTCTATGGCCAATAGAAATCACGGCATGACCTCCGTAAAAATCAAGGTACGACGTTCCTTGACTGTCATAAACTAAACATCCATCTGCATCAACTGGCTCAACATCAAAAAGTGGATATACTTCAAATAATTTCATTCTGTTATTCTGTTAATTTTTTCGAAAGAAGCAACAATCCCTTTTATAAGTGCAGAGCTTAATCCCTGGTGTTCCATCTCATTTAAACCAGCGATAGTACAACCCATTGGCGTAGTAACTTTGTCGATTTCTCTTTCGGGATGCGCATTTCCTTCAACCAATAAAGAAGCGGCTCCACGGGCTGTTTGCATCGCAATTTTTTGTGCTTCTTCTGCTTCAAATCCGAGTTCAATTCCTCCTTGTGTAGCTGCGCGAATATATCGGAGAAAAAAGGCAATTCCTGAGGCTGCTAACACGGTTGCCGCTTTCATTAGTCGCTCCTCGATAATCAGCGTTTCGCCAAGAGACTGGAACATTTTTTCAACTTTTGGTAGATGAGTTTTAGCTAATTCATTTCCACAAATACATGTCATAGACTCTGCAATAGCTGCGGCTGTATTTGGCATGGCCCTGATAATGGAAAATTTCGCTTTAGCATAGCCCTGAATTATTTCTAATGATACCCCGGTTATAGTTGAAACAAGAATATGTTCTGAGGAATTTAAGACAGATTCGATTTCCTTAAATACCCCTTCAAGTTGTTTCGGCTGAACACAAAAAATGATGTACTTTGATTTTGAAACGGCTTCTTTGTTATCAGCAGTAATTTGAAATCCTTGCGTTCTTAGCGATTCAATTCGGGAAATATTTCTTCTTGTAAGAATAATATTTGAAGCTCCGAAATCGGTAGCCAATCCCTTCGCAATAGCTACGCCAAGATTACCTGCTCCAATAATTGCAATATGTTCGTTTGTACTCATGTTAAAATGCCGATGGTTTTAGATTTAGTCCGGTGGATTCTTCCAAGCCGAACATCAGATTCATATTTTGAACAGCCTGACCTGAAGCTCCTTTTATTAAATTGTCAATTACTCCAATAATCAGAATCTGATTGCCTTCTTTTTTGATGTGAAGGATTGCCTTATTTGTATTTACAATCTGCTTCACATCTGGCTCATTTTCTGATAAATGAACGAATGGATGCGATGAATAAAAACTTTTGTACAATTCTTTCACTTCAACTTCTTTAGCTTCTGATTTCAAATAACAAGCGGCTAAAATCCCTCTTGTGAATGCACCACGCATTGGAACAAAGAGAATATCTTTACCAAACCCCTTTTGAAGTTGTGACAAGCTCTGTTTTATTTCATGCAAATGTTGATGAGTGAACACTTTGTATACTGATGCGTTATTACTCCTCCAACTAAAGTGGGTTGTGGAAGTTGGATTTTGTCCTGCTCCGGTACTACCAGTAATTGCAGAAACGTGAACGTCTTCATTCAATAAACCTGCAGAAGCTAATGGTAGAAGTGATAGTTGTATGCATGTTGCAAAACAGCCTGGATTTGCAATTTTTTGTGCTTTCTTAATTTCATTTCGATTTAGTTCTGGCAGACCGTATACAAAATCATTTGAAGAATCCGAGAGCCTGAAATCTGCACTTAAATCAATAATTTTAGCCTGTGATGGTATCTCAACTTCTTTTAAAACCTGCTTCGATTTTCCATGTCCAGTGCAAAGAAAAACGACATCAATAGTCTGATCCAATTCTTCACTAAATGCTAATTTTATATCTCCTTCCAAATCAGGGTGTGCTTTTGAAACCATTTCACCAGCGTGGCTTCCACTCATTACAGACCTAATTTCTACTTCTGGATGGTGAAGTAAAATTCTTAATAATTCTCCCGCGGTATAACCGGCTCCACCTATAATGCCTACCTTAATCATTTTGAACACCTCGATGAATTAATGTAGCATTGCTCAAAATTTTCGTAAACCCTTTCACATCATCACCACTCCAGCCCTGATTCATTTCTCCATATTGGCCATGTTTAGAAGCCATCAAATCGTAGTCAGATTCAATGCCCTGAAGTTCGAATCTTTTAGGCTCCAGTTTCACAAATACTTTTCCGGTAATATTCGTCTGAGTGTTTGACAAAAATGTTTCAATGTCTCTCATCACTGGGTCAAGAAATTGCCCTTCATGCATCAACATCCCATAAAATTCTCCTAGTTGATCTTTCCAATACAACTGCCATTTACCCAGTACATGCTTTTCTAGCAATTGATGAGCTTTAATTATGATTAAAGGAGCAGCAGCTTCAAAGCCAACACGTCCTTTAATTCCGATGATCGTATCACCCACATGGATATCTCGCCCAATTCCGTATGGTGATGCAATTTTGTTTAATTCTTTAATGGCATTAACTGGTAAAAACCCTTCTCCATTAATTGTTATTAATTCTCCTTCTTCAAAACCTAACTCCACCATTAACGAATCACTACTAATTACAGGAGTTGGCCATGCTTCTTCAGGGAGATTTTTATGTGAAGTTAACGTTTCTGCTCCACCTACCGATGTTCCCCAAAGCCCCTGATTGATTGAGTATTTTGCTTTTGCCCATTCTTTATCAATTCCGTGACTCTTTAAATATGCAACTTCTTCTTCCCGACTTAATTTTTGATCTCGTATGGGAGTAATGATTTCTAATTCTGGGGCAAGAACATTAAATACTAAATCGAAACGTACCTGATCATTACCCGCGCCAGTACTACCATGTGCGATGGCATCTGCACCAATTTCTTTCGCATATTCAGCAATTGCAATCGCTTGAAAAACACGTTCCGCACTCACTGAAAGTGGATAGGTATGATTTTTTAATACATTTCCAGCAATCAAAAACTTGATTCCTTTTTGGTAGAATTCTTCTTCAACATCTATACAAACATGGTTTTTTATGCCAAGTTTTATTGCTTTCTTTGCAAGTTCTTTCTGTTCTTCATCATCAAAACCACCGGTATTTACAGCAGCAGTCCAAACATCGTAGCCTTTATCTTTAGCTAAGTGGATGGCGCAGTAACTGGTATCTAGTCCACCACTAAAGGCGAGTAATACTTTTTTATTTTTATTCATAATTTATTCTCTATTCAGGTCATCACAGGCGTGATCCGAAATTTGGATTCCTGCTATTGTTGAATGACATTTAAAATTACAATTGTGAACAGTACTTTCGTTTGCTTCAATGTTTTTTGAAAAGCAACTGTTTTCAATTTTACCCAGCGATAGAATTTTTTGATATTTTGTTCACGCTCTGGCTTTGAGTTCAAGTTTGGTTTTTTTGGATCATATAACATTCCAGTACATAAGCAGTTTTTGCGTTCGTTACGAGTAAGAATATCGTAGTTTGGACAACTTTTGCATCCATTCCAGAAGGTTTCGTCTTGCGTTAATTCCGAAAATGTAACAGGTCGATATCCTAGATCTGAGTTAATCTTCATAACAGGAAGGCTCGTGGTAATCCCAAAAAGTTTAGATTCAGGGTATTTACTTTTAGAAAGCTCAAAAGCTTTGGCTTTAATTTTTTTTGCGAGTCCTTGACCTCTATAATCCCAGTGAACAATTAAACCAGAGTTGACAACATACTTTTTCTCTTCCCAAATCTCGATGTAGCAAAATCCAGCGAGTATATCTCCATCCAACGCAATTACAGCGTTCTGGTTCTTCATTTTTGTTTTTATGTATTCAGGGTCTCGTTTTGCAATACCTGTGCCACGCTGTTTGGCGGCTGTTTCAATCAAATCACAAATAGCTTGAGCATAGCCAATATGTGCGGAAGTTGCATAGTGAATAAGTACGGACATAATCTTGAGTGTGTGAGTGTGCTGAATATACAGCAGTGATTGTAGAATTGATGAAAAAGATGGGCGCCATCCGCCAATTGGCAGATAACTTATGTATAGCTTTACCGCCGCCGCGGAATACGGGGGGTAGGAGTATTTTCAATTCTATGTGCAAGAGTGATTTGCATGTGCTAAAGAAAAGGAATTGATTTTTTAAATCCAATATGGATATAAACTTTTTTTAAACCATGGCTACTTTTATTAATCACTGCTAAAATTAAGTAGTGGAATACCTATTTTAGATTAAACTAAATTATTTGACCTCTAGAAATGAATCTAACCCTGAAGCTACTAATTGGGACTTTTCTTTTTTCCTTTCTTTATTCAGCACAATCCTATTCTCAAGATATAGCTGTTTTAAAAGATGGAAATACCAAGTCTGGAACAATTACAATTATCTATAACGAAGAAAATGACACCATTTTATTTGACGGTGAGCTTAATAATATAGATGCGCAAGAAATAGAAAGCTTAACACTATCATCTGGTGAAATCTTAGTTACCAAAAATTTTACTTATTTCTCAAAAGCTAATAAAGCGGATATCGATAAAATTGGATTCGTACAATTGATAGTAAGCGGTACTACTAATTTATATATGTATAAAGGATTAGGATTCAGTTTCTTAATTGAAAAAGAGGAAGAACAATCCATTCTTTTAGATTCTAATTTTGATGACCCAACTTCCTTGAATAATTATAAATCAGCATTACTATTATTTCTACAGGATTGTTTACAAAGAAAAGAAATTCTTGAAGTTAAATTAGAACAAACTCAGTTAATCGGTCTCATTAATAAGTACAATGCTTGCAAAGACTCAGGATATGTTTCTAATAGCATCACAGGAAATAAAACCGATATAAAAAGTTTCGGAGTAGAAATAGGCACTCATGTTGCTAGCTTATCGCTAGATGCCCCAATTTATAGAGTAATTGTAGGTGATACTCAATTTGAATTAGAAGAAATTGGTTCAATTAATACCAACCGATCTATTTCCAACGAATTCGCATTTGATATTAAGTACTTTAAGAACTTCAGAAACTCAAAGCATCTTTTTCTATTATTTAATTTTGGATATATCGGATACGAATTTAATCTTGATTCGGAAGGGATTGAAGTGAGTGACCTCGAATCTTCTGAACTTAGATTATCGGTAGGACCGACCTATCGTACTTCCCTAACGCGCAAATCTAATATTCAATTTGGTGCTTCTCCACATTTATGGTTTAGGTCTGATCTTAAGTCTAAAAGTGTAGTTTATAGTATTGGCTCGAGCCAAACTCTTGGAATCGTAGTTCTTCCTAAAAGCTCCTATCGTTCGGTTGGCGCTGGAATCGACTTTGGACTTGATTTAAGTTATGAATTAGGGACTTACTCAGAATTATTTTTAGGAGCAAAATATCTTTTACGAGGTGGCAAAAATCGATTTACTCATACTTATAAGGATGCATTTGGAACCGATTTTTCAGAAAATGAAATTGGTGACGCAAGCGATAAACTAAGGAACCTCTATTCACTAATGATTGGTTTTAGACTTTCAATTGCCAGAGAGGGTCTTTTTTAATTATTTAGTTTGATTTAAATGAGAAGGGAAATTTTATGAGTAATAAAGAATGGACAGATACTATTATCAAAAAAGTAGATCCTTCTTTTAAACATCGATGGATTCTTTTTGATGAGGAAGTTACGAAGTTGCTCACACCCGATGTAGTTTGGGTTGATTGTGGGTGTGGCACAAATGGAATGGTAAACACCTTTGGAAACCGCACAAAAAGTGCCATAGGAGTAGATTTAATAGATCCTGAAGGAATTGACGGCAATTATATTAAAGCAGATATTAAGGCTATGCCTTTCCCTGATGAGTATGCCGACTTAATTACGTTACGGTTTGTTGTAGAACACTTTGATAATGTAGAAGATAATTTTTCCGAACTGGAAAGGGTTTTAAAACCGAATGGTAAAATTGTTATTTTAACTACAAATTATCTAAGCCCGCTTATAAGGATTCCACACCTTATTTTGCCTTACAGAATAAAGAATTGGATGCTTTCAACTTTATTTAAAGTGGATGCTACAGATATCTTTCCAACCTACCATAAAGTAAATGTTCCAAATTTTTATCAGAATAAACTCAATACGTTTACAACGAAAAAGTTAATGATGATTTCGGATCTAAATTCTACTCGAAAATCTATTTTTTTAATCTTTTTATCCTATCATATCCTTACTCTTTTTAAGCCGTTAAATAAATTTAGAACTAATATTCTTGCTGTTTTAGAAAAGAACACATAAACAATATTTGAAGTTAATCTCTTTAATTAGTTCTTGAGATTTTCTTAGAGAAGCAGTTAAAGCTCAATCTTCTCTTTTTACTTTCCATTGAGTAATGTTTCTTCACAAGCAATTCCCACACTTTATCGGTATTATTAGCGTTTAGCATTCTGATGAATAAATATCTCTACATAGCATTATTCCTAATTTTTGGGATTTCTGACACTCTGTTGTCTCAAGTTCAAACCGTGCCCGAACGAGAAGCTAAAATTTCCTATATCCAAGGGATGGAGGCTTTTGTAAACGAAGAATACGATCGGGCAACTACGCTTTTACTTCAAGCTTATAATCAGCTAAAAGGTCAATCCGGACTTTCTTTTGCTTTAGCTGATGTATACCTGCAACAAGATGATTTACCCAATGCTGCATTGTACGGTAAAGAAGCGGTTCAACTTGAGCCGGAAAATAAATGGTATCGTTTTAAACTAGCTGAGATTTATCGTAGTGCGGGTCAAAATCAAGCTACACTAGATGAACTCAATAAATTGCTCGAATTTCACCCCAATGACTATGATGTGCTTTTTATGCTTGCCGATACTCAAAAGCAATATGGTGAGTTTTTAAGATCGAATACAACTTTGGATAAAATTGGTCGGCTAACAGGTCCTAACCCTTCTGTTATTCTTAGAAAATTTCAAAACTATGAAGCTTTAGGTGATACCGACTCCGCTCTTCTGCAATTGGAAGCATTACGAAAAACAGAACCTGATAATCTAAATACGCTCAACTTACTTGGAGAATATTATTCTCGATTAAAAAGAAATTCTGAAGCAAAAACAGTTCTTAAAGATGCTTTATACCGTAACTCCAGAGACCCTCAAAGTTTAATAAATCTCTCAGGAATTTATATAGATGAGCAAAAATGGGATAGTGCTGGAACTCTACTTGGAAATTTTATTTCTGATCCTATTATTGAAGCAGAGCAAAAACTAGCAATTGCTCAGTATATGTATTCTCGTCAGCAAAATGCACCAACCAATATTCAACTTGAAATAGAAACTTCCAGAATTTTAGATTTATATACCGAACATGCTCCGGAATATGGTCCGGCATTTACATTAGCAGGTCAATTTTATTCATTAGCTGGCGAAACTGATAAGGCATTAGAAAATCTTGCTCAGGCTAACGAATTATTACCTGAAGATGATATCGCATGGAGACAAAGACTCCAACTATTATTAAGCGAACAACGCATTGAAGAGGCAATAACTGTTGGTATTCAAGCAGATAAAAACGCTCCTGAAGACGCTTTCATTCAGTATTTCTTAGGGAGTGCTTATTTTTTAGACGGAAATAATTCTGCCGCATCAAAGTGCCTAGAGCGAGCTTCACGGGCTCCTTCACGTCGTCCTTTTAAATCGGTTATTTATTCTACATTAGGAGATGTTCAAGCTGGAATGGAGAATTATGAGGAGTCGGATCGGGTGTATGAATTGGCAATTCGGTATGATTCTAATAACCACAATGCGATGAACAATTATGCTTATAATCTTTCTGTTCGAGGCATTAAATTAGATCGAGCAAAAGAACTGGCTTTAAAGGCAATTGAACTCGACGCAGATAATGCTGCCTATTTAGATACTGTCGGTTGGGTTTATTTTAAACTTGGAGATTACGATCGTGCCAGACGATTTATTAAAGCGTCTATTGATACAGGCGAATCTAGCGCTGAAGTATTGGAGCATCTTGGAGATGTGTATGAAAAATTAGGGAATATAGAAGAAGCAAAAAAATGGTGGAAACAAGCATTGGAAAGTGATAGTACAAGAACTCACTTGAACGAGAAAATCTAGCATTATGCTTCGCTTAAAATCTCTGCTCTATCTTTGCTTTGTGCTACTGCTGCTTTCCGCCTGTAGAAGTACAAAACCACCTGTTGAAACCGTGCTTCAAGTTGATGTTGAAGAATATTCTGAGATTATTGATGCATTACCAAATTATACTAACAAACTACATGCAGTTTCGGGTAAAGGACGAGCGATTGTAAGTGAAACAGGAAATAGCGATCGGGTAACTATTGAGTTTGAAACTGATTCTGTTCTTAGCCTTCTTACAATTAAAAATAGAATCGGTATTGTTGGTGGAGTTATGTTAGTAGATGAAGATTCTATCCTTATCTATAATAAAATTGATAATGTTGCACAGAAGATGTCTTCTTCAAATGGACGAAGAACCAGTTTAAATGAGCTTGCTTCTATTAACCTGCTCGATTTATTGAATTATAAAATTGAGATAGATGACGTCTTTAGAATGGAAAGACATTCTGGTTCAGAGCTTAAAACTTTCATCATTTTTAAAACGGGTGGTTACGCCCTGATTTCTGAAAAAAATGGGGAAATCGAATATATTGAACAACCAAGATCAACTGGGCTTCCATATTCAGCAATCCGTTACGAAAATTATGGGCAAATTGATGGCTTCACTTTACCCCGAAAAATCACCATATTAAGCGCTGATGAAGCTTCTAAAGTTGTTTTTCAGATTAGATCGCTTACTGTTAACCCAGTAACATTACAATTAAGTCTTCAAATCCCGGATGATATCCAAATCCAACGAATATGATTACAAAAGCTAGCCAATTTATTTTTTGTCTTTTGATGATCGCTGGTCTTTTTACAAACTCTTTGGTTGCCCGACAAACTTATGAGGAAAAACGTAAAAAAATTATTGACGAGCAAACCAATACACGCGCAGAAATTAATGTGTTGGATGCTCGAATTAAAACGTACGAGCAACGAATTGATCAATCTCAAAATAAATATCAAGAACTTTATAAGCAGTTTGAAAATATTAATCGATTAATTTCTCTCCAGGATAATAAACTTGGTACTCTAGAGCTTGAGCAAGGACAAATTCAGGAAGAAATACAAATTACAGAAGAAGAAATTGACCTTAGAGAACGGGAATTGGCACAGCTCATTCAAAATTATAAAGATATACTATTGTATACCTATAAGAATGGTAGAACTAGTAATCTTGAATTAGTTTTAAGTTCAGAATCTATAAACCAAATGTTGGTTCGGTCCTATTATTTGCAGAAACTAGAAGATCAAAAGGTTAAACAGGCTGAGCAAATTCGTTTTCAAAGAGCTGATTTAGAAGTTATTAAAGATGACTTACAGCAAAGTCATTTTAAAAATGAATTAATTCTAGATGAAATTAGAGACGAGAAAGTAAAACTAAGTTCACAACAAACAGTTCAGCGACAAAACGTTGAGAAGATTAAAGCCGAAAGCACTAATCTTCTATCGGAGCTCCGAAGAATTCGCCAGCAAAAAGAAAATCTTGAACAAAGCTTTTCTTCATTAATAGCAGAAGAAGATCGAATTCGTAATGCCGAGAATGAACGACTAGCCCGATTAGCTGAGGCTCGAAAAATAGCTGATACGGCACGTAGAGCAGATGAAGTTGCTAAATACTCTACGCCAGTAACTACCTCTTTTGTTTCTGATGAGACTCTTGTTGCCTATGAGCGAAACTTTACTGCCTTAAAAGGACAATTAAACTGGCCAGTAAATAGTAGTACGGTCTCAAAGAAATTTGGAATAACACGAAACCCCCTATATGGCACAGTAACAGAACATCCTGGTATAAATATTGTTGCTGATCCTGGAACTGATGTAAAGGTTGTTTCTGATGGTTACGTATTTGCAATTCAACCTTCCCCAGGGTATGGCAATGCTGTTTTTGTAAAACATGGCTCTTATTTCACAGTGTATGGAAATTTAAGCGAGATTAATGTTCAAAACTCTTCTGTGCTAAAAGCAGGAACCATTATTGGGAAGTCAGGAACTGAGTCTTCTGAATTAGGAGAAACGCTCTTTTTTATGGTTCGTAAAAATAATACAAATCTTAACCCAGAAGAATGGCTTACTAGGTAAACCTAGCTGCACCAGCTCAAATATTTCAATACCCATTCAGGCATTACTTTTTAAAGAATTTGTAGTTTGTAATTTGGTATTTAAAATTGATTATTTTAAGCATTCAATCTTTTAACTTACAAATACGATTTCTGATTTGGATAATTTACCTCGCTTTTCGTTCTATCTCTCTGGCGTTTTTATTATTTCATCTGCCTTTACTTTATTTACTTCAGAGCTTCTGTTTCTATTGGCCGATCAAAGTATAAAGGGAACTGCTTTTTTAATAGGATTTGGTCTCGTGTATATGAATATCGTATTCGTTACCAGCCGGCGATTCATGCGTCGACTTGATGGTGCCAGCGCTGCTCCTATTATATTTGGAGTTTTAGTAGCAATAACACCCGTAATATGGATTTTTATTTATGATTCAGGATTAGACTTTAGTCAACGTATATTATTTGCAATTATAATTATTATAGGGTGCGGGCTTGGAGTTCATTTTGGACATCGAGCAGGGCTGAAAGCTCAAATTGTTTTTCAGAAAAGATTGGAAGAATATTTGCGATCTTCTGGCCACCTTCCTGATGATCCAAAAAATTCGCATAAGAACACCAACTAAAATTAATGCCATGATATCACTACGTATTTCAGTAATTACGACACTTTTTCTATTCTTTTTTACAGTTTTAGGGTTTTCTCAAACTACACCAGAAGAACTACATAAAATTGGAATTGCACCATCCGCTGAAAGAATTCAAAATGATATTCAAACATTAGTCGATTTTGGTACGCGCCATACGCTTTCCGATACGGTTTCTGATACACGTGGAATCGGTGCAGCACGACGCTGGATCAAAGCCGAATTCGAAAAAATATCCGCCGAATGTGGGGGTTGCCTTGAGGTGTTTTATGTTGGTGATTATGTAACTGGATCAAGAATCCCTGATCCTGCAAATGTAGTAAATGTAGTTGCAATTCAAAGAGGAACAGCAGATCCTAATCGTTTTGTAATGATGAGTGGTGATATCGATTCTCGCGTTTCTGACCCATTAGATGGAACTTCCGATTCGCCGGGAGCTAATGATAATGCTTCTGGTATGGCGGGTGTCATTGAGTCAGCTCGAGTATTGACTCAATATGAATTTCCATCTTCAATAATGTATGCCGGACTTTCTGGGGAAGAGCAAGGATTATTCGGTGGTCAAATTCTTGCAAAATATGCCATTGAAAAAGGTTGGAAGTTAAAAGCAGTTCTGAATAATGATATGATCGGAAATATTAAAGGAATAAATGGCGTCATCGATAATACTACTGCACGTGTTTTTTCTGAGGGAACGCGGGATGTTGAAACCGAACGAGAAGCCAGAACCCGAAGATTTACCGGTGGTGAAGTTGATTCACCTTCAAGAAATATTGCCCGTTATGTAGATACTATGGCAGATAAATATATTCCGAATCTGGATATAATGATGATTTATCGATTAGATCGCTTTGGGCGTGGCGGTCACCATCGACCTTTTAATGAAGTGGGTTTCCCCGGAGTTCGCATTATGGAAACCAATGAAAATTATGTGATGCAACATCAGGACTTAAGAACAGAAGATGGTATTAAATATGGTGATACCATTGATGGCGTTGATTTCGATTACGCAGCAAAACTTACAGGACTAAATGCAGTTGTTATGGCTGGTATGGCGTGGGCTCCTTCACCACCAAGTAATGTTGAAATTCAAGGAGCTGTACGACCTAGTACTACTTTAAAATGGGCTGCTTTGGATACAAATGAAAACCCACAACTCGCCGGATATAAAGTCTATTGGAGATTAACGGATTCAAATCAATGGGAAAAAAGTGAATTTGTTCCTGCTACTGAAACCGAACATACTCTTGAAAATGTAGTTATTGATAATTATTACTTTGGGGTTGCTTCCGTTTCAAAAACTGGATTTGAGAGCCCTGTTGTATTCCCAGGACCAGCAGGAAGTTTTGATGGACCAAATTCCTCAGAAGATTAGGTATTATCATTTACCTCAAAATTAACTTAGATATTTGAAATCATTCGACAGTACAGAGTCATTTGAAGAAGCAAAAGAGGAAATGAAAAACAATTATCCATTTTTGTCTGTGGTGGTTTGTGTATACAACGAAGCTGGCAACATTGAACAGCTTGTAGATAAGATTTATGAAGAACTTTCAACTATTAATTTTGAGCTAATTTATGTTGATGATGGTTCCTCTGATGATACTGTGAAACAGATAAAATTGTTTTCCAGACCAGGAATGAAGCTTATTGAATTAAGAAAAAATTATGGACAAAGTAATGCATTAGCTGCTGGCATTGATCATAGCAAAGGTGAGTTTATAGCTCTCATGGATGGTGATTTACAAAACGATCCTGTTGATATCCCGAAAATGATTGATAAGTTGTTATCAGAGAATGTTGATGTAGTCGCAGGAATTAGAAAAGATAGAAAAGACGGAATGTTTTTGAGAAAGATTCCAAGTGGCATTGCTAACTTTATTATTAGAAGATCAACTGGACTTCATATTAAAGACGCTGGCTGTACACTCAAAGTATTTAAGTCTGCTATTGCTAAGAATATGGGACTTTATGGTGAACTACACCGTTTTATTCCTGTTTTAGCAAGTCTCGAAGGCGCAAAGATTACTCAAATGGATGTAACTCATCACGAGAGAAGCTGGGGAAGCTCTAATTACAATATGAGTAGAACATTTAAAGTGGTAAGTGATTTGATCTTGATGGTCTTTTTTCAGAAATATCTTTCTAAGCCCATGCACTTATTTGGGGCAAGTGGTCTCATCATCTTTACCATTGGGGCTATTATTAACATTTATTTATTAGCCTTAAAACTAATGGGTGGCGACATTTGGGGTAAACCACTCCTTATACTTGGATTGATCTTAGTTTTAGGTGGAATTCAACTTATTACAACTGGAATTGTAACAGAAATATTGATGCGGATTTATTACGAGGGACGTGAAAAAAAGCCTTATCAATTGCGGGAAATAATAACATTCTAATTGGTTTATAATCGCTTGATGTTCCTCTTAAAACCTCTTTTAGATCAATGAAATTCTTAATAACAGGAGCAGCAGGTTTTATTGGCTCCCATCTTACCGAAGCTTTACTCAACTTAAATCATAAAGTGATAGGTTTAGATAATTTTGATCCTTTTTATGCGAAAGATGTTAAGGTTCAAAACCTGAAACATGCCTTGAACAATCCTAACTTTCAACTTTTAGAAATTGATCTCTCAAATCTCTCAAGCTTAAATTCTGTACTAAATTCGCATGAATTTGATGCTATTATTCATCTTGCTGCCAAAGCAGGTGTTCGAAATTCAATTCTGAAACCTGATGAATATTTAAATGTAAATGTAAATGGCACACTTAATTTACTGGAAGCAATGCGAAAAACCGGGCATAAAAAATTGGTTTTTGCATCGAGCAGTTCAGTATATGGAAATAATAAAAAAGTACCTTTTTCTGAAACTGACCCCGTCGACTATCCGATAAGTCCATATGCAGCCTCAAAAAAAGCTGCCGAGCAATTATGCTATACCTATCATCATTTATATGATTTCGATATTTATACTCTTCGCTTTTTTAGTGTTTACGGACCAAGGCAACGACCCGACATGGGTATCCATAAGTTTTTTAATTCTTTCCTCCACAAAAAGCCAATCACAATGTTTGGAGATGGAGAAAGTAGAAGAGATTATACTTATATAAGTGATATTATTGATGGGACATTAAAAGCCATTGAACATTGTTCAGGTTTCGAAATCATTAATTTGGGAGAGTCTAAAACTACTTCATTAAAATCGCTCGTGAGTCAGATTAAAAACATCTCGAAAGGAGAAACTGAAGTTATTTCTCTGCCTATGCAACCAGGTGATGTACTCCAAACAAATGCAGATATACTAAAAGCTGAAAAGCTTCTTGGCTATTCACCAAAAGTGAGCATTCAAGAAGGATTGCAAAGGCAATTTGAGTATTTAATGAAATCTGAATAAATACGATTTCAATTAATTTCGAACGATACTAATCTTTTTTCCAGTCACTTCTTTTAGTAGCAAAGATTTCCTCATAGCGCCCCATATTTCGAGATGAGGTTCGTCCATTGTTTGGATTTTCAGTAAAAGCTCGTGCTCTAGGATTTCAATATTTAATTTTTGCACATTCTGGTAATGGCTTCTGTCTAAACCATCAGCAATTCTGAGAATCGCGGATAATTTTTTAATTCTTGATCGCACTGAAGCCGGCATTTTCCAATATTCGCCATGTCGTTTTTTAGGAGTTGATCGCCGATGATAGCGGGCGACGTTAGCAATTACTTCTATTTCTTCTTGTCTGAATCCAAGTAAATCTGAATGCCTAATAATGTATAGGGCATGCTTGTGATGAGCTGAGTGAGAGATATAGTAGCCAATATCGTGTAAGAACGCAGCGTATTCCAACAACTCTCTATCTTCTTCTTTGAGATTCAATTGTTCTTTTAAAACATCAAAAATAATTAGTGCTAGTTTTGCTACATGACGAGAATGCTCCTCATGCCAATTACATTTTCGTAATAACTCAAAAATGCTTCTTCTTCTTGGTTCTGAAAATTCACCTGTCCATGGAATTCCAATCATATCCTTTTTCAGATACCTGATAATAATTCCTTCACGTAAAGCTTGAGCTGAAATTTTAATTTTCTCAATTTTAAACTTACTAATAAGTAAGTTCACTAAAACAACCCCAGTGTTTACAAAATCAACCCTTTTACTATCCAATCCGGTTACTTTAAGTCTCTCTTTGCGGCTTAGTGTAATGAAGTCAGTATAGAATTTTTTAAAATCATCAGCAGAAAATTCAAGCTCGTTTAACGTAACGTTAGTTGATTGATTTTTTCTTGCGGCAATCATCAACCCAATATTTTGCATGGTACCTGAAGATCCAATTATTGTTTTTACTGGCTTATCCTCTAACGCAGCTTCAATATGTTTAAGCTCTTCTTTATAGTGTTCATTAAGCTTTTCAATATCTTGTTTAGTAATTGGATCTTTTGGTTTGAAAATATCTGTCATTCTAGAAACTCCAAGCTTTAAGCTTTTCAAAAAGAAAAACTCATCTTTGTTTCCTAGAATAAATTCAACGCTTCCTCCTCCAATATCCACCATTAATACTGGCTCTTCGGTCAATCTTACTCCATGTTGTACTGCATATCCAATAAGTTCTGCTTCCATCGAGCCTGGAATAGCATTGATTTTTATACCCAAATCGTCAATACTTTTTTGGATAAATTCTCCACCATTTTCTGCTTCTCGTATGGCACTAGTTGCATACGCCAAGATTTTTTCAACTTCATAGCTATCACATAAAACTTTTATTTTTCTTAGTGCTTCAATACCTCTTCTAAAAGCAGAATCGGCTAAGCGATTGCCCAGACCGCCATTAGCAAGTTCCACCATTTCTTTTAGATCGTCTACTTTACGAAAACTACCATCTGAAAAGATGTCTACAATTACTGCATGAAATGAATTCGTACCTAAGTCGATTGCAGCAATTCGTTTTATTGAAGATGTTGAATTATTATGATTCGCCAATTGTGCCAAAGTATTATTACTTATAATTTAACGTTATTGTATTATTGATAATTTGCTATTTATATGATGAGAAAAATCTTACCGTTTTTTACTTTTTTAATACTTTCACTATCTGTTAGTGCGCAGGACCTTCCTGTTGAGTATATGGATAACACACTAATCATCAAATTCAAGAATGCACAAGAAGTTGAAAAGTATAGAAGTAAATCTATTCCTGAAGCTTCAATTTTCACCACTCATAATGTTGGAAATATGCGCTCTATTTGGAAAGATGAATTTAACGAACGTATTAAAGCTACCACAAGACAAAAAAATAGAGTTTCAGATTTACCAAGTCTTGAACATTTCAAAAATATATACTCGTTAAGTTATTCTTCAGATATTGATGCGTTAACTCTTGCCCAAAAAATATCTAAGCTACCAGGAGTTGAATATGCCGAACCACGATATATTTATAAAACATCACTTAGTACAAATGACCCGATTAAAAATAGTACTATAAATTTTCATAAGTTTGATAGAGCATGGGAGCTTAGCACAAGTTCATCGGATGTTATTATTGCTATCGTTGATAGTGGAGTAAACTATGATCATGAAGACCTTAAAGACAAACAATGGTTTAATGAAGATGAAATATTAGGTAATGGTATTGATGATGACAACAATGGATTTATTGATGATTACTTAGGCTGGGATTTTTGGAATTCAGGATATACCGATGATGATATAAGACAAGATGCTGATCCGTTTGCCTCAAATAATCCGCATGGAACTCATGTTGCTGGAATCGCAACCGCTACACCAAACAATGGAGTTGGTCTTGTAGGTTCAGGCTTTAACGCAAGATATATGGCAGTAAAAGCCGGGGGAGCTCCTGATGATCCAAGTACACCTAATCAAGATGAAAGCAGATCTGTTGGCTATGGGTACGAAGGAATTATATATGCTGCTATTAATGGGGCTGATATCATAAATTGTAGCTGGGGAGGAGGAGGATTTTCTTCTTTCGGAGAAGAAGCAGTAAACATGGCTACTGAATTAGGCGCAATAGTTATTGGTGCAGCAGGGAATACACCGAATGATCTTCCTCATTACCCATCAAGTTATGATAATGTACTTTCTGTGGGCGCTTTAGGAACTTCTGGAAATCAGATCGCTGATTACTCAACTTTTGGTGTGACTGTAGATGTATTTGCAACTGGTACTTTAAGAAGTACAGTTGGCACTAGAAAAAGTTCTTTAGATGAATACGCTACTTTTCAAGGTACTTCAATGGCTACACCTGTAGTTTCAGGCCTGGCCGCTTTAATAAAATCTCGATTTCCTACATGGTCATCAAAACAAATAATTCTTCAAATTAGATCTTCATCAGAAGATATTGAACAAAATAATTCGAGTGATCTTCAATTTAAACTCGGTAAAGGTAAAATTAATGCTGAAAAGGCACTTTTAGCCCCTTTACCCGGTGTAAATGTTGACTCCGTCTCGTTTGTTAATTCGGAAGGAAATAAACTTAATATAAATGAAAATGGTTTTTTAAGACTCTTCCTCAAAAACTATGGCGCTGCTGTAAATTCACTCACTTTTACTGCCGAAAGCTTAACTGAAGGTCTCACCATCTCAGAGCCAACTGTTTCGGTTGGAGCTATTGCTAATCAAGAAGAAAAATTTATTGAAATACCGATTTTGATTAATGAGAGTATTATTGGGACTTTGAGTGCCGAAATGTTTGTTCAATTTTCTGACAATTCAATTGATTACTCTGATTTTGATATTATCGGATACGAACAGTTACGATTTGATGTCTCATCCCCAAATAATCTCGCTATTTCATTTTCTCCTACTGGAAATATTGGGTTTTTTGATGCCTCCAATCAGGAGGGTGGCATAGGCTTTGTTCCAAATCATAGAACAGCAGACTTTGAAGAGGATAACCTGTTGTTTGAAGGTGGTATATTACTTGAAGCCAATGAACGCTTAGCAAATAATTTAAGAACCGCTGGCGGAAATACAGATCGTCAATTTGTTCCTACTTCTTTGTATTCAGTTATAGAACCTGGTCTGGTATCAAATGCTGATGGAGAAACAGTATTCAATCCTTCCAATCAAACTTCACTTCAGGATTTAGAAGTAACCCTAAAAACATATTCGTTCACAGATTCAGAAGTTGAGAATTCTGTCGTATTAAATTATTTAATTCATAATACGTCTGCTACACTTTCATTCTCAGAAGTTTACTTAGGTATATTTAATGATTGGGATATCGGAAACTCACAGAACAATTCAACTTTCTATAATTCGGAAAATGATATCCTTTTTGTAAAAGAAGATGGTAATAGCAGACATCCTTTAGTTGCTTTAGCAACTTTTGGCAATACATCATCAGTTTTAGCAATTGATAATGGGTTTGAAGGAAATGAGAATTCTTTTCAATTTAATCTATATGATGGATATTCTATTGTAGAAAAAAAGAATTCACTTAAAGCTGGCACTAATAATACCGCAGTTTCAAGTGCAGATGTTTCTACAGTAGTTGCCAGCGGACCTTATCTCTTAGAACCAAAAGAAACCATTTCTTTAGGTTTTGTTTATACATTTGGTGAAACAGAAGAAGACATAAATGCTGAAATAAATGCGGCACGGGCACAAAATAATTTCGACATAAGCGATATTAATGATAGCCCGGAAAATACATTTCCGACTCAAACACAGATTTTCCAAAATTATCCTAACCCGTTTAACCCATCCACAACCATCTCGTTTAACCTTCAACGAATTCAAGATGTTAATTTGTCTATTTATAATCTTTTAGGCCAAAGAGTAAAAACTATTATTAACCAGGAACTTCCGGGCGGTATCCATACTTATAATGTTTCACTTAATGAGTTTTCAAGTGGACTTTATTTTGCAATTTTTGAAACTGAAGATACTCAGGAACTAATTAAACTAACTCTTATCAAGTAGAATTGGAGAACCGTAAGAACAAGTCGTTTAATCCCAAATGGTGGGCTTTTAATAGTCATGTTCATACGGTTGTTTCTTCCTTTAGAAAAGTAAATCAAGTTGCCGTTAATAGAGTTGAAATTGACACTCCGGATAAAGATTTTTTAGAGTTAGATGTTATTGATTTAAATAATAATAAACCTGTAGTTGCTCTTTTTCATGGACTTGAGGGTTCCTCAGAACGATTCTATATTCGAAACCTGATGTATGATTTAAAGATGGCGGGATTCTCTTCGGTTGCACTTAATTTCAGAGGTTGCGGAAGTCGAATAAATTTACAGCCACGCTTCTATCACTCTGGTGAAACTTCAGATTATGCCGTTCTTTTTGATTGGATAAGTGCAAATTTTAAAAACCAAGCTATATATGCAGTTGGATTTTCTCTCGGAGGAAATGCACTTATTAAATCTCTTGGTGAATTAGGGACGGCACACCCCACTCAAAAATCAGTAGCTGTTTCACCTCCATATGATTTAAAAGCAGGCTCTTTAAATTTGCAAAAAGGATTTAACAAAGTGTATTCCTATCGCTTCTTAAATACTCTTCGGGATAAACTTCATCTTAAAAAAAATAAATATCCCGAACTACCCACATTCGAAGGAAATACTTTATATGAATTTGATGATCATATTACAGCGCCTGTCCATGGGTTTAACAATGCCGATCACTATTACCAAATTTGTTCGTCTAAACAGTTTATTAAAGACGTAAGAAAGCCACTTTTAATCATTCACTCTAAAGAAGATACCCTGTGTCCATTAGAGTTTGCACCTTTTAAACATATAAATAACAACTCATTTATCAGCACAATTTTTACTGAAAAAGGTGGACATGTTGGCTTTATTTCTTCCCCAAGAAACTGGCTTAATGAAACCATAATCCATTGGTTACAAACGTAAAAAACGATTCTTATCTTAAGCCTGTTGTTTAGAATAACTAACTCATAATTCATTCATCATGGTTATTATTATAGGTGCGGGGCCAATCGGTCTTGCTACGGGAATTCAGTTGCAAAAATTAAATATTCCTTTTCAAATTATTGAACGAGGTTGCTTAGTGAACTCACTTTATCACTACCCAACAAACATGACCTTTTTCTCTACATCTGATAAGCTTGAAATTGGGGATGTCCCTTTTATTTCACATGGCTTTAAACCCACTAGAAGTGAAGCTTTAGAATATTATCGTAGAGCTGCTGAACATTTTCAACTTCCAATTAATCTATATGAAAGTGTTACTTCTGTAGAGGGAGAAGATGGAAATTTTATAGTTAAAACCGATAAAAGTGAGTATAAAGCCAGTAAAGTTGTTGTGGCCTCTGGCTTTTATGGGTCTGCAAATAAAATGAATGTACCAGGTGAAAACTTATCTAAAGTTAAACACTATTATGATGAACCACATCCATATGCATGGCAAGATGTTTTAGTAATTGGAGCTGGTAACTCGGGAGTAGACGTTGCACTTGAATGCTTCCGCTCTGGAGCAGATGTTACGATGGCTATTCGGTATGGCGAGATTAAACCTTCTGTTAAATATTGGGTAAAGCCTGATATTGAAAACCGAATTAAATTTGGGGAAGTAAAAGCTTATTTCAACACTGAAGTAAAAGAAATTAGAAAAGACGATGTAGTTCTGGATACTCCTAATGGTGAGGTAATCATTCCAAATGATTTTGTTCTTGCTATGACAGGATACCATCCTAATTATGAGCTAATGAAAGCCCTTGGAATAGAACTTACAGATGATGAAAAGTGTATGCCTGTTTACAATGATGATTCGTTGGAAACGAATCGAAAAGGTATGTATGTGGCGGGCGTAGTATGCGGTGGAATGGATACTAGCAAACTATTCATCGAAAATTCGAGAGTACATGCCAATCAGATTGCAACGCACATTGAGAAATCTTATAAATAAAAAATGGGCAAGCGACCTATATCACGTCGCTACGACCAAATTACCGTTGCTGCATTCCTGCCCTGGCGGAGTTCAAAGGGAGCTGACTGTATAGGACTTGCCCAAGAATTAAAGATAAGGGTAATAGCCGCCAAGTATCAAGTTTTAAGTTTCAATTTTACTTGGTCTTTTTAGTACTATTTAAAATGATAAACTTAGTCCTATAATTACTTTGAAGTCATTACATAAACACCATCCCAATCTTTAGTGGGGGGATTTTGCTTCATCATTTTGCATCGCTGAATGAATAGCTGAGATGGATTTATTAGATGCTTTTCTAGTGGCAATGCTTTTTCAAAAAACTTTATAGCTGTATTCCAATCCTGATTGAAGTAACTTTGCATCCCTTGTTCATATAGTTCAATACAGTCGAACATCTGTTGAGAAGCATCATTTCTTAATCCTGTTATTTCAAATACTTTAACGGGCTTACTTCGTCCTTTTACAACTATATTGTCGAGTAACCGAAAAAGGCAATCATCTCCGTGAGTTTCTGCTTCTTTTTTTGTGGGTTCAGTAACCATTGTAAATACATTGTACTGTTTTGCACCACTTTCACATCTTGCAGCCAGGTTTACATTATCTCCCATCATAGTATAATTAAAACGCCTAACTGAGCCCATATTTCCAGTAACCATATCGCCCGTATTCATGCCCATTCGGTGTTGCATATTCCATACCAACTCTGGCCAATGATCTCTTTTCCATTTTTTTCGCAACTCAGTTAGTCTTTTCTCCATTAATTGCGAAGACACACATGCTCGAAGTGCATGATCTTGGATAGGAACCGGGGCACCAAAGAAAGCAACAATCGCATCTCCAATAAATTTATCTAAGGTACCTCCTTGCTCGTTAATGATATCTGTCATTGCAGTTAAATATTCATTGATCAAAGTTACCAGTTGATTTGGCTCAAGCTTCTCAGAGAAGGTGGAGAAAGAAACAATATCACTAAAAAAAGCCGTCATATAAGTATCATCTCCACCAAGCTGAGGTTCTTCACCCGATTCTATCATTTGATCAACCAAAGCGGGAGATACATAAGATGAAAACATTCCTTTTATTCTTCTTTTTTCTCTTTGTTCATTTAGATATTCATACCCAACTGTGCCTATTTGACTCAAAAAAATCGAAATTAAAACTCCTGAAACATTAATAAAGAAATTTGCCTTAAGGAATAGTAGTACTGCTAATCCATAGTAACTAGCCATTAATAATCCCATAAAAGCAAACCCCCAGCCTGCACCCAAATAGCGATTAAAAAATACTACTATTAATGTAAACAGGAATAATACCAGTATTCTTGAAAAATCATTTTGCCGATATATATAATTGCTGTCTAGTATAGTTTGCATAGCATGTGCATGGATTTCATATCCGGGACGAGGCAGTTCAGCGCTGGCAAATGGCGTTGGATGAAAATCTTGCAGAACTGGCATAGTAGATCCCACAATTACAATCTTGTCTTTGAATACCTCATCATAAAGTAAACCTTCACCCAGATCTGGGTCATCGAAGGTATTCATTTCAAAAGCCTCTTCCTCCATCACAGTTGTAAAAGTTGGGTCATCAATCACTTGTTCGTACGAAATAACTGGAAATAATTCTTCAGGTCCGTAATAATTAATGATAAAAGTATTCAGTGTATGTTGTTGAATTTCATACTCTCCGAAATTAAAGATTGGAAAATTATCTTCAGAATTAAAACCGTCTATTTCTGATTCTTCAATCTCTGAGTATATCTTTAATCCTTCCAACCCAAGCATGAAATACTTTTGGCCTTGATATCTTCTCCCAATATTATAGGTCCGTACAAATCCATCTGCTCCTGGATATGTACTAACAAATCCAATAGAGTTAGGGTTTTTATTTCTAAGAGTAGAATTTGGAAAGATTGGCTCGGTTTCTTCGCCATCTACAAGTATGTCTCCTGCTAAAACTACATTCCCATATTTAGCAATTGCATCAGCAAAGAGTGTGTCATTTTGGGGATTAATACGATCTTGTTGAGAAAATAATACATCAAAGAGAATTACTTTGGCGCCAGCTTTATTTAGGTTTTCGATAAGTTTTGCATGAATGCTTCCTGGCCAAGGCCACTTATTTGGAATTTCAGCGTCAGCTTCTTCACTTATTGCCACCAAAACAATAGGTGAGTTTTCAACAGAAATCGGCCCTCGTATTTCAAAAAAATTGTCTCTGATTGCAAGTTCAGTCTTTTGAATTGTTTGGGTAAGTATTAATAAAATGGAAAGTGAAAAAGTAGAAACTGCTATTAGTAAGTAGATGCCAATACTCTTTCTTTTACGGGAAGCGGGTTTCATAATTTAGAACCGATAAATGTATCGTAACTGTACAACCCGATCATTAATGGAGTTATTACCGCTTACATTAGTAAAGTTGGAATCAAATAAGAAAGAATGGTTGTTATCTAATTTATACTCTGCACCTGCAATAAAAACGTAGGTTCCAAAAGTGGATGAATTTTGAGTATCACTTAACACGTAGTAATCATTTAAGAAGTTAGCATCCTCTCCATTAGCAACGGAGAGTGTTCTTGTTTTAGATTTATTACTTGTAAACGCGATTCTACTATTAAGAGCAAGTTTTCCATCCAGTAAAAAGTAAGACCCACCTGCATACATACCAAAAATATCGATATCAAGTTGACCATTTCCAGATTGAGTGCTATTTGCTGTAAGACCTAATTGTGTTCGTAATGGAATATTATCAAAACGGGTTCCAATATTGAATGAAACCGAACTATTCTTTGCATCACCATAAGTAAATACTTCATCTTTAGTATTTAATGATGAATAGCTTAAAGTAGCATCATGAATCATGTCTAACACTCGAATTTGCTGAGTAACAGAAAAACTTAAATTTAAAGTACTACTCATTCTAGGAAACGTTGTTGTTAGCGTATCACCCTCAACTATAATAAGATTTTGAACCGCTGAGTTTTCTAGTCCAAAAGGTACTTCCGAATTAAATCTTTTTACTCCATTCTCACGGGTTCTGAATCTAAATCCTACACTTACTTTGGGTAGTTTGTTTTTAATTGGATACCAGCTCACATTGGTTCTGTAAATATTCGTTTTAGTGGTAGCATCTTTTGTATTTGAAACATTATCCTTTAACGCTTCATAACCAAGAGTAACGTAAATTTGATTTTTGTACATCCTGAATCGATCAGAAATTGTAAACCCAGCAATATCTTTACGAATTGTTGAATTCGCTAATGAAACAAAATCTGGTCCAACCCATCGGTATTGAATACTAAATGTATTTTTTGGAAAATTGATTGATAATTCTGTATCGGATCCTAATATAGAAGTAGGGAAAAAGGTTTCAGAATCCGAACTATCGGTGTTAAAATTTTTGAACCTTATTGGAATCACACTCATATTTTCATTGATAATAATAAACTGCGAAAGCTGGCCCAGTATATCTAAATCACTTTGATCTATATCTTCAAACCCAATATCTGCAGCTCGAAGTGAATCTAATGGACCGCCATAAATATCATTATTTAGCGCACTTGCTACCGTTTCAGTTTTAAACCGAACTTTATTTTCTGCAAACCCGATTTTCATATCTGCGCCAGCTACAAAGTTTCCTTTTGGACGAGGACTTCCTCCTTGTACTTGCAATAAATCCGGGTTTTGGTTCAACTTTATTTGATCTTCAAAACTCAGTACACTTAGAAACTGAGGGGAGGCCAGTAAATCGGTGTAGTCGAGAATATTAAAAATCGATGTGGTATCGTCTTCAACTTTCATAGCTTGAATTCCGATTTGAAAATGTCTTGGGTTTCCAAGTCCGACTCTACCCCCAATTACTTTTCTTTTGAAGGTTCCTCTTCCTCTATCCTGATACCCTAATGTATAGGTTGTATCCTGTGGAATTCCAGCCACTATTACTGTATCTACCTCAACACTAGAATATTGATTAGTTATTTTTCTGCTTAACTCACCGTATAAAAATTGAACATTTATGATATCCCAAAGAACTTTAACAGAAGTATTTATACCATATAGCCTTCTTCCAGCAATAGTAAACTTACTTAAGTTCGGATATACATGACCTGCTTCAAACTCCCACCATTTACCCAAATTCATGGTAATTCCATATCGGTTTTGAGGTTGAAGACGACTTGATTCCTGTGAAGTAAGAAATCCATTTATTGAATACTTGAATAACCCATACGACCCGTTTAAATAAGTTCGCCCTGTATAAGCATTATTAATACTCCCAGATATTGTTTGGTTTCTTGCAGTTAGTTCAACTCTTCCAGTTGGAATTAATTTTGGTTCAAACCCTCTATAGGAAGCCTTTTTAGGATCTACAATATTAAACCTCCAACTTACTACTTCCAGAGTTTCCGTTGTGGTAACATAATTCAAGCGGACGGTATATGAGCCGTGTTTTAAATTTTTAGGTACAAAGGAGATAAAATAATCGGAAGTGTCTGCTAAAGACGTTACATCCCGATCATTAATCAATAGCTGAAACTCACCCGTTTCTATTTCTTCTTTATTATAGAAAAGTGCAATTGCTACATATGCATCATTTTTGGCAAGTCCATTACCTGGCTTTGGAGAAAGTATAGAATAATCTATTCCTTCTGCTTTTGGTAAAACTGGTTCAGTATTACCTTCAACGATATCTACTTGGACGGGGTTCTCAGCAGGTAAATTTTCAGGGAAAAATATGTCTTGATCGTTACCACGTAAAGATAACTGAAAATAATATTCAAACGTTGTTCCTACCAGCTCTTCAGGAGAAATTATTGCAGTAAATGATCCATTTTGGAATATAATTTCTTTTTGTGAGTACCCTAAATCACCTTCATTTTTAAAGAAAAGTAATGCTTCGAGAACATCGTTTTGATTAACGCCTGGAACAAAAAACTCCAATGCGTTGGTGGTAGTTCTATCTAGCACCGTAGGCTGTTGGTGCTGAACTGAAAATTGAGCATTAATTGATTGAGAGCATAGCGCAACGAAACCAAGAATTAATGCTACATTTAGCACCCCATTTTTCATTTTCATTCAATTTACTACTGTAATAGTCAGAAAATTAGTTTTTCCAATTCACTAAATAAACTTATTAATTTCCTTTTTCAAAAATATTAATCGGAATTTCACGAATTTGACCATTTGCATCTCTAAAACGAAGAATAATAGTTCTTTCAATTAGATCCTCATCAAGTTCGTCGTAACCCTCATCTAGTGCAGTTATTTCTTCATCACTAAGAGTGCCAGAGTCAATGTTATTCCCACTTTGGTCTACCTCTGCAAACATTTTTTCAAATAAGGAAACGGTTTGACCAGATGTAGTAGCAGTCACATCAACCTGACCTTCTTGAACCCAAATATAACCATAAGCTTTAGTTCCAAATTTAGTTCCTTTAACAGATGCTAGTGATCGGGATGTAGCAACTTCGAAAGTTCCAGATCCAATTGGTTCTACTTCCATAAAAATTTCACCAGTTTCCAGATTAATTCTACGATCTGATATTTTTGAATCTGAAAGACTTTCTCCTCTTACAATTAACATTGATTCAGGCTTTACTTTTGCAATGGTATTATCCATAAAAATAACAAGAGCATAACCTTTATCATTTGTAGAAAGTGTATCACCGCTAAAAAGTTGCTCACCCAGATTTTCAGTTAAATCGAGTTCAAACTTTTTATCTCCATTGGCTAATAAAACATCAGGTTTAAACCTTCTAACAATTGCAAGAGGCCGCTCTTGCTCTACAGGAATATATAAATCACTAGCCAGCATTGATCCCAATACTAAAGCCAAAATCAAAGAAACTGATATTGATACTAACTTTTTCATATATCTCTCAATTCGAGTTTAATATTATTTCCCCATCATCAATTTTCCTCAGAATTTCTTCCAATAAAAGAACAGCTGTTACGCCAGTTACTACCTGATTATTCATTTCTATTCCTTCAAAAGAGTACCCACTTTCTGTAAGTGTTGCAAACCGCTCTTCACCAACCAATGTTATCAAAGCATCGAATGTATCTTGGTCAATCTGTGCTAAGGTCGATTCTTCACTAGGTCTCGAAAGCTTAAAAGTCCAAACCTCAGAATTAATTTCCTCAACCTCAACCGCAGTTTGTATCGTGGTACTTACTTGCCAAAAATACGTTTGTCCAGGCACAAGAGCCTGTACCCCAGATGACGGATATTGAAGGGTATTACCAATAGTAGTTAAATCTAAATTTTCGAATTGTAAAAGTGAGCCACCATTATTCGTAGGATCAGAACTCTTGGCATTTTCAATGAGTGATTCTGGATTATCCTGCCCATTTGATCTCACTACTATAACCCGATATCTATTTGCTGCATTACCTTCCCAACTGAATTGTGGGAATGGATTTGTAATATTTACTTCTGCTCCAATAATATCCCCTGGGTTTTTTAAATCTATTGATTTTTCATCAATCACGATACCTTCATCACTGCCACCGAGCTCAACAGTTTGTGTAGCCAAAATTTGTTTACCTAAAGCATTAGTAACTTGAAATACTGATATGGTAAATGTATAAATGTCATTTGGTAATGTTGTTATGCCACCAAGATTTTCTATAAAATCTTCTCCTTCAAGTGTAAGTCCCCCATCAAAGCGCATTTTTTCGTCCACTCCTGGCAAAACTTCGTTGTCAATATCATTATTTGTACCAAAAACAACTTGACCAGGATCTAAAGTAAAAGGATATGCAGCTTGCTGAGTAACTCGCGCTAAGGTTCCAACCTTTCCACTTTCGATCAAAAATTCGAAGAAAAGATTAGTCAGCGTTTCATTAGTATTATTTATCATAGATCCTGAAACCAGAACAGGTCCAGATCCCCTATTATCAACACCTAAACTTGTAAGTCCTAGTACTTGTGCATTTTCTAGAGATGGGCTCAATGTAATATCCAAAGTAAGCTTTTCAGATTGTGCAAAAACAACTTTATTTGGAACAAAAAAACTTAATAGAACTAAGAGTGAAAGAAAATTGGTTTGAAACCATACAGATTTTTTCATACTTCCCTCGCAATTTGTTAAACGAATAGATAATATGAGGCGATGTTTTATTACAAACAATTAGAATTTATCAAACAAAAAAAGTCTTTCTCTGTTAAGAAAAAGACTTTTGTGGAGCTATGGGGATTCGAACCCCAGACCTTCGCGCTGCCAGCGCGACGCTCTAGCCAGCTGAGCTATAGCCCCAGAAAAATCAAAGATAAAAATTTTGAGTACGGCAACATAATCGACATTTCATTTTTTATTCTTCAATTGAAATATTTATCTCTAAAGAATCTTTTTAATTCGACTGTAAACCGCTATTTTAAGCCAAATAAAAAAATTAACTTCAATCTAAAACAACTATGATGAAAAATTTTAAGTTATCACTCTTCATCCCTATGATGCTTATGGTCGCTTTAGTTGTCAGCAACTGTTCTGGCCCTAAAGAATTGCTTCCTCCACCCGATCGAACTCTCGATTATTTAATGTCACTTGATGAAGCGACTTTAAGAACTCTTGACACAGACAGTGACGGAGTAAATGACTATGTAGAAATCTACGAAACCAATACTGATCCACTCTCACCAGATAGTGACAATGATGGTCTTACAGATGGACAAGAAATTAACGAATACAATACTGATCCTAATAATGCAGACTCAGATGGCGACGGACTTTCTGACGGTGATGAAGTAAATTCATATAACACCGATCCAAACAACACCGATTCAGATGGTGATGGTCTTTCTGATTACGATGAAGTGATGACGTACAAAACAGATCCAAATGATGCTGATGGCGACGCTGATGGCGACGGTGTTTCTGACGTAGACGAAATTGCTAACGGAACTGATCCTACTAACGCAGATTCTGATGGCGATGGATTTACTGACGGACAAGAACTTGATATGGGTACAAATCCAAATGATAGTTCAGATCCAGTTTATATAGCAATGAATGCTTTTGGAACTGTAAACTTCGCATTCGATCGTTCTAGTATTTCTGATGCAGCTGCTCAAAAGCTTGCTGATAACGTAGAACTTCTTGAGGGTGCACCTGCATTCAAAATTAGAGTTGATGCTTATACCGATCACGTTGGTGGAGATCAGTACAACTTAAGATTAAGTTTACGACGTGCTGCTGCTGTAGTGAAGTTTTATACTGACAATGGAATCTCTGAAGACAGAATTGAATCAAGAGGTCTAGGTAAAGCTCCTGTCGAATGTTCTGCTACTGAAAAAGAGTCGAATGATGGATGTGAGAAAAACAGACGCGCAGAATCACACCCTATAAGTACACTTAAGTACAATCCTGGTATGTAGTTCTATCGCAAAGAATGAAATCTAAAGGCGAATCATTTTGATTCGCCTTTTTTTATGCTCTTTATTTAAAATAACCTTGCTAAAGCAATAGATGGATAAAAACCAGGGTCATCTATTCTATAAGCTAAATCAACTCGGAAAAGACTGAAAATATTACTTAAAGAGACTCCAACTTCTTGATGCCAATCTTTAGCAGTTATTGGCAAATAACCAAGACTGGTGTTAAAAAACGCTTCTTGTTCGCTTGAAATCCAGGTACGACCAACTCCAGCAAAGGTGATAATACTTAAACCGGTTTTTGCAGCACCTCTCCATCCCAGAGCCTCTAGTGGAATGGATCGGAAGTTATGCTCTATATTTAAGGCTATGTAGCTAGCACCTTCGTAAGGAATGAATCTCTTTGATTTAAACCCACCAAAAGGAGCAAAATATCCAAATGCGGCATCTAAAGTTCCATTTTTCTGAACAGGTAGGTCACCAAGGTAGGTTCCAGCATTCAACCTTAGATCAAGAGAATTAGGAATAAATCTCCGTTTATAAAAGGTGTTAAATCTTCTAAAGATATCCACTTTAAAACGGGTAAAATCCCAATCACTACCCATAACTTTAGCAGATTGCTCAATACTCAACATAATATTATCCGCTCCAATTACTCCTAATGCTTCTTTACCCTCTCCTTGTTCTATTGTCAACTCAAAAGAACTTAAAGTCCCTTCATTTACGGGAGGGTTCAATCTTTGGAAATTATCTCTCCCAACCACATCGTAGTAAGTTGAATAATCGATTGAGCTATGTTCTTCTAATTTGTACTTAAGTTCTAATGTATTTCTCCACCATTTTCTAGGTCTATATCTTGCTGCGATATAAACACCTTCATTTCTGTAATAATCAAAATAATCGTCATAACCGAATAGTGGCAAACTACTTGTAATTATCATCCCATATAAATCTGAATTATATCGAGTTGCAGTTGAAGCATTATACCCTGCCTGAATGGCAAATCTTCTAGTTTTTGGTAGTGGCCACCATGAAAAATCGAATCCATGATTTAATCCATCTAAAGAGCCTTCACCGTACCCAAAGCTATACCCTAACTTCGTTGTAGTTCTTATTCTTCGATCAGCAAATCGTTGCTCATGTTTTAACCCTCCAAAAAAAGCATCTACTCTATTATATCTGGCATCAACACTTAATTGGTTAATGAACTTTTTTATAGGCCCTGCTTTTTTTCCTGATTTAGCTGAAATTGATTTTGCTAACGTTGAATCTTGTTTGATGTCTTCCTCAGTACAATTTCCAGTACCATCATCATCACTTTCATCATCTAAATCCATAAATCGAACAAGGAAACCTTTAGGCCTGAATTCCTCTTCAAAACTTGTATTACATTTAACGTTTTTATAGGCATATTTTTCCTTTTCGGTGAGTGGCACAACATCTAAAGTACTTACAAAAAGAGAGTCGGATTTATCAATAGTTGTAGAATCCACAGAAAACCAATTTGTATTTTTGAAAAGCGAATCGGGCAAATCAGCATTAACTTGATAATCATTCAGTTTCGAAACCTGACTAAAGCCTATGGGTGGAAATCGTAATCCAGGCACTCCTATTTCTATCATACCCTGCAATCTAAAATCAACTGGTAGCCAATATTCTCCACCAAAATTACTGAACTGCTGCTCGTAATACATATCAAACTCTTGAATTGGAGGTGGGAAAACGACTACAGAATTTGGTTTTAGTCGAACTGAAATAAGTGCGTACTCTAAATCAAGCACATATATAGTGCCTTCAAATAACGGCTGAAGTTTTCTTTTTGATTTCACTTCAATTTCAAAAACTACATTATCATCTATTTTAGAAAAATCTACCAACTCAAAGTTGTAATATTTTAAGGCATCAGGATGAGTTATGCCTACCACATCAAACTCTACAATTTCAAGATTGTCATCGTAAAAATTAGGTAAATAGCTTACACCAGCGAAGTTATCACTCCCTTCAATATTTGCAGTTTGGCGTTTTGATTTAAGCACCTCCCGAGTTCCTCTTTTTCGATCCCAAAATGCTTCTGAAATACTCTCAGTAATTGAAACGATCGAAGTGTCTTTAAGAATTTGTTGGCGAGTATACGCATCCACTTGATAGGTATCTAGCTTTGCGCGCCAAATCTGCTTGCGCCTTATTACCTCTTTCATAATTGAAATTGCTGGGTCTTCTCCTGTTACGGTAATCTCTCCTAATTCTAAAAATGCTTCCTTTAGCTCAAAGTTTAGGTCGCCTTCAAATGAAGCCGTTATCTCTTTTTCAAGGCTTTCATACCCGAGGAACCGTACAACGATTGTTGCTGGGAAAGTATTTACTTTCAGAGAATATTCACCGTCCGCATTTGCAATGGTTCCCTGATAAGTTCCTTTTATAATTACATGTGCTGCTGGGAGTGACTCTTTTGTATTTGCATCTATTATTTTTCCTGAAATGATCTTTTGAGCAAAAACTGATGATGAAAAGAATACTATAAACCCTGTGAATAGAAAAAATTGTCGCATTATTACTGCTTTTTTTAATTGTGAACGGATCATTCTACTGAATAATCTATTCCATGTTACATTAATAAACTTAGCTTTTCTCTACTAAATTGAAGAGATTTTCTAGTATAGATGTTGACAAAAGAAGTGTCAATTATTTAAAACTGAGCAAACCCAAGAAAAATAAAAAAGCCAGGCAAAGTACCCGGCTTTAGATTTTTTGTTTTGTTTAACTGAATTTCTACCAGAACATTGCATAAAGAACTGCGGTAATAATAAGTACGGCATACGCTCCAAGATTGAATCCCGGACTGGTTTTAAATGTGTTAGATGTTAGTTTGATCGCTTTTGGATCGTCATCCTCTGGGTTGGTTGTTAGGCTCACTCCTGCAATAATCACAATGGTAATGATCAAAGTGTAAAACATTTGATCCAAGAAGGGTAGTCCAATTGCTGGGAATTTAAGAAGTAATGCTACAACAATAGAAGAGAGTACACCAATAATAGCAGCTTTGGTAGTTGTCTTCTTCCAGAAAAGTCCCATAATAAATACGGCTAGAATACCAGGACTTACTAAGCCGGTATACTCCTGAATAAACTGAAAGACTTGAGGCACACTACTTAGTTGTGGTGCAATAAGTATCGCGATTAATAATGCTACTCCTGCGGTAATTCGACCTACATTTACCGTTGTTTTATCATTAGCTGTTTTATTAAAGTAGGGCTTATAAATATCCATCGTAAAAATGGTGGCAATGGAATTAAGCATCGACGCCATGGAGGATACAATAGCAGCAGCAAGCGCAGCTACTACCAGTCCTTTAAATCCTGGCGTTACAAATACACTAATTAACCACGGATAGGCATTGTCGTTATCTATTCCTCCTCCTTGTTTTGTAAAAGCATCTACAACGCCAGCAATCTCGGTAGTTCCAGCAGGTTGTGAGTACATTACATACGCAATAATACCAGGTATTACTACAATGAACGGGATGATAAGTTTTAAAAAAGCAGCAAAAACAATCCCTTTTTGTGATTCCTTGAGTGATTTTGCCGCGAGTGTACGCTGGATGATGTATTGATTAAATCCCCAATAATATAAATTAGCTACCCACATTCCTCCTATCAAAACGGCAATTCCTGGTAAGTTTTGGAATTCGGGATTAGAGCGATCTAAAATCATATCAAATTTATCGCCTGCCACATCATAAATATGCACAAGTCCATTCCCTATTCCTCCTGCAGGAGTAACATTGTCAAGAGCGATAAGGGTAGTTATCAATCCACCCAAAACTAACAGGACTACTTGAACTACATCTGTCCAAGCTACGGCTGAAAGGCCTCCATAAATAGAGTAGGCTGCTGCAATCACCCCAAGTCCAATCAGCGCAATTAGAATTAAGCTTCCATCGCCCGTTCCCCATATGGTGTCGAGCGCTTTTGCACCTAGAAACATAACCGTTGTTAAGTTTACAAATACAAAAAGAGCAATCCAGAAAATAGCAAGGATTGTTTTTAATGTGGTATTAAAACGCTGCTCTATGAATTCGGGAATGGTGTATAGTTTCTTTTCAATAAAAATGGGTAATAGAAACTTACCAACTATAAGGAGCGTGATAGCTGCCATCCATTCGTAGGAGGCAATGGCAAGCCCAACGGCAAAACCAGATCCAGACATTCCAATGATTTGTTCTGCTGAGATATTTGCAGCAATTAGCGAGGCTCCAATGGCCCACCAGGGAAGCGATTTACCAGCTAAAAAATAATCTTCTGCATTTTTTTGGTGCCCCTCTTTATCTCTCGATACCCATAATCCAATCCCTACAATCATGAGTACGTATGCCACAAAGACAATGATATCAATAATTTCCATATTCGTTTCTTATTGTTTTTTTACCGATCTAAATTCGGCTTCAAATAAAGAAATTATTGCATTAAAAGACTTATTAAACTTAAAAAAGTTAGTTTTTTTTGCCTTTAAAAATTACCCCTAATCCTGCAGTTAGTAGCGCTGCTCCAACTATAGACCAAATAATTGGAAAAGGTTCTCCATCTATTTCGATAGTCCATAGTTCTGGGAACCCAAGCTCACCTGCAATCCAGTTCCCAATTAATGCCCCCACAAAACCAACTACTGCAGACATCAAACATCCACCACTCCCTAATTTAAAGCCCCCTATGCTTTGCCCAATTCCACCACAAATAGCTGCTATTAGTAGAAGAATTATAAATCCAAAAAATGACATTTAATTATGTTTAATTCTGATTATCAATTTTAAAACGCTTTAATAAATTAAAGGTTTCATAATAAGTATCTAAAGACTTTTATTATTTCTTAGCCCTTAATTGAAATGTCCCATATAATTATAATAACCATTTGGGAAACATAAAGGTAAAATGTATGTTTAAAGTATATCTTAAAATCGGCTTTTTATATAAAACATTATCAATATTATCATGAAAAAATACAGTCTATATACCTTACTGCTAGCAGTTACTTTCATGACTTTTACCGCTTGCGGTGAATCTGAAGCAGAGCGACAAGCTCGTGAACAAGCTCGCCTGGACTCTTTGAGGCTGGTTGAGCAACAAAAAGTAGCCGCTATGATGGCTGAACTGGAAGACAGTACCAATGTTGCCAATGAAGGAGTAGAGGAAATGGAAGAAGAAACTTCTACAGCTTCTATTTCAGAAAGTGGCTCATACGTTGTTCAAGTTGGTGCATGGAGGTCTGAAGAAAAAGCTCAATCGTTTGTTGATAAGTGGGCGAACCGAAATTATCCAAGCTCTTATGTAATTAAAACGGGCGACGAAGCTACTGGAGATATCTGGTTTCGGGTACGTGTAGGTTATTTTCAAACGCAGGCAGCAGCTAATGAATTTGGAACTACTCTAGCTAGTGAAATTAATACTGGTTTTTGGGTAGCAAACAAAGACTAAATTGTTATTGGCTACATATATTTATATTTGTATATGTGCCATGCATTTACGTAATTGTGACAACGCTCAAGTAGCGTCTCTCTTGATGAATAGTCAGCCCGCCATATCCGAAAAATATGTCGGGCTATTTTTTTGAATCTTTTTTCTTCTACTTCGTAGAACGCTTACCGGTGTTTTATTTTTCTAATTCTCCGGTTTACGTTATAATCCCTAGTAGAAACACACCACCAACTTTTTAAACCCCGCGAAATGAAAAATTTCACTATCGCTAAGCGGCAAATTAATACCATAAGTGTGCTTGACATTAGTGGAGAATTGGATGCTCATACGGCTTCTCAATTAGAGAATTCACTAAAAGCACTTATTGACGAACAAAAATTTAATATCATTGTTAATTGCTCTCGGCTTGAATACATAGCTAGCGCCGGCCTTGGCGTTTTCATGGCTTATATAGAAGACGTTCGGGGTCTAGGAGGAGATATTAAACTTACCAACATGAATGATAGGGTATACAACGTTTTTGATTTACTTGGGTTTCCTACTTTATATGATATACTTGATAGTGAGGAAGAAGCGCTTAATGGATTTTAAGAAGTAAAAAATAACCGTGGCTACAGCAAACAACATATATACACTTTCTGTAGATTCTTCTACTAAGCATTTGGCTGAAGTACGGGATTTTGTTGCTGAACATGCTAAGAATCTTGGGCTTTCAGAAAAAGACATTTCTGAGATTAGATTAGCTGTAGATGAAGCTTATACAAATATTATCAAGCACGCATATAAAAATACACCTTCAAAGCCTGTTAAAATTGAACTCGGTATTAACAGCTCTCAACTTTGGATTTCCATCATGGATGAAGGAGAAGGATTTAAACCAGAGGAGTATAAAGCTCCCGATATTTTAAAGAGAATTAAAAATAAACAGCGCGGAGGAATGGGAGTTTTTCTTATTCAGAAGCTAATGGATCAAGTTCAATATAACCGCAAGGGTCAAATGAATGAAATTCGAATGGTTAAAAATCTTTGAGCTACATTGAATCCACTTTCTCCATCAACTGAAGAGCGCCACAGCCGATTTGAACTCCGAACCTTATTGGAAACAAGTCGTTTACTCATCGAATCTCAAGATCCCGATTTTGTTTTGAACAATCTCCTTCTCATAACCATGGGAAAATTACTTGTTCCAAAAGGCATGATAATCATCCATAAACCCGGAGATGAAGCCTATTTTGTTTCAAAATCGAAGGGAAGAGGATGGCACAAAGAGGACAAAGAAATCAGTGCTAACTTCGACCTTTCAATTCTGGAAACCTCAATCATTCGGGGCGAAGAATTTGCATCCGTTTTTAATACCCTTGGAATCGAACATGGAAGTATTCTTTTTAATTTAAAAACTAGCAACCATCATCTTGGCTTTTTATGCCTTGGTCCTAAAGGAAATAAGCAGTCTTTGACTCAAAATGAGATTGAGTTTATTGAAAGTTTGAGCATTATTTCTTCAGTTGCAATTGCAAACTCTCGGATGTTTCAAGAACTCCGATATATAAATCGTCGTTTAGATCGAAAAGTACACGACTTAAATACTCTTCTCGAGCTCAGTAAAGATTTCAACATGATGGTTGATAGAGATGAAATAGCTCGTGTTTTTAAGTTTGCTATGCTAGGTCAAATGCTAATCCGAACCTTCTTCTTTGCCCTAGATATTGACGGAGAAAAAACTATTGTCTCCATCAGCGGTATTAAAGAAAAACCTAATTCAGATCAATTAAATCAACTTTTTGAATTTGACGATGTTAGACATGTTAATGGCAAAGAAAACTGTTCTTTTTTAGAAGAAAATAATATTCAATTGGTGATTGGTCTTCGCTTTCAAAATAAAAAAATTGGACTTGTTGGAGTTGGGCAGCGAGCAACAAAAGAAGGATATGGCGACTCGGAGGTAAACTTTCTTCAATCGCTTGGTAATTTAGCATTACTCACTATTCAAAAAACGCTCCTTCTTGAAGAACAAATTGAAAAAGAAAGAATGGAGGAGGAGCTTAATCTTGCTAAAACAATTCAAAGGGGGCTATTACCCGATCCTATTCCACAAATTGAAGGATTCGATATCGCGGCGATAAACGTCTCATCCAGACAAGTAGGAGGCGATTATTTTGATTTATTAAAGTTAGAAAATGACGGACAAAATGACGGACATTTATTAGCTATTGCTGATGTAACCGGTAAAGGTGTTCCCGCCTCTTTATTGATGGCAAATCTCCAGTCTATGTTACATGCCCTTGCACCGCTCAATGTATCGCTAGAAGAAGCATCTGGCAGAATAAATGATATCATTCACGATAATACTCCTCCAGATAAGTTTATCACTTTTTTCTGGGGAAAAATTTCTAAAGATAATAAACGATTTAAATTTGTTAATGCTGGCCATAATCCGCCAATGCTATTTAGAAAGAAAAAAACTGACCCCATTCTATTGGCTGAAGGCGGCATTATTCTAGGCGCAATGCCCACTCTCATGCCGTATGAATCTTCAGAAATTGAATTCCAAAAAGGAGACTTATTGGTCTTTTTTACTGATGGTGTTACCGAAGCTATGAACCCTGATCAAACGGAAGAGTATGAAGAAGAAAGACTGATAGAGTGTATCAATAAAAACAGAGACAAAACCTCCTCCGAAATTATGAATGCTATTATTGATGACATCAATAATTTTTCAAATAATATTCAATACGATGATATAACTATGATCGTACTAAGAGTTAATTAAATGATTTAATGCCAAAAACGGGCGAAAACAGTTCGTTTCGAGAGTTAGAAAGTGCTAAAATAGCCTGATAAGTATTGTATCGATTCGTTATTTCATTCACATATCGCACTGTTTCTATACCTCTACAAAATCCATGTCTTGCATTCTGATAGTATCGCCTTTGCATTAATTTCAGAAGAGATTCTGAAATAGTATCCCATTCATTTGGGTTTTTATTCTGATCAATAGAAAGGCGACGTGCGTCTGCAACATGTCCCATACCCGCATTATAAGTAGCTAAAGCAATTTGCCATTGATTGGTAGAATCCATGTAAGAATAATGTTCGAGGTGCTCTTTAATAATTCGAGCTCCTTCACGAATGTTTATTTCAGGAACGTATAATGAATCTTTCTGCACTTCTGAAAATCTAGGTAATACCTGCATAATTCCTCTTGCACCAGCCCAACTTTCTGAATATGGATCAAATTTTGATTCTTGAGCTGCAATAGCAGTTAGCATTACCCAATCGAGTTCAAATTCGTTAGCAACATCTTGAATTAAACTATCAAAAGGCGAAATATTTCCAAATTGTCGAGTTTGAAAATCTGGATTAAAATAATCTTCTATTTGTGAGCTTCCTTCATAATATTTTTTTCGAAGTACATTTAAAAAAGTAGATCTTTTTGGAACTCCATTTTCATCATACTTAAAATGTTGATAGAGGAACCGATTTAGCTTTGCCTCCAAATCAGAGGCGTTATCTCTAATCGCCCAGGCAATTTCGTTTCTTTCAGCAATAGTTGGCCCTTTCACCAACCCTCTCATATACTTATTACTTGCAAAAAATATATTATCATCAGCAACTGTTGCTTCATAAGTTCCATTTGCTACCTGAAATAGTAGCGATTCGGTATCCATTTCTTCTGAAACAAGATTGATGGTAATATCAAACCCTTCATCTTGTAAAGCCTTTAATTCCTGAAAATAAGAGCTATTTCTTCGAATTGTAATTGGTACACCTGCAAGATCGGTGATACTTTCTGGCTCAAAGCCTATACTTTCTGAAACAACTATTATTTGATTTACCAGATTATAAGGACGGGTAAAATTTACAATTTCGTCTCTCTCTGGAGTTATGGTATAACTTGCAGCAATAATATCTCCTGCTCCACTATTTAATAAATCATATGGGTTTTCATCAATGGCTGGAATAACCACTTCAAGTGCTAAATCATTTTTTTTAGCAAATTCTCGAACAAGTTCGTATTCGAACCCTACTTGAATACCTTGATATAAAAAGTAAGCGCCGGAGCTATAACTTGTTATCATTCTCAGTACTCCCCCTCGCTTTATTTCAGCTAGATCTCTCTGTACCGGTTCTAATACTGTAACTCCTAAAACGTCTGAATGTATAATTTTAGGTTTATCATTTTTAAAGCTACAAGACGAAAGAATTAATAGTACAGAAAAAAATATTCCTGCTCTTGTATTGTTTAACGATATGTTATCTTTTGGAAGCATAAAAAAGACTAAACTTTCAGTTGGGCTTTTATAAAATTAAGTTTCCAGTCTGACGTTAGATCAACTATAATTTAACAGTATTTAATCAGTTTTCAGATTTTCATTAACAACAATTAATCAACTAATCATTTAAAACATTAATTTTTAAAGGATAATTCGCAACTTGATACAAAACTACTATTCATGATGAAAACAGCGCACTTTATGTCTGTAGTGTATTTGTTTTCATTCTTTTTTACCTACTCTTTACATGCTCAAGTAAGTGGCATAATTAAAGATTCTAAGACTTTTGCTCCAATTTCGGAAGTAAATATTTTAATAGAAGGTACAGAAAGAGGAACTAGCACAAATAAAACTGGATTTTTTTCGCTACCTATTTCTTCTTATCCAGTTACACTTCGTCTATCTGCCCTCGGATACATTTCCAGAGTAGCGGAGATATATAGACAAGATTCGTTATTAGTTTTTTATATGAAACCTGAGGTGCTGGGTCTTGATGAAATTGTAATTTCCCCAGATCGAATTATTAATCCTGTAACTAATTCATCACCAATTGCTCGTAGTTCGGTAACCATTGAACAGCTTACAGATAAATCTACTGTTACTGCTGTAGAACTATTACGTGCAGAAAGTGGCGTTTTTGTTCAACAGACAAGCGTAGGGCAAGGTAGTATTTACATAAGGGGACGTGCAGGAAGAGATGTTCTTTATCTATTTAATGGTATGAGAATGAATCCATCCTTTGTTAGATCTGGGCAAAACCAATATTTTGGAGCTATAGATCCGCTATTAATAAATAAACTTGATGTTTACCGTGGGCCTATCTCTCTATATTATGGTAGTGATGCACTTTCAGGCGGCGTTAATATTACACCAATTATACACGATTACACATCAAATCCAACCTTTTCGGGAGAAGTGCTTAGCACAATTAATATTGAGGGAAATGGCGAGAAAACTGTACATGGCAAACTATCTTATCAGTCTAAGAATTTCTCACTTTTTGCAGGTGGAAGTTATCGAGACTTTGAATATTACAAAATGAGTTCTCAAACCAATGAGGCTCTTTGGTTCCCCTATGGTGAAAATTTAACGAACGCAGATTATCAGTTTAAGTCATTTCAACTATCATCTAAGATTAAAACGACTGAAAAAACAGACCTTAGTCTAATTAGTTATTACGGAGAAATCCCCGATGCTGCAAGACTCGATAGGGTTACATTGGGATTTAGTATTCAGGAACAGGACGAAGGCCTTACTCCACAATACGGATATTACTCTAATACTTCTCCTTTACTTTTTTGGGGAAATACCGCCGAATTCCGAACTTCGAAAATAAATAATGCTTTCGAATCTATTGGAGTAAAGTTTGGATATTTCAAACTTAAAGACTTTCGAAAAGAGCAGGATTTTGCTTACAACAACTACCCTGAATACTCGGTTTACTCATCAGAAAGAGATTACTTGTTCTTACTCAGCGATACTACGAGTTTTGATCAAAATACAAGCAATCAGTTTCAGTTTTCATTTGATGTCCGATCTGCACTTGCAGAATATCTAAACCTAAAATGGGGTGGTGATATATCTTATGATGTAGTGAGTAGTGAAAGACATACAAGCTTTGGATCTGTTTCTCTACCACGTTATCCAGACGGTTCTGAATATGTGCTGTCTGGCATTTTTGCTCAATTAGACCATGTAGTTTCTAATGAATTAAGCCTCGAGTATGGAATAAGATACTCGCATACTTTTGCCAATATACCCTTTGAAGGGGTTCTGACAGACCGAAAATATGATCCTTATTCCTCTAATTATGGGCAAATTACAGGCTCGGTAGGTATTACCTATGAAATAAATTCTGATGTGACTTTTTTGAGCAATATATCATCAGGTTTTCGTGCTCCAAATGTCTCAGATTTATCAGAAGTAGGAATCCGGCGTAGTGATCAATTTCAAACCCCTAATACTGATCTACGCCCTGAAAAAACAAGTAATTTCGATTTAGGAATTCAATATAGTAGCAGTAATTTTAGTGCGGACCTGTTTATATTCTGGCTTCACTATTTCGACAAAATTAATCGGGTACTTACCGGATATTCGGTAAATGAATTTGGGCAGATTATAACGACTGATAACAACTCAGGTGTTGATGATGTTTATAATGAAGTAACAAACAAAAATGTTAATTCACTCGACCTACTTGGAATTGAGTTTCAAGGAGGATTTGTGTTAAGTGAACTTGTTAAGGGTGGAGTTACATTTACCTATACATGGGGCAATTTAACAAATGAAGATGGAACCCATGAACCTGCTGATCGGATTCCACCAGCTAATGGCGTCTTTTTTATTAACTACGCCCCAAATAAAAAACTTTCACTTCGTCCACAAGCTCGCTATGCCTTCTCACATCGCAGAATTTCGCCAGATGAAATAAGTGATATCCGTGTATCTGAAAATGGGACTGATGGATTTGTAAACATTCAGTTTTTGGCAAATTTTCAAATCTGGCAACCTCTTAAACTTAAGCTAGTTGCCGACAATCTTGCCGATGCTGCTTATCGTGAGCATGCAAGTAGTTTGGATGGAATGGGGCGTAATTTTACTATAAGCCTTAGCTACTCGTTTTAAGTTCTTTTATTTCTTGGACCATGTAAGTACAATTCCGAATAAAATAATTGACATTCCAACAAAAGAAAGTGGTAAAGGAACCTCACCAAAAAAGAAGTACGCCATTACGGAGGAAGCGGCGGGTTCGAAAAGAATAAGAGTAGCAATTAAGGTTGGTGAGACATACTTAACAGCATAATTTAGCGCTCCGTGTCCTGCGATTTGTGGCCCCAATGCAAGTCCAAATCCAACTAATGCAAGTAGACCTGTAATTTTGAATGATACCCCTTCCATAATAAGCAGAGCAACTACTGCCGTTACAGCAGCGTATCCATACACTGGAAAAACATATTCGATCCAACTCCGATTTTGACGAACCCGATTACCGATCAAAAAATACCCCGCAAAAATAACCGACGCCAAAATTGCCAGACCGTTTCCAAGAAGTGGATTCGAATATGTTCCTTCAATTCCCGAATCCGCATATCCTAATAGTACTGATCCTGAAAATGAAATTAAAACACCAAACCAAACAATCGGCCGGAATGTATATTTAAATACGAACCGTTCGATTATTATTAAGATAATTGGATGCGTTGTTACTAAAACTGTAGCTGAAGCGATGGATGTGAAATAGATCGACGAAATCCAACAAATGAGATGGAGACCTAAAAGAATACCTGAAACAGCTATCCAAACATGTTCCTTCGTAGAAATTACTTTTTTTGGGGCATCCTTTTTTGATGAAAAATAAAATGGAATTAATAATAGAAAAGCCAAAGTAGTACGAATTGCAGCCACTAAATAAGCAGATTCATTGGTTACTACTTTTACTAAAATTGGGGAAAATCCTATAGCCGTTATTCCAAAAGCGAGTAGTGAATAAACTTTTACTTTTGAATATCCATCCTTATCTACAACTTCCATTACCGGATACGATCCATCGACTTCACCAACTTTTCATCTTTATGGATAAATTTTAATGCCAATAACTGGAAGGTAAAACTTAAAACGATAAGACCTGTTCCAATGGCTTCATCCCAAAGGTAAGTTCCAATTCCTCCTAACGAAAAAAATACTCCCGTTGAAAACCCAAGGGCAATAACTTGTATTAAAGCTGCTCTCTTCACCCATGCAATTTGCGATTTCCTGTTCTTGAATAAAAAAATGGAGTATAAAGATAGTAATACAGCTATAATAAGAGAACTTGCTAAGCCAAGCCCGATCCACGCCTGGGGATCTTCTATTGCTCTGGTATAGATTGGTGTGAAATAAACAGCGAAACTGCACGCAACTGCAAGTGAAAGGAAAATAGTTTGAATTCTTTGAATCAAGGTTTTATTACTTTTTTTACGGTTTTAATAAAGATACAAGTTTACAAAAATAAAAAAGCCTGCATATTAACTAAACAGGCTTTTTATAAAGATCTCAAAGTTTGATACTAAATAGTAGTTTGAAGCTCTTTTTTAGAAGATGATCCATTATTTAGGGAACTTTGATCCTTAATTATACCTGGTTCTTCTTTTCCAAACATTATTTTATTTAGCCCTCTTCGGCTTCGCTCTATAATACTATATAAAACTGGAACAAGAATTAAGGTTAATGCAGTTGCAAATAACAAACCTACAATTACTGCAATTGCCATTGGACCCCACCAAGCTGCTTGTTCGCCGCCCATGTAAATGTAAGAATGAAGACTTGAGAAGAACTCTAATGGGGTGGCAACCAGCACAATAAAATCGAAATTAAAACCAATTGCCAGTGGCACGAGACCTAACGCTGTGGTAGTAGCCGTAAGAATTACTGGTCGAAAGCGAACTTTTCCACCTTGAATTAAGGCCTCTCTTAAGCTTAAGCCGTCTCGTTCTCTCAGAATATCCACGTAATCGATTAATACGATTGCGTTATTTACCACAATCCCGGCAAGTGAAATAATCCCTAAAAACGCCATTAAGCCAAACGCCATTTGGAATGTCACTAAACCATAAAAAACTCCCGCCATCGACATAATTACAGAACTCAAGATAATCAATGGTTTTGCTATAGAGTTAAACTGTGATACTAGAATAAACGTGATTAGAAATAATGCGATCAAAAAAGCAATCCCCAGAAATTGAAAGGACTCATCCTGCTCTTGTTGCTGACCGGTCCACCCAAAGGTATACCCTTGAGGAAGTTCTTCAAGATACTCCGAAAGAACACCTTGTACTTCTGCGAGTACTGCATTTGCCTGATAGCCTGCGCGAACGTCTGCACTTATAGTGATTACACGAACGGCTTCTTTGTGATTAATACCACCAAGGCCATCACTTACCTCCCAGGTAGCAACTTCAGAAAGTGGAATCTGATTACCCTCATCAAAAATTGTGAGGTCACCAAGGGTACTCATATCATCCCGATATTCATCATTCAGGCGTACTATGATATCATATTCCTCTTTACCATCGCGGAACTTTGAAGCTTCTACTCCGTTTATGGCTTGCCGAATGGTCATCCCGATTGTATTGGTATTCAATTCATACAAAGCAGCTTTTTCACGATCTACTTCGATTCTAACTTCAGGACGTGCTTCTGGCAAATTAGATTCTAATCCATCCATTTTAGCAAATACTGAATCATCTTCGAGAATTTTTAGAATATCTACAGAGATGGTAGTGAGTTGTTCCATGTCGTTCCCGGAGATTTCCAGATTAACAGGCTTACCTGTAGGGGGGCCATTTGGAGGTTGCTCAACAGTTATTTTAGCCCCAACAATATATTCGCCCATATGATCTCGCAGAAATTCCATTGCTGCAAATACATCACCTTCACGTTCTTGGAAGTCTACAAAATTAAGAGCAACTGTTCCTCGGTTAGGAGTGTTCCCACCTCCACCAGAACCTGGATCTGCGGTAATTAATGCTCCTGATGTTGCAAGTATACTATTTACATCTACAATATTGGGTAAATTTTGAACACGATCCCGAACTTCATCGATAATAGTTTTGGTGAATTTTACGTCAGAACCGATCGGAGTTTCTACTTGTATATAAATGTCTCTGGGTGGAATATCTTCTGGAAAGAATTCTGTACCAGGATTGAATGCGCCAAGAACAACAAAACTTGAAATTAATACAAATACAGAAATTCCTATCGTTGTAAGTCGATGATCCAAAGCCCATGTAAGTGATACTTCGTATTTATCAATTACTTTATTTAATCCATCACGCTGCCACCATCTTCCAATTGGCTCTAATATGAATATATTCGATAACCAAAATAATACGATCAGGACAATTAACATCACCCATGTAACGAAACTTGTAACTAGAAAAATTAATGCGAAAAAGCCCACAACTCCTGCGAGTATCCACTTTCCTTTACTTGTTAATCTGGCTTTATTTTCCTGACCATCTACCTTCATAAATAGAGCACATATTACTGGGTTAATTATTAACCCTACGAACAATGAACTTGCAAGAGTAATAATTAACGTTTTTGGAAGAAAACTCATGAACTGCCCAACGACTCCTGGCCAAAATACCATTGGAGCAAATGCTGCAATTGTTGTCATAGTTCCAGCGATAATAGGAACCGCAACTTCACCCGTTCCTTTCTTAGCTGCTTCAAAATTATCGTAACCCTCTTCCAAATAACGATAGATATTTTCTACCACCACAATGGCGTTATCCACTAACATTCCCAACGATAGAATCAATGAGAATAGAACAATCATATTCATTGTAATTCCAACCGCTGAAAGAATTATGAACGATAAAAACATAGAAAGCGGAATAGAAATACCAACAAAAGACGCATTTCTAACACCCAAAAAGAATAAGAGCACTCCTACAACAAGAATTAACCCTGATATAATATTGTTTTCGAGATTGCTAACCATGCTTACCACGTCAATACTTTGATCGTTGGTAATTTTGTAGGTTGTTGTTGGAGGCAGGAATGGAAGTTCTGCATCCAAAATAGCTTTTGTTCGTTCAGATGTATCCAGAATATTTTCGCCGGTTCTCTTTTTAACACCTAAAGTAATTACGGGAGCTCCCTCCAACTCCGAATAAGTTTCCCTTTCTTTGAAGCCAAATACAACTTCCGCAACATCCCTGACATAAATAGGGCTTCGATTCTCCCCTTTAATCACAATATCTTCCAAAAGGGCGGTATCTTCGTATTGGCCGGGTACACGGAGTAAAAACTTCTTAGTTCCTACCGAAATATCTCCACCTGGAATAGTCACATTCTCTTGAGAAATTGCGGTTATTATATCTCCAAATGTGATCCCGTAGTATTTCATTTTGGCTAGATCAACATCCACTTGAACTTCACGTTCTAGTCCACCTGTAAGATCTACGCCTAATACGGATGGAATATTTTCAATTTTATCCTGTAGATCTTCCGCAATTTCTTTCAGAATTACTTCATCATACTCTCCTGAAAGGTTAACGTTCATAATCGGGAATTCAGAAAAATTGATTTCTTGAACAACAGGTTCTTCTGCATCTTCTGGTAATTCAGACTTTGCTAAGTCTACCTTTTCACGCACTTTTTGAAGAGCATCTTCAATATCTATACTTGGATCGAACTCAAGATTAACGCTTGAATATCCTTCTGAAGAAGTTGAGGTCATAGTTTTAACTTCAGAGATATTTCCTAACTCATCTTCAAGTTTTCTAGTAACCAAGCTTTCCATATCCTCGGGCGAAACACCGGGGTAAATTGTAACTACAAAAATATTTGGAATGTTAATACTGGGAAAGCTTTCTTTGGGAATTACTACGTACGATACTATACCCATCACCGCTACCAGAAAAATCAATACCAATACACTAATTCTGTTGTTTATTGAAAAACTTGACAGCCAGAATTCTTTCCTATTATCACCCTCATGCAAATTGGTTCCGTTCATTGAATTTCCGTTTTGTTGAATTTCGGTACTCATAATTATTTCCGAATAAAATTAGTTAGAGGCTAAATTTGAGTCCGATTGATCTTTTGGAGTAACTCGCATTCCATCATCTAGAAATGCAGACCCCAGCGTTATTAATTGATCACCTATGTCTAAGCCACTTTCAATAATAACTCCGGTTTTATAGGATAACCCAAGATTCACCATTCTTTCATCTGCTACATTATGTCCTTTATCATCTTTAGAGAGCACATATACTACATATCCTTCTGGCTTCGAGTAAACGTACTCTTCACTAATTACAAGTACATTTTCCTGCTTATTGGTTTGTAACCGTAGATTAGCAATCATATCAACTTTATATTGATTTGCTTTCTCAGGAAGATCAATCTCGATTCGAAACGTTCTATTTTGGGGATTGATACTATTACCGGCAAAGCTGATAGTACCGTCAAGTGTATCACTGCCTTGAGTATCGAACCAAATCTGAACATTATCATCTGCACTAATTACATCTGCATACCGCGCTGGAACTCCTGCGGATATGATATAATCATCGGAACCAATAATTCGTACTACGGGTGTACCCGGGCTAACCATCTCACCCACTTCCACCATTTTAGATTCAATGCTTCCATTAAATGGTGCCGTTATACTGGTATTAGCTAAATCTACTTTTATTGATTCTAATGCAGAATTACTTTGTTGAAATGCATATCTAGCATTCAAGTAATCAATTTCAGAGCCAATTCCATCTTCCTCATATACTTTTTTAAGACGCTCATAATTTTCTTTTGCTTGTGAAGTCATGGCTTCAAGGCGTGCCTTTTCTTGCTTTAGCTTAGAATCATCAATTTTTAAAATGACCTGTCCCTTTTTTACCTGATCTCCTTCCTTCACATTATGTGAAGTTACTTTTCCACTAACTTCAGCAGAAATCATGATGTCATTTGAAGTTTCAACAGTACCTACAACTCGTACAAAACTTTCAAAAGTAGACGGTTGAATTAGTTGCGTTGTTATATTTACTGATTTAATCAGTTCTTCATCGGGCGTATTTTGCACCTCTTCTCCACCTGAACACGCCGCTAAAGCAACAATGATTAAAAGTGAAGCAAATAGTGTGATTTTTTTCATTATGCGTTTTGTTGTAATTAATTTAAATCTCATTCTTCAATTTCTGTGTCTACAAATGGAACCTTTCCGGTAGCCAAATCATATTCTGCTTTGGCTGTTAGATATTCATAAACCATTAATGCGTAATTAACTTCTGCTTGCCGTACTTGTACTTCTGCATCAGTAAGTTCAATTTGAGAACCAAGTCCATTTTCTAATCGCTTTTGAGCTCTTTCATAGCCCTCATTAGCCTGTTGAAGAGCAATTTTACGAGCTTCAGCTGTTTCAAAAGCTTTATTTAACTCTTCGCTTGCAGAAGCGACTTCGTTCTGCGCCATCAAAAGTGTTCCTCTTTTCTGCTCTTCTAAATCTTTTTTCTGGATTAGAACGCGTTGAACATCAGCTACACGCTTAAATCCCTGAAAAAGAGGTAGGCTTAAGTTAATACCTAATGTTTGAAACCGAGCGGAATTCTCAAAGAAAGTTGGCTCATCGGGCTCTGCAGATGACCATTGCAAATTATATGTAGCTGAAAGAGTTGGTAGAAAACGACTTTTTACAGCTATGATTTCCTTATCAGTAAGCGCCATGCTGGCATCCAATATTCTAAGGTCTCCCCTCACCGATTCTAAACCCATCGAGTCCAATCCTTCTTTTTGAAATGTAAAGGGATTTAGTTGATCAATTATTTTGATATGCTCATTAACTCCAGCAACTACATTTGATGATATTATATCAAAATCATTGAGACTACCGAGCACTTCAAATTCTAATTGTAAAGGCAATCCCATTCCAACTTTCAGTATTCGATATGCTTCATCTACCGCATATTCCGCTTCTATTAGTTGCGGGCGTTGGTTACTAAGTTGCACCCTCAAACTCAACACTGCGTATTCATCAACCAGCCCTGCTCTCTGCCTAGCTTCGTTGTCTTTTAAGTTCTGCTCCAATCTTTTAATCTGAGTCTCTTGTAAGCGGAATTGTTCTTTTGCTGCAAGAACTGAGTAGTATGCAATTCTAGTTTGGGTAATAACTTGCTGACTGATTGCTCTATAATTCTCTTTTTGTACCGTTTTAAAAACTGTTGCAGAACTTAATCCCACTAAAGTTTCACCTCGAAATAACGTTTGGTTAGCGGTAAAGCCACCCTGCCAATTATTATCGGTTCCAAAAGCTACAGGTACCAGGGTTCCCGGGGCGCCTCCAAAAAACTCTCCAGGTACAAAGTTAACGGGTATTTCAAAGTTTCTTGTATAGTTTAACGAAGAGCTAACCTCTGGATATATTTCACTATAAGCGATTTTAACTAGCTCATCTGCATCTTCAACCGATAAAAGCGCTCGCTTAATTTGAGGGCTATTTGCCACCGCAATTTTGATAGCCTCATCCAACGTAAGTTCATAATCATCTATTAACTCGGCCTCTTGGGTTTGAGCCACTATTGAATAGCTCCAAAACATTCCAATTGCTATTAATACCACAGGAAGAAGGATTCCCCTGCTTCTTTTTCTACTAACCATGTAGTTGTTGTTAATTTATTACTCTATTTAATTTCGGAAACCTGCTACGTCAGGAAACCTTTTGTGTTTCAAAAAATGACTAAGAGTCAGCAATCTTTAGATTCTATTCCTTGTCCAATCAATTTCATATACCCATCGAACAAAGTATCCAGACTAATACCAAGATTATCTATTAATTTAAAATGTCCTGCATTTTGATGCATATAAGCCATATTAACTACACCATGGGAGGTAGACCAAAGTAAAAGAGCAAGTTCTTCTGCTTTGTAAGAAGAGTTTATGGAACCATCTTGCATACCTATTTGAATGGCTCTAACCATTACTCTAAAACTTTCCTGCCTATTTTGGCCACACAATGCTAAAAAGTCACTGTTTTTTGCTTGTTCTGAATCTTTATAGTTTTCTAAAAAACGCATGGCTCGATAAAACTCAGGATGTTCACTCGCGAATTTTAAATAGTTGATACCAATTTGATAGACCATTTCTAACCCAGACTTATCTTCCGTTAAAACCTTGCTAGTTATCTCATTCATCAAGGTTGATGCCTTATGACATATGCCTAGAACCAAGTCTGTTTTACTGTTGAAGTAGAGATATAATGAACCTTTGCTCACTTCTGCCCGCGTTGCAACCTCATCCATATTCAGATGCTCCAATCCTTTTTCAAGAATTAATTCTTCTGCAGCTTCAAGCATACTAGCACGCTTAAACTCACGCTCACGTTCTTTCCGTTCGGTAATTCCCATTATTTTGACTCTTAGTCATTTTTTGAATTCGGGTCAAAAGGTACTAAGTCATAAAATCAATTCCTATTTTATTTAGGTTAACAAAGCGTTAACAATTTACTCTCGTTTATTCAATTAATGCCTATTATTGATGCTCATAAATTTTAGGTTTTGAAAAAGTTCTCACTCACTGATGCGAGTCTCATTTTCGTTGCAATAATTTGGGCGCTAAATTTCAGCGTAGTAAAAATTACCCTAAACCAAATAGATCCTTTAAGTTTTAATGCTTTGAGGTATGTACTTGCTGCATCCATGTTAATAGTCGCAGCAAAACGGAAAGGGTTCAGTCTAAAAGTAAAAAAAGAGCATTTCTGGAAATTAGTGGGTATCGGGATAATTGGAAACCTGGTTTACCAAATGCTCTTTATTGTTGGACTAGATTATACCTACTCTGCTAATGCCGCAGTTATGTTAGGCACTATTCCTATTTGGGTTGCACTTCTTTCGCAACTATTTACCGATGAAAAACTCACTTTATATAAATCAATTGGCATATTTCTGGCATTTATAGGCGTAACTTTTATTATAGTTGGAGGAAAAAACGAAATCTCTTTTGCTTCAGATAGTTTTAAGGGAGATTTAATTACACTTCTGGCTGCGATATCATGGGGTGTTTATACTATTCTCTCTAGAAAATACCTCAGGTTTTATAGTACTTCTCAATATTCAGCTTTTATGTCGATAGTAGGAGTAATTGCCCTATTATTAGTTGGAACTCCGTCTTTAATCCATTTAGACTTTTCCAAAATTACCCTAGTTGGATATGGAGGAATTGTTTATAGCGGACTACTTTCGGTTGGACTTGCATATCTAATTTGGAACCACGGGATTAGCAAGATCGGAGCAGTTAGAACCGCAGCATATCAAAACCTGGTACCTGTTTTGGGTTTACTATTTGGTGTGCTAATTTTAAATGAACCACTTACAGTATTTCAGTATATTGGTTCCGTATTTGTTATACTTGGAATCATTTTAACACGAAGATAGATTTCTATACGCCTTAACAGCTACTACAAACAATTAATACGTATTATTTTATTAAGATTTATGCCTGTAAATCGTTTTCTATCCGTTGTATTCTGTTTTTCTCTTGTTTTTGGATTTCCAAAATTGGTTCAAGCGCAAAACAATTCTACCGACAATCAAACCCAAAATAGTTCGAACCTGAACTCTTATTTTGTAGACGAAGCCGGTTTACAATTAGGGTTAACTACAACTCCACTTGACGAATTTATTGATCCAGAAACCTATGTTTTGGGCCCTTATGATGTCATCTCTATTTACGGTAGTGGAAATACAGAATTTACATATAGAGCCTTAACCATCAATGCAAGTGGTGATATTCTTGTACCTATTGTAGGAAAGATTTCGCTCAAAGATATGACGCTATTTGAAGCTCAAAAAGTTTTACAAGTCAGGTTTGATAAGAGTTTTAAGGGTATAACTACTGAAGTAACTCTAGACAGGCTACGTCCCATTAATGTTTATTTAGGTGGAAATATCCCAAAACCTGGTCGCTATATAATTCCAGCTGGCACAAGATTTGATGCCTTAATCACAGGGTTTCCCATAAATGAAGAAATTATTTTACCCTTAGTTGATGAGGAACTTGAAACTACAATACAGGCATCCGCTGCACGACCATCCTTTACCGGATTAAATTTCGATCGGATTTCGGCTGAAACTAATTCAAATGACGAACAGGCAAACTCCCTGTTTAATCAAATTTCTTCAACGTACGACCTTCGCTTATTGAAAGTAACCAGAAAAGATGGTTCTGAGGTATTTATAGATTTAAGTGGATACTTTAATAGTGGCAATAAAGAATTTGCGCCCTATATCTCTGATGGAGATCAAGTTACACTGATTGAACATTCTCAAAACAGATTTAAAGTGAGTATTTCTGGTGCTGTAAATAATCCTTTTGTTGGCTCATACCGAACGGATGACACCTTTAATACTTTACTTAAAATTGCAGGTAGCTTTTCCCCAGAAGCGGATTCATCATCTATTGTAGTTATCAAAAATAGAAATGGATCTACTGAAAGATTATCTATTTCCAGTTCTGATATTCAAAATTATAAAGTTCAGCCAGGCGATCAATTCATTATTCCTTTTAATGAACAGAATCAAGTTCAGGGTACAGTTACCATTGAAGGTGAAGTGAATCTACCGGGCATTTTTTCAATTGAATCTGGAGTAACTACTTTACAAGAGGCTCTCCAAAAAGCCGACGGATTGACCGATGATGCACTACCGAATGGTGCCTATTTAATACGAAAAAGTTTAGATAGCAGAGGGGTTACTTCTACAAGCTCAATAAATATGAGCGGCTTAACTCGAGCATCAGATCAGTTTCTGGAAGGATTTGATTATATGCAATTACAACAAGCTCTTGATCCAAATAAGATGAGTGTTAATCTTTCGAAAACTGAGGTTTTAGCAAGAACTAAAGTGATGAATGGTGATCGTATTTATATTCCAAAAAATGAACATACCATCTCTATGTTAGGTCAAGTTAATGAACCTGGTTTTTATACATTTGATGAAAATTTATTAGTCTCAGACTATTTATCTCTTGCGGATGGAGTTACCATAGCTGCAGACAAAGAAAGAGTTTTTGTTATTAAAGCAGGTAGTCGTGCTTGGTACGCCCCTAATGAAGTTGAACTTGAATCTGGAGATATTATTTTTGTTGATAGAATCCCATTTGAAGATGTAAGCACCGGAAAAAATTATGCGGTGCAAATTCAACAATTAAAAAATAACAGAACCCAATTAATTATTTCTGGGCTTGGAGCATTAGCTAGTGTAATTACTGCTTATGTTGCGATTAGGAGACTTTAGAATAGCGACTGTATCTCTCTCAGTGCCTAATTTTGATACTCCAAAAATAAGCCCAATTAGGATCATAAGAATACTGTTATAAAACATCCCACCGTAGAATTGATAAAATATCAAGTAGCAGATAAATGAAACATATAGTCCCATTGATATCATTCTGAGGTTATTCTTTTTATAACTAAGATTAATATTGTTTTTGGCTCTCTTGTATATCGATACAATGATTATCATAAAAATGAAAAAACCAAAAATTCCTAATTCTGAATAAACAGTATAGAATTCGTTATGCGGCTCATAAATTCCAATGGTTTCTTGAGGAGTGTAGTAATTCTGAAATGCAGTAGAAAAACCCTGGAACCCAACTCCCACTAAATAGGAATCAAAAAACATTAATACGGAAGCTTTTGCCAAAAGTATTCTAATGTTTGATGAATCATCTTGTGTACCTGCAAATACATCGAGTAAGCGATTAAATAAACTGATTGAAAAGTTTTGCATGGTTTCGCTTGAACTTAAAACAATTACTAAAGCGACCGCTCCATAAATCAAGAAATTAAATTTCTTCGTTAGAAAAATTAGGATCAATAGACCTAAAAAAATAGAAACCCACGCACTTCTTGAATAGGTAAGTAAGATTGCTACTAAAAATATTAAGATAGATAGAAACAAAAGAACTTTTAATTTTCTACTTATATCTCCTAGAAAAAGAGTGACTGATAACATTACTGGAATAAAGAAATTACTTGCATATACATTCGGATCTGTTTCTACACCTGAAGCACGAATGAGATTTCTACCTTGGTTTACATAATTCAATACTAGATTTTCAGGATTTAAATATGATTGAATAATTCCCATTGAGGCTACTATAGTAGCTATTAGGATAAAGGCTATGCTTATAGCAACTATATCTCTTTCTGATTTAACTGTATTATATATGACATAGGTCATTGAGATTAGAACCGTAAACCGTATAAAATACAAAAGAGCTTGAGCCCTTTCTGGTGTGTATATGATGGAAAAAGCAATAATAGTAAAGAAAAGCAAATACCACTTTTCTAATCCATAAAGTTCTATTGATGTATCTCGTTCTATAATTTTTTTTATAAAAAATAGAATGAAACTAAAAACTAAACTAAGCTGAAAAATTGTTAGAGGTATTGAACTTCCCTCAGACAGATAAAAAATACCAGATAGAAAAGCTCCTATCACCAATGGTATTATCATGGTATACCCACTAAAAAGATGATGGGTGTTAATCATTTAGACCTTTAGGCTATTTATAAATTCTCTATACTTATGATATGTATCATTGTTTTCATTTTTAGCACTTTCTTTCCAGCTAGAAAAAAAGACAGTAATTATGGCTATGAAGCACCCTAAAAGGAAGGAAGCAATCATTATGTAAGCTCTCTTGGGTCCATTTTTATAAGTGGGAAGACCTGGAGGATCAATTAACGTAAGACCAGAACTTACCTCTTCATAATTTAACTTCTGCTGCTCATATTGAGGATATAATATTTTATAAATCTCTTGTTGAACTTCTAGCTCTCGAAATTTTCGCAGATATTCTATATATAGTGATGGTAGTTGATCTAATGGCTTATAAATATCAAAACCTGTTTCACCAGACTCTTCGCTCAAAGACTTTTGATACATTTCTTCAACAAATTTTTTCCTGGTTTCCAGTGCTTTTATTTCAGAATTATCTTGAGAAAAAAATGTCTTACTTGCTTCTATCTGAATTTCTAGACTAACCAACTCAGCTTTTAAAACTGACGAGTTTTGAATTAATGCTTTTGTTTGCTCTTCAATTTCAAGAATACCGTTTTCAAGCTGAAATGATTTCAAACTTTCTTCTGCCTCTTTTAAGTCAAACAGGTTTTTATCTAGCCGATTTTCAAGCATTGAGTACCCTGTTTCAATATTAGATTTATTTAGCAATTCAACTATAGAATCTAATTTCGCAAAGTAAAATTCATTCATTTTAAAAGCTCTCATAGGGCTTTCATCGATAACTGAAACCTTTGTAGCAATAATCGAATTTAGACCTATACCTCCTTCCCTAAAATCCTCGATCGAAATATTTGCATTAAGCTTTTTTCTTAACGCCTCTTGAATTTCATCCCCATATACTTCACCTAAATCAAACTCTCTTATTAATTCATCAATTAAAAGATCACTTCGCAGAATAAATAGAATCTGATCTGACGTCATTTCTTTGTTTGCAACAGATAGATTTGCTAAACCACTTAACAAACCTCCACTCGAAAGGTTTAACGAATTACTCGAATTAACGACATAGGATAGTGAAGATTTATAGGACTTCGGGAAAACGAAAGCTATAATAGTGCCTATTATAGTAATTATAACAATTATACTTATGAGCTGTTTTTTTCTTTGTGCAAAGATAATAGCAACATCAAGTAAGTCTACTTTTTTAGGTGAACTCATAAAAATCGAATATGGAATTTTAAAATGTAAGATATCATAATATGAATATAATTTTAACTCATAGAGTTAAAGAAATGAAGCCTCCATTATATATTTCATCTTGAATTGTAATTTACTTTCTCTTGAGTTGATTAAAAACCCAAATGATTAAATATATATTTACTGCTATTCCAGAAAAACTAAAAAATGCAAGTGCAATAAACTCATTATAGTAAATCGACCCAACAGTGATCGAGCCAATTCTAAGGAATATGTTTACTAATTCTACACGGAAAATATGAGCATGCTTGTTAAGCCTTAGTGCTACAAATGCAAAAGGAGAAACTACGAAAGTAGAAAATAGATACGGGGCTAATATTTGTGCAAACCTTCCTGATGTGCTCCAGTCCACACCAAAAATAGTTTCGAATAAAATATCTCCAAACAAAATTAATACTATAAAAATTGGAGCTGAGGTTAAGATTAATCTTAATACAGTTGACTTGAAATATGTAAATATCTCTTTACCATCATCTAATCTGATTGAGAACTCTCGGCTAAAAATTTGAAATACTGCTTGAGATATTAAAGTAACGGGCAAAAAACATACACTAAAGCTTAACCCGTAAAAGCCTACTACACTATTATCAAAAAAGAAGCCCAATAGAAGTGGAATCGAGCTTGTTGTAGATACGTTTAAAAAGGAGTGTAATGAATTAATTTTAAAGTATTTATTATACTTGTTAGCTACATATTTAATTCTGTTCAAATGAATTTTTTCGTTTGAAAAGATTTTCTCTCTCACAATAATTGAGACACTATAAATTACATTCATAGTATCCCCTATTAGCTTTCCAAGAACTAAACCATAAAAAGAGAATTTCCAATACCCATAACCCACCTGCAAAACACTTCCAAAACTTGTTCTAATTATTTTTGAAGTAGTCATTTGTTTGAACATCTTCTCTCTGTTTAAAACATGTGTTGTAATTTGAACTAAGGAAATGAGAAGTATTGAAATTGGAATCAGATAGACCAGATATCCCAAATCACTAATATTTTCTAATTGGGGAAATAAAACTTGGATTGAAGATATTATAACTAATGAGATCAAAGAAATGCATATAGTTAATAGGGTAGAAAGTATCACTAAGTGTATAGCTACATTCTTTGTTCGTGATTCCAGAATTGCTAAATCAAATCTACCTGTAGAAAAAGAAGCGAATAGCATAACAACTGCTAAAAAAGTTGTGTAAATACCAAACTCTTGTTCAGTATATAGCCTCGTTAATAAAGGGGCTAATACTATTGGAAATAAGGCAGCAAAACCGTTACCAAATATCAATGTAGCAACATCTTGAAATGATTTGGGTAGCCTTGTAACTAATTTTCTCATATTTAAAAACTTGACTCTCTTTAGCTTATATTCAGTAGAAATTTAAGTCTCAAACCTGAACTACTATTGAATATTGCCGTTATAAGCCACCTTTTTCCGACTGAAGATTTTCCACATGAAGGTAAATTTATTCGAGATCAATTAAAGCTTTTTTCTTCTGAGGAAAATATCACTGTAAATGTGTTTGTTCCAACGCCTTATTCTATACCATTAACAAAAAGAAATCAGTTCAATCATTCTTCTTTTCTTTATAAGCAAAATTTAATACGTAGAGTTTATTATATCTCATTTCCAAAAAAGCTATTTAATAGAGTAAAACAATACTCAATATCAGCTAATCTTAGAAAACGAATATCTAGTTCAAATTTTGACTTGGTTCACATTAATTGGTTATATCCAGATGGATTAATCATTCCTACTTTAAAAAAAGAAGGGCTTAAAACAATATTAACTATACATGGAAGTGATTGGTATAAGAATCAAAATAAAAAGAACCTTTTTCGAATATTGAGCAGATCACTTCAAGCAGCAGATAGAATACTTGTAGTTGGGCCAAATCTTGAAGATGATATATTAGCAAAACTACCTTTTTTGCGTAAAAAGCTTTTTCGAATTAACAACTCTGTAGATACTAATATTTATAGTTTACCATCTGAAAAAGAAAAAACAATTGCTATTCAAAAACTGAATTGGGATGAAAAGAAAACTCATCTTCTATGCATAGGAAATCACCGACCTGAAAAAGGTATCGATTTACTGGTTAATTCAATATCCGATATTCCAGAATTGCCAAAGAATATTCATTTCCATATAGTCGGTAATAGAGATTCGGAGAGTATAAATTCATCACCCAATAATGAACTTATAACATTCCATAATACTGTTACACCTGAAGAGCTAATCAATTATTACCATGCATCCGACGTTTACATATCGCCAAGTAGAAAAGAAGGGTTTGGATTAACAATGATAGAAGCCGCGGCTACAGGTTTACCAGTTTTAGCAACTCCTACTGGAATTGCTCCAGAATTTATAACTTCAGATAATGGAATTCTTACAAAGAATTTTGATAAAACCTCATTGAGCGAAGGAATATTAAAAATACTACAGAAACTGGATTCCTTTTCCAGGCATACAATCCGTGAATCTGTTGTTAATACATTCGACAACGAAATTATAAAGAATAAACTAATAGAGCATTATGATGAGCTGCTTTTAAACTAATTCTTTGTATAAGTTGATAAGTTTCTTCTCTTCTTCTTCCCAATTGTATTTTTCTAACACTAAGCACCTTCCTCTTTCTCCCATTTTCTTCCTCTCAACTGGATTTTCTGTAAACCAGAGAATCGAATCAGCTATTTCTTGTGGATCAAGTGGGTTTACAAGAATTCCTGCATCCTGAATAATTTCTTTCCACAATGGAAAATTGGATGCTATAACTGGTAATCCTAAGTACATATACTCAAATAACTTATTAGGCTGAGCTTCAATATGATTTGGAACAGGGTGGAATGTTACTATACCCATTGAACATTTTGAAGCAACCTCTTCCATTCTTTTTCGGTTAATCCAGCCAATAAAATCTACATATTTCCACCCGGGTTCATTCTTAAGAACACCTTCGAGTGAATTTGGAGAAAATTTACCCCCTAGAATAAGCGTTACTTTTCGTTTCTTATTTACAATTTCAAGAGCTTTTATAACTTCTCTTAGGCCTCTTATGATCGTTATATCACCTAGGTAAAAAATGTAAGTAGGATCAGTAATATCATTACCTAAAGTTATATCACTATTAGTATTTATTATAGGAAAATTCTGTAAAAGTATAGTCTTGCTTGACTTAAAGCGCTTTTCTATTTCTGATGTTACAACAATGATATTATCGAATAATAACAAACTAAAGCGCTCTAGTAATTTCATTGCTTTAGAAATAAGAACTCTAAATATCTGAGGAATCCATTCTTTACCGAGTATATCTTTTGGTACATCCTCATGAACATCGTAAATCACTTTTTTTCCAGTAAGTTTTAGAATAATTCCAATTGGAATTAATTCAGGATCATGAAAGTGTATTACTGTATTTCTGGGATATTTTAATGCTTTAAGAAGTAGACGAGGAATGATTTTAAATACCCTATCGGATTTTTTTTCTGCTTTTGGTAAAGCAATAATATTTACTCCGTTTTTAACCTCATTTTTTTCATGTTGAATAACAAGGTCTACTTGATAACCAGCTTTAACAAGCGAAGTACATATTTTATAAAAAATTCTGGTATCAAAAGATGGATGGGCAGACGATAGTTGAACTACTTTTATCTTTGATTCACTATCACCAACCATTTTTTCCAAACACTTTCATCCTTAACATTTGGTATCCATACCCAGAAAAATGAGCAAAATGCATAATTATCAGAATTACAAATGAATATAATCCTACAAAAGCAGCCATAGGTGGTTTTTTTGTTTCAGATTTCCAAACTGCTTTACAAAAATAGTCTCTTTTGGCAAATGCTAATCTCATTGCTTCAAAAAAAAGAAGTAATAAACAGGCACTAAGTATATAAAAAGACCCAAGAACGTTAGGCAAAATTAAATTATCAATGAGTAATAGGAGTATCATTGTTCCAGTAAAAAGAAATGGTGCTTTACTTCTAAACGGAATCTTTCCTTTATGCATGCTCCCTGTTAAATATCGACCTCTTCCGTATTTAAAATATTGCTTAAAAAGTCCCGTAAATGATTTTCTTGGATAGTATTGTAGTATAATCTCAGGACTTATATAAATTTTCCCATCTAGATTTTTTCTAAGTCTATAATTTATTTCAGAATCTTCATTTGTATGATTTGACTCTGTAAACCCATTAAGTTTTTTTAAGTCTGAGGTATAAAAACAACCCATCGGAACTGTATCAGAATATCCTTCATACTCAGGATTGTAATGTTTTGCCCCTCCATTTCCTAACAGGCTAAAAACAGATATAGCAGTACCAGCTTGTACTAAATTTGTTGCTAAAAACCTTGCCGCTCCTCCAGTATTTTTAACACCATCTCTATGCAAATTAAATACACACTTTTCAATGTAATCTTTACCATACTCACAATGTGCATCTGCCCTTAAAAAAATTTCTCCATTAGCAGCATTAATCATTTTATTAAGTGCAAAAGACTGGAATTTTTCAGGGTTCTCTAGTAATTGAACCCTTGGATCTTTTTTTGAAATATTTTTGACAATTTCTGTTGTTCGGTCTGAACTTCCACCATCAGCGACAAATATTTCTAGTAGGTTTGAATAATCAGAATTTAAAAACCCAGATATAACTCTTTCAATGTGCTCTTCTTCATTTAGCACAGGAATTCCAATAGTAACTGATGGATCTTTTTTAATATTTAAATCCTTAATATTGTTACCTTTAGTGTTTATAACTTTCGCTGCCTCCATTTGAATCAAAGTTAATGTAGGCTAATCTAACTTATTTATTGACATACTCACTAAACCCTATTCCCACCGCTTAGTAAATATAAAACCGCCATTCTTACTGCCACGCCGTTCGTAACTTGATCTAAAATTACCGCACGTTCACTATCAGCGACTTCGCTTTCCATTTCTACTCCTCGATTTATTGGTCCGGGATGCATAATCTTAAAATCGGGATATTTTTCGAGATGGGCTAATTTTATTCCAAATCGTTCGTGGTACTCTCGTAAAGTAGGAAATAACTCGGTTCCTTCATCTTGACGTTCAAGTTGAATTCGTAATGCCATAGCAACTTCACACCATGCAAGAGTTTCTTCTAAATCATAAGACACCGAAACCCCAAATTCTTCAATAAATTTAGGCATAAATGTTTTTGGACCACAAAGAACTACTTCTGCTCCAAGTTTTTTCAGTCCAATAATATTAGATCTAACCACTCTGCTATGCGATATATCTCCGATTATTGCTACTTTTCTACCGTTCAAACTAGGGTGGATTTGTTGCATAGTAAACATATCGAGTAATGCCTGAGTTGGGTGCTCATGGGCGCCATCACCAGCATTAAGAATAGCTGCATCAACGCATTGTGTTAAAAAGTATGGTACTCCGGGGCTTTGATGCCTTACTACCACCATGTCAATTTTCATGGAACTGATATTACGTATTGTATCCTTGAGCGATTCTCCTTTTTTAGTACTGGATGTTGATGTCGAAAAATTAACTACATCGGCACCCATTCTTTTTTGAGCAAGTTCAAATGAAAGTCTGGTTCTGGTGCTGTTTTCATAAAACAGATTTACAATGGTCTTATCTCTTAGTGTGGGCACCTTTGGAACAGGGCGGTCTAAAATTTCTCTAAACGATTTAGCTTGTTCTAAAACGTAAAGAATATCTTCTTTAGAGTAATCTGTTAGTCCAAGTAAATGCTTTTGATTAAATTCGTAGTTTTTTGAGCCCTTAGTCATCATCGCCCTCTCCTACTTTTACCAGGTAAACCGCATCCTCTTCATCTAGCTCTTTTACTTTTACCCTCACTTCTTCCCTTTCATGGGTTGGTAAATACATCCCCGTAAAATCTGGAGCAATGGGTAATTCTCGATGTCCACGATCTACCATACAGCAAAACTGTATCTTTCTTGGCCGCCCATAAGCCATAAGAGCATCCATTGCCGAACGCACCGTTCTGCCAGTAAATAACACATCATCAACTAGTACAACATCTCGATCGTACAAATCAAACGGAATTTCTGTTACTTTTACATCCGGCATTTTTAGTTTTGAACGAAAATCATCCCGAAAAAAAGTTACGTCCAGAACTCCGAAATCTATGGTCTCACCAAGCTCTTCTTGTATGCATTTAATAATCCTTTTCCCCATAAAAACACCTCTTGTCTGCATGCCAATAATTGCAAGTCGCGATGGGTCGTCGTAGGATTCGAGGAATTGATGTGCAAATCGCAAGTAGGTGCGATTTAAATCCTCTTCATTCATGATTAGTGCTTTGCTCAAGCGAGGGGTTCCTTTACTTTCAAAATTTTACTAAATATAAAGTGTTTTATTGAAAAACTTCAGAGTGATCTTTAATTCTTAAACACCTTTTTGAAATTCAACAATCTTATTAGCTGAATCGCCACTTCCATATAGATTTTTACTTTGGCTCATTTTCTTATGCTTAACCTCGTCTTCGAGTAATAATATACTTTCTTTAATAATTTTTTGCTTACTAGTACCTACTAAAATAACCGCGCCTGCACTAATAGCTTCAGGTCTTTCTGTAGTTTCTCTTATTAAAAGCACCGGCTTACCTAAACTCGGGGCTTCTTCCTGAATCCCACCGCTATCAGTAACAACTAAGTACGACTCATTCATCAACCAAACAAAGGCTTCATATGCCAAAGGTTGTATAAGATGAATATTTTCAACTCCGTTTAATAAACTGAACACCGATTCCTGAACCTTTGGATTTAAGTGAACAGGATATATAATTTGCACATCATTTCGGCTCGCAATTTCTTTTAAAGCTTCACAAATAGCTCTAATTCCTTTCCCAAAATTTTCTCTTCGGTGACCTGTAACCAGGATTAATTTTTTATTTGAATCTATAATTTTTTTAAGATTAGTGATTTCAGAATTATTAGAAAGCTTTGTCTTTTCAACTGTATACATCAAAGCATCAATAACGGTGTTTCCCGTCACAATAATATTTCTATCCAAGACTCCTTCCTGTAGGAGGTTTTGTTTGGCTTGAAGTGTTGGTGCAAAATGATAATCAGCTAACCTCCCGGTAAGCTGCCTGTTAATTTCTTCAGGATATGGAGCTTTTTTATCGAATGTCCTCAGTCCCGCTTCAACATGACAAACTTGAGCCCCTGCATAAAAAGCACTTAAGGAAGCGGCAAAGGTGGTTGTAGTATCGCCATGAACGTATACAAAATCCGGGTTATACTCTCCAAGAACTTTACTAAAAGATTCAAGAATATCTGATGTTAAGTTCGAAAGATTTTGTGCTGGTTTCATCAAATCAAGATCAAAATCTGGCTTGATCTCAAAAAAGCCTAAAACCTGATCTAACATTTCACGGTGTTGTGCTGTTACGCAAACTTTTGTCTCAAATTGTTCTGGGAATTTTTGGAATTCTTTAACAACTGGAGCCATTTTTATAGCTTCAGGACGGGTTCCAAATACAATGAGGATTTTCTTTTTTACCATTTCATTTTTTCTTCGAAGAATACAGAAAGTAAAGATTTATTAACTCGGGCAAAAAGATTCTTTATCAGTAATAATCTCCCTAAATTAAATTATGAAAAACCTTTATCTATACTTTATAGCCATTTTTCTTCTTACTAACTGTAACCCAGCTAGTAGTAGTGGTGAAAATGATCTTAGAATTAATTTTGTGCAATATGCTCTTGGCATGACGCATAACTCGCATTTGAATCGTAGCTTTTCCAGTGAACGGAATTCATTTACTCCTACAACTTCCATCGAAGTTTTTTTAGCAGAAGTTACCAACTACGAAAACATCAGCAGTTTCAGAATTGTAGACGAAAACTTAACGGGCTGGACATTTACTAAAGAAGAAATAAATGCCGCTTATAATGAGTCTAATAATTCTCTGTTTTTTGAAGGTTTAAATCTTAGAAATTTTGACTTTATTTCTGAGAAAGTACTTTCTGCTCAAATTTTAGATGAGAATGGTGAAGTCATCTTTGAAAGAACTACACAATTAAGAAATGATTTTCCTTTGCCCGCTTTTTCTGCGGTGACTAATACTGAGAGTAATGAACTAAGACTGGAAGTTGACTTTTTTGAGACACCTTTTGACGGCGGAAATATTCCGTTTCCAACTACTTATTATCTTACATACTTCTCCAGTAACGCTTTTTCAGCAGTTTGGTTAGATGCCAATAAGTCTGAGATAGAAGAAGTCTTTTTAAACATTGGGAACCTGACTCCTGCTTCGGACCCTAACCCTAATGATATTTATGAATTCTTTTATAATTCAGAAAATGTTCCTGAGGGTTCTGCCTTTTTTTATTTAAAATTTAGAAGAGGAAGAGAAGCTACAGGTCGTACTCTTTACACTGAAATTTTAGCAATACCAGAATAATACACTCTATTCAATTAGCATTAAAACTAATGCCTTTATTTTAGTGCCTAATCTCGGTATTATTGCTCCCCTAAAATCACACATTTTTGAACACGATTAAGCCCTTTTTTCTATGAAAATTCATGAATACCAAGCGAAAGAAATTTTAAAGAGTTATGGAGTTCCGGTTCCAGACGGCATTGCAGCCACTTCTGTTGAAGAAGCTGTAGAAGCTGCAAAGACATTAGAAGCTAGTGGATCTACTCTTTTTGTTTTAAAAGCTCAAATCCATGCAGGCGGTAGAGGAAAAGGAAGAACTAAGAAGAATGGCGCAAAAGGTGTTATCCTTTGTAAATCGGTTGAAGAAGTAAAAGCTGCGGCTGAATCTTTATTGGGTGATGTTCTCGTAACCATCCAAACTGGGGAAGAAGGTCAGTTGGTTCAACGTTTGTACGTAACAGACGGTGTAGATATAGAGAAAGAATTCTACTTAGGTATTTTACTCGATCGTGCTGTTTCTAAAAATGTGATCATGGTTTCAACTGAAGGTGGAGTTGAAATTGAACAAGTAGCCGAAGAAACTCCAGAAAAAATTGTGAAAGAATGGGTTGAACCGGGAATGCCTCTTCAGGTAAATCAAGCCAGGCACCTTGCATATGCACTCGGCCTTGAAGGCGACGCCGTTAAGAAAGGCATCAAATTCATTATGGCGATTTATAATGCCTATCTTGAAATCGATTCAGACATGTTTGAAATCAATCCTTTGATTCTTACTCCAGATAATGACATTCTTGCTTTAGATGCAAAAGTAACCTTAGATGGAAACGCTCTATATCGCCACAAAGATCTCGCAGAATTGAAAGATGAGGCAGAAGAAGATCCTTATGAGTTAGAAGCTCTGAAATACAATCTGAATTATATCAAGTTAGATGGTAATGTGGGTTGTATGGTAAATGGCGCCGGACTTGCAATGGCAACGATGGACATTATTAAGCTTTCTGGTGGAGAGCCCGCTAACTTTTTGGACGTAGGCGGCGGAGCTAATGTAGATACCGTTAAAAATGGATTTCGAATTATTCTTGATGACCCAAACGTAAAAGCAATATTGATCAATATTTTTGGCGGTATTGTGCGCTGCGATCGAGTTGCAAATGGTGTAATTGAAGCCGTAAAAGATCCAGAAATTGCTGAAAAAGTTCAGCATGTTCCGATTATTGTTCGCTTGCAGGGAACCAATGCTGCTGAAGCGAAAGAGATTATTGATAACTCTGGGTTAAATGTAATCTCAGCAGTATTACTGAAAGAAGCCGCCGAAGAAGTTTCGAAGGTTCTCGCTTAACATTTTGTCATTCCGGGTTAGACCTGGAATCTCTAGTTTCAAAGCCCAATCGAATTCGGTTGGGCTTTTTTTATTGACCTTTTAGTACGTTTTCACTCACTTCTTTATAAAAATCTTCGTACATCTCAACCACTAAATCTTGATTGAATAACTCAGCTCTTTTTCTGGCATTGGCAGAAAGTTGATCAAATAAAGATTGGTCTGAAAGGATATTAACAGCATATTTAGCCATGCAATCAATATCATCTAAATCACAGAGATAGCCTGTTTCTCCTTCAATATTTACTTCAGGGAGTCCACCAATATTAGAGCTTATTACTGGAACGGAACAACTCATGGCCTCAAGAGCTGCTAAGCCAAATGTTTCAGAGCCTGACGGAATTAAGAATAAATCTGCGATTGATAATACCTCTTCAACTTCGTCAAGTTTTCCTAGAAACCGGGTATGTTCGCAAATCCCTAAATCTCTGCATTGTTGTTCTGCTTTTTGGCGATCTGGTCCATCTCCAACCAAGAGCAGTTTTGCCTTAATACCATGATCTAGAATTTTAGCAAATACGGCAATTACTTCGGGTACTCGTTTTACCTTCCTGAAATTAGAAACATGAACAACTACTTTCTCATCATCTGGACAAATCGCTTTTTTAAAATGACTTTTGTTTGATTTTTTAAACCGATCTAAATCGATAAAATTAGGAATAACTTTAATATCCTGATTCAAATCAAAATTTGAATACGTTTCTTTTTTCAAATATTCAGAAACGGCGGTAACTCCATCACTTTTATCAATTGAAAATTCTACTACATGTTTATAACTAGGGTCTTTGCCAACTAAGGTGATGTCAGTTCCATGAAGCGTAGTAACAATAGGTACCGTTTTACCACGCTCTATCATAATTTGTTTAGCAAGGTAGGCGCTAGTAGCATGTGGCAGCGCATAGTGTACATGTAGTAAATCAAGATTTTCAAATTCAATCAGATTTACCATTTGAGATGCTAGTGCAAGAGCGTATGGTGGATAATCAAACAATGGGTACGAATTGATTGAAACCTCATGGTACGTAATGTTCGTATCTAAGGTCTCTAATCTGGCCGGCCGGGCATAACTTAAAATGTGAATAGTATGTCCTTTTTTTGAAAGCACTTTTGCTAATTCTGTAGCTACAACACCGCTTCCGCCAAATGTTGGATAACAAACTATTCCAATATTCATTTATAAAATGCTCCTATTATTAAATAAAAATCAAAGTAATCATTCTGTATATCACATTGAATGTATTAAAACATCCTTTAACACCATCAATACTTCTAAAATATTTCGAACCGTTTATCAATTCTGTATATTTACGCCTTTGCTTACACAGTATCAAAGCTAAATAGAAATCCAAACGTTCAGAAAATCTAAATTTATTGAAAATTTGCTAAGAACTTAATCGTTATTATTTCATGTATTTGAAAATGCGGATTACGAAATTCTTGCTGTCCCAATAACCTTACTATGACTATAAAAAGCTTTTTATTGTTTTCATTGTTTTTCTTTTTTGCAGGCTCTACGAATGGGGATGCTAAAAAAGGAAATGAAGCTTATGAAAATGGGAATTATGAAGAGGCAGAAACTTTATACAGAACTGCTTTGGAAACTGATCCAGAAAATGCAGCCATCTATTTCAACCTCGCCAGCGCATTAGCTAAACAGGGTAAAACTGAGGAAGCAATCCAAACATTTATGGAATATCGTTCTTTGACGGACCAACCTGAGAATAAAGCCCTTGCTGAATATAACATTGGCTCGGTATTAGCTGATGGAGAACAATGGAAACCTGCGGTTCAACATTTCAAAAATTCTCTAAAGTTAAATCCGAATGATTCTGAGACGAAACATAACTTTGAACGTGCTTTAGCTGAGGCCAATAAACAAGATGAGCAAGATCAGGATCAGCAGAATGAAGGACAAGATGAGCAAGAACCACCTTCAGAATACGCAAAAGCAATGAAAAAACGTGCAGAACAACTTGTTGATGAACGAAAGTATGGAGAAGCATTTTCTATAATGCAAGAAGCATTAAAAGTTGATCAAACGGTTCAAAATTACAACGATTTCATTCAACGAATTGGTGAAGTAAGCGAAATTAATTCCTAGAGTTATTTTATGAAGACATTATTTTTTCTATTAATATTTATAGTAAGCGGGTCGATTGGAAAGGCACAATCTGCCGATAGCTATTTTCATGGTGGTGCCCAATCGTTTATTAATGCGGATTTACAAGGGGCTATCGCACAAGTTCAACAAGGCTTAGCTCAATATCCAAATGATGCAAAACTAAATGCATTGCTGCAAAAGCTGGAAGAAGAAAAAGAAAAGCAAGAACAACAGCAGCAGAACCAGCAAAACCAGGATCAACAAGAGCAAGATCAGGAGGAGGAGCAACAAAATCAGGATCAACAACAAGAGCAGGACCAAGAACAAAATGATGAGCAGCAAGAACAACAGGAAGGGGAACAGAATGAACAAAATGAGCCTCAGGATCAAAATGGAGAAGCTCAACAACCTCGTGAAATAAGTAAGGAAGAAGCTGAAAAAATATTAAAAGCTTTGGCTCAAAAAGAAAAAGAGCTCCTGAAGGAATTTAAAAAGCAAAAAACACAGGGAAGTGCTACACATGATAAAGACTGGTAAACACATCGGCTTTATTTTACCATTAATTTTATCTTTTTTTCTCGTTGCGTCTACATTTGCACAAGATATTACTGTAGATGCATCCCTTAGCGAAACTAATATTTTCTCCGGAGAATCGGTTCGACTAGATGTCAAAGTTACCGGACAATCCATTAATTCTATCGACCGGCCCGGAATGCCAAATATTGATGGATTACGTTGGTTAAGTGGAAGTACGAGTACTTCTCAAAATTTTTCTTATATAAATGGCCGCCCCTCTGTTTCTTATACTTATGGGTATCAATTTATAGCTCAAGCTCCCGGTGATTATACATTTCCTGAACTTGAAATCTCTGTAAACGACGAAACTCTTACAACAAAAGCATTATCGTTCAAAGTGCTGGATCCTAAGACCATTGATACAGGCGATGCTGAGCGATCCCCTGACATTTATGTTCGGCTTGAACCTTCAGAATCGAACCCTGTTGTCGGAGAGCAAGTTACAGCTGATATCGTATTATATTTTAAAAGTGAAGTTGAAGTTTCTTCTTACAATGCATCACCGGGGTGGAAGGCAGAAGGTTTTTGGAAGGAAGAACTAGAGAATAGACAACAAGCAAAAACTACTTCAACCATTATTAATGGGGTACGATATCAACGAGCGTTATTACTTCAATACGCTATTTTTCCGACAAAATCTGGTGAGTTGACATTAAGTCCTTATGAATTGATCGTTCAAGTGCGTCAACGGAATCGCAGAAGAGATATTTTCAGTTTTGGGCTGGGACAAGAACGCAAAGAGCTTGCTACTTTACCTGTTACAATTAATGTTTCTCCATTACCCGAACTTTCTAACGCCACTTTTTCGGGAGGGATAGGAGATTTTTCGATTACAAGAAGTATAAATCCAAAAAAAGCGTATGTCGGTGAAAGTATCGAGGTTACAACCACTATTACCGGACAAGGTAATATTCCATTGATCACCAAGCCAGAATACGAATATCCAGAAACGCTGGAACTTTATAATCCTCAAGAAAACTCAACTATTACCAGAGCGAACAGACAAATAGGTGGGACAAAAATTTTTACCGACATTTTAATCGCTCGTAATGAAGGTACTTTTGAAATTCCGGAAACTAAACTGGCTTATTACAATCCTACCAGAAATAGATACAATTCTATCACTTTACCGGCTCTTTCAATTGAAGCTGAGCGAGACCCAAGAGCTACGGTAATAAATGAAAATGAATTACGCTTTAATGTTAAGCCGATTACCGGATTAGCGAATTGGGTTGAAAAAAAAGATATCCCATTATATTCCAGAAATTGGATTTGGTTACTTCTAATTTCTCCGCTCGTAATACTTGGTGGAGCTTTCGCGTTGAAAACCTACTATGACAAAATGAATAGCGATACTGCTTTTGCTCGATCCCAAAAAGCAAAGGAAAAGGCTTTTGAAGAATTAAAAAAAGCAGATGGCCAGACCGATTTAAAAGTAGGCTATAACCAAATTCAAAAAGCTCTAAATCAGTTTATCACCGATAAACTTAATCTTCCTCTTGCAGGTCTTTCTATTCAACAACTAACTGTGGAACTTGAAAATAGAATCGGAGATACTGTAACCATTGAAGTAAAGCGATTACTCGAAAAATGTGATACTATTGCTTACGCCCCAAATGCTTCTATTGAAGGCTTAGAAACTGATATCGAAAAAGCCAAAGAGCTCGTTAAAAAAATCGGGAAATTAGTATGAGTCGAATTGTTATAGGTTTATTTCTTTCAATACTTTTCTTTCCGATGTCGCAAGCTCAACAAAGTCCACAGCTTTTGTTTGATGAGGCAAACACGCTACTTGAAAACAACGATTTCGCTGATGCTATGACAATATACCGTCAAATTGAGCAAGGTGATGAGGTTTCAGGTGCTCTATTTCTAAATATGGGAATTGCATCCACACAAATAGATTCTTTAGGGCTGGCAAAATATTATTTTCTAATGGCAATGGAATTTGAATCAACTCACGATGCCGCCACTGAAGCGCTCGAGTATGTAGAATCACAGTTTAGCAGACAATCAGCTACTCTACCAAAACTCCCCTGGGATAAAGCCGTTGATTTGTTAATAGATGGCCCTGGCTCGACAGGTGTATTCTTTATTGGAATTACACTTATTATAATTGCAGTTGGGTTTGTTCTCGTTCAATGGTTTAATATTATTTTTTTAAGAAAATTAAGTTCGATAGTTTCTACTCTTTCAATTACTGGGATATTAATTCTGATGCTCGCTTTTTATATAGATTACGTGGATCACAGATATTCGGAAGCAGTTATAATTACTGCCGAAGTTCAAGTAAAGCAAAAAGCAGATGAAACATCAGATTTGGTAAGCCTTGGATATGAGGGCTATTCTATTATAGTTGATGATTTAAAGAGTAATGAAATTGAAGGATGGATTTATATCAGGCTTGGAAACGGACAGTTCGGTTGGATTGAGAACAATGGAGTCAAAATTTTATAATTTTTGGAGTAATTTTATATGAGTAAACCACAAGAGTATATCGATCAGCACAAAGAAAAATTTTTAGATGAATTATTCGAGTTTCTTCGAATTCCAAGTATAAGTACCGATTCTTCAAAGAAGAACGATATAAGAAGTGCTGCCAATTTTTTAATCGGCCAACTTGAGTCTTTAAATCTGGATCGTGTTGAATTATATGAAACTCCAGGAAATCCGATTGTATATGCCGAGCATTGCCCACATGACGATCAACCAACGGTGTTAGTTTATGGGCATTACGACGTTCAGCCCTCCGATCCTGATGAACTTTGGGACACACCTCCTTTTGAGCCAACTGTAAAAAATGGGGATGTTTATGCTCGAGGGGCGAGTGATGATAAAGGGCAATCATATACACACGTTAAAGCAATTGAGTCGTTTGTAAAATCTGGAACTCCAATCCCGGTAAACGTGAAGTTTATTTTGGAAGGTGAGGAAGAAATCGGTTCTCCTAACCTCGTTCCTTTTATAGAAAATCATGCAGATATGCTTGCCTGTGATATGGTGCTAATTTCAGACACTTCCATGTTTGGTAAAGATCAACCTTCTATAACCTATGGTTTACGTGGACTTGCGTACATGGAAGTTGAAGTGATTGGGCCAAATCGTGATTTACATTCTGGTGTATATGGAGGCGCAGTTGAAAATCCAATTAATGTTCTTTGCGAGATTATTGGGAATTTAAAAGACGAAGATGGAATCATCCAAATCCCTGGATTTTATGATAAAGTAGTTCCCTTAACCGAAGAAGAACGAATCGCTGCTGCAGCTCTTCCTTTTGATGAAAAAGCTTACAAAGAATCGCTTGATATTGTTGAAGTGCACGGAGAAAAAGCCTATACAACTTTGGAAAGAGCATCCGCGCGACCCACACTTGATGTAAATGGCATTGTTGGCGGATATACCGGCGAAGGAGCTAAAACAGTGCTTCCATCTAAAGTACACGCTAAAGTAAGTATGCGTTTGGTGCCAGATCAACACCCAAAAGAGATTGCCAAAATGTTTAAGGAACATGTGGAGTCATTGGCGCCTGATACTGTACGTATTAATGTCAAAGAACATCACGGTGGATTTGCTTCGGTTACTGATCTTAATTTTTATGGATTAAAAGCAGGCGCTAAAGCTTTTGAAGAGATTTATCAGAAGGAAGTTCTTTTTTCTCGTGAGGGTGGTTCAATTCCAATTGTAGCAGACTTTAAGCGTGTACTTGGAGTAGAATCAATTTTGATGGGATTTGGGATTACGAGTGATGCTATTCACTCACCTAACGAGAAGTTTTCTGTGAAAGATTTCTATCGAGGCATCAAAACCTCTGCCAAGTTTTTTGAGATATTGCCGAGTTTTAAAGAGTAAAATTAAAACTCTGTAGAATATAAAATTGGCGTATCGTTTTCGAAATCGTAAAGTGTTAAACGGCGTAGATTGAAATATCCAATCCAGTAACTTCTCAAGGATTGAATGTAGCTACGGCGGGAACTGTCTTTTTGGTTTTGGGCGATGAATAAATCGGTGACATCAATTCGGCCAATCAAGTAACGGTTTTTTGCAACATCATAGCGCCGGGTGGCGATCTCATCTGAAACCTGAGCCAATTCAACCTGACTTCGAAGTTGAGGAAATTCACGCACCGTACTTTTTACACTCAGTTCGAACTGAAGGCGCTGGTAAGCAATATTATTTGCCGTTGCCATTTGTTGGTTTCGGGCAGACCTAACTTCAGCAAGATTTTGTCCCCAATTAAATAATGGAATTTGAAAACCTACTGTAAAAAACTGCTGGTTTTGTTGGTCTGTGTACACATCTTCAAAGTTTTCCGAAGTCTGATTCAGACCAAAACTAGCTTGTACTGTGGCAGAAAATCCTGTATTCCGTTTGGCCTGCTCATAAGCTTGATCGGCTAACAGTTCATTTAATTCAAATTCCAACGAAGTACTGTTATTCTCTCTTGCAAGTTCAAGTGCCTGATCTACATCAACGTTTACTTCTGGTGCAACAGATGGTAGATCTATTTCAATTTGCTGAGAATCTTCAATTCCCAATAAAGCTTTAAAACTTTCTTCTGCACGCTGGTATTCTAAAATTGCCGTAGTTAATGAAGTACTTGCATTCCTAAATTCTAATTCGCTTTGCAGGAGTTCATTTTCGGCAATGCTTCCCACCTGAAATCGACCTTGAGAAATATTATAGATTGAATCATTAACCGTTACGTTAAACTCTGCCACTTCAATGTTGATTTTTGCGAGTAACAAGTCGAAATAATTTTGGGCTACCGTGAATGCAATTTCCTCCATGTCTTCTACATATTCGGTTTTTGCGATTTCATACCTGAGCGGTTCGGTACGGTTTCTCCATTTTAAACTATTAAACTGAAAAAGGGGCTGTCTTAAACTTGCCACTAGCGGAGTACTTTGCCACCTCGTAATATCTTCGCCATTTACCCCGCTCTCAAAAAGTATCAATCTATTAATTCCACTTGAAAGCGATAGTGCACCACCTGTAGGTAAAATATTCTGATTTACAGATAGGTTCAGAGACGATTGCGTTAAGCTTTCCTCTTGATATGTTGTCGATCCATCATCCAATCTGTTTGCCGTAAAAGCACGGCTAAATCCTGGAGCATTTCCATCTAATTCAAGGCTTGGGAGTAAATCGGCGCGGAAAGATTTATATCTCCACTTAGCCGAAAGAATGGAGAACCTAGCTGCTCTTGAAAGCGGACTATTTTGCTTTGCATAGTCAATGCTTTCTTCGAGGTTAAATGTTTGAACTTGCGAATAAATATTGGAAGTCATCAAGACTGTGACCAAAAGTATACAAAAGAAAAAAGATGTTCGGCTTAGATTTTTTAGATCAATACTCTGAGATTGCTTCGTCGAATTCATTCCTTGCTTTTTATTTAGCTTAATTCTCCTCGCAAAGACAAATGAGAATTTAATTGATGTAGAATTATTCATGCCTTAATGCGTGTACTGGATCTTGTTGGGCGGCTCTTTTTGCTGGGAAATAACCAAAAACTACACCGATTATTAATGCTACACCAAATGAAATAAAAATGGAAGAAGGGGTAACAATAGTGGCAATATCAGCTGTTAATTGGATGGCAAAACTAAATCCCATTCCCAATATAATACCGATAACTCCCCCCGATATACTTATAGCTAAAGCTTCGGTTAAAAACTGTAGTTCTATATCTTTTTTTTGGGCTCCAACAGCCATTCTTACTCCAATTTCGCGATACCTTTCTACGACTGAAGCAAGCATGATATTCATTATACCAATCCCACCTACAATCAATGAAATTGAAGCAATGGAAGAGAGAACTATATTAAATATTCGTTTTGTACGCTGTTCCTGAGCAAGTAGTAATTCTGGAACAATAATCTCGAAATCAACCACATTATTATGTCTGCGTTTCAACATTCTAGATAATACCTCTGCAATAGAGACACTATATCGCGAGTCACTCACTCGTACAATCAATTTGTCTAACTGATTATAGTTCGTATTTACATCTTCTTCCTCATCTTGGTCGCCACCAAAAATAACGACTCTTCCTCCAGATCCTCCAGTAGCGTCTAAATCGTCTTTGGTAACGAGCGCTCTGTTTTTAAAGCGAAGTAGAATAGTGGTTGCAGGCATAAATATATCAAGGTTGTAATTTCGAATTCCCAAACTCTCAATGCTTTCTGTAGAAAGTTCTTTCTTGCTTAATACGCCAATCACATTTAACCAGATATTCCCAACTTTGATTTTTTTACCAATAGGATCTTCCCCTGCAAAAAACTTTGTCTTAACATCGTAACCAATAATAGCCACTGGTTCGGCTTTTTCAATTTGCATGCCAGTGAAGTTGCTACCTTCTTCAATATCAAAGCTATTTATATAAAAATATTCATCATTTACGCCCACAACTTTGCCACTTCTCATTCGGGCGTTTCTAATAAAATTAGTCTCAAAAATAATCTCAGGACTAATGTATTCTACCTCAGGAATTATTTCTTTGATGCTCTTAAGATCATAAAGATTTAAGCCTGGTGAATATTTTTTAGGCTCATTTCCATTCCCTCCAGTCTCAGAAATTCTTCCTTCAACTTGTTCTAAAACTGGCTGAATAATTACATTATTAGTACCCAAAAGCTGCATTTGGGCAAGTACTTCTTGTTGGGCACCTGTACCAATTGCAAGCATGGCTATTACAGATGCAACTCCAAAAATAATCCCCAATGAAGTTAAAAATGCTCTTAGCTTATTTCGTTGAATTGCCTCAATTGCAATATCAAAATTGTAGAGAAGTTTTTGAAGCACGAGCTTTTAGTTTTTAGAGAGTTGTTCGCTCAACTTTAATCGTCGTATTCCAGAAGTATCTTCAGGAACTGTTAAATATAATTGGTCAGTCGAACTTACTCCTTGATGAATAATCACTGAGTTTTCATTGATCAAACCAAGTTCAACTTGCTGCATAACTGGTGATAGACCGTCTTTCTTAAATACGTAATTTAAAGAATCAATGGTATGAACAACCTCAAGAGGAACATTCAGAACTTCATCAATTTGATTAATTAAAATACGATTACTTGTAGTCATTGCAGGGCGAAGAAGGCTATCACTTTCATTTATTACAATGGTCACTTCAAATACTTTTGAGTCGTAATTCTTTCTTTGTTCACCAATATTTGCGACGCCTGAAACTTTCCCAGTAAGTTTTTTATCAGGAACTGCATCCAATCCAATGGTTACTGTTTGTCCGATTTCTATTTTTTGAATATCTACTTCATTTATGTAGGTAACTGATTCCATGATAGTAAAATCCGGAAGTTCAGCTACAACTGGATTCCATGCACTTATTTGCTCCCCTTCAGTTACTTTAGATCCATCCCAATTTCGTCGGTATATAACCATTCCTTGGTCTGGAGCATAAACTGTGAATTGTTGCATCAATTCTTGAATTTTGTTTATCTCATTTTGTTTTTTAGTTCGCTCTGTTTCTACTTCTCTTAACTTAGCTTCAGCCTGGCGAACCTTAGTTTGATAATTTTTAGACTCCTGAGCTAACTGCCTTCTTGCTTTGTCTAATTCTATAGCAGCTTGTCGCTGAACAGCTGGGGATTCATATTTAGATTGGTCTACTGCAATTTGTCGTTCTTCAAGAGCAAATTCTAAATTTATTAGGTTATCTCTTGCCTGAGACAATTCTAAAGTACTATCTAGTTGAGCTTGTGTTACTTGAGTCTCGGCGGATTGTAGATCTAGTTCAGCATCCTGAAGTTTACCCATTATTTCAGATCGGTCGAGTTCAGCTACAAAATCACCTTTCTTAACTATTCGGCCTTCTGGAATTAAACTTTGAATTCGAATATTGTTAACCCGAAACTCACGAGTGCCTTGAGGTCCTTTAATTTCAGTTGAATTTTTTGCTCTCAGCTCCCCAGTAGTTGTTACATCAACAACAAACTCTCCTATTGTTGGAGTTGTAAACAGTTCAACAGAATCTGAAGAATTGTCTTTTGTTAAGTACCAAGAAACCGATACTAATACAATAATGATGACAGGTATAAGTAGTTTCTTTTGCATGAGTAAGTGATTAGAAATAAAAATAGGCTGTAATATAACTATTTAGATAGAAGACGACGTACAAAGTAAATAGTTTTACAAACTTGAGAGATTTATACCTGTGAACTAAAGTTTGATCAGTAATCCACCAACCCCGTTTCTAGATTGAATTTAGTAGCAGGCTGGGAATAATCTAGAACCGTCTTTGGATTATTATTTTCATCTACAATAACAACTCTTGGTTTATGCTCTTTTGCTTCTTCTGGAGTCATCTCAGAATAACTGATTACGATTATTCGATCATCGACTTGTGTAAGACGAGCGGCAGCTCCGTTTAAACAACAAACTCCACTTCCTCTCTCTCCTGGAATGGTGTACGTTTCTAGTCGGCTTCCATTAGTAATATTTACTACCTGAACTTTTTCGTAAGCTAACAAATTAGCTGCATCCAATAGATCTTGGTCGATCGTGATGCTCCCTTCGTACATAAGGTTTGCTTCAGTAACCTTTAGTTGATGCAATTTCGATTTAAACATGGTTAGCTTCATAGCTTAACACTTAAAGATTATATTGTCGATCAATCTTGTTTTTCCCAAATAGACAGCACCTGCTAACAAATACGTTTCTCCTTTTTGCAAATGAGAGACAGGTTCCATTTTGTTCATAGAAAACACGTTTAGATAGTCATTTTTAAAGCCTTTTGCTTTAAGGTCTAGTTGCTGTTGCTTTAGTAAAATTTCTGGTTTAACTAATCCGCCTTGGATTTCATCAACTAAGACTTTCATTTTAGAATATAATTCAGGAGCCAAAGACCGTTCTTCATCGCTTAAGTAAGCATTTCTACTACTTAATGCTAAACCATCATCTGCCCGTTCGATAGGTGCCATGATTAGCTCCAGATTGTGATTAAATTCATTCACTAGCTGATTAATGATTTGAAATTGCTGATAATCTTTTTGCCCAAAAACAGCGATATCAGGCTCTATAATATTGAAGAGTTTATTTACTACAAGTGCAATACCTTCAAAATAACCGGGTCTGCTACCTCCATCTAAATAGGTGTTCAACTCATCAATTTCTATTCTCAGAAACTTCTTACCATTTCCATACATAATCTCATCAGATGGAGTAAAAACTACAGCAATTCCTTCCTGTTTACAAAACTCAATATCTCTATCTAAGGTTCTTGGATAGTTTCCAAAGTCTTCGGATGGTCCAAATTGTTCTGGATTTACATAGATAGAAACTACTACTTCATCTGCATGCTTTTTTGCTAATCTAAATAGGGAAAGATGGCCGTTATGTAACGCGCCCATAGTTGGAACGAAAGCAACTTTTTTACCAGCAAACTGGATCTCTTTTACTGCTTCACGTATTTGTGATGTGGTTTCAACTATCAGCATATTGGTTTGAACAGAGTTTCTTCAGCAATTCTTTAGATTTCCTTTTTCTTGGAACAACAAAAATATATTTAAAGAGCTCTATCCATATCAAAATCTTCTAAAATTTCTTTAACTCGATTTATGAATGCACCGCCATGGGCACCATCAATAATTCTGTGATCATAGCTCATTGAAAGAAACATCATTTGTCGTATTGCAATTACATCGCCATCATCTGTTTCCATTACAACCGGACGTTTAACAATAGCCCCTGTTCCAATAATTGCAACTTGAGGTTGATTTATAATTGGGGTTCCCATCAGGTTTCCAACACTACCATAATTAGTAAGAGTTATAGTTCCACCAACTAAATCATCCGGGCTGAGTTTTTTACTTCTGGCTTTTACAGCTACTTCATTAACTGACTCTGCAAGTCCAACCAAATTCATTTGTTGAGCCTTCTTTATCACTGGAACAATCAAACCACCATCACCCCCAGAACCCAGGGCAACTGCTAATCCAAAATTTATATCCTTTTTAAGTAGAATATTATCTCCATCAACAGAACTATTAATCAATGGAAATTCCAGCATCGACTTTATAATAGCCTCTACAAAAAGAGGTGTAAAGGTAAGTTTGACTCCTGTTTTTTGTTGAAATGTATTCTTATTCGCATTTCTCCATTTAACCATGTTAGTGACATCAACTTCTGCAAAAGTGGTGACATGAGCTGAAGTATGTTTTGAACGAACCATATGTTCCGCAATCATTTTGCGCATGCGATCCATTTTCACCACTTCTACATCTCCTTTTGGTGAGTGTGAAACATCCAATTCTCCAGCATGGATAGAGCCGTCTGATGACGAAGGTTTTGCGACCGTTTTTGTCTCTGGTTTAGGCTGGCTTGCTGTTGCAGTAGAAGTTTTTCCAGTTTTACGGGTTTCTACATAAGATAGAATATCATCTTTTGAAACCCTGCCACCTTGACCTGAGCCCTCTATATTTTCGAGTTCTTGAATTGATATTCCTTCTTCTTTGGCAATCGAGCGTACTAAAGGCGAGAAAAATCTTCCATCACTACTTTCTTTTGGAATATCAGATATGGAAGAAGCCTTATTTCCATTTTGAGCTAATTCCTCCGGTTTCATGTTAGCGATATCTTCTTTGGTAATGGCCTTAGAACTTTCTTCTTTTTTAGATTGCTTCGAGCTTTCTTTTTGAGGAGCTACTCCAGATGATTTTCCCGTGGATATAATGGCAATAACCTGACCTACTTCAATCGTCTCATCTGCTTGCGCTCTAATCTCAACTAAAGTACCTGCCGCCGGTGAAGGCACTTCGCTATCTACTTTATCGGTTGAAATTTCCAGTAACGTTTCATCTTCCTCTACAGTGTCACCTACATTTTTATTCCACTCAATTACCGTTGCTTCAACAACCGATTCACCCATCTGTGGCATAACCACTTCAATTTGCTCTCCTCCATCATTTGCACTACCAGATGTCTCTTCACTTGATGTTTCTTCCTCCGCTTCTGGCTTTTCTTTTTCTTCAGGAACATCATCTTTTTCTTCTTCCTTATGATCAGGTTCTGACTTTTCAGAAGTTTCTTCAACAGCGTCAGCATCGGTTTCTATAATAGCTATAGGTTTTCCTACTTCGATGGTGTCTCCTTCTTCAACTAAGATCTCAATCAGTGTTCCTGCTTCAGGAGAAGGTACCTCGCTATCTACTTTATCAGTTGCAATTTCCAGAAGGGTTTCATCCACCTCAATTGTATCCCCAACGCTTTTCGACCATTCGATAACGGTTCCTTCCATTACGGATTCGCCCATTTGGGGCATTACAACTTCTACCTTTGCCATATTTATTTATTTAGTGCCTTTACGACGGTTTTCTTGTTAAAAAACAGATTACAAAGTTCAGGATAAATCCAATTAGTTCAAAATGTAGAATGTGCTCTAACATATTAAAAAAGCGGTTTCAGAACTTACTTATTAGTCAGTTCTGTGCTTATTCCATGTTAACTTACTTAATAGTAAGTTCTTTATTTCAAAGCCACTTTTATATCCTCTACCAAATCATCGATATGTTCTAGCCCCACGCTAAAACGGATTAAGTTCTCAGGAGTTGTAGATTGTTCACCTTCACTAGATCTTCGATGTTCCCAAAGACTTTCTATTCCTCCCAAACTGGTAGCTCTTCTAACTAATTTGGAACCAGCTACAACTTTTAGAGTTTCGTTAAAATCTCCATCAACTAGAAAAGAAATCATACCTCCAAACCCTTTCATTTGTCGTGAAGCTATTTCATGTCTTATGTGATTTTCTAAACCTGGGTAATTCACTTTCAGAACTTTTGAGTGCGAATCCAGAAATTTTGCAACTTTAAGTGCATTTTCATTATGGGCTCTCATGCGATAGGGAAAACTTCTAATACTACGTGTAAGTAACCAACAATCTCGAGGGGATGGAACAGCACCTTGACTTTTTTGTATTGTTTGAATCTGCTCAAAAAAACGATCGCTTTTAGCTGATACAACTGCACCTCCTAAAATATCTGAATGTCCACCTAAATATTTACTAGTTGAATGCATAACCAGATCAGCACCAAAAGATATCGGGTTTAAATTAAATGGGGTTGCAAAGGTATTATCAACACAAACTCTTGCGCCTTTTGTATGGGCGATTTTAACTGTGCTGTGTAAATCCGTAATGTGTAATAAAGGGTTTGAAGGGGTTTCTAAAATAACCAGCTTGGTATTGGGTTTAAAACCTGCTTCAAATTTCGAAATATCGGTTGTATCAACCGATGAATATTCTATCCCCCACCGCTCCCCAAACTTTTTAAGCAAAGCCCTGGAGCCATGATAAATATCTTCCGGTATTAATATGTGAGCTCCTTTTTCAACACTCATCATAACGGAATTCATGGCTGCAATACCTGAAGAAAATGCAGCACAAGCCTCTCCTAATTCCATTTCAGCTAAAACTTTTTCCAGTTGATCCCGATTCGGGTTACTATCTCTTGTATAAATGTAATCGCCTTCCTGATGCCCTTTTGAATCATGTTCAAAATTTGTTGAAGGCTCCATTGGTGGACTTATAGATCTGGATTTTGAACCATGTTCCATTCCAGAATGAATGGCAATCGTTTCAATATTCTTGAATATTTTTTTACTCATTGAGATCTCTTATTGCTTTAATTCTTTCTAAAACTGGTGGGTGAGAATAATTAAGAAACACATAAAATGAATGAGGAGTTAAATTTGAAAGATTATCTTTTGAAAGTTTCTTTAGAGTTGAAACCATGTCCTCCGCGTTTTTAGTTGTTTTTGCAGCATATTCATCGGCCTCAAACTCATGTTTTCTAGACGAAAGCTGCATAAATATGGAAAGTATCATTTCAATAGGAGAATAAAGCATCCCAAAAAATATCAATCCTGTATATACCGACATTTCATCCATATAAAAGGCATCGTATAAACCTTCTGCATTTAGAAAAATGGACAATAGAAAGAATAACACAGCGGAATGGACTACACTGATTACCATTCCTTTAATGATGTGCTTTTTTTTATAATGCCCTATTTCATGCGCTAGAACAGCAACCAATTCAGGCACCGAGTGATTTTCAATTAAGGTATCGTACAATGCAACACGTTTATTCTTTCCAAATCCTGTAAAAAAAGCATTTGATTTACTTGATCGTTTAGAACCATCAATTACAAAAAGTCCTTGCAATGGAAAGTCTATTTTCTCTGTGTATTCCTCAATTGCAGTTCTTAACTCTCCTTCTTCGAGGGGGGTAAATTTGTTGAACAATGGCATGATCCAAGTTGGAGCGATGTATTGCATCATCAATGTAAAAAGAGTTACTGCAAGCCATGCATACAACCAAGCCCATTCACCGGTGTACATAAAAAATGCCAGAATACCCGCAAGTAGAGGAATTCCAATTATAGCCCCGAGCATTAGTCCTTTTAATAAATCTATGATAAATGTTTTGGGGGTGGTTTTGTTGAATCCAAAACGCTCTTCGATCACAAACGTGGAATAAATACTGAAAGGAAGTGAAATGATAGACTTTCCGACCATCAGAATCACAATAAAAAAAAGACCCGTTATCAGTTCGTTGAATCCAAAAGATCGAACCCACTGGTCTAGTATATTGAAGCCTCCGCTAAACCAAAAAACAAGTAGCAAAACCAAGTCAAAGCTACCTGTTATAAATCCAAATTTGGTATTAGTTTTCGTGTACTCTTGAGACTTTGCATAGGTTTGCTCGTCATAAACTTCTGAAAATTCCTCCGGAAGTTTCTTACTCAACGAACGAATGTTAAGTAAATTCGAGGTTAGATCGAGAATAAAATCAACAGCAATAGCTGTGATAATGATGATTAGATAAATGTTCATATTGTAAGGTATTTAAAACCACATAAAATACCTCTATGATCATTTAATTCCCTAATGAATTTAGAAAAGACTACTCGTTTTGTTTCAAGATGGAAAGTATTCTTATAAAACTTCAACTTAATTAATATTTCTATTCCATTAGGATATACTGCGTACAGCCATTTGTTAATCATACTATACTCGATAGCATACAGTGATTTAAGTAATAGAGAATCTCAAATAGTTTAACATTAAACTATTTTTTATACTTTCGAGAAATTAATAAAACTAATATGGAACACAGCAAAGGATTACATCACATTACCGTTTTAGCTGGAGATGCTAAAAGAAACTCTGATTTTTATACTAAAACACTTGGCATGAGATTGGTTAAGAAATCTGTAAATCAGGATGATCCGGGTACCTATCATTTGTTTTATGGAAATGAAGCTGCAACTCCCGGTTCTAGCCTGACATTTTTCCCTTGGCCTAGAGCCCATAAAGGAACTACTGGCGCTGGGGAAGCTGTCAATGTAGCGTTTAAAGTACCTAATGGTTCTCAAGATTTCTGGATAACTCGACTAAATCAACAAGGAATTAACATTTCAGATTCTTTTGAAGTATTTGGAAAACAAACGATTCGTTTTAATGATCCTGATGGATTAGAACTGGATTTAATATTTGATGGTAACCCAAAAGAAAAAGTTAGTGAGTACCAAAGTCCTGTTCCTAACGAATCAGCTATACAAGGATTTGAATCAACACGACTAAAAGTTCGAAACGCCGATCCTACAGTACAAATTTTAGAAGATATCTTTGGTTTTAGTGAACGAGATTCGAATGCGAATCACACTCTGTATCAAACAGACACAGATATTGGAAGCTCTGTAATTATTGAATCTTCTGATGAAGATCCTGGACGTGGTGGAAGAGGTATTATTCATCATGTTGCCTTTAGAGCTAAAGATCTAGAGGACCTAAATCATCTTAGAGATCAAGTTCGAAGTAAAGGGCTAAATCCCACTGATGTGATTGATCGTCATTGGTTTAAATCGGTCTATTTTAGAGAGCCAAATGGAATACTTTTTGAAATAGCGACAGACGATCCTGGTTATGCTGTTGATGAGCCTTTTGAAAAATTGGGTGAGAAACTAATACTTACTCCTTGGCTAGAACCCAGAAGGGAACATATTGAAAGCATTTTACCAAAACTTGAGGACTAATATGAGTAAGTTAAATGGACCCCATCAAAATCAACCTGTTGCTGTTTCAGGAGCTGATTTAAACGAAGCAAAAAGAGCAATGATTATGATCCATGGGCGTGGAGCATCTGCCCAAAGTATACTTGGTTTATCCAAAGAATTTGAGAAAACCAGTGATTTTATATTTCTGGCTCCACAAGCTAGCGGACATACATGGTATCCCTATTCATTTTTAGCACCCACTGAGAACAATCAACCTGGTATTGATTCAGGACTGCAGGCGATTTCCAATATCCTCCAAAAATTGAATGAACAGGGAATAGCAAATGAACACATTTTTTTATTGGGATTCTCTCAAGGAGCTTGCCTGGCCTCAGAGTTTGTTGCTCGAAACCCTTCAAAATACGCGGGTTTAATTGCTTTAAGCGGAGGATTAATTGGTGAATTCGTGACACTTTCGGAATACACCGGCGATTTAAAAAGTACTCCAATCTTTATGGGGTGTAGTGATGTTGACGCTCACATACCTGTAGATCGGCTTGATGAAACTGAAAAAGTATTCCTGAAGCTTAACGCGGTAGTTCAGAAAAATATCTACCAGGGCATGGGACATCTGGTTAATGAGGATGAGATTTCGAATATCAATAGGCTTATTGAAACTTCTTTAAGCTAACCCATTGTGATTGTTGCAATGTAGTTGCAGTTTTTACTTTATAACAAATGAAATAAATAAAAACTTGAACAAATCTTCCTTGCCAAGCTGTATTCATTTCAAAGCTGTCTTGCCGGACTTGATCCGGCAGTTTCTTGCATAAGCCTCAGGTTTTATTATGGAGACTGCGCATCCAAGTGCGCAGTGACGAGGTTGTGGTGTTTGATAGATCGTGGATAATGATTGTCTGCGATCTCTAACAATAAATATCATCCCATAGGTCTTTCATCTCAGGATTAATTGTTTTGATTAAATCCAGTTTCCAAGCTCTTTTCCATTTCTTAAGCTTTTTCTCTGCAGAAATGGCCTCATACATAGTTGGGAATTCTTCATAGAAGATAAGCTCATGAACATTATACCTGGCGGTAAATTTAGAACCTTTCTCATGTTTGTGCTGATAGATTCGTTGAAGTAAGTTGGAGGTAACTCCTGTATAGAACACCGTTCTGTGTTTGTTAGCTAGTATATAGACATAACCTGATTTCATATTACTTTAGATCATTCTTAGAAGAATCCCTTACAAATTACTTTTAACGCTTTTCTTCCCATCGACAGAACACCCGTGTTCAATCACAACAGTACAATTCAATCCATAGCTGTCTTGCCAGACAGAACTCATTACAAAGCTGTCTTGCCGGACTTGATCCGGCAGCTTCTTGCATAAGCCTCAGGTTTTATTATGGAGACTGCGCATCCAAGTGCGCAGTGACGAGGTTGTGGTGGTTGGAAGACTGCGCATCGCAGTGCGCAGTGACGAGATAGATTATATGGAAATCGATGTCTGTAATGGGAGATTATTATTCCTTCTTTTTCTTATCCTTTAACTTTTTGATCGCATAAGCTCCTCCAGCAGCTGTTAGTAATCCAAGTCCGCCGTCTATTGGAGCCTGAGAGGGTGCGGATGGAAGTCCGGGTTGGGCGAGGGCAACGGCTGTTATTATTAAAATGAAAGTAAGTGTAATTAGTGCTGTGAGTAAATATTTCATAAGTGTTGAATTAGGAATTTAAGATTCAAAATTAAAAATTAGAGCACTATCATTTCGATGGAGTTTAGCGACTCAGAAATCTAAAAAATGACTTTAAACTACTCTTTAGATTTCTCGCTCTGCTCGAAATGACAAAATCAAAGCTCAATTTTTAATTTTTCATTTTTTGAATATTTAGTGTTCTTTGCGAGTGAAGCGAAGCAATCTCTGCGGGATTGCCACGGTCGCGCTTTGCTTGCTCCCTCACAAAGGAAGTTGATTTGTAATTACTTAATAAGGGTCATTTTTTTGGTGAGTACATTATTACCAACTTGAAGACGATAGATGTACAAACCAGAGGCTAAATTACTTGCGTTAAACTGTACGTTATATCTTCCTGCGATTCTGGATTCTCCGTTTATCAGCGTGGCGACTTTTCTTCCAAGAAGGTCATATACTTCGAGTCGAACCTTACTGGTATTAGGAACTCCGAATTGTATAATTGAACTCGGATTAAATGGGTTTGGGTAGTTTTGTTGTAGTTCCACTTGCTGAGGAATATTTGGACCAACCTCGTTTGGAACGGTTTGAGATGGCGTAATCTTTATACTAAAACGTTGGTTAGCTGCTTTCGATTTTCTCATCTTGGTAATCGTTCCAATTGATGGTGGGGAATCAACATCCTGCACCTTTACATTCTTAGCTTTACTTGCTTCTATTGTAAAAGAATACGCTTCCTCCAACTTAGAACTGGTTTCGTTTTCGCTGTCAAAAAGTTCTAATTCCCACTCTTCGGGGAAATTGATATCCTTTAATGAAAGCGTATGCGTTCCAGGTTCGGTCGTATTGAGTTCTAATGGAATTTCAAAAGCTTCAGTAATCAACGGAAGACTATTAATGTCCAGATAGGTAGAATCGTTAAGCATCGAAGCTAGTGTCACAAATTGACTCGAAAGGGGATTAAGTTGGAAAGCATCAGATGCATCAATCCCAAACTCGCCGCTCTCTGAGAACTGGAACCACGCTTTGTTTGATAAGCTTGAATCATTTTTAAGCTCGAGAGAGAAAAAATAAACTTCATTATTAATCGCCAACACTTTATCAGCTTCACCACCACTACCACCACTTGGATAGGGAATTTGAAGATAAGCATCGTCACTAGTGGATTGAACAAAGAAGGCGTCATAAATATCGATAATTCCATCTGTGAGACTTCCTAAAAAACCATTCCATGATTTCCAACCTGCTGCGTTTACATCATATACATATACAGAGTTTGTCAAGTCGGTTTTGCTGATGTTGTCCCAATCGATCTGTTGATAAAAAGGATTACCTAACAAGGTCCAGCCGTTCGTATTTTGATTTAATAGTGAACTTAAATTTTGACCTGTTTGTGGTATCGAACCAGGAAAAATAATTTCCTTAGGGAAGCCAGCATCACCAGTCACAGGTCCATTATCATCACTAAAAACGTACATTAGCAATCCAAGTCCTGATTTCAGTGAATCTGACATATTGGTTATTGAAGTCCAATTTGTGTCGGAAATGGAGGTGGAAGTTGCTGGCCAGTAATACAAGTTTGAAACTCCTGATTCTGTATCTCCTCCAGATACACCTTGTGTCCATAAATCAGAAAGGATGGTCGAATATTGAACCTTTCCAGCTGGAGAAGCCATAAGTCGCCAGCCTTCTACTCCAGATAGTGTAAGCGGATCGAAATTGATATTTTTATAGAGAAATAAACTATCGTAAGTAGAAATAATAAGATCCAAATCCCCATCCATATCCAAATCACTAATAGTGAAAGAGTCAATGTAATAGTCTAACTGAAAAGTAGTATATGAAGTAAAAGTTCCTGCACCCGGATTTAAATAGATATGCATATAATTATCATCTTCTTCGCCAGCCAGAATATCCAAATCCCCGTCACCATCGATATCATTTAAACTCAGGAATTGACCATAGTCATCTGTTTCATATGCTACTCTGGAAGCAAAAGTGCCATTTCCATTGTTTTTATACACATATAAATAACTATCGTCATCACTGGACAACACTGCATCAACATCTCCATCTCCATCTATATCTCCATATACAAGATCAAATGGATAATCAAATGTATCCAGTACCTGAGGAGATTTAAATGTGCCATCTCCATTGCTTTTTAACATATAAAAACTCTCGTACTCATCTGAAGCCAGAATATCAGTATCACCATCCCCATCGATATCTACTGCTTTTACTTCTGTTACTTCTTCCGATTCATTCGTTGAATAATCTATAGGAGAAGATAGCGTTCCTGTTCCATCGTTTATTAGTACTGAAATATTACCGTTCAAACCTACAACCACATCCAAATCTCCATCATGATCTAAATCACCGGAGGTTACTGAATACGAATAATCGTTCAGCGAATAGCTCGTACTGTTTTCAAACTCCCCATCCCCGTCGTTGTACATCACCTTCAATACAGAGCTATCATCATCGGTGACCAGAATATCTTCGTCTCCATCTCCATCTATATCTGCTATTGCAAAACTCGTGGGGCTATCCCCGGCTGTGAAATCATCGGGTTCTAAAAATGTACTGTCACTATCAGCAAGACGAACCGAAATTGAGTAATTACCTCGATTTAGCATTATAATGTCATTCAAACCGTCATTGTTCATATCAGATACCATTGTTTTGCTGGAAGTAAAACTTTGATCTAGTGAAGCTGATTTTTCAAAAGTACCCGAAGAGAATTTAGTTTTTATATTAAAGGAATAGGTTCTGGGATCTTCAAAAGTCTTGGTAGCACCTTGCAATTTGTTCGTTATTCCAACGGTTACACTTTCACCCGCCTTAAATAAACTGTCTGATGTGAAAGTAACTACTGTATTACCGCCAGAAAATTGAAAGGTACCAGAATGTAGCCCACTCTCACTTCCATTTACTATGAAAGAAGAATCCGTTCCAAAAGATGAGGTAGTTATTGCTTCGTTAAAGGTAACTTCAATGGACGTATTTGCTTCATTCCCAAAACTAAAAGGAGAGGGCGATATTTGTGAGATAAAAACGCTTTGAGATAGAAAAAGAGATGCGGTATCTGGGTTAGTGGTTAAATATTTTTCGAAACCTGAATCTCCATTAAAGGAAAATAAAGAGGCATAATACGTGGTTCCAGGGGTTAATCCGGTAATGGTTACCGAAGTGTCTGATCCTGCGCTTACCACAAAGTTTCCAGTTCCAATTTCTGAACCAGACCCAAATACAGTAGAAGTAGAATAAGTTGTACTATCAACTGGTATTTCATTAACCTCACTTCCTGATTTTACAATTGCCATATTATTTACTCCATTTCCTGGGGAGAAATTCAATGTTGCAGAGGTAACACCTGTTTTCTCAAATTCCAGATTGGAAACTTGTTGAGTCGGAGTTTCAAGAGGTAGTTCGAGATTATATTTATCAGATAAATATCTATGTACTTGATGTTTTTCTAAACCAGAAAGGGTTCTTCTATACAGAATTATTTCCGAGATATAACCAGAAAGAAAACTGTGATTATTGCCGGCTGAACCAATATAAAGAATACCAGATCCACTATGTGTAAAATCTAAGCCAGCACTTTCGACTACTGTCTCTGCATTAATTTTTAATAATCCCGAATTACTTGTTGCAGAGGTATTGAATAAATGTGGAACTCCATCGTTATATTCATTATTTGAGCCAAAACCTAATTCAGGGTTTGAAGAATTGAAGCTGCCCACAAACTTAAATCCATCATCATTATAATTATACGATAAACTAGGATAGTAACTCCCGCTTACTTGCTTGGTCAAAATATACCCACTATTGCTATTGGAAGATTTTGCTACTACAAAAATCTCAAAATCTGAGTTTTCGATACCTAAAGAAGAAGAGATTTCAAGGGTTGAAGAACCATTGAAATAAAGAGCTGGTAAATTATTAACGGCACTTGTATCTAACGTGGGTCTGTTTGAAGTACTACTTTGTGAGGCATTATTTGAAGCACCAGATAAATCTTGCCAGAAATCGACACTTCCTCCATGTTGAATATCCCCCAAGCCCCTGTCGGCCGCAAGCCAAAGACTAAGGCTATCATTAGGAATAGTTGTATTGTTGAAGAAAAACTGTATAGGATCTGAAAGGATCGATTCCTGGCTTGTTGTTGCCCTTATACGTGCGTAATACAACGTATTAGTTGATAGTCCTGTAATTTCATAGAATACCGTATCAGTAGATGCGCCTGCTCCTTTTACAATAGTTGTACTTGAATCTGACAAAGAAGATGCTTCAGTTCCCCAAAGTACCCTATAGCTAGTAGAAAGAGATGGAGATGAATGTACAATTGCAGTGAAAGTAGCGGAAGAAGCGGTTGTTTCTACAGTTTCTTGAGATTGAACACTTATTGGAGTAAACAACGTGGTGTCGGCCACAGTTGGGGCATTCATGGTCAAATAATTTTCTTCCCCTGTATCTCCGTTATACTCGAAAGCCGTGAAATGATAGGATGTATTCTCTGACAACCCTGTAACGGTAGCCGAACTTCCCGTTCCGTTATACACTACATAGTTACCCGATTCAATTTCTGTACCTGATCCAAAAACGCTATTCGCTGTATAGGTTACACTATCTACTGGTATAGCATCAACTGCAGTTCCACTTTTGGCAATAATCACCCTGTTTTCCCCATTTCCAGAACTAAGGTTAATGGTCATGGAGGTTGCCGTGACATTACTTGTTGAAAGATTCGTAGCCTGAGTTGTCGGTGCTACAACTGGTGGATCAATATTATATTTTCCCTTTAGATAACTTTCAACTGAGTCTCTACCACTTTCACTTAGAACAGCATTATATAAAAGTACTTCTGCAATGTCACCGTTTAATACTAACGAACCATTAGCGCGAGCTCCTAAATAAAGATTTCCACCATCAGAACTTCTGGAGTTCGTATTGCTTTGAGTAGAATTGTCAACGTCAACTGTTACACTACCATATGTGTCTGTTGCTCTCAGATTATAAAGATGAGGTTCAGTATCCGTATAATCTCCTACAGACCCTTCATCTATATAAACCAGCGTTTTGGGTATATAACGAATTCCTCCTGAACCATTAGTATGTAATTCATACTGTTCAATAGAACCGGCAAGTAAAAACTCAACATTCGTATTTGCTGTTGCAGAACGCGCTACAATAAATAACTCATAGTCATTGCTTTGAATACCAAGATTGGTAGCTGCTGGAAGCTGGAGAAAAGAGTTTGTTCCATTGAACCGAATGACGGGTTCTCCATTCATGCTGTTATCGACCAAAACAGGTCGATTAGTAGATGATGTTTGGGTAGCATTATTTGCATTTCCAGACTGGTCTGTCCAACTAGTTACTTCCGTTCCTGTCAAAATCACTCCAGCATCTGCTTTTAAGTGAAGTTGAAGACTATCGGTTGGAATTTGTGCTTTAGCGGCAGTTGAAAGGACTGTCAGAAAAAATAGGATGGAAAAAGAAATACTGAGCTTTTTCATAAAATCAAAAAGTTTGAGTGAGTGATTTATAACTACACAAAAACTATTGAATTAAATCTGCGCAGGTGTGCCAACTTTCTGTGTAAATGTGCCAAATGGTTAAAAAAACACATCATGTCGCACTTGATGCGACATCTCCATAAACTGGTACGGGGCATTGTTAAGGAGATTTCGGATCAGGTTTGTCCGCAATGACGGGTAAGATTTGGTGTTGGGATACCGCAGATCAGGATTGTCCGCAATCCCAAGAATTTGGCTATTAATGGGAGATCAGGTCGCTTCGCTCGTGAATGGGAAACATTGTTACACCAAAGGATGATTTCCAAAGCGCTCTTCGAATATTTTTCGGAAGCTGGTGGCGCTTTTGTAACCTACAGCGTTCGCGAGTTCCTCGAGACGTAGGTTTTTATTGGAAGTTACCATCGACTTTGCGGTGGTTAGTCGAATTTCACGTATAAACTCTGCGGGAGTCATTCCAGTCTCCAATTGGAGATTTCGGTAAAATGATCTTCTACTTTGAGAAAATTCATCTGCTAGTAAGTCTACAGATAAGTTGCTGTTGCTGATATTTTTGGTAACAAAAAGCGTTGCTTTATTTACAAAATCAGACTCTGTTTTTATCTCTTCTGCTTTAATACTAAGCTTTAATTTTTTTCTACGTGTGTAGTAAGTAAGCAGGTTTTTAGTCTTAAGTACTAATTGTTCTTGTAAAAAAGGCTTGGTAATGTAATCAACTACTCCAATTCTCAACAACGTCAATTTATCCTCTTCTAATGCTTTTGCAGTTAGTACTACAGTCGGAATTTGTTTCCATTGCTCATTTTTGAACAGAGTTTCTACTAGTTCCTGCCCACCCATAACAGGCATCATCAAATCCGTGATGATAATATCGGGAGTGTAGGTTTCAAGTAGGATTAACGCTTCTCTCCCATTTTTTGCTTTTTTGATCGTTCCCAACTCAGACAATATATTGCTTACATATTCCATCATGTCTTCGTTATCCTCTACTAAAAGAATATCGAATACTGAATTATTGATATCTACTTCGTCTGCTCTATAGCTAACCATTGATTCTTCATCTAGTAACTCAACTATAGGAGTACTTTTATCTTCACTTAACTTAGCCACTGGAAGTTCCAGTTTAAAACAAGCTCCTATTCTTAAATTCGGTACTGCAACAATATCACCTTCATGGAGTCGAGCCAACGCTCTACTAAGTTCCAATCCAACTCCCATTCCTTCTACATATTCGGATTCCTCTCTCTTAATTCTGTGAAAACGCTCGAATATCACTTCTTCATCCCCATTTGGAATACCGGGTCCGCTGTCCTGTACAGTAAGTATAAATGAATTATTCTGTAACGAAGTTCTTATTTCAATGGCTCCAGAATCTGGTGTGAACTTAATCGCATTTGAAATAAGATTGTTGATTATAACTTCTACTTTTGAGCGATCAGCATGTAGAATTACATCTTGAGCATTTGGATAGAACTCAAATTTATGTCCATGATATTCCGCAAGCGACCGGAAGGATTCTACTGAAATAGACGCCAGATTATCTGCATTATAGTTCTTTTTATTTAAGGTGAGATAATTTTGATCCGATTTGGTCAAATCTATAATCTGACTTACCATATCATCTAGACGAACCATATTTCGCTTAATTACCGACAAGAAGTACTGGCCTTTGGAAGAATCCACATCTTTCTGTTTCATTAACTTATCAACCAATCCACTACTAATGGTAAGTGGAGTTCGAAACTCATGACTCACATTGGAGAAAAACGTGTTCTTCATTTTATCCAACTGTTCCAATTGCTCGTTTTTAGTTCGGATTTCTTCGGTTCTATTTAAAACCTCTTCTTCCAATTCTTGTTGACGTTCTAAAAGACGTTTCTCACGAACTTTCACTAAAACAATTATGCCACCGAAACCAAATAATGCATAAAAAGTGAGTGCCCACCAAGTTCGGTACCAAGGAGGAAGTACTACAAAAGAAAACGATGCTATTTGAGCCTCTTCAGGATATAGTGAATGTCCACGTACCCAAAAAGTATATTTTCCTTCTTTTAAGTTTGTGTAGTCGTGGTATCTTTCATTCGTCGTACTAGACCAATCTTCGTCTAAGCCTTCCAGCTTTATCTGATAGAAAAGACGGTCTTCCGGTAAAAAAGCAATCATACCATAATTGATCCGGACTTTATTATCCAAATATGAAATGGGTGTTTCCAGAACTGAGTTGGTTACTCCTCTTGGTTCCAACAGTAGGGAATCTGAGTTTAAGATCACCGAAGTTATATGAGCATTTATTTGTGGTAGAGGTTGCTTATAAAGTGAGGAATCATGGTAGGCCAGATTTTGAGATCTCGTTTGAAAATATGTACGGTTCTTCGAGACTGGATAAATGAAATCGATATCCCAGTATGGAGCTGTGCGGGTAAATTCTCCATCATACCATTCAAAGTCATCTTTTACAGGATTATAAACGGCTTTTCCAATAAGCGCCGCTGCCCATGCTAGCCAAATTCCCCCATTATTATCTTGAACTACTGGCCAAACCGCACGGTCTTGCCCAACAAAAATTCCATCAAAACGATGGTCAATTATAATCGAATCTCTATCTTCAGTAAGCCTGTAAAATCCATCTGAAGTTATAAAACCTACATCTTGTCCAACTGACATGGTATAATTAAACCCATCGGTAGGAAGACCATTATTTACTGTAAACTGCCTAACATTTGATATCGAAACGATTACATTATCTTCTTGCTTTGCCTCAAAATGAAAGTCTCCATAACGACCTGTCCCAACCCACAAGTCACCGTTAATATCTTCGGTAATAGTGAATCCTCCCTCTTTAAAATCCACCAATTTAGAGTCTATAAAGTTGTTTTCGGATGTTAGCACTACTTTCCTAAGCGCTTCTGTATCATAAGAATAATAGACAACATCTGGGTTTTCACGGTCGGTAAGAATCAAATCAACCCTTCCTTCTGAAAATAGTGTATGAAATCTTCCTTCGATATCTAAAAGTTGTAATCCTTTATCTGATCCTATTACCAATCCATACGTTGTTAATTCGAACGCATAAACGCTTCTATCGTTGTAGATTTGACGAAATTTCCCACTATCCCATACAAACAAACCATTAACACCACCTGCATACAACGAACCATTGAAATTCTTCAATGTAGCCGAATTCTCTGGAAAATTGTGGGCAGAGGGTAAAAACTCTCGCATTGCCCTACCATATTCTAAAACGCTCACCCCAAACGAACTGCTTACCCAAATATTTAATGCATCATCTTCATATAGTCTTCCTAAATCATTGTCGCAAAGTCCGTCAGAGTCATAAATGGTATGAATGTAATCGCCATCCTGGTTATAGGTGTACAAACCGTTTGAAGTAGCAATATGTATATAATCGGCTTTTGACCATAAAAAGTCTTTCACAATTACTGATGCTTCAGAAATATCGTTTGATAACTTAAAAAGCCTTGACCAGATATTAGATTCATTTAATTCCCATAAAACAAACTCCTCATCTAACATAAACAATCTGTTTCCAGAACTTGAAAGTTTAAGGGCTTTTGTTTTATCACTAGGAAGTGAAATAGTAAATGAATTTTCACCTTTTGTACGTTTAATCTGATCATCTTCGTGCAAAGTGATGATAGAATTATTCCAAAGAGCAGCCGAAAGAATAGTCGAAATATTCGTTTGCGCGGTTACATACTCGCCTGAATAGACATACCAAATTTCTGGTGAAACGAAATGCACCCGATCACCCAGCACAAAGGTATATTCTACATCCCTGATAAATGCCAATGAGTCGGGGATGAGATCAGCCAATGAATAATAAGAGCGTCTTAACAACGAATCCCGTTTTAGGTAACCAAAATCACTCTGCCCTCCTACAAAAATAATCCCATCTTCTCTTTTTGCGAAGGATAAAGCTGCTGAATTATTACCCATTTTGATATTTCGCCAGTAAAGTCCATCCGATTCCTGAATTCCATACCTAGTATTTCCAAAATACAAAAGTCCATCATCAGCCCGAGTGATTCCCCACGTCTGACCTGCTCCTACGAATTGACCGCGCTGGTACGTTTCGATAAATGGAAACCCCGTCGGCTCTGATGGTTGTGCCAAACCAAAGTTTATCCCTGAAAAAAAGACGCCAAGTAACGAAAATAGAAAATGACCCGTTTTCACAATTACTATTTACTATAAGTTAGATTAATAACCACAATGTATTTTCCTATAACAAGCTAGCATTGGGTTTAACTTTTTTCCAGTCTCATTTGTATTAATATAGGTGAATAAATGAATTTTAAAATTACTTAGATAATTAATCTATTTATTACATAGAAAAGAGCTATTGAGTTCGCTTGTCAACGAAGTCGAGATTCACCATATTCAGCGACTCATAGTTTCTGTTATTTAATGTTTTAATATTTATAAATGGTTCTCTGGCTTGTGCTCGCTTATTTCTTAGGGATGGGAGTAAAACAATTAAAACTTCCCCCACTTATCGGTTATCTGATAGCCGGTGTTGTACTCTCACTTTTTGGCGTTTCAGATGACACCCACTTTTTGCATGAAGTCGGGCATTACGGTGTCGTATTTTTGTTATTTACTGTTGGACTTCATTTAAGGATAAAGAACGTTATACGACCTGAAGTTTTTGGAGCAGGAAGTCTTCATTTAATTATAAGTACAGGGATTTTCCTTCTTATTTCAATAGCATTCGGATTTGAGTTAATTGAAGGGTTAATTATTGGTGTATTACTTGGCTTTTCCAGTACGGTATTAGCTGCAAAAACACTCGAAGCCCGTGGGGAATTAAATGCATTTCATGCTCGGGTTTCCATTGGGATTTTAATTCTTCAAGACATTGTAGCAATTACGGTTCTGGCCTTAACTGGAGGAGGTGCCCCTCAAATTTGGAGCATCGGACTTATTGCTCTTCCATTTCTGCGTCCTGTTTTAGTTAAACTTCTATACCAAAGTGGACATGAAGATCTTCAGCTCCTTTTTGGTTTGATCTTAGCTCTTGGTGGCGCAGGATTATTTGAATTTCTCGGACTATCCTCCGAACTGGGCGCATTAGTAGCAGGTGCACTCTTATCTGGAACTTCGCAAGCGGATGAACTTGCCGAAAAACTTTGGGGATTAAAAGAAGCTTTTCTAGTAGGATTCTTTCTTGAAGTTGGACTGGCTGGACTTCCATCTATGAGTGATTTGGCTTTTGCCGGAGCTATCCTTGCTGTTTTACCTATTAAAGCTGTTCTCTTTTTCTTTTTACTAGTTCTATTCAAACTACGTTCAAGAAACTCTTTTATGGTAACAGTTACTCTTTCTTCTTTTAGTGAGTTCACTTTAATTGCTGGAATGGTTGCGGCTTCAGCAGGATTTATTCCTGAATCTGTAATTATAGTATTTGCCGTTTTAACTGCAATATCATACACTATAAACGCACCACTTTCAGCTCAGGCAAATACTTTATGGAAAAAAATGGAACACATTCTTATTCCTCTTGAAAGAAACGTTAAACATCCCGGGCAACAAGTTGTTAATCTTGGGGGTGCTGAATATTTGATCGTTGGCATGGGTCAATCCGGATCTGCTGCATACGATTATTTAAAAGAACGAGAGTATCGTGTAACAGGAATGGATTCTGATCCAGCAAAAATTGAATCCAATCTACAAAAAAGAAGACGGACTGTTTACGGAGATGCACAAGATGCTGAACTTTGGGAAAACATCAACTTGAGTGGGGTTAAATCAATAATGCTTGCCATGCCAAACCCTGATACAAAAGTCTCTGCAACACAAATGTTGAGAGAAAATAAGTATAATGGCGATATTTATGCACTAACGATGAGAGATGATGAGCATCAAGCACTAAAACAGGCTGGAGCAAATGCTGTCTGTTTGCCACTAATTCAAGCGGGACGAAAATTAGCCGAAATTAGTATAAGTGATGAAATTGATGGATCAATGTCACTTGATGTAGACATGCAAAAAATACCTGACCTACAACCTAATTTTTTAAAGCAATGACTGATTTCATTGTTCAATCCCTTCAAAAATTTCCCCAGTTCAAAGATGTTCCTCGAGAGCAACTCGAATGGCTGGCAGAGAACTCAGAATTAAATACTTATCAACCTGATGAAATTATCGCAAAGCCAGGTGATGAGATTCTAGAAATGATGATTATTCTAGATGGGGAGGTAAAAATTCAATTAAAGCAAGGCAGTCAATTTTTGCCATTAGGTACGTTCAGTACTGGTGAAATCTCAGGGAAACTTCCTTTTTCAAGAATGCAAAGTTCTGCAGCATATTTAACGGTTACTGAAGAAACAACCATTCTTCGAACACCAGAAGAACTCTTCCCAGAAATTTCAAAAAAATATGAATTGATCGAGGTTTTTGTTCATTCACTTTCCGATAGAATACGATCATTTACCTCCCGTCAGCAGCAAAACGAAAAAATGGTTGCGCTTGGAAAGCTTTCGGCTGGATTGGCGCACGAGTTGAATAATCCTGCCTCTGCCATAGTACGTGGAGCTACTGAATTACGAAAAAGGCTTCGAACTACACCTGATAAGTTTAAAGCCGTAATGAACATCAGACTCACTTTAGAGCAAATTGACGCTGTTAATGAACTTGTTTTTAGAAAGGCGAATAAAGGCACCAGCAATCATCAATCATTGATGGAGCGTACAGAGCTGGAAGATGAACTTACCGATTGGATGGAAGATCATGGAGTAGAAGAAGGCTTTGATTTTGCAAATACTTTTGCGGAATACTGTTTTAATATTGATGATTTAGAGTTTGTTCACAAACATGTAGAAGATGAATATCTACCCGCCGTGCTTGGATGGATTGAAGATGTACTTACTACCGAAAAAATGGTGGAAGAAATTGAAGATGCATCACGTAGGATTTCTGATTTAATTTCTTCTGTTAAAACATATTCTCACATGGATCGCGGCTCCGACAAGGAAGTTGTTGAACTGAAGAAATCGCTGAAGAGTACAATCACAATGTTAAATCACAAGGCCAAACAGAAGAAGGTTCAAATTGAGGTAGATATTCCAGATGATTTACCTGAATTTTGTGGTTTCGTAAGTGAGCTTAATCAAGTATGGACGAATATTTTAGATAATGCCATAGATGCTTTACCTGAAGAAGGTAAGATTTGGGTGAATGCCGAAAGTAAGAATGGAAGGCTAACTCTTTTCTTTAAAGATAATGGCGCTGGAATTCCAGAAGATGTTCAATCTAAAATATTTGATCCTTTTTTTACTACTAAAGACATTGGAAAAGGGACCGGACTTGGATTGGATGTAGTTCATAAAATCGTTGAAAAACACAATGGAGAGATTAAAGTCCATTCAAAATCAGGTGAGACTATTTTTGAATTAATTTTTCCACTTTCTTAATAATGTTAAGTTTTAAGTGCTCAATGTTAAATGAAGTTCGACTCATTTAACATTGAGCACTGAGCATTAAAAAATTGAATAATGAACAAACCCATACTATTTGCAATAGACGACGATCCTCAGGTTCTGCGTGCTGTTTCCAGAGATTTAAGAAATAAGTATCGTTCAGAATATAGAGTCTTAAGTACCGATTCTCCGAGTGAGGCTCTGGATTCTCTTCCAGAATTAAAAAAGAAAGGTGAGACTGTAGCTCTATTTCTTACTGACCAAAAAATGCCTGATATAATCGGGGTCGATTTCTTAGAGCAGGCAAAAAAAGTTTTTCCTGAAGCTAAACGCGTATTACTTACTGCTTATTCCGATACCGATGCTGCTATAAAAGCCATTAATGATGTTCAGCTCGATTATTATTTATTGAAGCCCTGGGACCCTCCCGAAGAAAAATTATATCCGGTTTTAGACGATTTACTGGATGAATGGCAGGCGAATTTTAAGCCCGAGTTTACTGGTATTAGATTGGTTGGCTATCAATACTCACCTAAATCTCATGCTATCAAAGATTACCTATCAGGTAACTTGATTCCTTATCGTTGGTTAGACATTGAACAGTCGGATAAGGGAGACGCATTAATTTCTGATGAACAAATAGCACTAAAAGATTTACCTGCTATTTTTTTTGAGGATGGGAGTCACTTATTAAATCCATCTCCTATTGAAATCGCTCATAAATTGGGAAGAAATCCATCCGCTTCTGAGAATATTTATGATGTTGCTATAATAGGTGCAGGACCTGCCGGATTAGCCGCTGCCGTTTATGGAGGCTCTGAAGGATTAAAAACACTACTTATCGAAAAAAGAGCGCCTGGCGGACAAGCAGGAACCAGTTCACGTATTGAAAACTACCTTGGTTTCCCAAATGGACTAAGTGGGTCTGATTTAGCTCGCAGAGCAATTACACAAGCAACCCGATTTGGTGTCGAATTCCTTTCCCCGCAAGAGGTGAATGAGATTGAAGTAAACGATCAATATAAAACTGTTAAGCTTGCCGATGGAAGTTCTATAAATGCCAAAGCAGTAGTGGTAACAACGGGAGTAAATTATAGAATGCTGGAAAGTAAAGGAGTGTCTGATTTTACAGGGGCAGGAATTTATTATGGCGCTGCTATGACGGAAGCTCACGCTTTTAAAGACAAACAAGTATATATCGTTGGTGGCGGGAATTCTGCAGGTCAGGCAGCTATGTATCTCTCAACCTTTGCCAAAAATGTGTACATCTGCATTAGAAAAGATTCACTTGTATCAAGTATGTCTTCTTATTTAATTGACCAGATTGATGGGACTGATAATATTAACTTGCTCGGATTTACTGAAGTTGAAGAAGCTCTTGGTGATGGAAATCTTCAAAAGCTAGCACTTAAAGACTGTAGAGATGGCGCTATAAAAGAAGTTGAGGCCGATGGCCTATTCATCTTTATTGGCGCCCGACCTTATACCGATTGGGTGAAAGCGGATGTAATTAAAAATGATCGTGGTTTTATCGAAACGGGGAGGGATTTAAGCAAATATGAAGAGTTTACTAAAGTCTGGAAGCTTGAACGCCAGCCTTATTTGTTAGAAACGTGCACTCCGGGAATTTTTGCTGCGGGAGATGTCAGGGCAGGCGCCATGAATCGAGTCGCTTCAGCCGTTGGTGAAGGTTCTATGGCTATTAAATATGTACACGAATATTTGGCTGATTCGAATTTATAGATTTGTGATTACTATTAAATATTAGATTTATGTTATCTGAAAAAGAAAAAAACCGAATACTTCTGGAAGAGCAATATAGGAGTGAGATAAAGAAAAAACTGGATAAAGACTCAAAAGAGAAGTTTAACTTTTTTAGTTTTTTAAATTCTAACTTTGGCTCTTTTTTACTTTCTACTATTATCGTCGGAAGTATTTCATTTATCTACAATAATCATCAAGATAATATCAAAAATGAAGAAATACGCTCTAAATTGTTTACGGAATTCTCTCACCGATTAAATACATTAGAATCGATTACAGATACTTTGAGTGAGTATCAAAGTAAAGATATTTATTTAGCCTATTATGGCTCCAATATTGGTAGTGATCCAAAAATTAATGCCTCTTATTATAATTTTAGGTCTTATTACCCTGAGTACAGTGATTACACAATAATTAAGGTACTTGATGAACTATCAAAGTTTGATAATGACAATCGATTCATAAAACTTAAAACCTCACTAATAGAAGCTTCCCCCGTCATTATAAATTTAGGGCAAAGTTGGTTTTACCAGATTAATTCATCTGTAAATTTACCTAACAATGTTGCAATAAAATTTAATTCAATACAGGAAACATACTACTATAGCATTGATGGTAATTTAAATATTTTAGATAATAATGATTCCTTCAAAAGACTGTGGTATGTTGGCAATTCAGATGAAGTCTATTCTCTATCTAAAATTATTGAAGAATTCCGAGCAGCTAGTTAAACTGATTGATCTATCGAAAATTAACAAGGCCTCGTTGTTCTGATTAGGATACGGGTTCTATAAATGACTATTTATAACCGAATTCTAAAAACCAATTTTCTTTCTTAAAGCGTCCGCCGCTTTCTTTTTGATCTCTTCTTCAATTTCTTTCTTTCTTTTTTCTAAGTCATCCTGAAGCTTAGTCACTTTAGCTAATTCTTCTTCAACTCTAGTTTCAAGCTTATCATACTCTTGCCTAATTTGAGCCTCTTTTTCGTCCTTAAAAGAGAGTAATTCTTCTTTTCTATTTCCTATTTCTTGTTTAACTCTAGCTTCAACTTTAGCTCTTGCTTGTTCAACCTCATTACTGATTGTACTCCTTAAGGCGTCAACAAAAAGATTATCGATATTTGATCGGATTTTTACTTTTAGAGGGCCATCTACATTATCAACAAGAGCGGTTACATTTATTTGGTTAGCACTAGAAACGGCATTTCTGATTAGCTGTTGAACTCTTCCTTGGTCAGGATTCTCTCCAAAATCAAATTTTAACCCTTTGTTGAGATATTCTATTTCACTATCAATCCTTTTATCAATAATATTTACTTGCGCTGTTACTTCCCCCGTACCTTCAACCAAATTGTAAGGCAGTAGTTGAGATGGTGATAGTTTTGTGCCTGCAAGACTGAATCCTGAATAGTTAAACCGGACCGTTTCTCTTGGATCCTCACCCAAATAATTAAATTCTCCAGAAAGATTCATACTTCTGTTAGAGGCATCACTACCTCCTAAATTAAAAACAATCGGCTCTTTAGTTTTTTGCTGATCGCTACTAATATTTGTTATTTTTCCTGCTAATTGGATCGCTGTTTTAGTTTCACCAGATAGATCAATGTTTTGAATCCAAAAAGCTGGCCATTCATATTTATCACTGAATTTATAATCCTTACCTTCGTAACGCTCTATCTTTTCCTCGTCTTCACCTCCGGCGAGTTTAGAGCTATACTCCCTGGCTATGGCGATATATTCTAAATAGGCGGCGTAATCAGAAAATAGTTCCTGTCCGAATAATGATTGTGCAATATTTTGGGCATCAATTTTTGGAAGTTTTGCTAACGAAAGCGCCCTTTCGTAATCATCTGCTATCCAGTTATCAATTAATCCTACACTAAACCTTGCATTTTCAAAATCATTTTGGAAATCATTCCGAATAGTTTGTGCTCTTGTTTTTAGAGAATCTACTTGTTTTGCTAATTTTTGAACATTCTTAATTGATGCGAGCACTTTATCTACTTCTTTGATATTCTTTACATCTATTGCATTTATCGTAGTCTCAATGTTTGAGATCTCTTTATTGATATCCGTTTCCTTGAACGTAGTTTCCCATTTTTGGTATTTTTCTTCTAAGCCATTCTTTACCGAATCAATTTTCTCAGGAGCTTTAAGATCTAAAAGCGCCATCAGGCTGTCTACGTTTATATCGGCTTTAATATTTGAGAACTCAGTATTCACATTTTCTTTTGCCTCTGATGAAATCTCATATATTACACCAGCTATAAATCCTGGCTCGGCTTCTTCACCACTTTCATTTATGGGTATTTCAAAATAGCCATCTGTTTCTCTTTCCGTATCTAGCTTAAAATCTTTTAAAATGATGTCTTCAATAATTACTCTTTCCCATAGCGTAGGCCAAAACAAAAAATCCAATTCAGCTTCGCCTGTTTCAAATGAATTTTCCCATGTATTATCTGGGTTTGCTACTTGTAGCTGGTTCCAGCGAATTTTTAAATCTACAAGGCTTAACTCGAAATCCTCTATTTCAACTACTGCACCATTTACCAAACTTGCTTGATATTCAATTTCTGACTCGATATAAGAATCTATACTAACCCAGCTCGCCAAAAAAACTAACCCTGTAACAATTAAAACGAATAATATTCCTTTAACTCTCATATCAGCTCCTTACTCTTGAATATGCTTGATACACTGAAAACAACTTTGTTCCTTTTAACCACTTCATAGCTTTGGTTTTCATTACTCGTTCGTGAATGTGCCTTCGATATTGTACAACTCCAATCTGAGCTAATGGAAACATAGGAATGCATAAAGCAAGAGCAATTAAAAAACTACCGATTACAACTGTATTATAGAATTTGGTAATTGCCCAAAATTCGTTGTCATACATGGCTGTCCAAGTTGCTTGCATTCCCTCGTGCTCTAATAACCATATGCCAAAATTATGAAAAATTGGGTCTGCTAAATATGCAATCCCACTAAAAACTAGAAAGCTTAAAATTGCCATTCCAACATTTACTTTTAAAATGATGATCAAGACAACGATTAGTAAATTATGGACGGATAGCACTGGGGTTAGTCCTATGATCATTCCCAATATTAAACCACCTGCAATTTGAGCAGGAGATGCTTCAGAGGCTAATGCCTTAAGCAGTTTTGCAATGTATTTTAGAAGTATCAGCATGCTATTTTATTTTCAAATTTGAACACCTATTTAATCCAACCCATTCATGACCCATGGATATGTCTTATATTTTAAGTTCCAAGCTTCGGGGTTATTGTCTACATCAGCTAAAATAGCTTTTTTAATATTTGTTCGCCCCCCGTAACTAGCAAAATGGCTTTCAAACTCAGCCATTATTTCTAAATCTACTCTTTCAACAATGTATGCAATAAACGATTCTTTTTTTGATGGAAAGAAATCTCTCTGTATTTCAAGAATTCCAGAGACTATCAGGATTCTAAGTCCAAAATCATACACATTATTAAATTGATCATTCCAAAAATCATCTGACCTGCTAACTAAATATTGTTCAATATTTGAAGAAGTAACTGGCTTTTCAATAATTTTTGGGCCTTCTATGTAGGGTTGAAATAATAAAAAAGCGATGCGAGGATCCTGCAGATTTATTAACCTTTTTCGAATCTCATTCATCGAGAGCCGCTCTCCCGCTATATTTACTATCAGTTCATCCCAGGGAGATTTCTTAAAAATCCTACCTAACAATAATTTCCCATCATAGATATTTTCAATTTTTTCGGTTGGATAATGCTCGGCAGCAATTTTTAATGTACCAGCATTATAAGCATTAATTAAAAGTGCCTTTTTTCTATCGTCATCAATTGCAGAGACATTAACTTCCTGGAATGATGACAAGTATTGATCTAATCTTTCATCATTAACAAGGTTATTATAGTACACCCTTGAAGATTGCCCAACATGATCGTTCAAAAGTTCTTCGTATAAATTATTCTGCTGTGCAACTATTAAATTGTTTGTTATTATTACTAAAGTAATTGTTAGTAAAAAACTTTTCATAATGAAGTTATTGTCCATTTTTTGTAAAAAGCTATTTCTACTAATCTACATCTATTTATTAAGTTTTTCATACAATGCTTTAGCTCAGGAGTATTTATCCCTTAAGGTTTCTACCAGTAGCCGATATGAAAGCTTTGGTCTTAATTTTTCAAGCAATTTTAAATTAACTAAAGATCAATCCTTCAGTTTTGGGGAATCTTTAAAATTAAATTACTCCCAGAAATTTAAAATGAAGACTTCATTTATTGCCCCTGTTTCCGGAGTTCCTTCAGTTGTTAGTCAAAGAATGGAGATTTATAATTTTGATCTTGATTATGAATTTTATCTTGAACGAGACCTCCGTTATTTTATAATAAAAGGTGGAATAGCTCCCCGTGTTAGGTTCTTTTCTCATCAGACAAGTTATACTACTAGCCCCCAAAATGTGAGAAATGGGAAAGATTTTTTGTTTGGTATTGTTCCTGCAGTAAATTTACTTGTTCCAATTGGAGATTTTTTAAACATTGGAGTTGGCTATGAAGTACGATTTATGTTAAATGAAAAGGAGTCACTCGAAGATTTATATCCAACCAAATCAGCGCTTTTATTTTGTCTTCGATATAAAACCTGATTAATTTTTTAGTTAAATAAATATGCTGAAATGGCGTTTTTCTTTAGTAATATTTTTAATCGTTCAATCTTAGTTTTGATATGAAAAGCCAATCCACTTCTCTGGTACTGATTATCATTTTTTTAATGCTCCTTTTACCAGGTTGTAAAGAAAATTCAGGCTCTCTCGAAATTGCCAATTATCCATGTATTGATGGGCTTGCCAAAGATACATTTCCCTGCGAAAATATTGAGTTATACGCTTCTGTTGAGCCATGGAAACTTTATGGTCTTACAGAGGTTGAATTCAATGGTCTTACCAATAATCAAAAATCACAACTTCGTCTAAATGACATCTGGGGCTGGAAAGACCCAATGACCAATAAAGAATATGCACTCGTTGGATTAATAGATGGGGTAAGTTTTGTAGATATCTCAGATCCGAATAATCCTGTTGTTATTGGTAAATTAGAAGAGTCTACATTGAATGCTAAGTTTAAAATTGCTGATTTTGATAGATCTTTTCCCGCCTGTACTTTTGGGATCGGGGATACAGAAGCTGCAAAAACTATAGTAGAAGGTTCCACCTGGAGAGACATGAAGGTCTTCGATAATCACGCTTTTGTTGTAAGCGATGCGCAAGCTCATGGAATGCAGGTATTTGACTTAACAAAATTAAGAAATTTTAGTGGAGAGTTTTTAACATTTACTCACGATGCTTTATATGATCGGTTTGCAAATGCTCATAATATTGTAATTAATGAAGAAACTGGATTTGCCTACGCTGTAGGTGTTACTAATGCTGAGATTTGTGGCTCTCGTAATGAAACTGGGTTACATATTGTTGATATTAATAATCCAATACAACCTACGTTTGCCGGATGCTTTTTTGATGCTGAAACCGATTTACAGTCATATCCTAATATAGCGCCTGGTTACATTCATGATACCCAATGTGTTGTTTATGATGGTCCAGATTCTGATCATCGGGGTAAGGAACTTTGTGTTAGTTCGGCCGAAGGCGCTGTAGTAATCACAGATGTAAGTGATAAAGAAAACCCGATAACTCTTGGCTTTAAAGGTCAAGCACAAATGCAATATTCTCATCAGGGGTGGTTGACTGAAGATCATTCTTATTTTTTGATGAATGATGAGTTAGATGAAAACAATTTAGGAAGGGAAACTAGAACTTATATTTGGGATGTTCGAAATCTGGAAAATCCTGAGTTTTTAGGTTTCTACTTACACACTACCACTTCCATCGATCATAACCTTTATATAAGAGATGGCTTTGTTTACCAATCAAATTATACATCAGGACTTCGTGCATTTAGGATTGGAAATCTTCAGAACCTTGAATTGGATCCTGTCGGTTATTTTGATACACAACCTGCCTTACCAAATCAACAAGATAGAGCGTATAAAGGTGCTTGGAGCAATTACCCTTACTTCGAAAGTGAAGTGCTTATTGTAAGTGATATTGAAGACGGTCTTTTCATTTTAAGACCCGATTTTTAAACTTTTTACTTGGATTGATATTTACGTATTTTTGTTGTTAAGATTTAAGAAAGTCTTTGTAACTAAAAAAATTTATTGTTCACTCTAGTCTCTCTGCATGGATTTATTTGACAAGCTTGAAGAACGGCCAGGACCGCTAGGCTCGTTTACTTCTGATGGGTACGGATATTATACCTTTCCAAAATTGGAAGGACCACTAGGTCCAGAAATGAAATTTAACGGCAAAGATATGGTCGTATGGAGTATCAACGATTATCTCGGAATTGGAAGCAACGAAGAGATAAAAAAAGTTGATGTAGAAGCTACTGCAAAGTACTCCCTTAGTGCACCAATGGGAGCTCGATTAATGACCGGAAACTCTACTGAGCATGAGGGTCTTGAAGCAGAACTTGCAGAGTTTGTTCACAAACCAGAGGCACTTCTTCTTAACTTTGGCTACCAAGGTATTATGAGTGTGATCCACTCTTTGGTAGATCGAAACGACTTTTTAATTTATGATGAGCTGAGTCACGCTTGTATCGTTGACGGAAAACAACTAGCAATGTGCGATAAGTCTGTTTTTAAACATAATGATATCGAAAGTTTTAAGAAGCAACTTTTTAGAGCAAAAACTAAGCTAAAAGAAGGTTCTTCCATCTTAGTAATTACTGAAGGTGTTTTTGGAATGACTGGAGATTTGGGAATCCTAAATGAAATCATCGAACTAAAGAAAGAAGTTCCTTTCCGATTACTAGTAGATGATGCTCATGGTTTTGGAACTTTAGGTCATGATGGTTCTGGTACAGGAACTCAATTGGGTTGCCAAGACGGAATTGATATTTATTTCGGTACATTCGCTAAAGCAGGCGCCCTTATTGGTGCATTTGTTGCTTCCGAGCCAAGAGTTATTAAATTTCTTAGAGCAAATGTGAGAAGTCAGATTTTTGCAAAATCACTTCCCACACCTATCGTAGTTACCGCTCGAAAACGATTAGAGATGATTCGAAAGCATCCAGAATGGAGAGAAAAACTCTGGGAGAATACATTAAAACTTCGAGAGGGATTACAGAAAATCGGCTATAATGTTCTTCCGTCTGAAAGTCCAGTAACGCCTGTACTCACACAAGGAAGTACTGATTTATGTATGGATATTATGAGAAAACTACGTGAAGAACATGGCGTTTTCGTAAGTGGTGTTTCTTATCCTGTAGTACCAAAAGGTATCGTACTAATTCGGTTAATACCAACTGCAGCTCATAATGATGAGCATATTGAGAAAACGCTAAATGCCTTCGAAGCTATTAAAGACTTTGTTATGACATCAGCTGGAAAGCTGTCTGCTTAACAAAATATGCATTGTGGTCATCTATGCTTAAAACGCATCTCCATTTTTTGGAGAGGCGTTTTTTATTTAAGCTATTGGATATCGGGTTTTCTCCCAGTCGTTAATTATTTTTAATTAAACTTCTTAAGAGCAAATGCTACACCTGTAGTTACAAAAAACCCGCCAATTGGTCGTTGACCAAATTCCATTCTGAATATTGAATTTCCAAAGAAGCCAAACTTTCGATCAAAGTTTTCGCTTTTAGTGTATGGTTTTGCAACTAGAACGGCACCAACACGCCATCCTAGTGTTTCGTTAAGTTCTGCCGCTTTTGCACCATTTAATTCGAGGTCAACGGTGGTTGGAATCACAAGTAAATCGGCATACGGTCGAATAAATTTTCCTGCAGCAAAGGTATAGCCATCACTATCCCGAACATGTATATAACTCTTCCAATTGTACCCAATCCCGGCATAAACCCCTGCCTGAAATAATCCAGTTTGATCAAAATAGGTTGTCCCCTGATCGTATTCCAAAGCACTATTTCTCAAATAAATACCGCCTCTCGCAACAAACTCTTTCTGGACCTCTGCCTGTAAAGTTACCGACTCCCAAGTTTGAACCTCCTTATTATTCATATAGTCTTTCTCGTAGCTGAAAGCTAGAAGCACAGGTATTTTTCCTGGTTTGGTTTGTTTAGAGATTTCGAATTCAATCCCTCCATTAAATAGAAAGGCAGGACCTTCTTTTGCTAAAGAAAACAGCGAGTATAATGCTAGTACATCTACCCCGATTTTATCGTTAATAGGATAAAGTCCATCTGCACCTACACTCCAAATTGAAGCTCCAGAAGTGTTGCTAAAACCAGCATCTACTGCAAAGTAATGAAGACCTAAATAACCAGGATAAACATCCTCTGGGTTAGAATATGCGGTCTGATAAGTTACCTGAGCATTAGTATTTATGGAAATTGAAAATAAAAACAGAATGAGTATTAAGTAATATTTCATGAGCTTGTATTAATGAATTTTGCTCATAAAATTATTAACTCACTTATAAATATCGATAACCCATTCTAGGTATTTTTAGATTTATTTGAGTAAAAACTTTACAAATACCGGTAAATGATCTGATGGTGTCTTCTGGTTTCTGGTTTCTGAAATTACCGCATACTTTTGAACTTCAACTTTTTCATCCACAAAAATATAATCGATTCTGTTGCTTAATGGGTGATTTACATCAAAGCCATTAAATGTACCGATAGGTCCGATAGGATTTGTTTTCGATATTAATTTCGAATCATTCATTTTAGAATTTAAGTATTGAATTGGAGGTGACTCAGGTAATGCATTTAAATCTCCCATTACAATAACTGGCAATTCTTGCTGATTCCAAGCTTCCGATTTTTCAATTATTAATTTAACAGCATTTAAACGAGCTAGAGGTCTTTCGTGATCCAGATGAGCATTAAAAACCCAAAATTCTTCCGGGGTATTTTTGGCTTTAAATTTAGCCCATGTTGCTATTCGTCTATAATTTGCGCCCCACCCAAACGAAGGTATGTCTGGAGTTTCAGAGAGCCAAAAGGTTCCGCTGTCAAGTACTTCCAGTTTATCTGATCGATAGTATAGAGCAGCATACTCTCCGGCTTGTTTAGCATCGTCTCTTCCTACACCAACATATCCATAATTCACTAGTACACTGTCTAAATATTGAACCTGAGTATGAAGTCCTTCTTGAATTCCCATTACATCTGGCTCATAAAAATTAACCACATCCGCTACCCATTCCTTTCTAAGTTCCCACCAATTTTCCCCATCACTGGGCGTACTATAGCGAATATTATAGGTCATGGCAGTATAATCTTGTGCATATAATGCTGTTTCGCCTAAAACCAGGATTGAAATGAGAAGTAAGATTATTTTCATGGTTATTTTTTCATTTTTGTTTGATTACTATCCATTATATCTAAAGGATAGGGTCACCTTTACCTTCGCGAATCAATACAGGTTCGCCTTGTGTTAGATCAATAATAGTAGAAGCCTGATTCCCTCCAAATCCACCATCGATAACTACATCTACTCTATTTTGCCATTTTTCAAAAATAAGTTCCGGATCCGTAGTGTATTCAATTACTTCGTCATCATCTTTTATAGAAGTTGAAACTATGGGGTTACCAAGCTCACTAACTAAAGCTAATGCAATTGGATGATCTGGAATACGAATACCAACTGTTTTTTTCTTCTTAAACGCCGTAGGCAGATTACTACTGCCAGGTAAAATAAATGTATATGGGCCAGGTAAAGAGCGTTTTAAAATTTTAAACGTTTTTGTTTCAATCTGACTTACATGATCTGAAAGATTTGTTAAATCTGAACAAATAAATGAAAGATCTGCTTTTTCAAGTTTAATACCCTTTATACGAGCTACTTTTTCCAGTGCTTTTTTATTTTTAATATCACAACCTAAACCGTAAACCGTATCGGTTGGGTAAATGATCAACCCTCCTTTTTTAAGTATATCAACTACATAACGGAGCGCTTTTTTATCGATTGGATCTTCATATAATTTGATGAATTCAGCCATACTTCTTTCTTTATTTTTTTTATTCCATAATTGTGCAATTTCAACTGAATTGCAATCGAATAATTGAACAAAAAAGGCGCCTCAAATGAGCCGCCTTTTAACTTAATCAGTAATATTATTTAGTTGAACAGTTTTTTTACCCAACCAAAAACTCCACCCGTGTTCGGGCTTCCTTCCCGCCCTCCAGATAAGCCTTCATAAGTTGGTCGGGGTAGCTCAAAAGCTTTCTGCTTTTTCTTTTTTACTTCTACTCTAGTTCGTTTAGAGCTTTTACTACCTTTCTGATCTTCACTCCTGCTTTTAGGGGAATTCTTACCTTTACCTTTTCCTTTATTATTTGGTTTTCCAGTAGTTTTTGCTTTTGAAGTGGGTTTCTTTTTCTTCTTGTCTTTCACTTCAGCAGGCAAAGGTAGTTCTGATGGAGGATATCCCACTTCTTCAGAAATACGCTTAATATCCTCTTGATCCATTTTGGATACCAAAGAGATAATCTGAGATGCTTTTCCTTTTCCGACCAGCTCAGCTCGGTATCGGTACTCCTCAACCTCGCTTGGGACATCGTAATTAATTACTTCTTGAACCTGATCTATATCAACCTTGCTGGCTTCCATACCACCCACGAGACAAACTCTCATTTCACCTGAAGTAAACTTCGCAAAACGCTCGTTGTACGTCTCATCATCAAGCCCTGCACTAATGCTGACTACGCCCCAGCTTTTCTTCTTGATGATATGAAAGAGTCGATCTGTTGTTCGTTTTGAGGCAGCAAAAACCATCACTTTTTTGGCATTTGAGCTTTCTAAATGTGCCATTAATGTAGAAATCTTCATTCTTGGGGGCACATTTATATAACCTTGTTCTAAATTTTTTGGTACTGGATTAGCTAATTCTTCACCCTGTAGAACCGGATTTGCCAATACGGGTTCTACATTTTCTTCTTTTTCCTTGATATCTTTTTTAAGAACAACTTTAACACTAGCTTTTTTAAGCTTCTGTTCAACCTGTTGAGTATCAATAATTGTATTAGCTTCAAGTGTTGAATCAGATTGAGTTTCATCTTTGCTTTCTGGATTTAAAACAACCTCCACTTCTGCCTCTTCAAGCTTTTCTTTTGCTGTCTCAATATCTATTTCCTGAACTTCTTCCGAGCCTTTCTCACTTTCTACTTTTGATTCGCTCTCATTTGATTCGGGATTTAGCACCACTTTTACAGTAGCCTCTTCAAGTTTCTTTTCGGCCTCTTCTAAATCAACGTTAATCGATTCTTCTGATTTATTTTCTGTGGAAGATATTTCCTTACCATTAGATCTCTCAAACCCAATAAGCTCTGGATTTTTAAGTATCAATTTGGAAAGTTGCTCTGTAGCTCTGTTTTGATTACTAGAAAGAATAAGGGCTTGAGGTTCCCCGACTACAAAACGTAGTATATCTTTAACCCTGCTAACAAGGTTAAAGTTTTCCATATTATGTGCTTCATCAATCACAATAAACTTGAGATTTTGAAGCTGGAAATTATTCTTCTCCAGTATTTCAATAAGTCGACCAGGATTTGCTACAATCACTGGTGCTCCATCTAAAACGGCTTGTTCTTGCTCGCCCTTATTACCTTTCATGGCAAGCAATGCACTACTTATTTGAGCATGATATCCCATAGCCCAAATTAATTCGTCAATTTTAATAGCCCGTTCTATCGATGGTGTTAAGATTAAAACTTGTGTGCCAGTTACCTCTCCGTTCTCAGCTATTTTTTGCAGCGCCGGAATCAAAAATACTCCATCATCATCGGCTTCAGATTTTACAAGTAAATGTTTGCCTTGTAAAACTGCGGGTAAAACTTCATTCTGGAGAGGTGTTGGTTGGTCAATTCGTGTATCGGCTAGCCCACTCAATAATTCAGGGCTAAGTCCATATTCTTCAAAAGACAATGTGTACACCTCTTTCTAAATTTTTGGCTTTAACGTTCAATTTTCAAAGATCAAATGCTCCTGAATTTTTCAGGAACCTGTAAATATACAAAACTTGTTACGCAAGCTCATCCGTTTTTGTGAACATTTCCTTGTTTTGTAAATACGTTCGTTTAAACATGGGATGAATTGATATTTTTCCCGTCTTCTTTTTGAAGTAGAATAAAAAGAATATTGAAATTAATAGGATTCCCATCAAGCCAATAAGTCCCCCTTCAGGACCAAAACTTCCGCCAGTCCAAATTGGGTTTCCTCCTTGCTGAATATCAATTATTGAATTGCGAATAGGGATTCCACTCACTCGAAATCCAAATACACCTCCTTGAAAAAAATTCCATGAAAAGTGAAGTCCCACCGAATAAGAAAGCCTTCCTGTAATTACAAATGGAATGGCTAACATTATTCCTGCACATAAAATATTTATTAACGCAAATTCTGTTGCATTCGGGTTTGCAGCATGTGCAATTCCAAAAACCGCTGAACTTGCTATTACAGCCAGAATGGTTGCCTTAGAAGTACTTATACTTCCATTTGTAAAACCATCTTTGAAATTAGTTACTAAATAACTTCTTGAAATCAGCTCTTCATAAAAGCCTAAACAAATCATTTGAAACATAAACATCAGTACCGGAAACCCCCAGGAACTTGTTCCTACTCCTTGCCACCCAAAACCAGTTATTTCAATGTCTCCGCTCATCCATTCAATAAGAAAAATCAAACCCATTGCAAACAAACCAATAAGAGAGCCAATCCAAAATTCATTTAACCATTTTTTATTAACAGAAATGCCAGCTTCTTTTATTGAGGGACGATTATCCACTCCTCGGAAAAAAATCCAAAAAACGCCCATCAACATTAAAGTGGTTAAAAAATATTCAAAACCTTGAAACGGAATAGAGTTGCCGATGGTAAGAATCAAAAATGAGAAAAATATATACCCCGGGATTCTAACTACCGCCCTTGGTCTAAATTCTTCTTTATTAAAAAATGGGTTCATACTAAATCTGAGGCCTTGGGAGTTTGTACAGTATTAATGATACAAACTTACTAAGTAAAACAAAGGGATTTATGAAGCGCTATGTATTTAATACAGATAAAGAAACAATGGAAGAGATTTATGGAGTTAGTTCTGATTCTTCGGCTATCTTAGACCCCACATTTAATGCTGCACCAGGACATTCTTTACCTATTATTTATTCGAACGCAGATACTTCTATCTTGAAATCTGCAATTTGGGGAATCGAAATGGGTTCTTCCAGTTTTTCATCTCTAGATATTGTTGATGTTCTTACAAATAAAAAATATTCATCTTTACTTAAAACTAACGCTTGTATAATACCTGTAACTGGATTTTATAAGTGGAAACAAACTGTAGATGATCCCCTTCCTTTCCTGATCCGAATTCATACACGTGAAATTCTTGGTATTGCTGGCATCTACATAGAAAATGATGATGCGCGAAATCGTTTTTGTGTAATAACCAAAGCAGCAAATGTTCTCATCAAGCCATTAGATAATACCATGCCTTGTATTCTCGATCCTGAAAGTACTCAAAATTGGCTTTTTGGTGGGGCTGAAGAAATTCTTAAAGCAGGATTCAAAGACCTTTCGTTATTACCTGAAATGACAGCGGTTCGCGTACCTGATTTAGTAAACGATTTATCTAATAATTCACCAGAACTCGTTCAACCCATTCCAAAATTAAGAGATGAGGATTAATTTCTACTTCTTAGGAATTGTTCCCGGTTTTCCCTCAGTTGGGTTATTGTAATAGCGAATGGTTGGGTAGGCAAAGTCAATATTGTCGTACTTCTGAAAATCCTCTAATACCTGTTCCCAAATTAATTGCGAAGTACCTCTTCTGCGACGAGGGTCTGTTAAATATCGAACTGATAGGTTAATCCCACTTGCTTTTACTTCCGTATATACAATCGGTGTTAAATAACGGTATTCTATTAAATAGGATTTTGAAGCTTTTGCTATTTGCTGTTTTGCACTTTCTATAAAGTCGGATGAAACCTCCGTTACAATTTCACTCAGAATCTCTTTTGCCTTCTTCCAGTCGCTTTCAAAAGTTACTAATACCTGAATTTCATTCCATATAAACATGAAGTCGCTTGTATAATTAGCAAGCTGACCCGTAAAAACCTGATGGTTTGGTATATGAATGACTCTACCTGTGCTTTGATCTGCATTTACCCAGTTCCCGATTTCGAGAATGGTAAACTTAAATGGGCGAACGTCTATTACATCCCCTCTTGCTCCTTCTAGCTCTATTCTATCACCAACGTCAAAAGGTCTTCGCCATATTATAAATAGCCATGCTGCTAAATCAGTGACCGGATCTTTTAGAGCTATAGCAATACCCGCAGATAAAAGACCTAAAAACGTGGCCAACGATCCTATCCCCTCAAACCATATTCTTCCAATAATTAATAGCCCAACAAATGTGGTTATATAAGTTAGGTTTTTTCTCCATTTGTAATGAGTTCGCTTGCTCTCTGAGCTTTTTACAATCACTCTTAGGGTAATTAATCGAACCAGCCATAGAAAGAAAATCACCCCAATCGTTTCGATAACGCTCGCTGTGAGATCAGGTGAATTCTCAATGTATTCCAAAAAACCATTTTTAAGATCTTCCATAATTACCTTTTGTGATTTAAAGAGCTCTTTTAGTTGGGATAGTTTTATAAATTTGGATATCTTTAGAGCCTTTTCTAAAGTTAAGACATTATCCAATGCTTTATAATATAATTATTGCAGTTATTACTATCATTTGTGCGTTACTAACGCTGGTTATCCTGTTACAAAATGGACAGGGACAAGGTTTATCAGGAATAGGTGGCGGCGGCGGTAGCCTTGGCGGAAATGCAGGTTTAGGTGCCAGACGTACAGCTGATCTACTTTCTAAAGCTACTTCCATATTAGGCGGTGCTTTTCTAGTACTTTGTATTCTTGCAAATTTCGCTATCGACCGACAAGGTAGTACGCCAACTAATAGCGTTTTACAACAAGGTGCTCCAACTGATATTGCTGCACCTTCACAAACACAGTCAGCGGTACCAGTTCAAACTCCCCCACCTCCGGTCAATAATGACGATGGTGGAACTGATGATTCCGGTAACTAATCAGTTTTAGTTCAAATTTTTAAAGTCTCAATCATATGATTGAGACTTTTTTTATTTCTTTTCTACTTTTTCATAGTAAAATCTATTCTCACGTAGCGGTCCTCTTTTGAACAAATCGATCTTTTTAATTAGAAACTAATTATTCAAATTGTTTGTTTTTCTGACTATGAAAATGAAAATGTTTTTAATTTTATCATTTAGTCTCACATCTATTAATCATTCAAAAGCTCAAGAACTATTAATTGATTTTGGGCAAAATACAGGTGGTCAAAAATGGTCTGTTACTAATGATGGAGTAATGGGTGGTTTATCAAAGGGTCAAGCTTACCTCTCTGACAGTTCTGTAGTTTTTCAAGGAGAAGTATCACTTGAAAATAACGGAGGTTTTTCATCTTTGAGGAGTCCTTATCAAAGATTCAACCTTTCAAATTTTAAAGAAGTAGAAATAAAGTCTCGTTCTTCAGGATTACCTTTTTCTATTACATTCTCAAAAAGTCAGCGATTTTGGATTCCAAATTACAAGTACTTTTTAACTGCTAATAATAATGAATGGATGATACATACATTTAGACTTTCAGAACTTGAAGAGTTTAGAATGGGGGACTCAATGAATGAAACAATCTCAAATAAGGATATTGAAAACCTTATAGGAATAAGTTTTTTTAACGAAGGTAAGAAAGAGGGAAAATTTTCTTTAGAAGTAGATTATATACTTTTTCGATGATTCTACTTCCCGATGCAAAATCGCGAAAAAATGGAATCCAATATATGTTCATTGGTGATCTCACCAGTAACGGTTCCCAGTTCATTTAAAGCAGCTCGCAGATCTATGGAAAGGAAATCACCCGTCATACCTTGGGCTAATCCATTTAAAGCTGCTTCTATATGCTCTTTTGTTTTTTGAAGGGCATCCCGGTGCCGAGAAGAGGTAACCAGTAAACTCGATGCGTCATAATGTTTATTTTCTAGCGCTCGATCTTTTAATAAATTTTTCAGTTTTTGAATTTGCTCACCTTTTAATGCTGATATTTTCACATCAAATTCTGTCCGCCATTCTTTTTTATCTTCAATATCTGCCTTGGTTCCAATCAAAATAAACGGCGTTTCGCCAGCTCGCAGCTGAAATTCAGCAATTTCTTTTCTTTCTTCATCGCTAAATGGATTTGATAAATCCTTCAAATAAATAACAAGGTCGGCTAGTTCAAAAGCTTTTTGAGACCGTTTAACTCCTTCTGCTTCTACAATATCTTCTGTATCTCGTAAGCCTGCAGTATCAATAAGTTTGAATAATAATCCATCATAATTCCAATCTACATCGATAGTGTCCCGGGTGGTACCAGCTATTTCAGTTACGATCGCTCTATCACTTCCTACTAAAGTATTCAACAATGTTGATTTCCCAGCATTTGGCCGACCTATTAATACCGTTTTAACTCCATCTTTTACTAAACGACCGGTTTCATACGTTTCCAATAACCTGGAAAGCTCGGAGTCTACTTCTTCCAGAAGCTTTTGAAGTTGGTCTTTATTGGCAAACTCAACGTCTTCTTCAATAAAATCGAGTTCTAATTCTATCATAGCAGTGGCATCTATAATCTGTTGACGAAACAGTTTTATATGATCCCCAAGTCGACCTTCCAACTGCTGATGAGCTGCATCTACTGCTTTTAAACTTTTTGCATGAATCAAATCGGCAACTGCTTCTGCTTGATCCAGATCTAATTTCCCATTCAAAAAGGCACGTTGAGTAAATTCTCCTGCAACTGCTGATTTTATCCCTAATGAAAGAATCGTTTCCAAGACCTTTTGAGTAACTAATACCCCACCGTGACATGAGATTTCTACCGTTTCTTCCCCTGTGTATGATTTTGGAGAATGAAAAAGAGTAACTAAAACTTCGTCTACTGGGAGACCTTTCTTGTCCATAATTTTGCCAAAATGGACGGTGTGCGAATCCTGATTCATCAGGTTTTTTCCGTGAAAAGCTTCGTTTACTTTTTGAATTGAATCTTTTCCAGAGACTCTGATTACTGCTATGCCGCCTTCACCAACTGGTGTTGCAATAGCCGCGATAGAATTAAGCTGATTTATTTCTGTGATCATTCTCTAAGATACAAAGTTCCTGCTTTTACTTCCCTTTACAGAATGAGGTCTTTTTTTGTGATAAGACGCTTCATTGTGTGGTTAATCGATAAACATACACAATGACGAAGTCGTAGAGTGCTAAAGAAACAAACTTCTTTGGTCAAGAAGAAAAGTTTTGAGTTTAACATTCAATAATCCAGAATCCCATGAAAACTAAATCTTTACTTACACTATTATTGCTCAGCCTTTTGGCTACCAATATCGCTGCTCAAGATAATAAAGCCTACGATCTATTTACGGCAGCCGATAATGGAGATATTAAATCGATAGAGCAAACTATTTATAAAGGGGTTAATCCAAACGTATCAGATCAATTGGGAAATACGCCTCTTTATTATGCAGCGATCAATAACCATACTTCAGCAATTTCAAAACTGGTAGAGCTTGGCGCAAACGTAAATGTGATTAATAATTCTGATAATACTCCACTTGTGATGGCCACTCAACGTGGTAATGCTGAGGCGGTTGAAGAGTTACTTAAGAATGGTGCATATCCTGATTTTATTCGAGAAGACGGGTTAACCTCTTTGCACATTGCATCACTAAAAGGGCATTATGTTACTGCAGCAGTATTACTTTCTCACTATGCGAACCCTAATGTTCTTAGCCGTACCGGAGTAACACCTTTAATGTTAGCTGCTAGTAAAGGACATAAGGACGTGGTTGAGATTCTATTAAGCTATTCTGCTGAAGATCGTCCTAATGTAAATGGAGAAAACGCATTGGATTGGGCTATTGCAAAAAATCATACTGAAATCATTTCACTCATCGAAAACAAATCTACTGTTTTTTAGTAGATTTAGTCGTTAAATAAAAAAGGCTTCCTGTTATTAGTAGGAAGCCTTTTTTGTATTCCATTTTTATTCTACATCACCCATAAGTTTTCGAACAGGACGCGCAGCTAAAAGAGCCACAATCCCTCCACCTCCAACAATTAGAGCAACGCTTTGAAAAAGACCGGAAGGAGCTAGTGTTTCGAGCTGTCCTGCCATTAAGCCCGCCATTAAGTTACCCAAAGCTGCCGCTACGAACCAAATACCCATCATCTGACTAACACGAGTTTTTGGAGCTAATTTGGTCATTGATGAAAGACCAACAGGAGATAAACAAAGCTCACCAACAGTATGAAGGAAATAGGTTACAATTAACCAAGCAGGTGAAACCAATTCAGTAGATGAAGCATTAGCAGAACCCCATGCTAAAACAAAAAATCCAGCAGCAAGTCCAAACAAACCTAGTGCAAATTTCATGGGAATAGAAGGGTTAGCGTTACGTGATGCCAGCCAGGTCCAAGTGAACCCAAATATTGGAGCAAAAATTACAATAAAGGTTGGGTTAATAAGCTGAAGTGTACTAGCCGGGATTTCCCAACCATTTCCAATCTGACTAAATACCCAATATAAAAAGACCAGTAATCCTACTGCTGAACCAATCAACGCAACCTTGGCAATAGACCAAAGATCTTCACGCTTAACAGCTTTAAGCACATAATAACCAATTGGTAGTGCAAGAATAAACGTTACAATTAGAGCACCAAAACCACCGAGGAACGAGCTAGGACCAACAGAGCGATCTGTTAGGTCTGCAGCAAATAAATTTAAAGAAGAACCAGCTTGCTCGAATCCACTCCAGAATAGAGCTGCTAAAATGAATAACCAGAATATAACTCCCAGTTTCTTTTTCTCTTCTGTATTATGCCCTCCAAAAAAGATTATATATCCAAAAAACAGTAAAGTAATAATTACTGCAAGAATGCCCAGATTTTGTGCTAATGCACCAAGGGCAACATCAATAGCTCCTGAACTTTGAAGGAATCCAAAGATCACAACCACTGAAATTAGAATTGAGCTTATTGTGTAGAAGATTTTACTCTTCCGACTTACTTCTTCTTTAGTAAAGCTATCGTCCAGTTCACCCGCACCTTCTAAATATTTATCTCCTACTTTATAGGAAATAAGACCGAGTAACATACCAAAACCTGCAAGTGAAAATCCCCAATGCCAATTATATCCTTCACCCAACAAACCACATAATAATGGCCCTAAGATAGCTCCAAGATTTATTCCCATATAAAATATTGAGAAACCTGCATCACGCCTAGCGCCCCCCTCAGGGTATATATCACCTACCATCGAGCTTACGTTGGGCTTTAGTAATCCTGTTCCGATAACAATCAATGCAAGACCAATAAAGAAGAAAGTTGTTGTTGGAACCGCCATGCTAAAGTGGCCTGCTGCAATAATACAACCACCTACAAATACGGCTTTTTTCTGACCCCAGATATTATCAGCTACCCAACCTCCAGGTAATGACAGTACATATACAAAAAATGTATAAATCCCATAAATAGCAGTGGCTTCACCAACTCCAAAACCTAAACCTGGGTTATCTCCAATTGCTTCTGCGGTCATAAAAAGAACAAGAAGAGCTCGCATTCCGTAATAACTGAAACGCTCCCAAAGCTCAGTAAAAAATAAAGTAGATAAGCCTCTTGGATGACCAAAAAAATCGTTCAATCGCGCCATATTAGCATTTGCCATAAGAAAATCGGTTTGTTTGGGTTTCAAATTTGTAACACAAATTTCGCTGATGATACTTAAACCCAACCCCGAGCGCAAGCAGGTTTCATAAAACGACTATAATGGTTTTGTATTAACTTAGATTTTACCTTCTTAATATTCACTCGTCATGATAAATAACGGCTGCATTTCGAAGCTCTTATAAAACGGTCTTAACCGCTCTATGTCATAATAGCGAGATACATTTACAATTTTCTTTTTGCTAGTTACAATATCAATTGGAACATTGTCATATCTACCATTTTTGAGTACAACTAGTCTCCCATGAATATTTTGCAGAATTAAATCTAATGCTAAATTTCCATATGCCATTGGAACAATTGAATCGATAGCATCAGGATCTCCACCTCTAACCATATATCCCAGTTTTTGATTAATCACATTCACGGTTTTTCCATTATTGTATTTAGGAGAACGCCGTTTTATTTCTTCAGAAACTAAATCGCCGATACCACCCAGTTTTTTATGGCCGTATGCATCGGTTGTAGCATCTTGAAATACCATCTCTCCACCTTCAAACATGGCACCTTCAGAAACCAGTAACATCGAATAGTTACTCGGATTTTTTTTCCGATCATGGTTCATCAATTCGGCAAGATGTTCTATTTCAAATTTATATTCGGGAATTACACATCGGCTTGCAGCCCCCGCCATAGTTGGTAACATTGCTGTAAAACCAGCATACCTCCCAAAAACCTCCATTACTAAAAACCGCTCATGAGAACCTGCCGAAGTCCGCAGAGTATTGGCTAGTTGGATCGTTCTGGTAACACAGGTACTGAATCCGATACAATAGTCTGTCCCGGGGACATCATTGTCCATGGTTTTTGGAAGTGCTACAACTTTTATTCCTTCCTGATAAAGTCTCACACCATAACTAAGTGTGTCATCCCCACCAATCGGAATCATATAATCGATGCCTACAAATTCTAAATTCTTTAAAACTTCAGGCGTTAAATCATTTACTTCTTCTTTATAAATCTCTTTCAAATGATCTGGAACTGCTTCTTTTTTTACATGACTTGGTCTAGTTCTGGAAGTATGTAGAAAGGTCCCACCTGTTCGACCTGCTTTATTTACAATCTCTTCGGTAAGTTCTAGAAAATTATTACTGTTGTTTGCTTTTTTATCCTGGTTTATATCAATCAAACCAGCCCAACCTCTTCTAAATCCTACAACTTTAAAACCTTCTCTTAGAGCTCTAATTGTAACTCCTCTAATGGCTGGGTTTAAACCAGGTACATCACCTCCACCAGTTAATATTCCTATGGTTCCTTTATAATTTTTTTTTGCACTCATGCTTTCCTCCTGTTTTTTAAGAGAATAAAAACGAAGTATGAATTATATATGAAAGCGCTTTTTTATAACTTCATACAATCTTCAACAACTTCAATTACAGTATACTATGTACTAACAAATTATGAGGTAGTTATGAAAAAGAGAATTATGATTGTAGGATCTAGCTTCGCTGGCTATTCAGTTGCTTTAACCTTATCAAAATTATTAAAAGGCACTCACGAAATTACCGTTATTGATCAGTCTCCGAACTTCATGTTTTTGCCTTCTCTTGTTTGGCATCCATTTGGGTACAGAAATTCCGCTGACATTTCATTTGATACAAGACCCATTTATGATGAACACGGAATTCATTTTATTGAGACAACGGTGTATGGATTCGATTTAGAAGAACAAATAATTTACACACCTAAAAAAGATATTACTTTCGATTATCTTGTCATTGCTACTGGTACACGCGCAAATTATACGAGTGTAAAAGGCTTTATCCCTGGAGTAACAGCCTCGTCTGTTTGTAGTATGTATGAGGCCGAAAAAACACGTAAGGCATGGAAAAGTTTTCTCAAAAACCCAGGAAATATGGTTATCGGTGCCGCGCAATGGGCAGGCTATTTTTTTGCTGCTTATGAATTTCTACTCAATGCATTATTTCAGTTAAAACAGAATAAATTATTAGATGATGTTTCTATTCATTTTGTAACATCAGAACCTTATTTAACACACTTTGGCATAGGGGGGATTCATGGCGATGTGAAAGTTTGTGAGGATTTATTTAGAAAGTATGGTGTTAAATGGCATACTAATGCTGAAATACATGAGCTTAAAGAGAACAAAGTAATTCTGGAAGGTGGTACCGAAATCGAGTCTGATTTTACTATGATTATTCCGCAGTTTATTGGAGTTGATGCAGTTCGAACAACTCGGGGATTTGCAAATCCATTTGGACTAATTAACGTAAACGATCAGTTCCAACACATCGATTACCCAAATATTTATGCCGCTGGTGGAGCTGTTTCACTTCCTCAAAATGAAGATACATTTGTACCTTGTGGGGTACCTAGAACTAGCCAATCAACTAAAATAATGGCTAAAACTGTAGCCCATAATATTGCCGCAGAAATTAACGGGAGCGACCCTGTTTCTTTATCAACAGAACAGATTTATGAGTTTTGTCGAAAAGACATGGATCATCTTGGTCTTATTCTCTTCAATAATGATAGAAAGGGAGATCATGATCTCGATTTTATTGCTAAAGGTTCTCAAGAAAAGTGGGCAAATATTACTATTGAACAATACATCGAGTCATCCTTCGACCCTAGCTTTCAGAAATTATAGCGTACGAAACATTACTTCTTTTTTTCCGTGTTATTCCAGAGTTAATTTAACTTTTGCTTATGGAACTTCTTTGGATTGCCCTTGGCGTTATATGTATTCTCGTTGGTTTGATTGGAGCTTTTCTTCCTGTTATCCCTGGTTTACCTTTTAGTTACGCAGGGCTTTGGATTCTTCAACTAAGTGGAGTAGCTCAATTTTCTACCTTTTTCTTAGTGGTTTGGGGAATTGTTGTGATAACAGTTCTTGTACTTGAAAACTTAATTCCAGCTTACACTACAAAAAAATATGGCGGATCGGTTTATGGGGTTACCGGAAGTACTATTGGAATGATTTTAGGGATGCTTTTTTTCCCACCATTGGGATTTTTCTTAGGCTCGTTATTTGGTGCTTTTGCAGGCGAAATGATTTATAAACAAGATATAAATACCGCTATTAAAGCTGCATGGGGTTCATTTATTGGATTCTTAACAGGAACGGCTATTAAAGTTACTATTGCTGCAATGATCGCTTTTTCATTCTTTAAAGCAGCTTTTTAAAAAAGAAACGGCTTCATTTCCAAAGAAAAGAAGCCGCTTTACGTTCAAAGATTCTGGATTAATTTTTTATCTCAATTTCATTGAGTTCGATTTCAGCATCTGGTCGCTTTTTTTCTCCTTTTAAATATTCTGTAAACCAGCGCATCGCTCTTATATTGTAATCAAATTGAGCAGTTGCATGTCTATTTCCATGTCCTTCGCCAGGATATAATACCAATCGAACGGGAGTTTCTGTTCGGGTTTTGATGTGTCGGTAAAGCTCAAAAGACTGGCCCGGATCTACCCGTGTATCGTTCTTTCCATGCATTATCAGCAGTGGTGTTTTGGCTTGATCTACATAATAAATAGGGCTTCGTTCTAGATAGTCCTGATAATCATCCCAAATACGCTTTCTGGCGTGTACCTGAAATAGTTCTTCAGGAATATCACTGGTTCCCCATTTTGAGATATTATTACTAATCCCTACAAACATCACACCAGCAGCAAATCGGTCGCTGTAACGAGTGCTTAACCAGGCTGTTGCATATCCGCCATAGGATCCCCCTGTTACTCCAACTTTCTCGGCGTCAACTAAACCAAGACCTATCAAATAGTCTACTCCTTCTACAATATCATCGAATTCTGCTCCAGCTAAATCGCCTTGCGAACTCATTGCAAATTCCAGTCCACGACCTGTACTTCCACGATAGTTTGGATAGAACACAGCAAATCCATCTCCTGCTGCAACTTGCCCAGCCATAGAGTATGCGGTCAACCAACCATTGTCATAATGTGCTTCAGGTCCACCATGAATTACATTAATCAATGGATAACGAGTACCTTCTTCATATCCTACTGGGTAAATGAGCAAACCTTCAATATCCATTCCATCTTTGGTTGTAAAGGTTACCACTTCCTGTTTTCCTAGTTCCAACTCATCCAACCAAGTATTGTGATTAGTAACTCTGCTAGCTTCACGATCTCTTCTATTTTTAATATAAACTTCATCGGGATGCATAGGATTTTCCGCATCAAACAAAAACATCTCATTTGCTTCGACAAAAGCATTGAGTATTGTTCCACCGGTTGGAATCATTGCCTTCATTTCTGAGCCATCAGCTTTGATTGTACCCAATTCAGACCAGACTCCTTTACTTACTAAATAGTACAAACTGTTGTTATCTTTCCACTTTAATTGCTCAAATTTACCCTCAAATTCTGTGAGTAAAATATTAGAGGCACCAGTTGAAGCATTTACGATTTTAAGTCTTCCATCAATTGGGTCGTTTAGGTGAGCCGCCGCAATCATCGCTAATTGTTTACTATCTGGACTCCAATAAATAGCTCCCAATTTACCTTCGTGTTCAACTTGAGCTAATACTTCTCTGCTTTCATGATCTATCACAAAAACTTCCTGAGCCATAAAGGTATCGTCAACCAACGAAGTGGGGGAAAGAGCCACTAATAATTTTGTCATATCAGGGCTCCAGTGAGCTTGAGATACACTTCCTTCCATTTCGATACGATGAGGCATGTGCCCTTCCATTGCTACATTTTGCATATATGCCCACATATTCCTCACGCCTTCTTCATAAATTTCTGGCTCATATGGGAGTGGGTTTGCGCTTTTAATTGATGGCTCAATTGCAAGAAATACTATATGATTTCCATCACTTCCCCATTCATAGGAACTAATGTTTCGATCAAAAGCGTACAATTTTTGAGCTTCTCCACCAGATAATGAGATTTCATAGATTGAGCGAGTTGCATCGCCTTCTTTACTTGCTAGAAAAGTAACACTGTTATAGCCCGGACGAAATGATACACTACCAACATTCATCCCGGTTACAAAAGGTTTAGATTCTAAGGTTTCCAAATCCAGTAAATATAAATGTGTGGAAGCCACTTCATTTTCTTTTAATGGATCGGCAGGTACAATGAGCGTATAGACTGCTGATTTACCATCTTCGGAAAGATATACTGACCCAACTTGCTTGGTTTTAGCAACATGGGTTGGCGTCATTACGTTTTGAGCGATTGCGGATGTTGCAAACCCCACAGCTATTATCAGGAATAAAAATCTTCTGAATAGTTTCAAGTTTTTCATGAATGGTTAATTAGGTTAATTGATAAAAATCTCACATCCTCGAACGTAGCAAATGTTTATGAAATTTTCTTGAAGAGCTTCTTCACTCGTCAATTTTCTTAGCCATCCCCACGCGAATGCAGGTGATCTGGAGTAAATCCAAGAGCTTTAAATAAATATCTAGATTCCTCACTTCACAGAAATGACACAGGGTGAGTTATTTGACGGTGGAAGCGGAGCATTTCTTTTTCTCCCAATTAAAAATAAGATTCTCATTTGCGAGCGGGGGAAGCAATCCTCATGATTAATTCCCTGATAGTGAGATTGCTTCGACATCTGCTTAGCTGGATGTCTCGCAAAAGGTGTCTTTTTCGGATTTGGCAGAAGAATCGTAGCATAGGTTTTGAATCGCGGATTTTAAGGATTACTAGATTTCTTGGATTTGCTTTGAGTCAAAACCAAACGCTTGAATGTGAGACTTTTTGAGCCAAAATTGATTAGTAAACCGACTTCAAATTTATAGGCTTTCAAATAATTTATTCTATCAATTCAATAAAAGAAAAAACCCTTCATTTCCTTGAAATACCCTTTTCAACTACACTTTTCATTATTTGCCCTAAATTATTTTTCTTCCCGTTTATGCCATACTTTTAAGGATTAATTACGTTTCAAATGACTGAGTCTGAGAAAACCCAATTAAAAGAAATTATAACTCATAATATTTCTGAAATTTCTGTGGAAATCGATGAGCTGCTTGAGCTTACTAAACCCATCCCATTAGATGCTGCTATCGGAAGAATTTCTCGAATGGACGCCATCAATAATAAAACAATCAATGAGGCTTCTCTCAGAGAAAAGAAGAAGACACTAACCCGACTTCAACGGATACTTGAGAACTCAAATTCTAAAGAATTTGGTCTTTGCCAAAAGTGTGGTAGTGAGATTCCTTTTGGACGCTTAGAATATATGCCACATACAACCAGATGTGTAAATTGCGTTGGATAAGTTATACTCACTTAACATTGGTTGAATATCTTCATTCAAAAAATCTTTTATGCGTCTTCTACCACTATTTATTTTAATTGTCTTTTTAGGATGTGAAAAATCTCAGCAAATACCAGATAATAATACTACTCAATCTAGTTTGATATTTCCTGATTGGTACACACCAAAAGATACCGTCCGTATTTTAAGCTGGAATACCGAACATTTTGTTGACGATTTTGACAACCCATATATCGACAATCGCCGAGAAAACGAACCGCCAAAAAATATGGCGGAACGGCGAACACAGCTTGCTAAAATTCTTAATTTAGCCAATGCTGATATTGTGGTCTTTCAAGAGTTTGAAAGTAGCTCATATGCTCGAGAATTAGCTAACGAGTATTTTCCAGAACTTGGATATCAAGTATTCGGTGGATTGGAAAGTGATGATTGGTATATGAATGTAGTAGTACTGAGTCGTATTCCGCTCGGTACTTTTTATAGCTATGCATCGTCTAATACGCCCATTCTCAATCATACAAATGAGCAGGGTTATCCTGAGTCACAAACTATTATCAATAATCGTATGTGGTCGGTTGATGTGTTAGTTAATAACAACTATGACTTCAATTTAACCGGCGTACACCTGAAAGCTGGTAGAGGCGAAAGAAATGAGAATTGGCGAGCCGGAATGTATAATTTGCTACGAAATCAGTTCTCAAAATTTATGGAGCTTGATCATAACCAGAATCTTCTTATTGTTGGAGATTTTAATTCCACCCCTGATAGTTGGGAATTTCAAGCTTTATTAGGTGATTCAACTGAATTAAGGTTTATAGATCCATTAGCTGGAACAAAAATATATTCACATCCTGCTGATTCCGCTTTTTGGAGAATAGATCATATCATTCCGAATGAGTTTATGCTTCCTGAAATAATTCCAAATTCAGTTCAAGTTCTTACTCCATTTTCACCAGATTCTATGGCATTTATTGCTGATCACCTACCGATGGTAGTAGATATTATTGCTAATGAGCAATAAGATAGTTTCATTGATCGAATTCTTTTAATACTATTAAGAATGGAAATACTTGGAATTGATGTTGGAGGCTCTGGAATTAAAGGAGCGATTGTTAATACTGAAATTGGCGAACTTATAACCGATCGTTTTCGAATTGTTACCCCACAACCAGCCACTCCCGATGCTGTAATTGAAACAATTGCCGAAATTGTAAGGCATTTTAACTGGAATGGGTTGATAGGTTGTGGTTTCCCCGCAGCAGTACATAACGAGATTGTTAAAACAGCTTCAAATATTGATAAGTCATGGATTGGGATCAATGCTTCAGAACGTATTGAATCTGTAACCGGCTGTTCTACTCACCTTGTTAACGATGTTGATGCCGCAGGTTTTGCTGAAATGGAATTCGGAGCTGGAGCTAATGAAAAGGGTACCGTTTTTATGGCGGCATTTGGAACTGGAATTGGTACTGCAATTTTCCATAACAAACAGTTGATCCCAAATACCGAGCTCGGCCATGTTATTATGTATGGTATGAAAGCCGAACATTATTCTGCAAATTCAATTCGAACTAGAGATAATTTAAGTTGGGAAGAATGGGGAGGAAGAGTGAATGAGTATTTTCAAAAAGTGGAATTTCTTTTTTGGCCCGATCTTTTCATTCTTGGCGGAGGAGTAAGCAAATATTTTGATGAATTTAGTCAATACCTTCACCTTGATACTCCAATCGTTCCCGCGGCAAATCGTAATCATGCTGGTATAATTGGGGCAGCTTTAGGGGCTAAAGAAAATTTATAGATTTAATCTTTTCTGTCCTTTTTTGTTGCTATTCTTTGTGGCAAAATAAATCAATTCTGCCACCCTGTTGAAAAATATCATTCTATTCATCACACCTGTGCTTATATGGGGTTCTACATGGTATGTAATCACATTCCAAGTTGGAGAAGTTGACCCATTATTTTCAGTAGCCTATCGCTTCGGTTTAGCTGGTCTTTTGATGCTAATTATTACAAGAGTCTTAAACATGAAGTTATCCTTCAGTAAAAAAGAACATGCATTTATACTTCTTCAAGGGCTTCTACTTTTTGGGTTTAATTATTGGATGATGTACAGTTCTGAGCTTTACTTAACAAGCGGATTGGTTGGTCTTATTTTCTCTCTGCTAGTTTTTATGAATATCCTAAACGGTCGTATTTTCCTGAAAACACCATTTGAATTGAAAGTTATAATAGGTGGATTACTTGGCATTATTGGAACTGGTCTTGTTTTTCAAAAAGATCTATCAAACTTCACTTTTTCAGACTCTAAATTTTTAGGAATAACATTCGCTGTGGTCGGCACTTATGTGGCATCACTTGGTAATATAACCTCAGCACGTAATCAAAAAGCAGGTATTCCTGTAATACAATCTAACGCTTTTGGTATGTTTTATGGTGCAATAGCAATGTTCTTGTTTGCTATTATTAAAGGTAATGTTCCCACCTTTGAGTTTACGCTTAGTTACTCTTTTTCTCTTCTTTACTTATCAGTTTTTGGCTCAGTTATTGCTTTTGGAGCTTACTTGACATTAATTGGTAATATAGGAGCTAGTAAAGCGGCGTATGTTTCTCTACTTTCACCTATTATTGCTCTTACAATATCCACTTTTTTCGAAGGATATGAATGGTCGCTATTTAGTCTTTCTGGCGCTGCCTTAATTTTGATAGGAAATGTTGTTGCACTGCGGTTTTCAATAAAAAAAGATAATTCCTTTCCTAGGAATCCAGAACTTAAAGTTCCCGTTGAGACTCTGGAAAAAAAGCTGCCAGATGGGTTTATAGACCAAAAATAATTATTCGCCTTTCAAAAAGTGCATATCCCAAAAGGATTATTAAGCTTGTGAGACCTGTTATCCAAACTACTGTGTGTAACACACCTCTAGTATAGACTATCTATTTTTCATTCTATTTATTCAACCTAATTTTTGAAGTTCTAATGTTGTAACATTAAAGTTAAACCATTAATATAAGCTGATTGATATTATTATTACACTACTATTGATATTGCATATTTTAGGCCTAGACATCTAGTTTCGGCTTATTTATTATAACTAAGAAGAACCATGTCTGACCAAACAACTTCAACCGCCCCAACGATTACAGAACAACAACGACTGAGAAATAATCTATTTCTTACTTCAGGGTGGATACGAAATGAGATTAAGTCTTTCTTAGATCAGTTTGAAATCACGCAACAGCAGTTCAATACTCTTCGGATTCTTAAAGAAAATGAAGGAGATCCACTTTCCACTAACGATCTTTGTGAGCAGATGATTGATAAAATGTCTGATACATCCCGAATTGTAGAACGTTTAGTTGGCAAAAAACTGGTCACAAAAAAACCTTGTCCACATGATGGCAGAAAAGTTCAGGTTTTTATTACTAAAGATGGATTATATCTGCTTTCCACTATCACAACGAAGATCAACAAACTGGATGAGGTATTTAATTCTGTTAGTTTTGATGAGATGAAACAGCTTAACCATCTCTTAGAAAAATTACGTTCTTGAATATGTGCATTAGTTGGTCTACTATCTTTTATACTTCCAACTAATTCTAATTAAATGAGCACTTCAAGAAATGCAATAAATTGGTTTGAAATCCCTGCTTTAGATATTCAGCGAGCTCAAAAATTTTATGAAATAGTATTAGATATCGAGCTTTCGTTTTTAGATTTAGGTGAGCACCATAAAATGGCCCTTTTTCCAAGTGATCAGGATTCCGTTTCTGGAGCATTAGTTTATCATGACTGGTATAAACCATCTGATACTCATGGTCCTCTTATCTATTTAAATGCCAATCCTGACTTACAGGAAGTTGAAGATCGAATTGTGACAAGTGGCGGAACAGTGATTTTTCCAAAACGACAAATTTCTCCTGATCAAGGATATATGGCTGTATTTTTAGATTCGGAAGGAAATCGAGTGGCATTGCATTCGGATAAGTAACTCAATAGCATGAATACCTTCGAAATTGTTACCGTTATTGCCATCATCCTTTTTGCCAGACTTGGAGTGAGGTTGGTTGGGAAATATATAGCACTAAAAAGAGACTCTGATAACGATGATGAAACCAAGACTTAATCTTCACCGTACTTTGCCAAAACTATGAATCTAATTGGTCATCATGAGATATTTATTATTTGAAAAGTATTCGCTTGCTGCTGTTCTGCTCATCCTTCTATTCTCTAATTCTTTAATAGCTCAATCTGAGATTGGAAAAGGGGTAAAACTATTTGAAGATGGAAACTTATCCGAGGCTAAAACTTTCTTTCAACAAAAAATAAAATCAGATAAAAAGCACGCTGAATCTAACTTTTACATGGGGCGTATTTATTTTGATGAAGAAGATTATGAAGAAGCAACAGAGTGGTTTAAGAACGCGGCTAAATACAATGAAGAACTTTCAAAATATGCAATGTGGCTGGGTCATGCTTATGGAAGAAGAGCTCAAAATGCAGGTAAATTGAAGCAAGCTTTTTACGCAAAAGATTCACGAAAAAACTACGAAAAAGCCATAGAACTAGACCCTGATAATGTAGAAGCTCGTGAAAGTGCTATAGAATTTTATTTACAAGCGCCGGGCTTTTTAGGAGGTGGGCGAGATAAAGCGGAAGAGCAAGCAACTTTAATTTCGAATATTGACGGAGTTGCCGGATTTATTGCATGGGGAAGGATTTATTCTTACTACGATGAGATTGAATCTACCTATGAAAATTATTCAACCGCCATCGAGATTTATCCTGAAGAAATGGTCTTTTACTACCGACTATTTAATTATCATTTTGGAGAAAAAGAATACGACGAGGCCATAGAAATCGCTAAAAAACAACTTGTTTACAATGATACTACTGCGGTAATTTATCACAATTTGGGTAATGCATATCAATGGGCTGATCGTTTTGATGAAGCTTTTGTGGAATACCAAAAAGCCTTAGAATCAGATCCTGAATTTAGCACCACATTATATCAAATTGGACGTTTAGCCGCTGTTTCTAATATGTATTTGAAAGAAGGAGAAGAATCGCTGATTCAATTTTTGGCACAAAAAGATGAGTACGATAACAACACCTTAGCCTGGGCATATTTTCGGCTTGGCACCATTTACGAGAACAAGGGAAATATTGAAGCTGCAAAAGATCAATATGAACAGGCACTGAAAGCCAATGAAGATCATGATGAATCGAAAGAAGCGTTAAGACGAATTAGTTAACTAGCTTTAAATTAGCTTTTGTTTTACTGAAGCGTAATATGCAGCTCCGACTATACTTGCGTCGTTTCCAAATTCAGCCGGTTTGAATTTTGTGGATAATTTTATGTAGGGCAGTGTTTTTTCTGGCTTTTTACTTAATCTGCCACCTAAAATAAACAAGTTCGGGTGAAAAAGAGATTCGTAATGTTCAAGCACATATTGGATTCTTTTAGCCCATACTTTTCTTGAAATCCCTTCATCTTTTCGGGTTTGATTTGAGGTGCGCTCTTGAATAGTAATTCCTTTTACTTCCATTTGTCCCAATTCCGTATTCGGAACCAAAACACCATCCACAAAAATCGAAGACCCAACCGTGGTGCCAACGCTTAAAACAATTACGGTTCCTGATGTATTTCTACCAACCCCAAAAGTCATTTCAGCAATTCCTGTGGCATCGGTATCATTAATTACGTTAACCTTACAACCCGTAATTTCTGAAAAAAGGTGCTCGGCATCAGCATCAATCCAGGCTTTGTTAATTCGATTTGAGGAAATAATAATTCCTTTATCAGTAGCTGCAGGAAATGCACAACCAATTGGTCCTTTCCAATCGAACTTCTTAACTACTTTATGTAGTTTTGAGATAAGTTTGTGTGGGCGCTTATCTTCAATATTATCCGTTGATTTTTTTCCAGAAACAATCTCACCCTTTTCGGTGTCGACTATTGCCCCCTTAATGCTCTTAGTGCCAATGTATATACCTAAGACTTCCACTTTTCTGTGTTGGTTAACGAATTCTTAACATGGGATATTAACATAAGAAATGGTTGTTAAAAACCAATGTTAAGCTTTTCAAGAACTGAATTTATTTCGAAAGTGTATTTCTCAGCATCCACCGATCTAAAAACTCATAGAACAGAGCCTTTAGATTATACATTATACTTTTGCAGATTCATCCAATAAATTGAATCTCTACTTTTCTACCAACACCCAGCCTTCTTCTTCAACCAAGCGCTTCGCTACTTTCCATTTTATCTCTTTAGTCACTCCCGAACTCATATTTTGAATTGTAACGTGATCATTTCGACCTGGTTCTTCTGCAACGGCAACAGGTTTGCGTTTAACATTTGGTCCTGCTGGTCTTGGTTGATTTTCAGCTGGAGCTTGCAGTCCCATTCCAGTAGAATCGGCATGCTGAGTTTGCATTTTACTGGTATCAAATCTTGATTTCTGCTTTTCAGCCTGTTGAAGTCCGTCGTTATTCATTTGAGCCTCAGGGAAAGATTTCCAAATAAGTGAAATTGCTTCCTGGCTTATCATACCTAATAATTGTTTAAACATGTCGAATGCTTCACGCTTGTACTCTAATAGTGGATCTTTCTGTGCATATGATCTCAATCCAATTCCTTCTTTTACAGAATCTAGCTCCCGTAAATGCTGCATCCATTTATCATCAATTACAGAAAGAACAGCTGATTTTTCCAGCGCTCTGGCTACTTCTTTACCTTCGTTTTCTAGCGCAGCTTCCACATCAACTACCACTCGCATCCGACGAAGTCCGTCAGTAAAAATTACCTGTACTTTATCGGGTCGGCGTTCCGGATTCGCCTCAGTAATACGCTTCATTACTTCATATAATGGCTTAGCCATCATTTCTTCTTTCCGCTTGTATACTTCAAGCGCACGCTCCAGGATCATCTCTACTAAATCGTCTTCATCCATTTTGCGCCACTTTTCTTCATCGAAATTAGCATCAACAGCCAGATTTCTAAGAATTTCGGTATGAAGTCCTTCATAGTCTCCTGAAGCAACATGATCTGTGACAATATCTTCGATTAATTCTTCGAGCATTCCAAGAATATCGGTACGGAGCTGATCTCCTAAAAGCGCATGTTTACGGCGAGCATAAATAACGTTTCTTTGATTGTTAAGTACATCATCATACTCTAACTGTCGCTTACGAATACTGAAGTTATTCTGCTCTACTTTAGATTGAGCGCGCTCAAGTGATTTTGTAATCCAAGGATGCGTGATAACTTCACCTTCTTCAAAGTTAAGCTTATCCATTACCCCCGCTACTTTATCACTCATGAATAGCGACATCAACTTATCTTCTAAAGAAACGAAGAATTGGGATTCACCCGGATCTCCCTGACGTCCAGATCGACCTCGAAGCTGTAAATCGATTCGGCGAGATTCATGCCGCTCGGTACCTAAAATTGCTAATCCACCATTTTCTTTAACCCCTGGTGCCAGCTTTATATCGGTACCACGACCAGCCATATTTGTAGCCACCGTAACAGCGCCGGGCTGCCCAGCTTGTTTTACAATATCACTTTCACTCGCATGTTGCTTTGCATTCAAAACATTGTGAGGAATTTTTGCCTGTTGGAGCATTCTACTCATCGTCTCAGAAACTTCAACACTTGTTGTACCAACTAGTACAGGTTGTCCATTTTTGTGATATTCTTCGATTTTCTTGATCGAAGCTTTAAATTTTTCGCGCTTCGTTTTAAAAACTAAATCTTCTTTGTCATCACGTTGTATCGGACGGTTGGTTGGGATGACTATAACATCCAATTCATAAATTTCGTTGAATTCTCCCTCTTCCGTTTCAGCAGTACCAGTCATTCCAGACAACTTATGATACATTCTAAAGTAGTTTTGAAGCGTAATGGTTGCGTAGGTTTGAGTAGAAGCTTCAACTTTTACATTTTCTTTTGCTTCGATAGCCTGATGAAGGCCGTCAGAATATCTACGACCTGAAAGAACGCGACCGGTGTGCTCATCTACAATCTGTACTTTTCCATTTTGAACAATGTATTCTTCTTCTTTTTCGAAATTAGTATAGGCTTTTAGTAGTTGATTAATCGTATGAATCCGATCTCCACGCTCTGCAAAAAGCCGATATAATTCACTAAGTTTACTTTCCTTTTCGTTACGGATTTCACCTTTAGCTTCTTCAATTTTCTTCTCTTGATACTCGCTACTTAGATCAAGTTTTTTAACATCTTCTATTTTCTCTTTTTCAAGAGCATCTATTTCCTTTTCGATAACAGCTGTTTCTGTACCTAAATCTGGAATTACAAAAAAATCGGGGTCCTCTCCTTTCCCTGTAATAAACTCGCGACCTTTTTCCGTCATTTCGATAGAGTTAAGCTTCATGTCTACAGCGTAGTACAAATATTCATCTACGATGGGCATGTTCTTAGCATTATCAGCTAAATAAAATGACTCTGTTCTCTGAATCAATTTCTGGATACTTGGCTCCTGAAGCATTTTGCGATAGCGAGTATTTTTAGGAAACCCGCGTTCTGCACGAAAAAGTGCCAGTCCAGCTTCATCTTCTTTTCCTTCATCAAGTAAATTTTGGCCTTCCGAAACGAGCTGAGCTACTAATTTCTTTTGGGCTGCAACTAAGGATTCCACGCGAGGCTTCATCTCAATGTACTTATCTGATTTATTCTCATTAGGAACGGGTCCGGAGATGATAAGAGGTGTTCTGGCTTCATCAATTAAAATGGAATCAACTTCATCAATAATCGTATAATGATATTCCCTTTGAACTAATTGCTCTTTCCCAATAACCATGTTATCACGAAGGTAATCGAAACCAAACTCGTTATTTGTTCCGTAGGTTATATCAGCACGATATGCTTTTCGTCGTTGTTCCGTATTTGGCTCATAACGATCTACACAATCCACATAAATATCATGGAAATTGAAAATAGGCTCATTCCACTCGGCATCACGTTTCGCTAAATAATTATTTACTGTAATTACATGCACTCCTTTTTCTGCCAAAGCATTAAGATAAGCGGGGAAAATTGCTACTAATGTTTTACCCTCACCTGTTTTCATTTCTGCAATTTTTCCTTGGTGTAGAGTGATAGCGCCAACAAGCTGTACATCATAGGGGATCATATTCCACTCAACTTCATCTCCAGCAACTTTCCAGCTTTTACCGACAAAACGACGGCAGGTATCTTTTAGAACTGCGAAAGCTTCGGGCAGAATGTCATTTAAGACTTCTTCTATTATTTTTAATTCTTCTTTTTCTAGACTTTCTAATTCATCGGCTAAATCACGGTGTTCTGCTGGGGAAATATCATCAATATTATCGAGTTGCTTTTTTACTTCGGCAATTCGATCTCTTGTATCTTTGGTAGCCTCTTTAATATTTTCTTTAAATCCTGCCGTTTTCGCTTTAAGCTCCTCATCACTCAATTTTTCCATTTCTGGGCCAAATGCCTTAATGCTATTTACAATTGGCTGGATGCTTTTAATGTCCTTCTCACTCTTCGAACCAAATATTTTGGTAATGAGTTTTCCTACTTTATCAATCATAATCTCGTATGGAGTCAGGTTATTTATTTCTGCGTTTAAGGTAACCTTATATAAAGGTTGGTTCAACAGCGCTATTCACCTTTAATCAAATATTACGCCAGCCTTAATCAGCCTGTCAGATTGTGTTAAAAATGAGAACCCCCACACTTTTCGGTATGAGCTTTAAGAATTTGGCAGCCCTACTTATTTGATTAGCGTCATTTTTCTGGTATATATAGTATTCATACCTTTAATTGATAAATATATACTCCGCTGGAAAACCCGGAGGTATCAAGGTGAGTAGTGCATTCACCAGTTTGCTGTATTTCATTAACTAACTCAGCCATTTACTCTTGGTAGTGGTACTTGTCTGCCTCTACATTTTCTTGTGGTTCAAAAGGCGCTTTTTCAAAGTTCTCTGTTTTTTGGTGTTCGATAAGCCATATTGGTAACGAATTACTTGACATTCACTAATTGATAGACCGATTAAGATTTTTATAAACCATTCTCCTATTCCATATAATAGTACCAGTCAAAACCTCTTCCATGCCAAAAAGCCTCAATATCTTGATACTTACCAAATAGAACAAGGGGGGGGCTTGTAAGAACTACTAAGCTTACTAATACTAAAAAAATCTTAACCAAATTCATACGCTCTCCTTATTTATCAGACAGTTCAACCTACTAAAACCCTTAGTTTTTGGATAATAATACCTTAAGTAAAAAACCCCTGGCAAATTCCATCACCAGGGGTTAGTTATATAATGTTGTAGAAGTTATGCTTCTTCAAGCATATTTTCTGATTTCCATGCTTTCTGAGTTTCTGTTAATGCTTTTTTTGCTATCGCATTCCATTCTGTATTTGAGTCTGCCAGTTCTTCTGCAACTACAAACGGCATTGTCTGATTTGTTTCAGCTATCAGTTGTGCTACTCTTTCTAAACTATTTTTTGCAAAGTTTGCAAGATTAGTATTCTCATTCATTAATGCAGCCGTATACAACATGGTATATCCGCTTGATAACATGCTCAATGCGGTGTAGTCATCACGCAAGATTTTTGATACCGGGTCTTTTCTGAGGGTGTCAATATTCCCCGCTATTGTACCAAATAATGTTGCTGCTTTTTCTTTGAAAAATTCAAATCTGGATTCTTCAATTAAATCGTCAAAATTCTCCAGTTCATTTATCTGTGTAGTTATTGCAATATCAATATTGTGTAGCAGATCAACCGCCTTCGTATTGTTAAGGGTATCGGAAGTCTTCTGAGACCTGACTACACTCAAGAAATGCTTATTAAAATTTAGCAGATCGTTTGTATAGGTTGATAACTTCTCGTTACTCATAAAATCCTTTTGTTTGATTTTGATTATTAAGTTCACCTATTACAATGGATGTGAGTTTGTAATCATTCAAAAGACGCCTTAAATGATATCAATAAAGGATATAGGATATACCAATGTTAAGATTGACTTCATTTAAGGAACCTAAACAAATATTTCTTTTTAGGTTCTCTTTGTACTAATTTCTACTTATATTTGAAGCCTTTTTGGATTTCGAAAACGAACAGAAAACTATACTGATTCATGAAACGTACATTTCAACCTAGTAACCGCAAGCGCAAGAACAAACACGGATTCCGTAAGCGCATGTCCACGGCAAATGGACAAAAAGTAATAGCTGGCCGCCGCGCAAAAGGTCGCCATAAGCTTACTGTAAGTGATGAGAAAAAAGGAGCAAAATAATTTAACTGCTCCCTCTCCTCGTAGATTTACTCTACCTAAATCTCAAATTTTACGAGGCAGGCGGAATTTCCAACGGCTTTTTGCAAGCTCGGAATTTATCAATACGCCAACGATTACCCTTCGCTTTGCCTCATTTCTCACCCCTGATGAAGACTTTAAAATAGGATTTATCTCACCTAAGAAAATTGGTAATGCTGTACAACGCAATAGATGTAAACGACTGATGCGAGAAGCTTACCGCTTAAATAGGCATGTAATATCTGATCAACTTTCTACTCGAAATGATGTTATTCATGCTGTATTTATTGCTCGTAAATCAGATCTCGATTTTCATAGTGTGGAGAAAGATATAGTAACACTCTTAACAGAATTGCGTAGCCAACTTCTTTCTACAAATTTAGACGAACTTTAAAAACGCCGATCCCTTGGATAAAAATACCGTAATTGGATTTTCCCTCATCTTTCTACTCATGCTTGGCTGGTTTTATTTTACTATGCCTAGCGAAGAACAACTTGCAGAACAGCGGCGCCAACAAGCTATCCAGGATAGTCTAGCTTTTGTAGAACAAGAACTAGAAGAGGATTCTTTTGATGAAGCCCCGATTTCTCAAAACCAACCTTCAATAGTTGATAACTCTGCAGCCGATAATAGCCCACAAGTTGCAGGAATATTTGCTACAAACAATGAAAATACTCAAACTGAATTTACAGTTGAAACAGATTTGTATAGCGTTGTTTTTACTAATAAAGGCGCCGGACCTTCTAAATTTACACTTAAAAGTCACCGAACATGGGCTGGAACTCCAATCCAGTTAATTTCTGATACAACGCGGTCGGCTTATAACGTGGGTTTTTTAACTACTGAGAATTATAATGTGGAAACACAGAATATCATTTTCAGACAAGTAAATGCAGGGCGTAGCTTTACGGTAAATGAAGGTGATAGTAAAGAACTTAGTTATGTCTTAGAACTTGAAAACGGTCGACAACTACTTTATACCTATACATTCTTTGGGAATTCATATGAAATTGATCTGGATATTAGGTTTGTGGGTCTGCGAGAATATGTGATTGGTCGGGCAGTAGATTTTGGATGGAATACTTCTTTAAGGTTTACAGAAAAAGATCGAGTTCAAGAAGCGTTAGCAACTTCAGCCTATTTTTATGCCGGTGGAGAATTAGAGCAGTTAAAAGCCGATGATTTTGAAGAGAATAATGGTCTTAAAGAACTAAGTGTAAACGGTAATATAGATTGGGTTGCTTCTAAAACTAAGTTTTTTGCTCAAATCATCCAGCCAACAACCGAAACTGATGGCGCCTATTTAAAAGGACAAGTAAATGGCAAAGTTGATGATCCGCTTACCGATCATTTCTATACCGCATCGGTAACTTCAGATATTCCCAGTGATGGTGTGATTTCTTACGAATTATACCTAGGTCCGATGAAATACTACGATGTAAAGAACTTTAATGAGCATGCCTTTGATATGGTAGAAGTAGGTTATGGCTGGATTCGTTGGTTCTCTGATCCTTTTGTTCGCTTTATTGTAATTCCTTTCTTCACCTTCTTTAGTGGGTTTATTCCAAATTATGGGATATTGATTATCATATTTGCTGCGGCTGTAAAGCTTATTCTATCTCCTCTTACCATAAAGAGTTACAAAAGCATGGCTGCTATGAAGGAATTACAGCCACAAATGAAAGAAATTCAGGATAAGTATAAAGACAATCCTCAAAAGCAGCAGAAAGCGACAATGGCTCTGTATAAAAAGAACAAAGTAAACCCACTTGGTGGCTGTTTACCAATGTTGCTTCAGTTCCCAATTCTGATTACCCTTTGGAGATTTTTTCAGAACTCAATCCTTCTCAGGCAAGAACCTTTCCTTTGGGTTAGTGATTTATCTGCACCCGATTATATTTTAGATCTTCCTTTTACTATTCCATTTTTAGGTGATCAAATCGCAGGTTTGGTACTGTTAATGACAGCCTCTATGGTTTTACAAAGTAAAGTTACCAGTAATACAACCTCTGGTGGAAGTTCGAACCCAATGGCTCAACAGATGAAAATTATGCAGTATTTTCTGCCATTCATGTTACTATTTGTGTTCAATAACTTTGCTTCTGGTTTGAGTTTGTATTACCTGATTTTCAACCTACTTTCTATTGTTCAACAGTTATATATCAATAGAAGTACACATGAGGCTGCTGTAGCTAAAGCTACTTAATTCGTTATTTAGAATTCGTTAATCGTTATTCGCTATCTTAATCACCGAATAACGATTAACAAATAAAGATGCTGGCGAACTCTCTTAACCATTACCCTCTAATCACCTATCAGGGAGATGAAAAACTTCTTTGGAATCCGATTTCAAAAAAAGCATTTAAAAACCTTCCAGAGGAACGAGTTCGTTTAAGTTTTGTAGATTATTTGATTGAGCAAGCCAGATTTTCCAAAAATCGGATTGCATTCGAGTCGGCAGTACATCTACCAAAAGATAAAACTAAATCACGTACCGACTTAATCTGTTATAATAGTGACTTTAACCCGTTGCTTTTAGTTGAATGCAAAGCACCAGAAATTCGACTTGATGCAAAAGTAGCTCTCCAAATTGCTCGATATAATCAAAAAGTTTGCGCTTCTTTTTTACTTGTTACCAATGGTATTTCTGATTATTGGTTTACTAAAAATGACAGTGCTCTTACGTTTTTGGATGTCGTTCCTGAACCCTTCAAATCATCTACTCAACTTGTAAGAAAATATGAGTATTGGTCGAAACGAGGCTTTGCAGGCAAAAACTCTCATCCAGACTCAAGAAACTGGATACTTGAAAGTTGTTCAGAATTATACAATTCGGAATTAAGCTTACCCAAGTATTTTAGTTTTGAAGGAACTTCTCCAGAACTCTGCTTATCTAATTATTATAGAATCTACCCCATAGACGAAAATCCCAAAATCGCTCTCGCTCTTACTTCTTCTCCATATGGTGCTACTAAACTAAATGCGGTACTTAATCATGATGGTGAAAATGTAGCCCTTCTTTCCGTCTCACTAGATTTGATTGCATCTGAAGAGCAAAAAAATACAATACTACAAACAGCAAATGGAATGGATCATCTAGATTTAAAGAGCGAAATAGGATTCAGTTTTGATCAACCCTTAAGTTCCTATTCTAAAGCACTTTCTGATTTGATGCTTTGAGTGTTGTTTATAGATTTCTTCCATGCAATATAACCCGCTATTGCAAGCGCTGTAAAGAATAGAAATTGGAAACTTGTTAGCACCCATCCTTTATAAAAATAAAGTGGAATAGAAATCAGATCTGTTATAATCCACATAATCCAATGTTCCAGCTTTTTTTGAGCCATTAACCACATTCCGGTAATCGCAAAACAGGTGGTAGTTGCATCCCAAAAAGGAACATCACTATCGGTGAAAGTGGATAGGGCAAAGAAAAGAAGTATAAAAGAACTCACCAATATTCCTGCTGAAATAATCCATTCTTTTCGGTTATTCTTGGTAATAGGAATTTGATCACGATCATCACCTGTATTTTTCCAATGATACCAGCCATAAATGCTCATCACAAAATAATAGCTGTTTACACCAGCGTCGGCATAGAGTTTGGTTTGAAACGTTAGATAAATGTAAATCAACACACTGATTATTCCCGTTGGATACACCAGAATATTCTCTTTCATCGAGAACCAAACGCTCATCAAACCAGTAGAAACTGCGATCCATTCTAAGGCCGTAGTTTGATAAATACCCGAAATAATTCCGTCTATAATTGGCTGCATGTAGCTATTTATGTCATCCTGAATTTGATTCAGGATCTGTAATGATTGAAATAGTGCTATAGATAAGAATTAAATCTAAGAATCACACCCAACAGCTTCCGTCTTCTGATCTATTCGATCAGAAGGCAACACCTTTATAAGAGAAATTAATTGTGGACAAATCATCGCACTTAGTCTACTTCTTGAATAAGCTTAACTCCATCAAAAAAAACCCAATTAACTTAAAAAAATCATTATACTCGCAATCGATTTAATTCTTAATTGTACATTCAATCATTATTAATTTTATACATGCTTTTTAGCCCTCTGGATTATTTTGTTATTGCCGGATATGTGGTTCTGCTTATTGTAGTCGCTTGGATAGCAAAGAAACGAGGGCAACAATCACTCGAGGATTACTTCGCCGGCGGAAAGGATCTACCATGGTGGCTAGTCGGTGTTTCTATGGTTGCTACTACTTTTGCCGCCGATACTCCACTTGCAATAACAGGAATTGTAGCCAGCCAAGGGATTGCTGGAAATTGGTTTTGGTGGAGCTGGATGATTTCTGGATTACTAACTGTATTCGTATATGCCAAACTCTGGAAAAGAGCGGATGTTCTTACCGACTGCGAATTCATCGAACTTAGATATGGAGGAAAACCCGCTAGCTTTCTTCGGGGATTTCGAGCTTTGTATTTCGCATTCCCTTTCAACTGTGTGATTATGGGCTGGGTTACCGTTGGAATGGCTAAAGTGATGTCGGTTTTAACTGGGGCAAGCCAATGGGAAATCATTATTGTTCTGTATGGAATGACTGCCATTTATATTGCCATATCAGGACTTTGGGGAGTTGTGGTTACAGACTTTATTCAGTTTTTTATAGCAATGATCGGCTCTATAGCTCTTGCTTATTTTTCTGTAGATCATGTTGGTGGATTTGTCGCTTTGAAAACCGAACTTTCGCAAATAACTAATATTGATATACTAAGTTTAAATCCATTCAATAATCCGGAGATTCCAATTATAACAGCCTTAATTTGGGTAGGAATGGCTTGGTGGGCAGCATGGTATCCCGGAGCTGAACCAGGCGGCGGCGGTTACATTGCTCAACGAATGTTTTCTGCAAAAGATGAACGTAATGCCGTTGGTGGCACACTACTTTTCAATATTGCGAACTACGCCCTTCGCCCATGGCCCTGGATTTTAGTTGCCTTAGTTTCATTAGTTGTTTTTCCTGATTTAGTTGATAAAGAAGCGGGTTACCCAATGATGATGGCAGAAGTACTCCCTATGGGCTGGTTTGGGTTATTGTGTGTAGCATTTCTTTCTGCTTTTGTTTCAACCATATCTACTCAGTTGAACTGGGGAACATCTTATGTGATCAACGACTTTTATGCCCGGTTCATAAAAAAGGAAAATGAATTTGAGTCACCAGAAAAAGCTCAAAAACATTATGTTTTCATCTCTCGAATTGCCACCATTGGCATGGCTGCTATTGCAATTGTCGTTTCATATTTCTTTGATTCTGTTAAAGGTGGATGGGAATTTATCCTTTCATTAAGTGCAGGAATTGGAGGAGTAATGTTACTGCGTTGGTTCTGGTGGAGAATAAACGCCTGGAGTGAAATCACTGCAATGATTGCAGCTTTACTTGGAGCCTTATTATCAAAGATTTTTGAAATTGAAATAATGGACAGTGCATTTGCAGGTAGTATGATTTTCACAACCATATTTTCATCAATTTGTTGGTTGGCAGCTACTTTTATTACCAAACCCGAAACTAAAGAAACCTTAGAAAAATACTTTGCTCAAGTCAGACCTATGGGTAAAGGCTGGAAAGAATTTTCAAAGGGTAAAATATCTCATGAACGCTTAATCCCCTCTTTAATAAATGCAGGGGTTTCTCTAATGGCAATAATTTTCTTTTTATATGGCATGGGTGAGCTCTTTTTTGGTGATAAGATTGCAGGAATAAGCTTTTTGGCGGGTGGATGTCTGGGAACTTGGAGCGTGGTTCGAAAGATTTAGTTGGGTATATTTAAAGCTGGCTTTACGTCTCCGCGATGGCACGTTGTGCAATTTACTGCTACCCTTCTGTCAGATAAGGATTCAATTTTCCCCAGCAACTCCTGATTTAATGTTCCCATCATTTCGGCCATATCTCGCGTAATTATTTTTTCCTTTTTTTCATCGCTGGACCAATCCTTTGGGTTGTGGCAGTGAGTGCAAGTAACGCCAAGTGATCTAGAATACCCAAATTCCATAATTCTTAATAGTCTGGCTGCTGGTACATTCGTTAGATACTCAATATTATTATACACTTCCGAAGCAGGAAAATCCTCCTTGCCATGTATACTCTCTCGAAGCTCTTCTAATGCTTTTTCTTGGTCAAAACCTGAAGTATCAGGTTGGATACTATATGCATCAGATTTGGTCTCTAAGATATTATTACTAGAATAAGAATAAGTAATCCCAAATATTGCTGTAATAATGATAATTAGAAATGATTTCATAGAATTTATTTCGTTAGATAAATCTACACATTGTGAGCAAAGTTACAATTCATATTTAATAAATTTCATTATTCCATAAGTAAACTCAATTTTTTTTCACATTATTGAAACTTCATTAATAGTTTTCGTATTTGTTTTAAAATTTAAAATAAATATTCATGGAAATCTTATCGCGTATCGAGGAACTTCTTTTATTAACTGTTTGGAAACTTCAAGATGAAGCGTATGGTTTAATGATTCGTAGCCACCTGTCAGAGCTTCTAGAACAAGACCTTTCTGTAGGCGCTGTGTATGTTCCACTTAAGCGACTTAAAAACCGTGGTTACCTTTCTTCTACGGATAGCGAACCAACCGATGAGCGGGGTGGTCGCTCTAAACGGTTTTTTAAGCTTACTCAAAAAGGAGTAAATGCTCTTCAACAAGTTAGAACAGTACAGGAAAGTGCTTGGTCTAACCTTCCCGATCTTGGTTTAGGCTGGAATCCATTATAACCCTTATGAAAAAACCTAACTTCATAATATGGATTCTAGAAAATCTACTACCCCCCGATTTACATCATCTAATTGGAGATTTGGAAGAAGAATTTATCTACTCAAAACAAAGAGATGGGATTACAAGAGCTCGAATTGTTTTTTGGTGGCAACTCATCCGGTCTCTTCCGTGGTTTATTGTTCAATCATTAATCTGGAATACTGAAATGCTACTCAATTATCTAAAAATTACCTGGCGAAACTTCAAAAAATACACTTCGTTTTCTGTTATAAACATCATCGGACTATCAGCAAGCATGTCGGTATGCTTACTTATCCTTCTATTTTTAATAGATCAAAAAAGCTCCGATTATTTTCATCAAGATCATGATCGTATTGTCCGTGTGATCTCAGATTTTAAGTCTCAATCAAACTTTGAAAGTGATTTATATGCTACATCCCCTTATACTCTTCCCGATATTTTAAAAAGTCAGTTTCCTGAAATTGAACAAGCAGTAAAAGTACGAGGAAATTTTTCAGGGGAGTTCAATAAAAACAGCATAACTATCCCACTCGAGGGTATTTCTGCCGATGAACACTTTCTTGATGTTTTCGATTTTGAGTTGGCTGAAGGTAATCCTAAAACAGCGCTAACTAGTCCTGGAAGTGTTATTCTTTCTAGGCAGTCAGCCCAAACTCTTTTTGGTGATGAAGAACCACTTGGTAAAAGTATCACCGCTTTAGGAGATCGCGAATATACCGTAACAGGTATTATCGATGAAGAATACAATACCCATTTTCGATTTCAGGTTATTGCTTCTCTTTCCACTCTTCTTGCAAATCCTGAAACAGAGGAAATGCTAAATACATGGAATTCTAGCATTTTTGATTCCTATACGTATTTATTGCTAAAAGAAGGAACAGATTTTGATGAATTCGAAGAAGCTATCCAGCCGGTTATTAAAACAAATTTTGTAGATCCTGAAGAACGTTCTGCTCTTAAGCGTTTACTTGTTCAGCCTCTAACCTCTATTAATCTTGGAAGAGAACTTGCTAATGAAGTTGGAATTGTAGTTCCTGGTATTATTGCTTGGTTTTTAAGTGGCTTTGCTATCATTATTGTAGTAATTGCCATTTTCAATTATGTGAGCCTTACCATAGCCCGGGCTTTAAATCGAGGTAAAGAAGTTGGTGTTCGGAAGGTTCTTGGTGCAAATCGAGGGGGGATTATAAAACAGTTTCTATTTGAGTCAGTACTTATTGCCACTATTTCAATGTTATTTGGGATAGTAATACTCCGTTGGCTTGTACCTGAATTTAATAGCCTTTTCTTTATAAGTTTTACTGAAAACCAAGTAAATCCATACTTACTCCTTAATCCTATTACCATTCTTTCTTTTCTAGCTTTTGCTTTTTTAACAGGAATACTTGCAGGTATTTACCCTTCTCTTTACCTATCTAAATTTAGTCCGGCTAGAATTTTAAAGGGTACCTTTAATGTTGGATCAAAATCAGGTCAACTGTTAAAGAAAATGATTACTGTTGGTCAATTTACCTTTTCAATTGTTTTCATAATCACCTCAATGATTTTGATAAAACAATTTGAATTTATGACAACAACTGAATATGGATTTGAAAAAGAAAATATTGTTCATATTGAACAGCAAGATATCTCATATAATCAAATTCGAGAGGTTCTTAACCAAAGCACAAAGGTTAGCGTTGCTTCCGTTACCTCAACCATTCCAGCGTTGGGTTCAATAAATACGGTTCACCTGTCTAAAGATCAACTTGACTTTATTTCAACAGCACACTCTTTTTATGTAGATGAAAACTACATTGCTGCAATGGGACTTGAATTAGTTGCGGGCAGGAATTTTAATGCTGATATGACCACCGATTCTAGTCAAGCAATTATCATAAGTGTAGACGCCGTTCATGAATTGGAGCTCAGCACTCCTATAGAATCCATTGGAAAAACAATTGAAGTAAATGAAGAAGAATTTGTTGTAATTGGAGTAATAAATGGATTTATCACTTCCGATCCCATGAATAAAGGAAACCCTATTGCGCTATTCTTACAGCCTCAATATTCTAGATATTCCCTTGTAAAAGTACTTCCTGGACAAACAGTTTCTTTTATTAATGAAATGGAAGAACAATGGGCCGAACTTGGCAGCTTACACTCTTTTAAGTATCAAATTTTTGATGACCAGTTAAAAGAAAGTCCGATACTCATTATTTTCATCGATTTCATTAAAATTCTTGGCCTACTTGGAGTATTCTCCATTTTCATCTCATGCTTGGGATTACTAGGTATGGCTATGTATTCGGCTGAAAATCGAGTAAAAGAAATAGGCATTCGAAAAGTGCTTGGTGCAACTGTAAATAGCATTGTATTTCTTCTCTCTAAAGAATATCTGATTCTCATTATAATCTCAATTGTAATTGCACTTCCTGCTTCATTTTTAATAAATAATCTTTGGATGGAAAGTATTTCTAACAAAGTAGCGTTAGAACCATCGATATTTATTCTAGGAGCATTCGGGGCAATTATACTCGCATTATTAACTATTGGAACTCAAGCATTAAAAGCTGCTCGGGGCAATTCTATTGATAATTTGAGGAGTGATTAAATGATTACCGATCTTCTTTTCGATACATAAACTTTAGTCCGCTCCAGTCTTCATCAATTGCGCAAACTTTTACGTCTACCAACCCGATCTGAAGACCATAATTTCGAACTTCTGCATCAGTGAAAGTCCAATCAAAATTTTTGGAAGCTTTCTTAATCCAGGAAATCCAGATCATTCCGTCTTTGGCTAGTTTTTGTTTTAGAATTGGAAATATGCTGTGCAACTCTTCAAGATCTTTGCAAAAGAGATGAATAAAATTGATGGGATCTACAAAATTCATGTCAACTAATTCTGCCTCATCAGGTAGATCTCCCAATAAATCAAAATAGTGATTGGGATTATTTACAATCAGAATTGAATTTCTTTCTTTAATTCCTAGCTTTTTAATTAGTGGAGTTCCAGAATAGCCTGCCATAATTACCCCTCATACATTTCAGCTATTGCTAACAGCTTCTTCAAATCCTCCACCCGTTCAGGCATTTCTTTACGTTCGTAGCTGTGAATAAGGTTCCTTATACATCGAACTAAAATTTCTAAATCGGTTGCAACTCTAAAATGATCCGGTTTAGGTTCAATGTTGTTCTTCTTTAAAAAGAAATAGCATTGGTCATAAGTAACAATTGCGCCATTATCATAGGGGTCTATCAGTACTTCTTCTTTATCGCTAATGTAATTCAGCATAAAATGGATCGGCATATTTACCCCAAAAAAAGGAAGCTCTAGTCGACGAGCCAAAAACATGACGATCATACTCAAAGTAATTGGTAAACCTCTCCGCCTATTAATAACTTGATCCATAAAGCAATTAGCGGGGTTGTGATAATCGTTGATATCACCACTAAAGTTTAAATCTTCGAACACAAACTTGATGAGCTGTTTCATCTTTCTTCGCTCATCTAATCGGTAGCGAATGGTTGGCTCAACCATTTCTGCAAAGTGGTCTAATTTTTTAGAATACTCTCTTTCCCTTAAGGTAGCATTACCAAATCGAGCTAGTGTAAACGCTGCTTTTTCTAAACTGACGCGGTTTTTCACACCTAATTCCAATAATTCATGAAAATCAGTTCGAAGCGTTTCAAAAGTAAGATGATGAATAAGATCGCTAACTCTTTGCTTTTCTTCGGTACTTTTTATTTCTAGCCGGTACTCATCTAAGATAGGAACCGCATTTTCTCCTAATTCGTTAAATCTACTTTGTACGCTTTCTTGTATGAATGGATCTGGATCATCCATCAAAAGTAACAGCGATTGTATTTCTGATTTATTAGTCATTCTGTTTTCTCTTCTCTTGTTGAAGATAGATATTCAAATCTATAATTACTGTTTAAAAGTTCTGTACTTAAAACGCTATATTTGTTTTTCAGTTCACAATCAAAAAACGACTTTATGAATATCAACGTTTCTTCTGAAATTGGTCATTTAAACGGAGTAATTGTTCACACCCCTGGACACGAAGTTTCTCTGGTAAATCCTGAGCTAAAAGACGAGTTACTTTTCGATGATATTATATTTGAAGAAGACGCTCGAGGCGAACATCTAGATATGCTCGATGTTTTTAAAAAAGCCATGCCTAAAGACGGTCAGGTTCTCGAAATTGTTGATCTATTTTCAGAAACAATTGACCATGAAGATGCCCGAGCTTACTTTATTGAACAGCTTATTAAAGAATTTCCTGAGGAAAATCTTTCTGTTATAGAGAAAGAATTACTTTCTTTAGACCCCACAGAACTACTTACATTTAGTACACAAGGTACTTTAAAAGGATCTACAGAATTTAATCTGCATCCATCACCAAACCTACTTTTCACGCGCGACTTAGCAGCTGTTGTTGGTGATAGTATTTTGGTTTCCAGAGCTGCAACTAAGGCTCGACTTCGTGAATCTTTGATGATGGAGACTCTCGTCGTTTTTCACCCACTATTTGAAACCATTAAAAAAAATGCCATTCGGATATCAGGAAACCAATCCATTGAAGGTGGAGATGTTCTGGTTGAATCTGATAAGTTAGTTTTAATCGGGATGAGTGAGCGAACCTCTTTTACTGGTTTAATGAAAGCAGCTGAGGGACTCCTCGATCATGGTGTTAAAACAGTACTCGCTGTTGATATTCCTAAACAAAGAGCTTCCATGCATCTCGATACTATTTTTACATTTGCTAGTCAAAATGAATGCATTGCTTTTCCGCCCGCAATTTTAGAACAACATGACAACGTTGTTGCCCTGCAAAAAAATGGAGATCATATTGAAGCCGATTCAAGATCTTCTCTTAAAAGTGCACTTAATGAATTCTCTGGAAAAGATTATACATTTATTAAATGTGGTGGAGAAGAGCGAACTAGCCAGTTTAGAGAACAATGGACAGATGGCGCTAATGTTTTTGCGTTAGCACCTGGTGTAATTGTTGGTTACGAGCGTAATACAAAAACCTTCAATACGTTAGTTGATCATGGCTATTCGTATATGAACCAGTTTGAGTTTATTGAAGAATATGCAAATAAACCTCTAGCGTTAAATTCTGAAAATAAAATTGCCATTAGCTTTCAAGGGCATGAACTTTGCCGTGGACGTGGTGGCGCACGTTGTATGACCATGCCTATTTCAAGAGCCGTATTAACCGAATAAGAGTATCTATTGAGTTCCGAACCTAAAGAATCATTTTATTATCCTGAGCCAGAACAAAAATATGTGGAACAACCTATTATTGTTCCTCCAAAAAATAAGCCCACTAAAAAAACTATCCTCAAACACTTAGGATTATTTATCCTTACGTTTGCTTCTGTTTCTATTGTTAGCACATTGTTAGTTGGCCTACCAACTGATAAACTACTTTGGGGATTTATCCCAACCTCAGAAGAGGGATTACTGCGAGGAGTACTTTTTGCTTCCCTATTATTGGGTTTTTTAACTGTGCATGAGTTCGGGCATTATTTTGCGGCGGTTTTTCATAAAGTGAAAGTAAGCTTACCCTATTATATCCCAATACCACTTGGTATTGGTACTCTTGGAGCCGTAATCCGAATTAAGGAGCAAATTCATAACACAAAAAAACTTTTTGATATTGGTGCCGCCGGACCACTAGCTGGGTTTATCGTTTCCTTAATTGTACTTTTTATAGGATTCTTCACTCTTCCTGATATTTCTTATTTAAATGAATTCGGAGATCATAATTATATAATCGAAAATTATCAGACCACTGGTGAATTTCCAGACGAGCCCATAGTACAAGAGGGGCAAATGGTTCTATTTTTTGGAGGAACTCCTCTGTACAATTTTCTTTCTTCACTATTTGAAAACGCTCCACCACTTTGGGAAATTCAACATTATCCCTTTTTGTTAGCAGGTTGGTTCGGATTGTTTTTTACTGCCTTAAATTTAATGCCTGTTGGGCAACTCGACGGAGGACATATTCTTTATTCACTTATTGGTTATAAAAAGCACAAAATTGTAGCTCGACTTTTCTTTTCATTCATAACCATTCTGGCAGGGATCGAAGCCGTTCCATTTCTTCATGAATTTTTGTTATCTAAAGGATTTGATAATAATTTTGGGATGGTTACCTGGCTTATATGGATTGGAGTTCTCTTTTTAATTATGCAAAAAGCATTCCATAGAGATCAATATTGGGTGGCGACCTTGCTCCCCACCTCTATAATTAGTTCAGGAATCTACCTTTACTTTTTACGACAAGATGGAGATGTTGAATCTTCATTTATCTGGATTTTCTGGACCATTTTTATTGCCTTTATCGTTAAAGTTGAACACCCACCTGTTTTGATAGAACAACCACTTTCGCCTACAAGAAAAGTGTTAGGTTGGTTAAGTATGCTTATATTTGTGCTTTGTATTAGCCTAAACCCTTTATCATTTAAATAACCTGATTCATGAAACGAATTGCATACGTACTTATCCTGCTTATTACTTTTGCATGTACCCAAGAACAAGAGAAAACAGAAAATCTATCTACACAGATTGATGCTCTTATCGAAAAAGACATGTACTCTGATGCACTTACCATCCTTGAAGCTCAGGAGTCCTCTGAAGAAGTGAATACACTCAAAGAAAAAGTGTACTTAAATTATGGTTTGTTTCTTGAATACAGAGACTCAAACGTAACTAACATGCGCGATAAAATGAATGGCGCATTGGCTCAATATGTTGAAGTATTGAAATTGAATAAAGACAACGAAAAAGCCATCACTGAAATTGAACAAATACTGGGAATTTATTCAACGTTTCCTGATCGTAGTCCTGATGAGAGCATCATTGCAGAACTCAAAGAACTCGGCTTCAAAATTTGATATAAAGTAGTTGTCATGCTGAACTTGATTCAGCATCTGTGTAAGGCTTTAAGCTACTTAGCTAGAAAATATGTCAGAAAAGAAAACAACACCTACTATTCAGAACCGAAAAGCGTACCACGATTACGCTATTGAGGATACCTACGAAGCCGGGATAGCGCTGCAGGGAACTGAGGTGAAATCCATCCGAGATGGAAAGGCTAGTTTTACGGATGCGTTTGCATTTATTCAAGGGAATGAAGTGTTTTTGAGAGAACTTTATATTAAACCCTATGAGCATGGTTCGTACAATAATCACGATCCTCGTCGACCTCGAAAATTACTTCTGCATAAAAAAGAAATACGTGAGCTAGAAAAAGCAACTCAGATGAAAGGGAATACCCTTATTCCGCTAAAAATTTACTTCAAAGCCGGATATGCGAAAGTATTAATTGGCGTGGCTCGCGGTAAAAAGAAATTCGACAAGAGAGAAAGTATCAAAGAAAAAGACACCAAGCGTGATATGGATCGTAATCTAAAAGGAAGTTTTAAAGTGAATCTTTAATCCATATTCTTTCTTTTATCCAAAACTGCACTTATAGCTGCTATACAATCCTTTTTAATAAAAAATCCATCCTTTTTAAAATACAAAACCCCGACCTTTTGGGACGGGGTTTCCATGTATAGCGGGAAAGCCTATAAGCCGAATTCTGTTCCTCCGCCAGTTGGCAGATTCAGTAATCATTTATCTTGTGCACTCCACCCGATGGCGTCACGACAAGTTGCGCATACCACCTACATGAGCTTGCACCCCGCGAGGTTTACCGTGCCTCTTTGGTCGCCCTTAGAGCGGTGAGCTCTTACCTCACCTTTTCACCCTTACCTTAACGCAAAGCGTTGGGAAATACCAACCTTTAATGTTAAGTACCAAAATAAGTTGTTGTCATTCCGCAGCGTAAGCCGGAATCTGTGAAGAATCGCAACGGGTTCCTTCACGGATCCTGAAACAAGTTCAGGATGACGACATTAATATATTTTTGATACTTATATGTCGGAATTTCGCCTGCGTTTTGCGCTAAGGCGGTTTATTTTCTGTTGCACTTTCTATCTCGGCAAAATTGCTCATGCCGAGCCTCAACTTCGCCCGAAGGATCGTTGAGCGCGGTACTTGTTGGTGTCCGGACTTTCCTCTCCGCACAAAAGTACGAAGCGATTACCCAGCTTTCCCGTGCTTAAGGTACGGGATTTTTAGTACGTTTCCGACCTCCTCTGCCTACTCCTTATCAAGAAGGAAAACGTACTATTAAGTTTTCATTCTTTTTCTTGAGTCCTTCCCCTTACTAATGGGAAGACAGAAGGGGTCTGAGTTTTTTATACAAAAAAAAGGAAATACCCAAATGGATATTCCCTTTAACAACTATATGCTGATGTCAGGTTTTAGATCGTAAGCTGTTCTTTAGCCTTATCGAAAAAAGCCTGGTCTACAACAATTCGTCCACTATTTTCATCAAAAATAATTTTATTCATTCGTCGAACTTCAACTTGAGTTTGTGGGGGAAGCGCCATTCCTAATGCTGCGCCTCTATCCATAGCCACAACTGCAATCCCGTTATTTAAACCGTTTCTTAGTCTATTGTAGTTACGGATATAACGCTGATCTATTCCTTTTTCAGCTTCATCTCTTTTCTTAGTAAGAACATCTTCTTCATCCTGAGTAGACTTCATAACTTTTTCAAGACTATTCTGTTTTTGCTCAAATAGTGCCTTCGTTTGATCTAACTCTGTTTGTGCGGCCTCAACTTCTGGTCCAACTTCTTCGGAACGTTTTTCTACTTCAAGAATACGAGCCGTGGCATTCTCAATTACCTGCTTTTGTGCTTCAATCTCTTTTGTTAAAGCATCATACTCTCTGTTATTGCGTACCGTGAGTTGTTGATCCTCGTACTTACTTACCTTTTCTTCAGAACTTTTAATCTCAAGTTTCAGGCTATCTAGCTCAACGATAAGATCCGTTTGTTCCTTTTTTAGCTTCGCTAATTTAGCTTCTCCTCTGGCTATATCGGTTTCAATATCCAGAATCTCTTCAGGAAGATCGCCTCTTAGTTGTTTTATTTCATCGATACGGCTATCGATGTATTGTAAATTCGCTAATTGTTGCAATATTTCTTTCATGGATGAGTGGTCAGCTTGGATGAATAGGTTGTGGTTCAATCTCAGAAACGTAAATTTTCATAGGATTGGTAACCTTTTGAGTGATGAGTACGGTAATTTCTTCAAAGGCGTCAGAAAGCTCGTTTTTAAGGGCTTCAGCAATTGGGAATTCGCTTTCATAATGGCCTACATCAACTAACAAAAAGTTTTCTTTTTCGGTGAAGTAGTCATGATATTTAATATCGGCAGTAACAAACGCTTGTGCGCCGGCGGCTATGGCGGCTTTTTTTAGTGAAACTCCAGCACCACCACAAACAGCAACCCGTTTAATTCGATCAACATCTCCAGAATAGCGAATTGATCTCACATTTAGCGCTTTTGAAACAAGATGGAGAAATTCATTTTTACCCACTCCATCTTCAGGATACTCTCCGATAACGCCAAGCCCAAAATTCTGTGAAGTGGAAGCAAGTTCAGTTACTTGAAATGATCCTGCTTTCAATAAACCTTCTTTCTTTAATCCTGCTCTTAATGCAGCTACGTGATGCTTGTCAATAATCGCTTCAAAACATTTTAAGCCATGTTCACGATTTTCTACTTCAAAATAATGTGCTTCTTCAGCAGAATAGTAATTTAGTATTTTAAGTACAGCCTCAGCATCTTCCTCGTCCGTTACCAGCTCAATCTTTCTACTAATTGTGTAGCTTTTATCTAGAAATGAAAGATTATCAAGCCCAAGAATATTTGCGAGAACAAAAGAAACACCGTCTAATGCGGCATCAAGATTGGTATGTGCTACTAACAAACCAATATCGTTTTTGATCAATTTGTATATAATTCGCCCTTGCTCATTTGTTGGATTAATCGATCCAATTTTATTAAATATAAGTGGGTGATGTGCTACAATAAGTTCGCAGCCTTTACTTATAGCTTCTGCGACAATTTCGTCTGTTACATCAAGACAGGTAAGTATAGATGATACTTCATTATCTGGGTCTCCTACAAGTAATCCAACATTGTCGTAGTCCAATTTGACATTTGGGGGAGCCCATTGGTTCAAAAAGGTTGAAATATGTCGGATTCTGGTTGCCAATTTATCTAACCTCTTTAAAAGTTATTTTAGCTAAGTAGCCCGACAAAGGATGTATGATTAAGTAGAAGTTAAGTATCAAGCGATAATAATTTTTACGTCTTCTTTGAGCTCCCAAAAATAAGGCTTATAAACGAATTATAAAAGGCTATCTTTGTGTTAATGACTTAATAATAACAAGAAATATCTTTTTTTTATGACTATGCGTTCTATTTCAGAAAATCTGGAACAAATTCGACTTCAAATTGAAAAAGCTTGCAATGATTGTGGACGCAATTCAGATGAAGTAACGCTTATCGCTGTTAGTAAAACAAAGCCGAATGAAGCTATAATTGATGCCTGTACTGCAGGTCAATTTCATTTTGGTGAAAACCGGATGCAAGAACTTCAGGATAAAATGAACTCTATAGAACTTCCTGGCATTCAATGGCACATGATTGGAACGATGCAGTCTAACAAAATTAAATATATAGCTGATCGTGTTAATTGGATTCATTCTGTTTCAAAAGCTAAATACTTAACTGAGATTAATAAACGGGCTGAAGCTTCTGGCAGAGTCATCAATGTACTTATACAGGTTAACATAAGTGGAGAAGATCAAAAAAGTGGATGCGAAGTGTCTGATCTTAATTCGATCCTTGAGCATGCCAAGAATCTTCCTAACATAATCGTAAAGGGCTTAATGGGACTTGCCACATTTACAGATAATCCAGAAGAAATTCGGCATGAATTTGCGCTGCTAAGAAATACGATGATGGACCATGCTTCGCAAAACGGCGAAAATGTTGACCTTAAAGAGCTTTCGATGGGTATGAGTGGAGATTTTAAGATTGCCATTGAAGAAGGAGCCACAATGATACGAGTAGGTAGTGCTATATTCGGCTCACGAAACTAAGGTTGATTTATTGCGTAAGGGTTCTCACTTTATCTAACAACTCTCACATAAATTTGGGCATTATGATTTTTGGTATACCTTGGTTTGGAATTATCCCTATAGTAGCCATCATTGGTGGGCTTTTCTATGCTTATAAAGAAAAAGAACTAGCGCTTGAGGAAAAGCGTCTTACTAGTACAAAAGAATCTCATGAACTTCGAAAAATGATTCTGAACCTCAAATCCCGTATCGAGAACCTCGAATCTATTGTTGCAGAATCTGATGAGGTAAAGGGTGAAATTTCACTTGATGAAATTGAGATTAAAAATGATCTTGACGGGAATAATAAAAGTGCAAAAGTAAGGAACTAACATCATGCAAGAAGAAGAATTTATACTTGGTCTTGTCGCCATTGTATTTGGAATTGGTTTAACAGGGTTTTTTCTTCATAATGTATTCAGTTTAGTTAAGGCATGGATTAACCGAAAAAGTGGTAATTCAACCAGCGATATCAACCCTCAATTTTTCAAGGCCTTAGGCGAGTTCAAAAAAACAACTGAACGAAGAATTTCGAACTTAGAAGCTATAGTTTCTGATATTGAAGAGGAAAAAATCCGAATCACTGAGTCTTCAGAATCAATTGGAGAAATTAGCATCGAGAAAAAAGACACTCGCTCAAGTTCTAAAACAGATGATAAGAGTAATCTAAGGAACATGTTAAACGAATAAGTGTTATTTTAATTAAGCTTTAGACTATATAAGACACTTATTATGAAACTCACACCAATCGAAATTAAACAACAGCAATTTGAGAAGTCGTTAAGAGGATATGACGTAGCTGATGTACAGGCATTTCTAACACTTGTATCTAACGAGTACGAACATTTATTAACCAAGAATAAAGAACTTGAGGATCAAATTGAAAAACTTGGCGATCGGGTTCGACATTACGAACGAGTAGAGGAAGCTCTTCACGAAACTTTGCAGACTACGAAAGAATCTGTTGCTCAAAAAATGGATAATGCTCGCCTTGAAGCAAAGAACAGAACAGATAAGGCACAAATGGAAGCTGAAGGAATTATTCAGGAAGCCAATCAACAAAGAGCACATATACGTCAAAGTATTTTGAGATTACTTGATCGACGTGACGAGATTATATCTGGTATTTCTTCCTACCTGGATAATGCCAAAACCTCAATCGATAAATTTTCGAAAGATGAACTTGGTATTTTTGCGTTGCCTCATGATGAAGTGAATGAAAATTCATCAACACCAGAAGAAGAGAAAAATAAATCTCGGTTTAAACTTGATGAAGAAGAAGTTGAGCAGGATGATAGTAATTCTGAGGAAATGTCTGATATTACTGAAGACGATAATGGATTCCCTCCTGGTTCAGACCGACTTAATGACATTCTTGATGAGATAGACTAAAAAAAGCTATCTTCTTTTATTCCATCAGCAAATTATAAATAGATTATGGTCTTTGATACTGTAGAACAATTTAGAACAAAACGTGATGAAGCCGTTGAGTTCATTACCAACCAAACATCTTTTCAGCCTGAATATCTTCTTATTTTAGGAACGGGTTTAGGACAACTTGCTGAGGAAATCGATGCCGTACATACTATTGGCTACGATAAAATTCCCTACTTCCCAGTTTCTACAGTCGAAAGCCATGCTGGTCGTCTTATTTTTGGGACATTAGGAGGCAAATCAGTAGTGGCCATGCAAGGGCGATTTCATTATTACGAAGGCTATACCATGCAACAAATTGCTTTTCCTGTTCGTGTTGCAAAGGCTTTGGGTGTCCAAACACTTATGGTCAGTAATGCGTGTGGTGGGTTAAATACTAACTTTCGTCGTGGCGATGTTATGATTATTAACGATCATATCAATTTTCTTGGAGATAATCCTCTTATTGGGCCAAATGATAATGAACTTGGTCCGCGTTTTCCTGATATGAGCGAGCCTTACACCGAACGACTCATCGAAACTGCAGAAAACGTCGCTCTTGATCATGCGATCAAATTACACAAAGGTGTTTATTTATCAGTATCAGGACCTACCCTTGAGACTAAAGCAGAATACCGCTACATGAGACAATTAGGAGCTGATGTTGTAGGAATGAGTACCGTACCTGAAGTAATTGCAGCTGTTCATATGGGACTTGATGTACTTGGTATTTCTGTAATTACAGACGAATGTTTCCCTGATGCACTAGAATCTGTAAGTATTGAAGATGTGCTTGAAGCTGCGGCCATGGCAGAGCCAAAGCTCACACAAATAGTAGTTGGTGTATTGGAAAGATTGTAAATTATTTATCCACAAAAAGCGTTATTTTTCCACTTACTATTGCAATCTATACATGAAATTCGTTTCTATAGTAAACCTTAACCATCTATAACTGTCATATATGCACTTTGATGGATCCAATGACGAGCTTTGGGATGAACACAAATGGGAAGCTCACCTTAATGAAGTTGAAAAGAAGAGTGATCAACTTCGAAAATTTATCTCCTCAGATCCAAAAGGAACTATTCCTCGTTGGATAACTCTCCTAAAAGAAAGTCTAAGTGAAGATGATGCATTTGAGGCTTATGTAGAAGAGGAACTTCTTTTAGATGAAGCTTACTTTCCAGAAGATGAAGATTGGGACGATGAGGATGATTTTGATGATGAAGATGATTTCTTATTTGGGTTCGATGATGATCTTTCAGAATTAGACGACATGGATGACTTTGACGAAGGAGAAGAATGGAAATCTTTAAGTGAAGATTTTGCCGTTTCAGATTATGGTTCACTAGATAATCTACTTATCTATAATCAAGCTAAAGAATTAGCTGTTGATGTTCTAAAGTGGGCGGAAGAAGTCCCCCCTACTTCGCAAACAAAAGTATTTCAAGAATATGTTGGCGATGCTCTGAAAATTGGAGCTAAATTGGCAGGTGGATATTCGTTTGGGTTTGAAGTGGAGTATCTCGGAGCTAACATTGCCTATACAAAAAAAGCGTTAAAAAGTGCCAATTTGTGCCTATCACTCCTACCATCTTTGAAAGGCTCTGCTTTTATATCAAAACGCGAATATCAAGATTTCCATGGTCGCTTCTTCGAGCTTCGAAACGACATTGGAGTTTATGTTCAGGAACTTAGAGAACGGTTCCATAATAGAATTGATTAAGTACACCTTTCTATTTGAACTTTAAATAAGAAAGCCGCTCCTTAAAAAGAAGCGGCTTAAGTACACCCGGAGGGGTTCGAACCCCCAACCCCCAGGGCCGAAACCTGGTACTCTATCCAATTGAGCTACGGGTGCATGGATAACCTTTTTCAAGCCGTTTACAAGAAATTGGTCTAGGCTAAAAACAATTTTCCCAATAATCTTGATTCGGACTTCTAAGGGCAACAAATATAGGGATACTTCGAATGAGACGCATCTGAAATTATATTCATTTTATTGCCGTTAATTATATAAATCCCGAACTTTAATGTTCAATTTAGAGAGGAATATATGTCTACACTTTTATTAACTACCGTATTGGCAATCACTTTAGTAGGAATAGGATTTGCTGGAATCGCAGTAAAAATTTTACTCAAAAAAAACGGCGAATTTTCAGGAACTTGCGCAAGTAATAGCCCTTTTCTTAATAAAGACGGAGAAGCTTGTAGCTTATGTGGAGCGTTGCCCAGTGAGAAGTGTAAAAGTGATGATCAGGAGCAAAAGAAGGAAGAATTCAGCCCTTTCGTAGCTTAGTTTTTTATAAAAGATTTAAATCCTTCAGTAATATATACTTCCCAATCACCTGCATCATTTGTAAAAACAAGATAGCCTTCTATTTCTTCTTTAGCTTCCAGAAATGACGTGCAGCTTTCTAATCCCTTAACCATACATACAGTTGCATAGGCATCTGCATCCATTGCTGTTGGAGCAATAATTGAAGCACTTAATAATCGATTTCTTGCAGGAGCACCGGTATGGGGATTTATTGTATGTGAGTATTTTAATCCTGTTGCTTCATCAACCCAATATTTTCTATAGTTGCCTGAAGTAGCTAAACTCGCATTATTTAATTCTAAGATAAATTGAAATCTATCTTCAGTATCGATACTGCTTTGTGGCTTATCGACCCCAATGCTCCATAACATATTTTTATCATTCAAACCCTTTGTTCTTACTTCTCCGCCTACTTCTACCATATAATTAGATATAGAATGCGATTCCAAATAATCCGCTAAATAATCAACCGTAAAGCCCTGGGCAATGGCATTGAAATCCAGTGAAAATCCTTCTGGAACTTTAACGTTATCACTTTCAATTTCAACGCGTTCATATCCAGTTCTAGATTTTACTTGTTCGATCATTTCTGGGTTCACATCTCCTCTAATCTCATCAAACCCAAAGCCCCAAAGTCGAACTATTGGTGCAACTGTTGGGTCAAAATCTCCTGAAGTTTCTTTAGCAATTTCTAAAGATCTCTTAAGCACTGTTAAAAATAAGGGGTCTACTTTTACTTGAACTCCACCTTTGTTTACTTCCGAAATCAATGATGTGGGGATATAGGTGCTCATCGAGTTATCTATCTCTTCGAAAATTGAATGTATCTCTTTCTCAAAATTCTGATTTCGGGTTGTTAGATATTTGATCTGATATGTTGAGCCTTGAGCATAACCAGAATTCTCGATTAACCTAGGTTCCTTTTCAGTACCGCATGAACTCACGGTAAAGCTAAAAATTAGCAGAGCAAAAATTGAATGTTTCATATTGGTTTTATTATAAAAAAAGCCCTGTTCATTTATCACAAACAGGGCTTAAACTCTATCCTCCGAAATCATCGAAGGCTACATTTTCATCAGGGACACCCCATTCATCGCACATTTTAAGAACAGCTTGGTTCATTAATGGCGGTCCACAGAAATAGAATTCTATTTCTTCGGGTTCAGGATGTTTACTTAAATATTGATCAATAACCGCTTGATGAACAAATCCTAAGAATCCATCACCTTCTTCGTCTTGCATATCTTTCTTTTCTACCCAATTATCTTCTTCAAGAGGCTCGGACAGAACGATATAAAACTTAAAATTATCGAATTTTTCTTCTAACTGGTGGAAATGATCTAAATAGAATAGTTCTCTTTTTGAACGTCCACCGTACCAATACGTTACTTTTCGTCCCGTTTCTAGGGTTTTGAATAAATGGTAAAGATGAGATCGCATTGGAGCCATTCCAGCGCCACCACCAATATATAGCATCTCACTTTCAGTCTTTTCTTTGATGAAGAATTCGCCATAAGGACCAGAAATAACCACTTTATCGCCTGGTTTTTGAGCGAATATGTATGAAGACGCAATACCTGGGTTTACATCCATCCATTTATTTTTAGCTCTGTCCCACGGTGGTGTAGCGATACGAACATTAAGCATAATTTTTCGACCTTCTGCTGGATAGCTAGCCATTGAATAAGCACGCTCAACTGTTTCGTCGTTTTTCATTTTCAAATCCCAAAGCCCAAATTTATCCCATTCAAGTTTAAACTTGTCTGGTTCACCAGGGTGTTCATCGGGATGGGCTGTAATATCAATATCCTTATAATCTACTTCGCATGGAGGAATTTCGATTTGAATATATCCTCCTGCTTCGTAATCCATGTCTTCTGGGATTTCAACAATAAACTCTTTAATAAAAGAAGCCACGTTATAGTTTGAAACTACTTTTGCTTCCCACTTTTTGATTCCAAATACTTCTTCTGGTATCTGGATATCCATATCTTGTTTAACTTTTACCTGACAACCAAGTCTCCAGTTTTCAGCTTGCTCTTTTCTGGTAAAGTGAGGTTTTTCGGTAGGAAGAATCTCTCCACCACCTTCATGAACTTGGCAAACACATTGTACACAAGTTCCACCACCACCACATGCTGAGGGTAAAAAGATTTTGTTGTCTCCAAGTGTGCTCAGAATTGTGCCGCCGGATTCCACTTCAATTTCTCTTTCGCCATTGATCCGAATTTTAACAGGACCAGACGGAGCTAAAACTGCTTTTGCACTTAGAAGTAATGAAACCAAAAGAATAATCACCACAAAAAAGACGATTACACTTGTAAAAACGATGGTTGTTGTTGCTGCTGCAAATATCATGATTTAAAACTCTACTTGATAAAATTTATAACTTAATACCCATAAACGACATGAAGGCAATTCCCATCAATCCCGTTACAATAAATGTTATTCCTAGACCTCTTAAAGGTGCCGGAACGTTAGAGTATTGAATTTTTTCTCTAATCGCCGCGATTGCTACTATGGCTAAAAACCAACCAATACCGCTACCAAATCCGAATACTGTTGCTTCTGTTATATTAGCATAATTTCTTTCCTGCATAAAAAGTGACCCTCCTAAAATTGCACAATTCACTGCGATAAGAGGAAGAAAAATTCCTAAAGCGCCATAAAGAGCAGGGGCAAATTTTTCGACAGCCATTTCTACTAATTGTACCATTGAGGCAATAACCGCAATGAATAAGATAAAGGACAGAAAACTGAGATCTACTTCAGCAAATTCTGGACTAATCCAGGTTAGTGCGCCTTCACTTAGTACAAAGTTTTGAAGAAGATAATTTGCAGGAACCGTAACGGTTAGTACAAAAATTACCGCTAATCCAAGACCTACACCCGTAGTTACTTTTTTAGATACAGCGAGATAGGAACACATGCCTAAGAAATAGGCAAAGATCATGTTCTCAACAAAAATAGCTTTTACAAATATATTGACAAGTTCTTGCATCTGGACTAGTCCTCAATCAATTTAGTGTTACGAGCACGTTGTACCCATATAATAATTCCTACTGTAATTAATGCCATTGGTGGCAGTAGCATAAAACCATTATTACTATAAAAACCACCATTTGCGATATACCAGCTATCGGGAATCACTTGCATTCCAAATAATGTTCCTGAACCTAGTAGTTCTCTAAAAAAGGCAACTGCCATTAAAATCCATGCATATCCGAATGCGTTTCCAATTCCGTCTAGAAAAGATCTCCAAACTCCATTACCGAGAGCGAAAGCTTCTAGACGCCCCATAATGATACAGTTGGTAATAATTAATCCAACGAAAACAGAAAGCTCTTTTGATACATCATATGCAAATGCTTTCAGAACCTGATCAACCAGAGCAACCAATGCGGCAACTACTACAAGCTGAACGATGATTCTGATCCTGTTAGGGATGAAATTTCTCATTAAAGAAACAATTACGTTTCCTGCTGCCATTACAAATAGCACCGATATTGACATTACCAATGCAGGATATAATTTTACAGTAATCGCAAGTGCAGAACATATTCCCAAAACCTGTACAGTTATTGGGTTATCGTCATTCATCGGATCGCTGAGCAATTTCTTGTTCTTTTTACTGAAAAGAGGCTCTTTGGGTAGCTTATCTATAAGCTGCTCTTTGTCCTTTACATCTTTTTCTAAAACTTCTGCCATGTTTGTTTGATTAAATTATTTGCAGCGTTTATATAATTAAAGTTCGGTACCGGTAGTGGTCTGGGAACGTAAATATTCTTTTAAGAAAGGAATATATGCTTCAAGGTTTTCTGCAATCATTACCTCAACGCCATCAGATGTAATGGTTCCACCACTTATACCATCAACTTCATTGTATTCTTCGGCGTCACCTTTTCTAACATCTATTCCAACTAATTCTCCGTTCTCATCAAGAATCTTTTTTCCTTTAAACTGCTCTGTAAATATTGGATATTTAATTTCTGCACCTAAACCAGGAGTCTCTGCTTTATGATCAAAAACTGCACCATAAATGGTACTTAAATCCTGCTCTAGCGAAATATATCCCCAAATCGGACCCCAAAGTCCTTGCCCTCTTAAAGGAATTACGAAATAGGTTTTGCCCTCTTTGCTTGCAATATAAAGAGGCGCGTCTCTTTCCATTACTGGCTTTCGAACTTCCTTAGCCATATCAACAGCGAAAGCATCTACTCCTTCTTTTAATTGGTTTTCACTTACTACGAGAGCCTCTCTAACATATTCTGGATATAATTCTTCAGCTTCAGCTCTTGTAACTTCAATTTCAATTGAAGAAAGGATGTTCTGCATTTTTTCTTGCTCAACATTTTTATCCTGAGCGGGTTTTAATGAAGTTGCCGCAAACGAAAGGAGGGCCGCTACTACCACTACCATGACAGAAGCAAATATAAACGTATAACTATTTTTATTTACATTCATAACTAAGCACCTGCAGTTTTAAGGGCTAAACGTTTTTGTCGTTTTTTGATATTGGCTTCAACAATATAATGGTCAATAAGTGGAGCCATTGTATTCATAAAAAGAATAGCCAACATTATGCCTTCGGGGTACGCTGGATTAAACACCCTTATCATGATTGCAAATATACCAATCAAAAATCCATATATGTATTTCCCACGCTCTGTCTGAGAGCCTGAAACAGGATCAGTAGCCATAAATACTATTCCGAAAGCAAAGCCACCAAATATAAGTTGTTGCCAAAATGGAACCGCCATAAAAGCTTGTTGTTCTGGAGAAATAGCATATGGTGCTACAATGTTGAAAATGATCCCCATTGTTGCTCCACCAATAATTCCACTAAGTATAATCTTCCAACTACCAATACCAGTAAATATCAATAAACCTGCACCTAATAAAATTAATAAAGTTGAAGTTTCACCAACTGAGCCCGGAATCAATCCAATAAATGCTTCAAGAGCAGAATATGAAGTTGCGCCTGTTGTTGCTAAATCACCAAGAATGGTTGCTCCAGAAAAACCATCTACTACGGTTTGACCTTCAGCAGTTGAAGTGTTGATCCACACTTTATCACCTGACATCCAAGTTGGATATGCAAAGAAAGCAAAAGCCCGAGCCAGAAGGGCAGGATTGAAAATATTCATTCCTGTTCCGCCAAATACTTCTTTCCCAATTACAACTGCAAAGATTACAGATAGTGCTAACATCCAAAGTGGGAGATCTACTGGCATTATTAAAGGAATTAACATCCCAGTAACTAAATATCCTTCTTCAATAGTATGTCCCTTAATAACACAAAACAAGAATTCCATCCCAAGACCAACACCGTAAGAAACGATTACCATTGGAAGCACTTTAATTGCACCAAATAGGAACTGATCAAAGAAAGAAACATCTAACCCTAATGCGTTATAATGGTGATACCCTACGTTCCACATCCCAAATAAGAGACATGGCACAAGAGCCATAATTACAGTATTCATAGTTCGTTTCAAGTCAATTCCATCACGAACATGAGCGCCACTGTGCGCTGTATGACCTGGCACAAAAAGGAAGGTATAGAATCCATCGTATACAGGCCAAAGCTTATGCAGTTTGGCTCCTTCCTCAAAATTTGGTTTGATCTTATTTTCTACTAAATCGTGTAATGCTTTCATTAGTTAACTTCAGCCTTTTTAATTGTCACTAACCTACTTCTTCTTTCATTAAATCAAGCCCTTTTCGGATTGTCTCCTGAACCGGGATTTTTGATGTACATACAACTTCGCATAGTGCAAAGTCTTCTTCGATCACTTCATAAATACCTAAGTTTTCCATCGCCTCAATATCGTTGATCATTATAGCTTTGATCAATTGAACTGGGAAAATATCAAATGGGAATACTTCCTCATATTGCCCGGAAACTACAAATGCTCTTCGTTCTCCGTGTAGATTTGTGTTCAAATCATAGGTTGGATTAGAAATCTGACGTTGAAACCATGAAGGAAGTGCTCGCGAAATGCTAAATTTATCTGGTTTTGGAATGAGCCATCCAAATAGCTCTGGTTCTTCACCTTCAGGAATTACAGTAACCTGTCTCTCATATATACTAAGATATCCTTCCTCGTTAATCTTTGTTCCAGTAAGAACATTACCTGAAATAATTCTGTTTTTTTGATCGGTTACATTTCCCTGTACAAAATTCTTAACCGCAGCACCCACAACTGTTGAATGATATTTACGCTCTATTACTTCAGAACCTGTGAGGGCGATGTTTATTCGGGCATCAAACTTTCCTTCTTCAAACAATCTACCAATAATAACTACGTGCTCGGGATTGATAGTCCATACGGTTTCGCCTTTATCAATTGGATCATTATTTGCAATATGTACCCCTACCAAACCTGCTGGGTGCGGACCATCATATTTTGATACTTTCACACCTTTTACACTTGAAAGCGTACGACCAACTGGCTTATCAGCATGCAAGCCTAAGTGAACTTGCCCGGTTGTTAATTTTGCAAGCGCATTGATGCCTGTTTGAAATTCTTTTTCATTTCCATCTAACAATAACCCCAAATCTGGGGCAAGAGGCGCAGAATCAAATCCGGAAATGAAAATTGCTTTGGGTGTTTTAGAGGGCTCAGCTACAATATTGTAGGGACGTTGTTTTAGGAATGCAAAGCATCCTGAAAGTGCCATTTTCTCGACAATTGCGTCTCTGTCTAAAGATAATGGATCTGCTTTTCCAAAATCCTCGTACTTAGTTTTTTTGTCGGCAAGAACTCTCACTTCAAGAATTCGACGCTTTGCACCACGAACTACCTGAGCTACTTCACCACTTACAGGAGAGCAAAACTTTACTTGCGCATCATCTTTGTTAAATAGGAGCGGAGTACCAGCTTTTACTTCATCACCTTCTTTCACAGAAAGCTTAAATCTGACTCCATTAAAATCGGTTGGTTTTATTGCGACAGTCTCAACAAATACTGGTTTAGCGAATTCCTTTTCTGCTTCACCAGCTAGGTTAATATCAACACCGCGCTTAATCTTTATAACGTCTGACATTTATAATTCAGAAATCGATTATTGTATGTTTGTGTGGAAAACAATTCAATACTTGAACTGTTTCCTAAATGGGAATTGTCAACACGTTGTTGAAACAATTCATTCAAAGGCTACAAAGATACTAATTTTTTAAGGTGATTTGGTAACGTTTTCCATTAAAAACATTTTGGAAATTTACAACGCGTTTAAAACCGCTTTTTTCGTTTAAATAAGGATAGTGATAACTCGTTACTGCTAATGTTTTTACAAAACATTGAGCTATATAATCAACATTCCATCACCGAATGAATAGAACCGATATTTTTTTTCAATTGCATGATTATACAGACGGAGCATCTCCTCAAAACCCATGAAAGCTGAGACTAACATGAGTAGCGTACTTTTGGGAAGGTGAAAATTGGTAATGAGAGAATCTACTGCTTTGAATTGAAACCCGGGTGTGATAAAAATATCGGTGTCTCCAGTTCCCTGCTTAAACTTTTTTGAAGTTTCTGAAATTGATTCCAACACCCGAACAGAAGTTGTTCCAACTGCGGTAATGTGCTGCGATTGATTTAATTCATCTGCAGTTTCAGCGTCTAGCTGATACCATTCGCTGTGCATAACATGCTCTTCTAGCCTTTCAGTTTTGACGGGAGCAAAGGTTCCCAAACCAACATGAAGTGTTACTTCCGACTTTTGTATTCCTTGGCAATAAAGCTTTTCCAACAGTTCATCTGTGAAATGAAGTCCAGCCGTTGGCGCAGCTTTACTTCCTAAATCCTTAGCATATACTGTTTGATATTCGCCTGCCAAAGACTCATCCTGATTAATATATGGAGGAAAAGGAGTGTATTTGAACTCTTCTAATTCTGGAGCATCTAAATCATGTGAAAGTATAATGGTTCGGAGTCCATCTTCGGCAACATGCGTTACTTTTGCTGTTATGCCTACTGCGAGTTCAACCTCTTTTCCTACTCTGAATTTCTTTCCCGGACGAACCAGCGCTTCAATGGTATTGTTATTTCGAACGGAAGTGACGAAGAGTTCTTTTTTACCGCCCTCAAACATTAACCTGCATTTTTCCACTTTGCTGTTATTAACAACCAGCGTGGTTTTGGGATGGAGATATTTCCCAAGATTGTAAAAATAGTCGTCTTTAATTTCTTTGGTTGCCCGATCATAAACCAGTAAACGCGCATGATCTCTTGGATGTGCAGGAGATTGAGCAATGAGTTCTTCAGGGAGTTGGAAATCGAAATCGGAAAGGGTATAAATCATCCCTAAAAATACTACGCTTTCAATAAAACTTTCTTCACATTCTCTACTAATCCCTCAACACCAATTCCAACTTCTTGATGTAATTCTTCTTGAGTTCCGTGTTCGATAATTCGATCAGGAAGTCCCATTATTTTTAACGAAGGTTTGCTCTCTTTTTCGGAGATGTATTCTGCCACTGCGCTTCCGAAGCCTCCAATTTTCGCTCCATCTTCCAGCGTAATAATGTGATCGTATTTTAGGCAGATTTGGTCTATTAATTCTTCGTCAATGGGTTTGGCAAAACGCATATCAAAATGACCGATTTCAACTCCTTCATCAGAAAGCTGATTAGCTGCCTCGGTTACGTATTTACCAATCGGACCAAAACTAAGAACTGCTACGCTTTCACCTTCTCGCAAACAAATTCCTTTGCCAATTTCCATAGTTTGGAAACCTTGTCGGACTTCCATTCCGGTTGAAGCACCTCTTGGATAACGTATTGCCCATGCGGCATCATCATACTCGGAAGCAGTAAACATCATGTCTCTTAAATCTTGCTCATTAAGTGGCGAAGAAATAATCAAGTTAGGAATCGAACGCATGTAAGAAGTATCATACGCCCCATGATGGGTTGGACCATCTGCACCAACTACTCCCGCCCGATCTATACAAAATACTACGGGTAGCTTCTGAATGGCTACATCATGAACGAGTTGATCAAAACCGCGTTGTAAAAAAGTTGAGTAAATGGCACAAAATGCTTTTTTACCTTCTGTTGCTAATCCAGCCGCAAACGTAACCGCATGTTGTTCAGCAATTCCCACATCAAAAGCGCGCTCTGGAAAACGATTCATCATTGGCCATAAACTTGAGCCGCTTGGCATGGCCGGAGTCATGCTTACAATACGTTCATCTTGCTCGGCTAGCTCAACCAAAGCGTCCCCAAACACATCCTGATATTTAGGAGCAGATTTTTTATTTGATTTCGGCTTTAACGAATCGCCAGTAATTTTATCGAAAGGACTGCTTTGTGCATGCCATTTCGTTTGTTCACGTTCAGCCGGTGCGAATCCTTTTCCTTTTACCGTTACAATATGAAGCAATTTTGGACCTTTAACGGTTTTAAGATCTTCGAGCGTTTTTCTAAGTCCATTTACATCGTGACCATCTATCGGACCATAATATTTGAAACCCAACGATCGAAATAGTGAACCTGGAGTAAGTGCTGCAAGCATTGCCGATTCAAATCTAGAAGCAACTTTGCGCATTTTATCACCAGCAGATTTAAAATGACCCAACATATCGTATACTTCATCCCGAAGCTTGTTAAACGTACGACTTGAGGTAACGTCTGCTAAATATTCTTTAAGCGCACCAACATTTGGATCGATAGACATTCTGTTATCATTCAAAATCACCAGAATATCACTCTTCATTCCGCCTGCATTATTTAGGGCTTCAAAAGCTTGACCACCAGTCATGGCCCCATCACCAATAATTGCAACTGCCTTATTATTTTTTCCATCTAAATCGTGTGCAACCGCCATTCCTAATGCCGCAGAAATGGATGTTGATGAGTGCCCTACGCCAAATGCATCATACTCACTTTCTGAACGTTTAGGGAAACCAGAAATTCCACCATAGGTACGGTTTGTGTAAAAATTATCCCTTCTTCCAGTAAGAATTTTATGTCCATACGCCTGATGGCCTACATCCCACACAATCTTGTCTTCAGGGGTATTATATACATAGTGAAGTGCAGTTGTGAGCTCAACTACACCAAGACTTGCTCCAAAGTGACCACCATAAACAGAAACGATATCGATAATAAAATCTCTTAGTTCGTCGCAGACATCTTGTAGCTGCTCGGGAGCCATCTTTCTTAGATCAGAAGGAGAATCTATACTCGCTAATAGCGGCCCAGGTTTGGGTAGGTTTTCAATATTCGGCATAGTCAAAACTAAATTTCTTAATTAAGCTTCATTAATTTGTTCTATACGAAGCTCGGCCTGATCAAGAATTTCACTACAAAATTTGGATAGCTCTAATCCTTTCTCATATAATTTTACAGAATCTTCAAGTGTAATCTCATCATTTTCAAGTTTCTTCACTATTGATTCCAGTTCTTTTAAAGCTTCTTCAAAGCTTGGTCGTTCCTTTTCTTCCATTAAATCTAAATCGATGATGAGATATAAATTCTCTTTGGTCTTTTTTGTTCCTTGCAAAAATACCGTTTTTTAATGAGAAAGCCATTTAACAAAAATGCCACGGCTAAAAAGTAGCCTTTTAATTAATTCTATTTCTGCTACCATTCACGAGCGGAGCGACGTGATCTCCCTGACCTGACTTGGGAGATTGACTCCGGGGAGATTGCTTCACTTCGTTCGAAAAGGGTAAAACTTTTCTAAATGCCACCATTCACGAGCGGAGCGACGTGATCTCCCTGACCTGACTTGGGAGATTGACTCCGGGGAGATTGCTTC
>JAVKDD010000019.1:0-2016 GCA_040222455.1 Balneolaceae bacterium | reverse complement strand
TTTTATGTTGCTTTTTTCTGATCCTGCCTTTTCCATCATCCACAACATCCACTCCTTTCTACTTTCCCGATTATTCTCTTCAATCATTGATTGCATTCTTTTAGAAGTAAACGTTTTGAAATCTCTAAGAAGATCACCCGGGTTTGAGTTTTTTGCTCTGAAAATCAAATGAACATGACTGGGCATCAGGCAGTAAGCAAATATCTCCATCCCTTTTTCTTTTCTGCAATGGTCAAGACTTTCAATTAATGAATGAAAATATTCGTCTCTGACAAAGACATCAATCCAGTATACTGTTGCAAAACTCACAAAGTACAGACCTTCCTTATTGTAAAATTTGTATTTCCTGCTCATGGCAGGAAATTAGCTTACTGAAAGATTTTCTTCTGTTTTTGACCAGCTACTTAGCATATACAAATACTCAGGTCCGAGCTGCAAGCTCGAACCAGCATCATGCATACGCTCGGACCAGCGAGGGTACTTATTCGATTACAATTGGGGAAGATTCAACGCTCATCTGCAAATCATATTGACTCGGATCATTTTCATCATTAGCAAACTCAATATTAATCCACTTTACAGTTCGCAAATTAAACTTGGAAGTTTTAGATATTTCTTTGCCTACAGCTACCACCTTAACTTCATGTGTCCCCATTGATCTATATAAGGCAAGCCCCTTATAGTCAAGGAACTTCTCATTAGTATGATCTTCAATAAAAACTGATTCGCCATCAATGAAGACTTCTAGTGTTACTTCCTCTAAGTCCGACGAATTGCAAGCATAAACATTCAGATTTCCACCTTCACTGGTCATCCAATACACTTGGCGACCAACGAAAATCAAAACAACAAGCAAGACTGCAAATCCAAGTAATTTTTTCATTTTCATAATGTATCAGTAATCTACAACACCAGACATCATTCCTCTTTTTGGCATTTTCTTTTTGACCCTACCACTTCGACTTGTAGAAAAATTCTCAGAGTTTTTACCTTTATTAAGTTGACCATTTCGGTAAGCTCGAAGTATTGATCCAAGCTGGCTTGACGTAATCATTGTTGAGAAATTATACCCAAATACTAACCGCCCTCCTTGCTTCATAAGGTTGGATTTGGAACTGTTCTTATGACCCAGTCCTGCCAAATGACCAAACTCATGAGCTGCAACTCTTTCTCCTTGATTCCCATATGACGTATCAATAGGCCCTCTAAAATAATCAACATCTATAAACGCAACTTTCCCCCCTTGCTCGTTGGCACCTCCATTTGGTGCTTCATCTAACCCACTACCTGCCTTCATATCAGCCAAAGCAAAAACATGATCAGATTCTGACACTTCATCCATGCTCGAAACTCCCTTAATATCCGTTTCCGTTTTAAAACTAACCCCACCTATACTACCACTAAAGGCAGACTCCAACGCACCAGAAATGTCGGAAGCAGCCTGATCAACATCCGCATCTTTATCAGAAGTGTTAATGACTTTACCTGTTACTTTCATCGTTATGGACTTCATTTTAGCAACACCATGTTTGTCTCGCTTTATGTTCCCATCCTTGTCCCTCTTATACTCTACGTCAAATGAAATATCCTGACCATCAGGGTCTGTGACCAGAATCGGACTATTTGCAGCATAGTTGTACGGTGATAATGGATAGTATTTTTCAGTCAATTCATCTATACCACCCCATCTTCCAATTTCAGGCATATACATTCTCCATCCAAAATCTAACCAGTCGGTCTTAGCCTGCAGTTCCTTCCCTCCAAACTTAAAGTTCTGAGGCGTTGAGGCAGTCCTAGTATACGAGTTAAAAGCTAGCCCAAAAGGATAGTAATCGTCGCTCTGTACGATGTGGGTTTTCCCTTCGCTGGTGCCAGCTCAATGTCGTTAAGTTAAGGATATTCAAATCCCTTTAGAGTTAGTTATTTTATGCCTTCGCCTGGATGAGGTACATGATCTGGGGTAGGATCTTTGAGGTCTGATCATTTCTATTCTCTTTCTAAGTAGTTCTATAATTA
>JAVKDD010000018.1:0-5423 GCA_040222455.1 Balneolaceae bacterium | reverse complement strand
TCCCAAAAGCTGGACTACATACACATGAATCCGATCGAATCAATGATTGTGGAAGAGCCGGAAGATTACCTTATGAGCTCGTCAATGGATTATGCTGGTAAGAAGGGGCTGGTAAATATTGAATTTGTGCGTTGAAAACGCCTGGAATTAAGAATCCTCGTTGCAAACGAGGACTAGATGGGGAAGAGTACTCCCTTTTTACGAAAGTGTAGTTGCAAACTACACTTAGCAGAGTCTGGAATTTTAGCTATCATTAGCCTGTCAATTAATAATAGCCAATGGCCACAGTATTTATCGCCGGCATCATACAGTCTTTCTTCTTTGCCTTACTCATTGGTAGTAAAAAGCATCGGACATATCCGGATAAACTACTCATCGTCTGGTTAATCATCATTGGATTGCATCTGCTGTATTACTTCTATATGTTCGAAGGATGGTATAAGCAATATCCTGCTTTTATTGGATTCGGTCTGTATTTTCCTGCTTTACATGGTCCTTTATTTTATCTCTATTTTAGAGCCCTGATCAGCAAGAAGCCTGGATGGAAGTGGAAAGATGCCCTCCATTTTATTCCTTTCGTGGTTGCTAATTTGTTCATTATTCAGTTTCACTTTTTTCCTGTTGAACAGAAATTGACTCTGGCATTTTCACCTCCTGATTTTTTCAGCCCTTTCATAAAAGCGGGCATGTTACTGAATAATTTTTTGGGACCGGCATATATCATTGTTATCTGGTTTTATATCAGGAAATACCAGGATGATCTGAAAAATATTTTTTCATATACTGAAAATGTCAGTTTGCAATGGGTGAAAAACCTTAACTATGGACTTGCTGGCATTTGGTTGGTAGTAATTACAGTCAATTACACGCCTTTAGCCACTCAAATACGGGGAGATGTTTTCATTTACACAGCAGTGGTCATTTTTGTATTCAGTGTAGGATATTTTGGTTTCAAGCAGACCGCTTTATTTACGGATTTCCAGAATACATCCCCAAGGCAACCAGGTCCTGGGAGATACACCAGGTCGGGGCTTTCTCAAACCTCCTCTACTGACATTCTGAATGCACTTATTGATTACCTGGAAAGTGAAAAACCCTACCTGGACGGTACGCTCAGTTTGGAGGCGGTCTCTAAAGCATTGAATGTCCCCAGGCACCATTTATCTGAAGTCATCAACAGACAAATGACGCTCACTTTTTTTGACCTGGTCAACCGATACAGGGTGAAGGAATTTGAAAAAAGGGTAAAGGCAGGGGACATATCCAGACTTACCGTTCTCGGACTGGCCTATGAATGTGGATTTAACTCCAAAGCTTCTTTCAATCGAATTTTCAAAAAGCAAACGGGTCAGACACCATCCGAATTTATTAAATCCATCAAATGAGTCTCAGCCGAAGAGATGAGACGCTATTCAATAATTGAATAATCACTTTTGGAGAAACTCAAAATACAAGATTATGAAATTTCTCAAAGGTCTCACCTTATTACTTACAGTAGCAGTCATTGCCAATGTGCTGGTTTATGCCGGCTTTAATACCAATGTCGCATTATTGTCTGCAAAAAGTTCGGATCTTAAACAAAATGCCTTTTACATGTGGATGTTTTATCAGCACATTTTTGCTGGAAGTATAGCGCTCATCATGGGTGTTATCCAACTAATTTTTACGTTGAAAAAAATGAGGGCACACAAACATATAGGAAGACTGTATGTATTTGGTGTTGCATTAAGCGGTGTTAGTGGGACATACATTGCCATTTATGCCAATACCGGATTTATGGCTCAGTTAGGCTTTTTCCTGCTGGGGATTCTATGGTTATTCACAACTTCTAAGGCACTATATCACATTTTGAAAGGGAACAGGGAGCTCCATCGTCAGTGGATCACTCGCAGCATGGCGTTAACCTTTGCTGCTATAACATTGAGGATTTGGCTGCCAATGGGATTGATGTCCGGCTTAGATTTCAATACGGTATATCCATATATCGCCTGGTTATGTTGGGTGCCTAACCTACTTGTGGCTGAATTATTTTTTGTGAATACAATAAAAATACGCAGATCCCTGCAGCACTAGAACTGTATAATTTGGGAGTTTAAGAGTAAAAAGCATGTTTAACAGCTCAGTTGAGCTTTATCTGCACAAGAACTAGCCAGGGCCCGGCTTGCTTGTCACGACACCATTGGATTCCATCCCGGTTTGGATTACTGTTTGAAGATACTGACACAAGTAATGGTAAAACGATGAATCTGAAAGTTTGTGGAGTACTGGCTGATTGCCGAGGAGTCCTGGTTGAAGGTTGCGGGGTTCTCGTTGAAGGTTGAGGAGTTCTGTTTGAAGATTGAAGAGCTCTGGTTGATGTTCGGGGAGCTCTGGTTGAATGTTGCGTAATGCTGATTGAAGATTGAGGAGTTCTGGTTGAAGATTGAGGAGTTCTGGTTGAAGGTTAGGGAATTCTGGTTGAAGATTAGGGAATTCTGGTTGAAGATTACAGAGGACTGGTTAACGAGCGAAGAGTTGGATTACCAGCGATAAGAGGGGTACGAGCAGCATGCTCGAACGAGCAGGGGGCAAATAGTTCATAAGCCTATGGATTTTTAGCGTCTGTTATCAGCATTCAAGCAAATTCCATGTGTTCGTTTAGAAGTTCCACGTTGAAATTGATTTTTGCATTCAAGGCTTTAAAAACCTTGATAATGGTTTCAAATCTGGCATCAGTTAAGCTGTTCTCCAGTTTAGATATCTGAGCCTTTTTGACACCAACCAGTTCTCCCAATTGTTCCTGCGTTAGATTTCGCTCCTTTCGAGCACGTCTGATTGCTTCTCCCAAAAGATCAAGCTTAAGTTCGTACTCAAAAGCTTCTCTTTTTGCTGTTCCTCTTTTACCGATAAACTTATCGGTTACTTCGTCAAGGGTATATGTTTTTAAATCTGCCATAACTATTTGTTTTCAAAATATCTTTTTCTAATCTCCTCAGCACGTTCAATTTCGCCTTTAGGAGTTTTTCCCGTCTTCTTTACAAGTCCATGAGTTGTTAGGACGAGTGTTTGAGTACTTTCGGTCTTATCCCAAAAAGCGAACAACCGATAATACGTCTTCTTGAAGAGGGTACGGAATTCCCAAATGTCATTGGTTAGCTTTTTAAATAGCTCCTTGTCATTTGACATTTGAGCTTTCGTGACATTATAGATGATTTTCTCTCTTGCCTTTTCATCTAATTAATCCAGGAATGCCACTGCTTCTTCAAGAAAACTTACTTCAAATCTCTTCAAGCCATAAAATTTAACGCTGAATCAAATATAAAAGTTTCTTTTTTAGGAAACAATTCAACTCATGATTTATGCGTTCTTTAAAGTTCCCCGGTTATCAATTGAAATGTTTTTCTTGGATGGAATATAAAAGACACTCGGAATTTTGTTCAGAATGTTGTTTACAAAGTTGATGAAGTCTTAATATTCAATGTTCCATCGGGGGAGTCTTCCGAATTGTTCGAAATGAATTTGGATAAGCAGAGATTCAACAAATGCTGGTATGTCTTTGGTTTGTTTATTAAAGGTCTCATACCAATATACATCCAAAGCCTCAATATGTTCTGTTCGCATTCTTATTGGCCATGAATTCTTTCTTCGTTCATCGAATTGCTTTCCATTCACGATTCGGTCATATAGTCCACCCTTACGAATTTTGATTGAACCATCATTCCTAAGTTTTCCAGAAGACCCAATATAGATTAGTTCGATTCGACCACTTGCAAGTGAAAAAATCGTGTAAACACCTGCGCCGTTTTTCGGGGCGTTGCAAACATGTTCAAGCTGGTCATCTTCTGAAAGGAAAAAGTGGTCATTTGTCTTATATTTATTTAATTCGTCAAACATTTCAGATAATTATTTGGGCAACAAATCGTGACCTTGCTTTTCCAACATTCTTGATTCCATATTGAAAGCAAAAACTAATCAAATCGTCAATGTTGACAACTACATCGTTGACTATAAGTCCTTCGGATTCTAATTGTTTTTTTGATGATTGATATTGTTGATGCCATTGCTCCCAGGTGTCATGAAATACTTCCTTATCATCGACAATTGATAAGAGTCGACTCCAATCTTCAGGTCTGTAAAATGCCATATTCACATGTTTCCTGTTCATACCTTCTGAAATTCCACCAATGAAGCATAACGTCAACTAAGCTACGGATGACCGAAACTTGCCAGGTAACGATAAAAGTAACGAAGGTACACCATCCCTCAAAACTCTTACCGGGTACAGCACCAGCTACACCTATATTATATATGGTTTTTTATCATTCTATACGAAAGCGTAGTTGCAAACTACGCCTGGCAGAGTGCTGCAACCTACACCCAGGACGAGCGGTGAAGCGGTCTAGTTGCACTGGAACCAGCAGAAAGCACACAGGCATATTCGCGCTAGTGCTTGTTATCAGCTTTTGATTTAGCTTGATTTTGGCTATTCACCATCTTTTCAAGAAGTGGAAAAATAAAGACTCCAACTACTAACACTGGGGTTGTCAAGATGAAATAGGCGGTTATTCTCGGTGCTTCAATGAAAATTCTACTAACAAAATCATCTGCATACTTAGTAAATAAGCCGGAGAGAATTGTGATAGCTATTAGTGAAAAAAAGAAGCATATCAATGCAATTTTAGCTGCAATGGATAGCTTTCTTGGATTGTTATCACTTTTATTTCTAGTGCTTATGTAACAGATAATCAAGAATAAGATAAGCTTAATGAAGGCTGCGGTTACTATACCCAATGCTTGATGAAATGAGAAATATAAAGAGGTCAATGATATTGCTAGTATTAAACCCCCAATGAAACTGCCTTGAGCCTTTGTGATTTTTGAATTCTCGTTGATCATTTTCTGTTAATCACTATTTTCAAGTTTTGAGTTAGTAAGTAGCCCATTCCCGTTACAAGGATGAGGTTAGGGAGAATTGAGATAAAATCTATCTGTTCTAGTTGTGTTAGGTTAAAGATGAATATAACCACGCTGAACAATTCTATTAGGATTGCCAGAATTCTGGGATAAGGTAGTTCACTGTTATCGTTTTTTAGTTCTTTAGTTCCTTGACGGATGCAGTAGGTTATATAAACAAGGGCAACTAATCCAGCAAAGAGTTCAGAAGCCCATAATAAAGGCTCTGTCTCACTTCCATAATCAGAAGTTAAGAAGTTGAACAAGAAGTTGAGGAAATAGAGTCCACCAACTATGAATCTTATGTATGCTGTTAGCTTCAAGTTTTTGAGTTCTGCAGAGATTGCTGATAACGTCCCTTTAGCTTAGTGCCATAGGATTAATTAAAGATACTAAAAAATGGAACCGTTATAAATGGCTGGTAAATATCTTTAATAAAAACAACTCCAGCAGAGGCGAGCTAGATAACGTCCGGGTTTCAAGAACCATTA
>JAVKDD010000017.1:0-6396 GCA_040222455.1 Balneolaceae bacterium | reverse complement strand
TCAGCTAATGGTTCTTGAAACCCGGACGTTATCTAGCTCGCCTCTGCTGGAGTTGTTTTTATTAAAGATATTTACCAGCCATTTATAACGGTTCCATTTTTTAGTATCTTTAATTAATCCTATGGCACTAAGCTAAAGGGGTCGTTATGGGGAATAAGTGAAAAAACTGAAGAAGATCTTAGTCCATGAAAATTGATTTGCAAATCATTTTCCTATTAATTGGCCTATTTCAAGGGCTTATGATTATCATAGCTGCTCTCTATCAGAATAGATCAAAATCTAATAAGCTTTTAGCCGCCGCTTTATCGGCTCTAAGCATATTACTGTTTAACAATATTATGTTTTATGGTACCTACTCCACTGGTAGTGTATCTATTCTAGACTTCATTATTCCTGAGCCTCTTTTTCTACTTGGACCCTTGACTTACTTTTATTGTAAAAGTTTATTTGAAGATGGTTTCAAAATTAGAAATTCAACTTATTGGCATTTTCTACCAAGCATTCTCGACTTATTTTCTCCCATTTATGTTCTCGTAGTTTTTGCACTTCCACTTGATCAAGCGAATCATTATCGATTTCTCAACACCTTTGATGATTACATTGTAATACCCCAGTTTACATCACTCACAATCTACCTGTTTCATTCATGGAAATATCTCATGAAGGTTAGACCTCTTGCAGATTCCAAAACCTTTAAATGGGCTCGGGATTTCATTCTGGGCATCAGTATCATCAACTTAATCTGGCTTCCATTCCTGTTGCTCTATATCTCGCCTAGTCATAGGCTTTTATTGGACACGGTTTACTTCCACCCTATTTTTTATACCCTGAGTGCCTTTTTTTACTTTTTAAGCTTTCGCATCCTTAAGGGAGGTTTGTCTTTCCGACCTAATCCCATAACTCAAAGTGAACTTGATATCAACTTGAAAAGAATCCAAACGGCTATTGTTAAAAACGGCATGTATCGAAATCCCGAACTGAACCTAAAGCAGCTCAGTTTTTATACTGACATCCCAGAAAAAACTCTTTCATTTATCTTCAAGCATTATCATAACAAGGGATTCAATCAATACATTAATGAATTTCGTATTCAAGAGGCATTTAATGCGCTCAAAGATGGTTCTAAAAATTTCAGTATTGAGGGAATTGCTTTGGATGCAGGTTTTTCCTCCAGAGCTACTTTTTATCGGACATTCAAACAGATCACGGGCAAGTCACCAAATGAAGTGCTAAAAAAACAAAATTAGTTGTCTCAAATTGCGATCTGCAACACGACAGTCTGGAAATTTTGCGAGTATTGGGAGAAAAACATGAAACATCTTTTCATTTTAGTCTTCGCATGGCTGTCACTGTCGGCTCACTCACAACCTTCGCAGAAATTTGCTATCGAACAATTAAAAGAAGACTTCCTGATTATGAAGGGAGGTCTTGAAGAGCTCCACCCCGGACTTTATTGGTATCGATCAAAAGTAGAGTTGGATGAGGCTTTTGCTATTGCAGAGGCAGAACTGAATCATCCAATAGATGAGCATGCATATTTGAGAGTGCTTGGTTCTGTCATAACTAAAATTGGATGTGGACATACTCAATTGAGACTATCAGACTCAACGTATCAATACTACGTGGAACAAAAGAACTTTTTTCCATTATCTATTATCATGCTAAATAATAAGCTTTATGCTACTCAAAGTGTTGAAGAGTCCATTGATGCCGGAAACGAAATCATTAACATCAATGGCCTTCATGCAGATTCTTTAATTGAAACTTTCAGAGGATCCCTTTGGACAGAAGGTCTTAGGTATACAAAGGTCGATTACGAGATGGGTAGATACTTTAATTTTTTATATCCCATTTTTATTGGGAACGCCAATGAATACATCATTGAGTACATCGATAATAACGGGACTAGAAAAGAGACTGTCCTTGATCAAGATATTAAAAAGTCTCCTCCTATATTAGATTATGATATTACCGATAACATTGACTTCTCATTCCAATCTGTACATGGTGGCCCCATAGCTGTGCTGGATATCAATCATTTTTTTGATTGGGCAAATAATGGTAAGCAATATAAGTTCAGGAAGGAATTAAGAAAAGTTTTTGAGAAAATAGACTCAGCAAGAACAGAAAACTTAATTATCGACTTACGAGATAATGGAGGCGGTAGAGCGCCCTATGATTTATTCTCATACCTCTATGACGACAGGTTCACCTTCTTTGATCGTATGGAATTTATAGTTGATAAAGACTCAAGATATGATCGTTACTGCAATCCGAAACTGTCCAAACTTTGGATCACTGGTCAATCAAAAAAATCAAATCAGATTAACGACACCACTTACCATCTGAAAAATGAACCCATGCTCAAACCACAAAAACCTTCAAATCCACAATACATAGGCGACTTGTACGTGCTTATTAATGGGGGCACTTTCTCGGCTGCATCCGATCTAGCTGCATTAATAAAGTCAAATGATCTTGCCACGTTTGTTGGAACTGAAACTGGTGGTGGTTATTACGGTAATACGAGTATGGAAGACGCTTGGGTAACACTGCCTAATACTAAAGTCAGAGTTAGAATACCTCTAGTCAGGCACTTTTTACCTGTTGAGGATAAGGTTCCCCTTGGAAGAGGAGTAATACCTGATCACGAAGTTGAACAGTCAATTACTGATTTGATAAATGGGGTTGATACTCAGATGGAATTCGTGCTCAAATTGCTGACAGAAAAATCCCCATAACAGATACTAAGCCCAATCGGCTTACTTAGTTATTTGCATAGGGCATTTGAAAAAGATAGATTTGAGATACTTGAAAGGCAAAGCCGACTGTGCTTAGCTAATCGTTATGGGCAATAAGTCTCCATGAACTTAAAATTCCTCAAAGGCATATTAACTCTTCTTCAATGGATTCTATTGGCTTTTTCCCTGGTTGCAATCCTAATTGCTCTAATTGAAGGTTTCAAAATGGATTTCAGCTTCACTTCAACTGGTTTTCAGAACTACCTCTCTTTATACCAACCATATTCTTTGTTGTTCGGAGCAACCTTTGTTGTGCTAACTACAAACCTTGCCATTGAACGACTTGGTTTGCTAACTGAATCAAGTAGAGCAACCTACAAAATCGGGAACAGGGCAGCTTGGATTGAAACTGCTAACTATTTCATTGAAGAGGTGAAAGATAGCGATCCTTACATGATTAAGGTTTTTAAGAGGAACATCCTCAACATTCATGACTTTCTATTTGACCACAATTATAAGTTCTCCAATAAACAGGAACTTCAAGATTTCTTCAATCAATTTGTCAAAGATCAGGTGATATTTTTCGAACAACAGAATGAGACACATGTCGGAACAGGTGGTGTATATCGAGATGAAGAATACACCTATTCTTTTCAGAGTTTCAAATACATCTTCGCAAACATTGTAAAGCTGGAAGAAAGCTACCAATCAACTATGGATGATCTTCAACAACTTTTTGTAACAGAAGTAAAGAAACTGCCTAACAGACAAGTTGATAAAGAGACATTTAGAATGGCAATTCAGAACTACCAAATGGAACGCTTTAACCGAAAACGAGAGGATAAAAGCTCATAACAATATGTATAAGGCATGTGCTTGTGTGCTTTATAAAGACTCCACCTGAACTCGCCCGTGAGTCTGCCACCGAGAAAGGTTGGTGCTGTTTGGAAGTGTCAGTTCGCGGGATTTTTTCACTTCAGAACGCACTGCTTTCTACAAACTTTGGAAGCACCGGCAGACTTCACTACTTTAGTGCTGTCCATTAAGTGAGAGCACACGCCTCATACATGGTCGTTAGGGCAAATAAAGCAGACCGTATATTAACCGCCAATGAAGAGTGATGTATTCCATTTCCCACCTGATTTATTTGAGCTATTAGTTCAAGCAATTCCTGTACTTAACAAATCAAAGAAGTCCGTACTCCTATTTTTTAAAGGTGCAGGCGTAGACGAAAGTATATATGATGACATTTCAGTTAAACTTAGAACAGACAAAGAAAGCATCAACAAATTCGAAATGGCTAGAGCCATTTTAGAGAGGATAAACGAAGACTCTGACAAATACCTTAGAGAAAGAAGAGAGTTAATAAAAAGGGTAACAGAATTCGAATCGTTCTCCCAGTGTTGGGAAAGTGATCAATATAAGGCCAAGGGGCTTGTTGCCGATGTTCAAAAAATTGTCAACGTCAAAGATTCATTCACTCGAATGAAGCAAGAGCGTGAAAATGAACAAAAGAAAAAGTCTCAATCGCACAAGAAAAAAGTAGACGCTCTTTTACAAAAACAGTCTGAAAGGGAAAGCATCAAAAAGGACTTATCAGGGCTTTTTTCATCTGAAAACCCACATAAAAGAGGAATTCTTCTGGAAAACGTACTTAATGGTTTTTTTAAAACGTACGATATTTTGGTGAGGGAGAACTTTCAAAGAACCGGTAGTGAAGGGGAAGGCATTTTGGAACAAATTGATGGAATTATTGAACTTGATCATCAAATCTACTTGGCCGAAATGAAATGGAAAAAGGATCCAATTGGAAGTAATGATATCTATGCACATTTAGGAAGGATATATCATCGCTCAAACGCTCATGGCATATTCATATCAGCTTCAGGATATAGTCCTTCAGGAATTGAGGCTGCAAAAGAGGCTCTTCAAAAGAATGCATTACTAATTCTATTTGATCTCGAAGAACTTTATGTGACAATGGATAGAGAGAGCGATTTTAACCAATATATAAGAGACAAGGTCAAGGCAGCAATCATCGATAAAAATCCTTTTAAAAAGTTTACATGAATATAGAACTTGCCCTAACATATGCTTCCATGAATAACAAAAGGTTTCGTTTTGGTTGAAAAATTTGTTCATATTTCTATTAAACCTGCGATTCGGACTCCCTAACCGTTAAACAGCTCCTCTCACAGGGAGTGAACTTTTGTCAAGTCAATTTAGAGCGCAAACTGTCACAATGGCGTACCTCTTCCACGGTGGCCCAAAAGGCCTCCAGCAACTGGCACTTGACAAAATTTTACCCCTGTGATACCTTTGTGGTAGCGGTAGGGGTTACTCTTGATCCGTACGCTTCTCTTTTAAAAACCCATGCTTCCCTTAGTGGTAACCCTATGAGCTCCACAGCTATCCTTGAGTTTATAAAACCCTGCTCCACATACTATGAAATGTGCACGGGCACAGCATGTGTTAAGTGGTAGCAGGGCACCCTTGCGGGTAAGGTCTTCGAAAAAGTGCTGTAACGAACCAGGAGAACTGTGGGTCATTTCACTACACTCAATACATAAGGCTCACGGTGCTTGAGTACGTGATATATCCGACTCAGCAACTTACGGGCGATCTTCACAATCGCTCGCTTGCCCGTCATCCGTTGGGTCAACTGCTCATAGCACAGCGATAGTGCTGGATCCTTACGGATGCTTACCCAGGCACATTCGATCAGCGTACTACGCAGAGAACTGTGCGAGCGATAGGTCAAGCGACCTCTCAAATCCCTGTCGCCACTACTATGACTCGTTGGCTTCAAGCCTATATATCCATTGAACTTTTTAAAGCTCTCAAAACGATCAATATCCACTATCTCACTCATCAACTGTGCGGTGGTCAGCGGACCAATACCGGGTATGCTCCTCAACAGTGTGGCTGTAGGCTGCAGTGCTGAATGCCGCGCTACTTTGCGCAACTCCCCATTGACCTTCAATAGATGCATACGCACCAGCTCATATTGATCCAAAAGCCTGTCCAGTGTCAAACGCATGCATTGGCTAGGGAGCTCCACTTCCCATAGCCACCGCACGTACTTTTTACTCCAATACCTATCCTCTAACCCTTCTGGAGGCCTGATGCCCTGACAAAGCAACTTGTCCCTGATACGGTTCTTCACCCTTACCAGATCAGACCATAACTTCTTACGGTACCTGAACAACTGTCGGTATCCTTCATACTCCACACTCGGTATATAAATCCCCCTCAATAGACCTGCTCTTAAAGCCTTCGCTATCTTCTTGCTATCATTGGTATCGGTCTTCTCTGCCGACTCTTTGTTGGTAGAGGGTATATCCGCAGCATTCACCACCAGACAATCATACCCATAGCTGCATAACGTTCGATAAATCCAATACCCGATCTTACAAGATTCGTATGCACACTTGATCAATGCCCCAGGATATTGGTGATCTAAAAATGATTTCAACGCCTCTGGCTTTGAAGGCTGACTAAAAGTCTTCAGGCTTAGAGATTCACTCATCACTGTCACCGTCCATTGTCGTTTATGGACATCAATACCCAAATACAATTGCTGATCTTTGAAACTTACTAAATCCATGTTTTTATCTTTATCAACGATCAATCGTTATTACATGGATACTATGAA
>JAVKDD010000016.1:0-15055 GCA_040222455.1 Balneolaceae bacterium | reverse complement strand
CCTGAGCCAGGATCAAACTCTCCATTGTAATATATAAATATAACTTTTTGAGCAGACCCTACGCTCACTCTCATTCAAAAGAATTACGAGCTATCGCTCGTTCAAACAATCTGTCTATTGCTTCTCAATATGTGAAAGAACATTTGTTTTGGTTATTCAAATTAATTTCCAAAACAGAAACCAAAGATACGGTATAAATTATCCAGATGTCAACTATTTTTAATAAAATAATTCATCTTTTTTGTTCAGTATATCAATGGTATAAAAAAAGAAGTATCAGTACTAACCTGATACTTCTTTATAAAAATGAAAAAACTTATTTGTCTTTGTTCTCTTCTTCAGAGTCAGTAGAACTATCCTCAACCTCATTGGTTTGATCGGTAGCTACTGTTTCTTCTTCGCCACTTTCATTTTCTGTTTTAGCTTCTTCAGTTGAAGCTTCAGGTGAAGTTGTAGTAGGCGTGTTAGATTTTCCAGCTCTTCTGGTACGCTTCTTTTTAGTACTTTTTCCTTCAGGTTGAATATCGTTATAATCAACTAATTCGATAACAGCCATTTCTGCACCATCACCCTGACGAAATCCAATTTTTACAATTCTAGTATACCCACCTGGGCGATCTTTAGATTTAGGACCTACTTCATCAAACAAAGCAGAAACTATGTATTTATCTTGCAGTGAAGAAAATACCTGAGATCTATTATGATGGTTATCTTCTTTTGCTCTTGTTATAAGCGGCTCTACAAATCTACGTAATTCTTTAGCTTTAGCAATAGTAGTAACTATTCTGTGCTCTTTTATTAATGCAGCGGTTAACGCTCGCATCGTCGCTTTTCTATGCGAAGAAGTACGACTTAATTTTCTACCTTTTACTCTATGACGCATGGTTCAATTTCCTATACTTAGTCCAAATATTTTGCTACATCCATTCCGAATTGAAGATTTTTTTCTTCAATTACTTCAATAAGTTCTGTCAAAGACTTCTTACCAAAGTTTCGGAATTTTAGAAGATCCTGTTCGTCTCTCGCAACTAACTCTCCAATAGAGTTTATATTTGCAGATTTTAAACAGTTATATGCACGAACGCTTAAGTTAAGATCTTCAATACTAGTTCTTAGAAGATTTGCTACGCGTTGTTTTTCAGCATCTACTTCTTCTTCTTCCTGAGTAAATGGCTCTTCAATCTTTTCAGTAATAAATTTCTCAATATGCTCTTTGAGTATTTTACCCGCTAGAGTAAGTGCTTCTTTAGCATTGACTGATCCATCAGTTTCAACATCCATTACTAATTTTTCATAGTCGGTACGTTGACCAACACGAACATTCTCAACATTAAATTTCACAGATTTAATTGGAGTGTAAATCGCATCTATTGCTATTAAATTTACATCTTCCTCTTCGAATGAAATATCTTCGGCTGGAACATATCCACGACCACGTCCAACTCTTAATTCTATTTCTAATTCAGCATCATCTGCAAGATTAGCAATTATTAAATCGGTATTTAAAACTTCATATTCTCCAGTAGCAGCATCAATATCTGCAGCTGTAAGAGTCCCATTTCCTTTTTTGCTAATATGAATCACACCACTGCTTTGCTCAACTTGCTTGAAGCGAACTTGCTTAAAATTAAGTATGATTTCATACACGTCTTCTTTTACGCCTTTAATACTTGAGTACTCATGATCAACACCATTAATCTTTACGGCGTTGATTGCAATCCCAGGTAGTGAAGAAAGAAGAACTCTTCGGAACGAATTTCCTATGGTTACTCCGAATCCTCTTTCAAGAGGTTGAAGAACAAAGGTGCCAAAATTATCGTCGTCTTTAACAACGTCTAAACTTTCTGGCATTTGGATACTATAGTTACTCATAATGATACGGTAAACTTTTAAAATTACTTCGAATAAAGCTCAACAATAAGCTGAACATTGATATTTTCTGGAATCTCTTCCAATGTTGGCTCATATAAAAACTTGCCACTTTTAGACTTCGGATCTGTTTCAACCCATTTGTATTTATTTCTTGGAGCACTGCTAAGAGAATCTGCTACTAGTTCTAGATCTCTAGACTTTGGTCTTAAAGAAATAACGTCTCCCGGTCTTACCACAAAAGATGGAATATTAACCGTACTTCCATTTACTACGATGTGCTTATGAGAAACTAACTGACGAGCTTGTCGTCTTGTTTTAGTAAATCCCATTCGAAACACTGTATTATCTAAACGTGATTCTAGGGATTGAAGAAGGATCTCACCAGTAACACCGTCTTTAGCAGTTGCAGCTTCATATAAATTACGGAATTGCTTTTCAAGCAAACCATAAGTGTACTTTGCCTTTTGCTTTTCCTCTAGCTGCACTGCATATTCTGATTTACGCTGAAATCTTGATCTTCCGTGTTGACCAGGACCATACGGTTTCCGCTCTAAAGCTTTACTCGCTCCAAAGATTGGTTCTTTAAACCGTCTAGCTTTCTTTTGTTTTGGGCCTCTATATCTTGCCATTTCTTGCTACAATTACGAATTAAACTCTTCTACGTTTTGGTGGTCGGCATCCATTGTGTGGGATAGGTGTTCTATCAACAATAGAGGAAACTTCTAAGCCAACATTTGCCATTGCTCGAACGGCTGCTTCTCTTCCTGATCCAGGACCTTTAACAAATACATCTACTTTACGAAGTCCCATTTCATGCGCTGCTTTAGCAGCAGTTTCTGCACTAAGCTGTGCAGCATAAGGGGTATTTTTTCTAGATCCCTTAAAACCCTCTTTACCAGCAGAAGACCATGAAAGAACATTACCATTAGTATCAGTAATTGTAACAATTACATTATTAAATGTAGCTTTAACGAAAGCCATCCCATTTGGATCACTTATCTGCTTTTTCTTTTTTCTCTTTGCCGCAGCTGCTGCGCTTGGTTGTTTCTTAGCCATGATTACTTATCAATTAAATTACTTAGTAGCTTTTTTCTTACCGGCAACTGTACGCTTCTTACCTTTCCGGGTACGCGCGTTAGTCTGTGTTCTTTGGCCACGAACAGGTAACCCTCTACGATGCCGAACACCTCGGTAACTTCCAATTTCAATTAAACGACGGATGTTACCATTAACTTCACTACGTAAGGCACCTTCTAGTTTATACTCTTCTAGCAGGTTACGGATATCAGTCACTTGCTCTTCTGTCCAATCCTGAACTTTGATGTTCGGATCTATTTCAAGCCGAGCAAAAATTTTCTCAGATTGAGAGCGGCCTATTCCATAAATGTAGGTAAGGCTAATTACGCCTCTTTTTTGTTTTGGTAAATCAATTCCAGCAATACGTGCCATAAAATACTCTTATGCTATTATCCCTGACGCTGCTTATGGCGCGGGTTTTTCTTATTGATTACGTACAAACGACCTTTTCGTCTTACGATCTTGTCATCTGCACTTCTTTTTTTAACCGAAGATCTTGTTTTCATGTCTACAGTGTTTATTTATATCGATAAGTGATTCTTCCTTTGCTCAAATCGTAAGGCGACATTTCTACCGCAACACGATCTCCTGGTAAAATTTTAATGTAATACATTCTCATTTTTCCAGATACATGAGCCAAAATTTCGTGGCCATTTTCCAATTGCACTTTAAATTGTGCGTTTGGTAATGCTTCTAAAATTTCTCCGTCTTGTTTTATCGGCTCTTGTTTAGCCATATTGAATTACTTTATCTTGATTTTTTGATAGCTCAGCAATATAATCAAAAGTACTTAAAATTTCAGCTTTTCCTTCTCTTACTACGATATCATGTTCGAAGTGTGCGGAATAACTTCTATCAGCACTGACTACAGTCCAACCATCATTCAAAGTTTCAACTTTCCATGAACCCATGTTTATCATAGGTTCAACAGCGAGAGTCATGCCTGATCTTAGGCGTTCACCTCTACTTTTCTTTCCATAGTTCGGCACAGATGGATCCTCATGCAATGACTTTCCTAATCCGTGACCAACTAAATCTCTAACAACTCCAAAACCTTCATTTTCGCAATGGTTTTGAATGGAGTATCCAATATCACCAATCCTATTCCCATGAATCGCCTGATCTATTCCTGCATAAAGCGACTCAAGTGTTACTTTCAATAAATTCAAAACTTTGTCATCACATTCACCTACTGCAAATGTATAGGCATGATCACCAAAGTATCCATTCTTTTCAACACCGCAATCAATGGATACTATATCGCCTTCTTCTAATACTCTATTTCCAGGAATACCATGAACAACTTCCTCATTCACAGAAATACACAATGTTCCAGGAAATGGATTGTTTTTTGGTCCATATCCCTTGAAGGCTGGTCGAGCATGATTAGCTGCTATATAATCTTCAGCAATCCGATCGAGTTTACCTGTTGTTACTCCTGGTTCAACATACCTTCCGACTTCACCTAGTGTTCTGGATACTAGTTGCGCACTTTCACGCATTTTTTCTATTTCCAATTCACTCTTTAGATAGATCATTTGCTTAGGCGCGTCTACTACGACCTTTGATCTTTCCTGTTTTCATAAATCCATCATAATGACGCATCATTAAGTGGCTTTCAATCTGTTGAAGCGTATCTAATGCTACACCTACAATAATCAATAAACTTGTTCCGCCATAAAATAAGGCAAAGCCTGGAGTTACTCCAAAGTTGATTACAATTGCAGGTAAAATTGCTACAAAAGAAAGAAATAGTGACCCTGGAAGGGTAATTTTAGTCAAAATATTATCAATGAACTCTACAGTTGATTTACCTGGGCGTACACCAGGTATAAATCCACCTTGTCTTTTCATAGTATCTGCCATTTCCTTAGGATTAATTGCAATAGCAGTATAGAAGAATGTAAAAAACACACAAATCAAGAAGAAAACGATTGAATATAATAATCCGGAATAATCAACCGACCAAGCAGTTAACATTTGTATCGTCTCGTTTTCAGGAAAAAATGATCCAATTGTACTTGGAATAAACATAATAGATTGTGCAAAAATTATTGGCATAACTCCCGCAGCATTAACTCTTAATGGGAGATATTGTGTTGTACCACCATAAACTTTCCGGCCTACAACTCTTTTTGCATACTGAACTGGAATTTTTCTTGTTCCCTGAGTTAATAGTACAACAGCTGCAATAATCAATACCAATACAGCGATTTCTATTATTACGATTATCGCATTACTCTTCGTTGTAACTTCATTTATTAAACTTGCTGGAAGTACTGCAATAATTCCAATCATAATAATTAATGAAATACCATTTCCAATACCACGATCAGTAATTCTTTCACCTAACCACATAACAAATGCAGTTCCAGCAGTTAAAACGATAACGGTAGTAATTGTAAATGCTAAACTATTTACAACAATAGCTTGTGGAGCAGTTGCCAGTAAGTTAATTGAAAATGCAATTGCTTGTAGGGCAGTAATACCGATAGTACCATATCTGGTTAAACGGGTTATTTTTCGTCGCCCCTCTTCACCTTCTCTTTGCAGTTTCTGAAAGTAAGGAACAACGGCACCCATCAACTGAATAATAATCGATGCGGTAATGTAAGGCATAATACCAAGTGCAAAAACTCCTGCACGAGCAAAAGCCCCTCCAACGAACATATTGAACAAACCTAGTAACCCATCTGATGACCCTCCACCAGTAACTTCAAGTAGTGTGTTTGCATCTACACCTGGCAATGTTACATAACTACCTAGGCGATAAACCATAAGAATCCCAACAGTATATAAAATCCTGTTTTTTAGATCCTCAATTTTAAAGATGTTGCGGAAGTTTTCTATCAGACTCATTCGTCGTTAGATCCGGTTATTTAATTAATGTAAGTGAACCGCCAGCTTTTTCTACTTTTTCAATAGCAGATTTGCTAGCAGCGTGTGCTTCAATTTCAATTTTTGTTTTAAACTCACCACTACCAAGTACTTTTATCAAGTCAGATTTGTGAGCCAGACCAGCAGCAATAAAGTCTACTATAGTAACTTTTTCTGAAAGCTTGCCAGCTTCAATATATTGAGCAATTGTTTCCAAATTTACTGGTCTATATTGAGTTCTGTTTGGGTTTTTAAATCCAAACTTTGGAATTCTTCGTTGAAGAGGCATTTGACCACCTTCAAACCAAGCTCTTCTAGAGTATCCTGCTCGAGATTTTTGACCGTTCATACCACGGCCAGACTCTTGTCCTTTTCCTGAACCTTCACCACGTCCTACACGTTTTCCGCTTTTAGTATTTGGTGATGGTGCTTTTAAATTGCTTAAATCCATGATTCAAATATATTATAGGTATTAACCTTCAAAAACTTTGTTTAGAGAAACTCCTCTACGTTGAGCAACTTCTATGGGGTCAGTTAAATCTTTAAGTGCTTGAAACGCAGCTTTCACCATGTTATGTGGATTAGAAGAACCTTGAGATTTTGACAAAATGTTATGCACACCTGCAACATCAAGCAAATTCTTTACTGCTCCACCAGCAATTACACCAGTACCTTCAGAAGCTGGGCGAAGTAATACTTTACCTGCACCTGCTTTTCCAACCACAGGATGATAAATACTTTTACTAGCAGTAAGAGGAATTCTTATTAAGTTCTTCTTAGCATTATCGAATCCTTTTTGGATTGCATCAGAAACTTCGTTTGCTTTTCCAAGACCATGACCTACTACACCATTTCCATCTCCAACAACTACAATAGCGTTGAAACTAAAACGGCGACCACCTTTTACTACTTTTGCAACTCGGTTTACATGAACTAGTTTTTCTTCTAGGTTCAAATTACCAGCTGGGATAGATTGTTTTCTTCTTACTTTAGGCATTTTTTATTCGGTTCGATTAAAACTGTAAACCACCATCACGGGCGCCATCGGCAGCCGCTTTGATAATTCCATGATATTTGTATCCACTTCTGTCGAATACTACTTTACTAACTCCTTTATCTTGAGCTAATTTAGCGAGATCTGAACCTGCTTCCTTAGCTTTCTCAACTCCAGCTGCTGCTTTACTTGCAGCTACTGTATTACCTGAAGTATCATCAATAAGTTGTAAATAGGTAAACTTATTACTTTTAAAAATACTTAGCCTTGGGCGTTCAGCAGTACCTTGAACTGTAGATCTGATTCTTCGTCTGATCTTGTTACGGCGTTCTGTTGTTTTTTTACTCTTATTCATTTCTTAGTTCCCTTATTTAGCAGCTGATTTACCGGCTTTACGTCGGATTTGTTCACCCACATATCTGATACCTTTTCCTTTGTATGGCTCAGGCTTTCTGAATGAACGAATTTTTGCCGAAACCTGACCTACAAGCTCCTTATCAACTCCAGAGATAATCAGAATTGGGTTTTTGCTTGTCTTAGTATCAACTTCAATACTAATTCCATCCGGAGCAACAAAGAAGATTGGGTGCGAGTAACCTAGGTTTAATTCAAGTACATCACCATTCATGGTTGCACGAAAACCAACACCAATAATTTCTAATTTTTTTGCATAGCCTTCAGTAACACCCACAACCATATTGTTGATAAGCGCTCTATATAAACCATGTAATGCACGATCTGTTTTTATATCAGAATTTCGTGAAACCACAAGTTCACTTTCTGTCTTTTCAACAGAAATGTTAGGATGGAGCTGAAGTGTATTTGACCCTTTTTCTCCTTTTACGGTGATAATGTTATCTGCACTAATGCTTAGATCAACTTTATCAGAAAGAGGTACGGGTAATTTTCCTATTCGAGACATATTATAAACTCTATTTTAGTAAACGGTGCACAATACTTCGCCGCCAACATTTAGTTTGCGAGCTTCTTTGTCTGTCATTACACCTTTCGAAGTAGAAAGTATTACTACTCCAAGGCCATTCTGTGAACGTGGCACATCTGATGAGCCACTATACTTTCTTAAACCAGGCTTAGAATAGCGTGTTAAATCGCGGATTACAGGAAGACCATAAGAATCATATTTCAGAAACATTCTGATCACGCCTTGTTTTCCGTCTTCAATATCAATGAATTTGGAGATATATCCTTTGTCAACAAGGATTTTCGCCATTGCACGCTTTAACTTAGAAGCGGGAACATCCACCTTACGGTGCCCAGCTGTCTGTGCGTTACGAATACGTGTTAAAAAATCTGCTATCGGGTCGTTCATAATTTATTTACCAGCTTGCTTTTCTTACGCCTGGAATTTGTCCTGCCAGTGCTAATTCACGGAATTTAATACGAGAAACCCCATATCGACCGATATAACCACGGCCACGGCCGGTTATACTACAACGGTTTCTTACACGAGTAGGGCTCGCATTTCTAGGTAGTTTTTGTAATGCTTCATAATCGCCTGCTTCTTTCAAAGCGGCACGCTTTTCAGCATACTTTTCTACCGTTGCTTTTCTTTTTTCGTTACGTGCTATCCAAGATTTCTTAGCCATAATAGATATTCTCTTAGTTTCTTCTTTTAAATGGCATGCCAAAGTGCTTTAGCAAAGCCAAAGCTTCTTCGTCCGTTTCAGCAGAAGTTACAAAGGTGATGTCCATGCCGTGCATCTTAGTAACCTTATCTGTATCAATTTCAGGAAATATAGTGTGCTCTTTAACACCCACTGTATAATTTCCACGTCCATCAAAACTCTTGTCAGGAATTCCTTGGAAGTCACGAGTTCTTGGAAGCGCTAGATTTATGAATCTATCTAAAAATTCATACATAATGCGACCTCTAAGTGTAACCTTGCATCCAATAGGCATTCCTTCTCTCAACTTAAAGTTAGAGATTGATTTTTTTGCCTTTGTAGTTACAGGCTGTTGACCTGTAATCAAAGCTACGTTTGCAACAACATTATCAAGAGCCTTCTTGTCTTGAATTGCTTCTCCAACACCAACATTGATGACAATTTTTTGAAGTTTAGGTAACGCCATTACATTGGTGTAACTAAATTCTTCTGTCAGTTTTGATGTGATTTCTTCTTTGTAAAGAGTGTGTAGTCTTGCTTCAGCCATTTTTAATCACACAATTATTTATCTATGATTTCGCCACTGGTCTTTGCATAACGTACCCAACGACCTTTGCCGTTTTCTTCTATACGTTTGCGACCAATTCGAGATGGCTCGTTTGAAGAAGGGTCTACAACCATAACATTAGAGATATGGATAGATGCTTCTTTTTTAACTCGACCACCTTGTTGATTTTCTTGAGACGGCTTTTCATGGTGTGTTCTAACGTTGATTCCTTCAACAAGAACTCTGTCCTTGTCTGGGAATACCATTAGTACTCTACCTTTTTTGCCTTTGTCGTTTCCAGCGAGAACTAATACGTTATCGCCTTTTTTGACATATAATTTTTTTTGTTTGTTGAACCTGCGTGGCATTACTCTAATCCTCTAAAGTACTTCCGGTGCAAGAGAAACGATTTTCATATAGCTCTTTTCGCGAAGTTCGCGAGCAACAGGGCCAAAAATACGTGTTCCTACCGGTTCTTTATCTTTGTTAATAACTACAGCGGCGTTTTCATCAAAACGGATATAACTTCCGTCTCGGCGCCGAAATTCTTTTTTTGTTCTTACAATCACTGCTTTTATAACATCACCTTTCTTGACGTTTCCGCCAGGAAGAGCTGTTTTAACGGAAGCGGCTATTATATCGCCAACACGTGCATATCTTCTTTTGGAATCTCCCAAAACTTTAATACACATGATTTTTTTTGCTCCGCTGTTGTCGGCTGTGTTTAATACTGTTTGTGTTTGAACCATCGCTAATTCCTAAATCTATACGTTATTTAGCTTTTTCAACGATTTCCACTAAACGCCATGTTTTGCGTTTTGATAGTGGGCGGGTAGACATGATACGTACTGTATCACCAAAACCTGCTTCATTGTTTTCATCATGAGCCATATACTTGGTAGTTTTGGTAATGAACTTCCCATAAATAGGATGTTTTACCTGGCGATCAACGGCTACAGAGATACTCTTATCCATTTTATCGCTCACTACTCTACCGGTTCTTTCCCGGCGTTGTGCTCTTTCAATTTGTTGTGCTTCTTCTGCCATAGTCAAAATCCTACTGATTACTCAGCACTTCTTTTTTCGTTAATAACGGTTTTCAGACGTGCAATTTCACGTCTGTGACTTTTAATTCGAGCAGGATTTTCTAGCTGCCCTGTTACAGATTTAGAAAAACTCAAGTTCTGCAGTGCAACTTTCTCGTCTTTGATACGAGTTTCTAATTCTGTTGTTGATAAATCTCTAAGTTCGTGTGCTTTCATTTTATTCTTCCTTTTATCCGTTTAGGTCTCTACGAGCCACAAACTTTGTTTTAATTGGAAGTTTATGAGCTGCACGACGCATAGCTTCACGAGCTCTTTCTTCAGATACACCAGCAATCTCAAAAAGGATTCTACCTGGTTTTACAACTGCCACCCAGTGATCCAAAGCACCCTTACCTTTACCCATACGAGTTTCAGCTGGTTTACTTGTCATTGGTTGATCTGGAAAAATTCTGATAAAAGTTTGTCCATCACGTTGAAGTGAACGAGCTATAGCAATACGACAAGCTTCAATTTGTCTAGAAGTAATAAATTTTGGTTCGATTGCTTTAAGAGCAAAATCACCAAAACTAATAAGGTGCCCTCTGTTCGCTTTACCTTTTAGGCTAGAGCGATGAACACGTCTTCGTTTAACTCTTTTTGGTTCTAACATCGTTACTTACCTATCTATTTTTGTTATTAGCGCGATTTCCACGATTGTTACGGTTACGTCGTCTATTTCTTCTGTCGTTACCATCGCCGCCTCTTCTACCACGAGATTGATCTGCTTCTTGTTGAGCCTTAGCTCCCGGAGTCAAATCAACATCTCCAATAATTTCGCCTTTAAAAATCCAAACACTTACTCCAATTGCACCATAAATGGTATTTGAAGTTGATGTAGCGTAGTCAATATCAGCACGTAAAGTATGTAAAGGAATTTGTCCTTCTTTATACTGTTCGGTTCGAGCCATTTCAGCACCACCTAAACGACCAGCACATCTCACCTTAATACCTTTCGCTCCCATACGCATTGCAGAAGCAATAGCGGTTTTCATAGCACGGCGAAAAGAAACTCTAGCTTGTAACTGTTGTGCAATATTTTGTGCAACTAAGCTTGAGTCTAACTCAGGGCGCTTGATTTCACTTACATTAATCTGAACTTCTTTGTTGGTAATTTTCTTCAACTCTTCACGTAGTAGTTCAATCTGCTCTCCACCTTTCCCGATGATCACACCTGGACGGCTTGTTCTGAGCGTGAGTAGAATTCTCTTTGGAGTTCTTTCAATTACTACGTTTGATAACCCACCGTTACGAAGACGGGTTTGTAAATATTCGCGAAGCTTTGTGTCTTCTAACACTAAAGCAGGTTGTTTATCTTCTGAGTACCAGTTAGAATCCCAACCGCGAATAATTCCTAATCTAAAACCAACCGGATTTGTTTTTTGTCCCAAGGTATTACTCGTTTAGTCGTTTACCATTTCTTCAACTCGTTTTGCTACCACAACTGTGATATGGCAAGAACGCTTATTAATTCGGTGAGCCCTTCCCTGCGGTGCAGGTTGTATTCTTTTAAGGGTTACGCCTTCATCTACATAAATTGTTTTGATGATTAAATCCTCATCTTCAAAACGTTCTTCCTGAAACTTATCACGTAAATTGGCTGCTGCAGATTTAATTACTTTTGCAACGTCTGATGCAGATCCCTTTTTAGTGAATTCTAGTCTCTTAAGTGCCTTGTCTACTTGAGCCCCACGAACAGCATCGGCTACTAACCTAACTTTACGAGGTGCTCTTCTTAAATGTCTTTGTATGGCTCTCGCCTCTAATACTGGAGTATCCATTTACTCTACCTTATTTAGCTTTTTTCATTGGATGCCCACGGAAAGTACGCGTTGGTGCAAATTCACCAAGCTTATGTCCTACCATGTTTTCAGTTATGAAAACAGGGATAAACTGCTTTCCATTATGTACAGCAAGTGTTAACCCGATAAAGTCTGGTGTTACCAGAGAACTTCTAGACCAGGTTTTGATCACTTTTTTACTTCCGCTTTCGTTGGCCTCATCAATCTTCCGTTGAAGTTTGTAATGAATAAAAGGCCCTTTTTTTAATGAGCGTGGCATACTTTCAATTCTTATTTCTTAGTATTTCTTCTTCTGATGATGTACTTAGAAGACAGTTTTTTACGATTTCTTGTCTTCTTACCTTTGGCCATTTGACCCCAAGGTGAACGAGGGTGTCCACCAGAGGACTTTCCTTCACCACCACCCATTGGGTGATCAACTGGGTTCATTGCAACACCACGGGTTTGTGGTCTACGACCTAACCAACGGCTACGGCCTGCTTTACCTATCGTAGTGTTCATATGATCTGGATTACTTGTTGTACCAACAGTGGCTAAACAAGTACCTAGAATCAATCTTACTTCACCAGAAGGAAGTTTTACACTTACATATTTTTCTTGCTTACCAAGTAACTGAGCAACAGTACCTGCACTACGACAAATAGTTGCTCCACGACCTGGCTCTAACTCTATTGCATGTATAAAAGTACCAGGAGGCATGTGTCTCAATTCAAGTGTATTTCCAAGATCTGGAGCTACTTTTGAACCTGAGATAATAGTATCTCCAACTTTTAAACCATTTGGCGCAATAATATATCTTTTCTCACCATCAGCATATGCTAATAAAGCAATACGTGCTGTACGGTTTGGATCATATTCAATTGTCTGAACTTTAGCCGGGATATCGAATTTATTTCTCTTAAAATCGATTATTCGGTAACGTCTCTTATGTCCACCACCTCTATGGCGCGATGTTTTACGACCATGATGATTACGCCCACCTGACTTGCCAATACCTAGAGTAAGTGACTTAACTGGTGTACTTGAAGTAACATCATCAAACACAGGAGCAATCCTATGTCTGGTACCGGGAGTAGTTGGTTTTAATTTTCTTGTAGCCATTTATCTATAGTCCTAAATTTCGCTGAAGAAATCGATTTCGCCTTCTCGGATAGTAATAATTGCTTTTTTCCAAGTTGCAGATCTTCCTGCCTGAAAACCACTTCGAGTATGTCTACCTTTTGGCTTCGACGGCATGATTAATGTATTTACTTTAGCAACTTTTACGCCTGGATAATGAGCTTCAATAGCCTTCTTGATTTCAGGTTTAGTTGCACTTTTAACTACTTCAAAAGTGTATTTGTTTTCTACTTCTTGAAGTCTACTTAGTTTTTCTGTGATCACAGGACGAATTAATATACTCATGCTGCAACCTCCTCAGAATTTGATTCAATGCTGTTTTCGATTACAGAGATTGCACCCTCTTGTATCATAATTGCATCAGCATGGAGAATTTGGTATGAATTTGATTTGTTACCTTCAAGAACTGAAACTCCTTGAATATTTCTCGCAGAAACGTAAATCATTTTGTCAACTTCCGGAGTAATTATCAAAACTTTCCTTCCTGTTAACTCAAAAGCAGAAAGCATTTCAAGTACTTGTTTTGTTTTCGGAGCGTCAAATGTAAAGTTTTCAACCACAGTAATTGCTTCAGCAGCTGCTTTAATACTAAATGCTGACTTACGTGCTAATTGGATTACTTTTTTGTTAAGCTTGAAACTGTAGTCACGAGGCTTTGGTCCAAATGTAGTACCACCTTTTCTTAAAAGTGGAGACTTTGCACTACCACGACGAGCATTACCAGTTCCTTTTTGTCGATAAAGCTTCTTAGTACTTCCAACTACTTCAGATCTGCCTTTTGTGCTATGCGTACCTTGACGCTTGTTAGCCATGTGGCGACGAACGTCTTCGTAAAGTACAACTTCATTAGGCTCTATTGCGAAAATATTATCGCTTAATTCTGCCTTCTTGCTGCTTTTGCTTCCGTCTAATTTATAAATATCTAATTTCATATTAATTAAGCCTCAGCAGTTTTGTTGAGAATTTCAACGTAGCTTCCATTTGGCCCTGGTACACTGCCAGTAACTAATAAAAGGTTAGATTCAGCAAGGATTTTAGCAATACTTAGGTTTTTAACTTTAACCCTTGAATTACCATGTTGTCCAGCCATCTTCATTCCTTTAAATACTCTAGCAGGATCAGAAGCACCACCAATAGAACCAGGAGCTCTTAAACGGTTATGTTGACCATGAGTAGCGTCACCAACTCCACTAAAATTGTGTCTTTTAATAACACCTGTAAAGCCACGACCTTTAGAAGTACCTACAACATCAATGAGATCGCCAACTGAAAATACATCACCGATAGCTAACTCATCGCCTTCAACTAAACCTTCTGGAAGATAGTCTCTAAACTCTTTAATAAATCCTTTACCTGAAGTACCTGCTTTAGCTAGGTGCCCAGTAACTGATTTTGAAATATTTTTTTCTTTCTTATCAAAACTAGAAACCTGAACAGCATTGTAACCGTCTTTTTCTTCTGTTTTGATTTGAGTAATAACAGCGGCTGGAACTTCAACGACGGTAACAGGTATACTGCGACCGATTTCGTCAAAGACGCTTGTCATCCCAATTTTTTTTCCAATCAAACCACGCATTGTGTTCTTGATCCTTTCGTTTAAACTTTAATTTCTACATCAACGCCGGAAGGTAATTCCAGCTTCATCAATGCATCTACGGTTTGTGAACCAGTAGATAAAATATCAATCAGTCTTTTGTGAGCTCTATATTCAAACTGCTCACGAGACTTTTTGTCAACAAATACTGATTTATTTACAGTAATAATGCTCTTACGAGTAGGTAATGGAATCGGTCCTGAAACCACTGCCCCTGTAGATTTTACAGTCTGAATAATTTTTTCAGCTGACTTATCGATCAAATTATGATCGTATGACTTTAGCTTAATTCTGATTTTTTGTTGTGTCGCCACGGATCAGATCCTTAATCTAAGATTTTAGTTACAACACCGGCACCTACGGTACGGCCACCCTCACGGATTGCGAATCGAAGTCCTTCTTCCATCGCTACCGGCTGGATTAACGTTACGTTCAACTTCACGTTGTCGCCCGGCATTACCATCTC
>JAVKDD010000015.1:0-182943 GCA_040222455.1 Balneolaceae bacterium | reverse complement strand
GTATCAGATTTGGCAAGAGGGTTATCATCCAAAACAAATCAGCTCGCATAAAGCCATGAGTCAGAAATTGGAATATATACACTATAATCCTGTCAAAGCAGGGTTCGTAGACAAAGCGGAGTACTGGCGATGTTCCTCAGCCAGAAATTACTTGGGCATAGATGGTGTGATTCCAGTTACTTTGTTTGATGGATAGTTGGTTATATTGAGGCAGAGCCTCAGAGTCGCATTCCATAGCGGAGCTATGGAACGAGAATAAGAGTTCCGCAGCAGAGCTACGGAACCAGAGAAAACGAGCGACAGTAACAGCAAATGAGATGCTTAGTCTAATTAGACTCATTGTCTTCTAAGCCACCCAAAAAAGTTTGCCAATCGTTAGTACTCAAATATTCGGTGAGTTTTTTCCCAGGACAAAGAGTTTCAGCATAATCTTTATGAGTTTTGATTTTACTGGAAGGAACGTCTTTTTGGTCTGCAATATACTCGGTTACTATTTTCAATGAAACAATCTGTTCATCTAAAACTTCTTGTTCTTCAAAATTTCCAAGTAGTACAATTAGAGCATGTCCACTTGGGTCGTAGGTTGTATTTGTATCTCCTTTATAATCTAATGGCCGACCTTCAAATATTTTTCCTTTTCGATCTATGATGTAGTGATAAGGAACGTCCATCCATTTACGATCAGACCTACTCCAACTTTGCAGGTTTTTTAAGTACTCATAAGTATTTTTATCGTCATTATATATCTCACCACCGTGATGAATAGTTATGTACGAAATTGTGTGTTTATTGCTTTCTACTAACGAATCGACACTTCCCCATTCTGCTCGTTCAATTAACCAATCCTGTGCTAGTAGATTATTTGAGCCTAATAATATTGCAAAAAGTAATGTGTAAACGATTTTCATAACATATAACTAGTTAAGGACTGATGACAAAATAACCAGAATACAATAGGGTTACTTCATCAATAGCATTTTATTAGAAATAATTGCCCCATCAAACTCGAGTTGATAAAAATAAACCCCACTTGACAAACCTGTAGCATCAAAAGTTACGGAATGACTTCCTCGGTTTCGAACTTCATCTACAAGAACCTGCACAGTTTGGCCTACAATATTGAATATTTTAAGCTGCACATTCCCATTTTCAGGGAGGCTGAATTCAATTTGAGTAGAAGGGTTAAACGGGTTAGGGTAATTTTGACTTAACTTTAGTTCTGTTGGAATTTCAGTTTCTTCTCTAGCTTCGTTTGAAACTGAGAGAGCATCAAAATCGGGAGTGAGGTAATTGTAATGTACAATATTTGACGGGTTCGGACCTGTCCAACGAAGGTACATTTCTGCATTTCCAGTTGTATGAACATATTCAACCTTAATTTTCTTTTTAACGCCCTCTGTCATGGCAATCTGTTGGCTTGGGCTAACTTCAATGTCATCAATAAATACTTTAGCACTACCATTTACTGGATTAGTTGAGAAGCGGTAATTACCTGTAGTTGGTCCTTCAACTTCACCTTCCCATCTAACACTGAAATTATTACGAGAAATACCAGATATGGGTAATCCGCTTCCCCAATTCCACGCTACCATTGGTTCTTTACGTACTATTTTATCACCAGTAAAATCTTCGCTTGAAAAATAAGTGGCGGTTATTCCTTTTAGAGAATCAGCATTTTCTTTAGCCATCCCTTGCCCATAAAATTCAAACCAATTGAAGTTACCGATTCCATCTGGATTAGAAGGATTTGTGAAGACAAAATAGACATCATGAGTTCCTCCTGGATTTTCTAACTCTGACATGAAATAATCGTAGCTTTGCCAGCCTCCTGTTAACTCAGTTTCTATAGTCGCAATAATAGGACCATTTACACTGCCTGTTCTGACTTCTACTTTTGCAGTATTTCCTTGAGAAGCGTATCGAGCGGTTATGAATTCAATATTCTCAAAATTCATAGGTCCAAATTTTAAGGCAGAACCATTGTTTACAAAACCTACATTCTGTCCACCTCCTAAGAAATCACCAGTTGATTCAAGCTGAATTCCGAATGACTCTAAAGCGTGCTCAGCTTGTTTTAACTTAGGTTGCAAAACAGCTAAAGCGCTACCAGTAATGGGAGCGCTTGCTCCACCACCATCATCTTCAAAAGTAGCATTAAATACATAAAATACGTTATCTGGACCATCGCCATGGCTTACAGTTTGAAATTCACCTTCGCAACCATTGCTTGGCCCGGCACCATGGGAATGATCGTCATGTCCAATGGAAGGTTCAGATTCGACGGCAGAGCATTCAATGCCATTTCCAATAGAACCTTGCTCAGCATCTACTACCGAAATTTTATACTCGATCGCATCACCTTCAATATAAAATCCACCATTAAGTGGATAATCTATAGTTACTTCAGGGGCAGTATTTCCTGCAACTATATTAACCTGATCTACTGAAGATTCTCCGTCTGGATCAGTTACGGTAAGAGTTACCAAAAAAGAACCCGCATCAGTAAAAGTATAGCTAGGAGATTCTGTACTATCGTCTTCAATAGTGTCTCCGTTAAAGTCCCAGGAGTAGGAAAGAAAATCCGCATCGGGATCACTAGACAATTCCCCCGAAAAGTCTACCGTAAGAGGAATAGCTCCACTTGTTTTTGAAGCTTGTAAAAATGCTTGGGGTGGACGATTTCCTAGATTTTCAACGTATTCAATTTTAAGAATCCGGGCGTCTTCATTATTTCCACCAAATCCAGTTCCCCATTCAATTACATACATTGCTCCATCTGGACCGAATTGCATATCGATAGGACGGTTCAACACTAAATCATCAAGGAAAGGGTTAATCTGAAGAAGTTCTCCATCTTTGTCATATCTCACTTCTTTAATCCAATTTCTTGTCCATTCAAGAATGAATAGAGTACTATCATAATATTGAGGAAAACCTCCAGTTGCATTGTTAGCGGCATCAAATTCGAAAAACCCACCTGCAATTGCCGTTCTATTTCCTTCTTCAAACTCAGGACGTTCAGGAGTAAAACCATATGTATAATAGAGCCAAGCTGGTTGAGCTGGAGGGAGGTTTGTCGCTCCCGTATTGTTTGGAGATTCATTAATTGGTTCTGCACAATTGAAATTGCTTCCTGATACTCCAGTAGCAAAATTAAAATCTACATATGGAATATTGTTAGCAATACAATAAGGCCACCCAAAATTCCCACCTGTTTTAGTACGGTTAAACTCATCGTAACCAACAGGACCACGCGCAGGATTATTTTCACGAGAATCGGGACCAACTTCTCCCCAAACTAATTCACCTGTGTCATTACTAATCGCCATTCTGTAGGGGTTACGAGCTCCCATAACATAAATCTCAGCTTTCCCATCTTCTTCATTCGTAAACATATTCCCCGTTGGAATGGTGTAAGTGCCGTCTTCTTCTGGTTTGATACGAAGAATTTTACCTCTTAAATCTTGCGTATTAGCTGAAGTTCTTTGAGCATCCCAAGCTTGTCTTCCAGGTCGTTCGTCAATTGGTGACCAGCCGTCTGCAAAAGGATTTGAATTGTCACCAGTTGCGATAAACAGATTTCCATTTGAGTCAAATTCCATATCGCCGCCAGAATGGCAACATTCACTACGTTGCGTTGGAATTTCCAATAATATTTTTTCTGATGCCGTAACAATTTTATTATCTACAAATTCGAATCTTGAAACCCGTTGTTCATTTTCATTTGAAGGAGAGTAGAAGAAATAAATCCAATTATTAGTTTCAAAATCGGGATCTAACACTACACCAATTAAACCGTCTTCAAAACCGGAAAAAACGTTAATTGTACCAGCAATTTCTATTACCCCAGTTTCATTATTTCTCAATTTAATAGTTCCACCACGTTCAATATATAAGACGTCTAGATTGGGTAAAACAGCCAGAGAGATTGGATTAGAAGGGTTGTTATCAACAACGGTAACCTGAAATTTCTCATCATCTGTGGCAACATATTGACCTTGTACATCGCCACTGGCATACAAAATTCCACCAAGAATATGTTTTAGAAAATTTGGTTCAGAAAAACTAGCTTCGGTATGTCCACCTCCAGTATACCAGGCACGTCCTCCACCATAATCGTGTAGCCAGGCAATTGGGTGATCGTATCCCATATTTCCACCGGCGTATGTGCTTTCGTCAAGAGTCATTAACACATGAACATCGCCACGTGGGTTTTCTTGAAAGTTGTACCACTCATCAGTTCTTTCCCAATAGTCAGGTAAAAATGCAGTTGAAGGATGTACTTTATCAGCAACCTCAATAGTTGCTGTTGGAGTTCCAGGAGGATGACTTTCGAAATATGCACCAACTAATCCACCATACCATTCCCAATTATATTCAGTATCTGAAGCTGCATGTATTCCTACATAGCCTTTACCTCGGCTGATATATTCTTCAAATGCTGCTTGTTGGTCAGAGTTAAGAACATCTCCAGTAGTACTAAGAAAGATTACCGCATCATATTGGAGTAGATTTTCTAAAGTAAACAAAGAAGCATTTTCAGTAGCGTCAACTTCAAAGTTATTATCTAAACTAAGTTGTTGGATAGCAGCTATCCCATTTGGTATCGAACTATGTCTAAAGCCTTCAGTTTTTGAAAAAACTAAGACTTTAGAAGTCTGTGCAAATGAAAGTAATGGGATTAGAATGATCGAGAATAGTAAGAGTGAAATTTTACGTAGCATATTTTTATTAAATAATAGGTTGGTAAAAATGAGAGAACGATATTTTGTTCTCTAATACAATATTAGTTAATAGTTATTCTTATGAAATAATTTCAATATTAAATGATGAAAGTAGGAATTGAACCTACTTCATTAGCAACATTTTGTTTGAAAGTACTTTTCCATCAAATTCAAGTTGATAAAAATAAACTCCGCTTGATAATCCTGTAGCATCAAAAGTTATCGAATGGCTTCCTTTTATTTTAATCCCACTAAAAAGTTCACTTACTTTTTGGCCAAGCATATTATAGACTTGAAGTTTTACGCCCCCAGTCGATGGGATACTAAAATTAATTTCAGTACTTGGGTTAAATGGGTTTGGATAGTTTTGAGCTAAACTGAATTCAGATGGTAAACCTGATTCAAGCTCTGATGAAACCTCATTTGACTTTTCAACAACAATATTACTAAAGCTCATCAGCCAATTATTTTTCTCAGAAGCAAAATCAGTATCAAATTCAAATCGCATGATATGAGTTCCAGCTTCTAAGTAAACAGGGTCAACTTCGAAGGATTGGAAATTGATAAAGCTCCCAGTACCTGTGACGGCTCTTTTCTCACTTATATCAACATTATCTATCAACAAAGTGAAATTACCAAAACCAGGGACTGTAGCAAAATTTGGTTTAAAGATGTAATTTCCTTCTTCCTGAACTTCAAATGTGTATTCGATCCACTCTCCAGCAACGATCCAGTATACATGTGTATTTCCTCCATCTCCACTAAGGTCGACACCTTCATCAGGTCTATAAAGCAAGCCTAGATTTGTTGCGTCAACATCATGATAAGCTACACCTTCTCCGCCTTCGTCATAATTTCTAGCTAGTATTGTTCCCGGTACTGTAGTGGGAGCGCCACCAAATGGAGTTCCATTTGGAAGTACTTCTACAACCACACTGTCTTTTGAGATTAATCCATCAGTATTAGATACAGTTAGTCTGATGGTATATTCACCCGCTTCAGTGAAAGTGAATGATGTATCTTGAGCTGAGCTTACTCCTTGTCCAGCAAAATCCCAATCGAAAGTTAGATCCAATTCATTTCTATCAAAGCTATTACTTGCATCGAACTCAATAGTGAGCGGTGATTTTCCACTGGTTTTATTAGCCGTTAACAGTATAACTGGAGCATTTGGGTTATTTTCCTGTGTGGTTTCAGTGAGCATTTCTCCAGCGGGAACTGTCATGGAATATCCATCTGAAAAAGAAACCAACCGATCAGTAGTCTTGGCATTAAATGCTATGTAAGTCTTATCATTTCCTTTTTTGAATACAGCATTTGTAGGAATGTCGGCAGTAACTGATGCATCTACATGTCCCATTCTTTTCATATTGTATAACCAATGCATTGTAAAAGGCTGTGATAATCCATTAAATACCTCATCATGATTATCATAATCGAGCGTTGGAGATTCGGCGAGGTAATAGGTTAATGCTTGATTAGGATCAGACATGGACAGATATAACCAAAATAAATCTTTCCATAATTTTGGTTGTCCACTACCTTCTTCAACTAATTCATTATAATTTTCAATAACATAATCTGGATGTCTACCTAAGTAAAGAGATCCACTTGTGATTGGTAGTAGGTTTATTCCATGTACAAATTCAGGATCTCCACCAAACCAAGTTGCATGAACTCCTTTTGATCCCCAGACCATAGCAATAGCTTCGTGTGGATAATCATCGGGGAATACAACATCATCAATATCAAACCAATACTGTTCTACGGCAATAGTTTCTGTAGCATATAAGAAAATTCCCATATCACGAACTTCAGTTTGTCCAGTAACTTCACCCCAAAGAACAACGGCGGAAGCAAAATTCATAGATTCTGAACTAGATTCCTGATTATTTCCTTCAGCGAAATCGCCATGTCCAGCAGCCCAGGAGTGCCCTGCATAAATATCATATGATCTTAAAAATGGTAGAAGTTCATCATTTCTGTCCCAATTATTAGCATCACGAATCAACATATTCACCATGCCTCCCCAATTTTCCTGTGTTGCCCATATTGAATCATATTGAGCAATAGTAGCAGCACTTGCTATTGCGTAGCTTGCATGAAAGTGATGATCATTAATTTGATTATCGGCACCAAAACCGGATGGGTACCCTGTCAAAACATCCCAGTTTGCGTTATAAGAATACTCTTGCTCTCCACCAACGGTAAACCAATCTTCAAGACGAGTTTTTAATGCTGTAAGAAAATAATCGCGTTCAGTGGTAAGACCCATTTGATCAGCAATATGAACGAGGTTTGCAAATCGAGCCATTGCTTTACCGTTTTCATAGGTTGGTCCTACATCTAAAGTTTCATTTCCAACATCAGAAACCAAATTTTTTAAAACATCGGGATTATAATCTCCTTGATTTGGCAAAGTTGGTATAACACCTTGAAATTTCAATGTAGTTGAAAATGAATTACCAGTAATTACTTTCATTTCACCTCTTGGAGATACATAAGTATGATCAGTAAGTATTTCATTTACATACATCCATTGATGTCGATAAAGTGCAGATATAGTTTCATTAACATTGCCTTCTGCCGAATCCTTTAAGGTAGTTTCGTAATTATATGTAGAAGTAAGAGTGGAAGTAGACTCGTCATATTCCCAATCAATTGTACTATTAGTAACAAATGCATAAGCGTGAGATTTAAATTCCTCTAATGTGGCTTGCGAATTATCAGGTAGTAGAGCAACTGATAAATAATCTTTACCATCTAAATCAGAGGTGTATATACTTCCAGAGTTCCAGCTTGAGCCTGTTGGTGCAAAAATTCCATAATGGCGGCCGTCGATAGTTGCTCCAAGAACACCATTTTCATTGAACCAAACATTAGGGGTTCCATTGAAGTTAATTGCAGCGTTGCCTCCAGAGATTTCGAAATACACGAATGGCAGTCCATGTCCCAAGGTTGCCAGCATTGACTTATCTCCATCTATCCATTCAGCTGTTACTGTCCAGTCATCGTATTCATATGTTTTTGTATCAGAAGCGTTCAATCCTGAAACGCCAACAGTGAGTTGGCCATTAGGATAATATGGGAACAAATAATCAGTGCCGGGAGCAGCAGTGGCGAATACATGTTGGGAGGTATAATTAAGTTGTAACCCTTCAGCTACTGCTTGCATGGAAAGAGGATGGGCAATGAGTTTTCCAGAATATTGATTACTAAAGAATGGATAGATTAAACTGCTCCACCAGTCATTAGTTTGCACACTTTGATCAAAAGAATCAGAAACCTTAGGTAGAAGATTTTGACCTGCAAAGTTTTGTGGCCCGATTTCACCAGAAGGGAGTGTGGTGCTATAACTACCTTTGCCTACAGCAACTGTTTGTGCAACAGAATAGCTTGTAAAAAACAGGATGATAATTAAACAAAGAGTAGAAGTTTGAAAAAAATTAGTTGCTGAATTCATATAATAAAGTAGTTGTGAATTATTGAATTAAGCTACATTAAATACGAAATATAAACAGAGATAAGATTTCTCATTGTGTTTATTCAGCATTAACATTTGATGCTAATAAGAAGCCTTAGTATCATTGTCATTCAATTTTTAAAAGAAGGATCTAGTTGAGAAAAAGTTCATCGTCAAAGATTGAACATACTATTGAGGCAAAAGAAGGCGGCTTAGGTACATTTGGAGGAGTTTATACTCCTTCCATTCTTACTATTCTTGGCGTAATAATGTATTTACGTTTTGGATGGGTGGTTGGAAATGTAGGACTTATTGGAAGCCTTATTATTGTAACTATTGCCACTTCAATCACTTTTTTAACGAGTCTGTCGGTTGCAGCTATTGCCACCGATCAACAGGTAAGAATTGGTGGCGCTTATTATATGATAAGCAGGGCGTTGGGAATCGAATCGGGCGGGGCGATTGGTATTCCACTTTATATTGCATTAGCACTTTCTGTTGCATTGTATGTGGTTGGTTTTGCTGAAAGTGTGATTGGCGTTTTTCCAAATTTAAGCTTGCAATGGGTTGGTTTAATTACCACAGTTGCAGTTACAGCTTTGGCATTAATTTCGGCGAAAGCTGCGATTAGAGCACAATATTTTATTATGCTCGCAATTGTAATTTCACTTATTTCGCTAATTTTTGGAGGATCTGTGGAGCCAACGGTAACTGAAGAATTTGCTTCTCAAGTTAGTTCCTCCAGGGAATCATTTTGGGTGGTTTTCGCCGTTTTCTTTCCTGCAGTTACGGGTATTATGGCAGGAGTTAATATGTCGGGGGATTTAAAAAATCCAACCAAATCAATACCATTTGGTACTTTTGCGGCTATTGGAACTGGCTATGTGATTTATATAGGTTTGGTAATTATTCTTTCATTACGAGCTACTCCATACGACTTAATTGCCGATCCTTTGATTATGAGAAAAATGGCTTTCTGGGGAGACGCGATTTTATTAGGTGTTTGGGGAGCTACCTTATCAAGCGCAGTTGGCAGTATTTTAGGAGGACCAAGAGTTCTTCAAGCGTTAGCAAAAGATAAAATATTACCAGATTGGCTTTCTTGGTTAGGAAAAGGAAGTGGGCAAGATGAAGAGCCAAGACGAGGAACTTTATTCACAATGGCAATAGCACTTATCGCCGTTTGGTTTGGCGATTTGAATTTAATTGCTCCAATTCTTTCAATGTTTTTTCTAACAACTTATGGCGTGATAAATCTGGCCGCTGGAATCGAAAAGCTGTTAGACAGTCCATCTTATCGCCCCACGTTTAAAGTGCATTGGAGTATTTCATTATTAGGTGCCCTGGGTTGTTTTGCTGTGATGTTTTTGATCAATTTAACAGCAACATTGATAGCTTTAATTTTTGTAGGACTAATTTTCTTTTGGCTAGAACGACGGGAACTTACTTCCGTTTGGGGGAACGTAAAAAACGGTCTTTTAATGGCAGTTATCAGAGAAGCACTTCTGAATATTAATGACGACTTCGAACCTAAAACATGGCGACCAAGACCGTTAGTACTCTCCGGATCACCAAAGAAAAGATGGCATCTAATCGATTTTGCTAATTCATTAACTCATAACAGAGGCATATTGGTTGTGGCAACCGTCTTAAAAAGTAAAACAGTAGATCATCAACGGCTTGAAAGGATGGAGGTAGATTTAGGCAGTTTCTTAAAGAAAAGAGCAGTTGAAGCATTAGTTAAAGTTGTTTCATCTGAAAATCCATTTAAAGGATCGGTACGGTTAGTTGAAGCATATGGGCTTGGAAAATTATTGCCGAATACGATAATTCTTGGTGGAAGTGAAAATCCTGATATTCGTGAAGATTATTGCGATATGATAAGAAGCTTTTACGAGATGAAAAGAAACGTAATTTTAATTCATGGCGGCGAAGAAGATGAGCAGGACCAAATGCAAATCCCAAGAGAGAAAAGAAGAATTGATTTATGGTGGGGTGGCTTTAAAGGAAATGGCGGTCTCATGATGATTTTAGTTTATATGCTTCAGAATAGTATCACTTGGAAAAATGCTGAAGTACATCTCAAGATCATCGTTGAACTAGAAGATGCTGAGAATGAAATCAGAAATAATATGTTGGCAATTGTTGATCAAATCCGGTTTGATGCAGAAATTGATATTATTGTTTCAAAAGGAGAGTCCTTTCCCGATATCTTTAAACGAAGTTCTAAAGATGCGGATCTAATTTTTCTAGGTATGGCAACTCCGGGAAAAGGTTTCACAGAATATTATGAAAAAATGCTGCTGCAAACACAGGGCATGCCAACCACCGTCTTCGTACTTGCAGGTCAGGATATTTCGTTTGGAGAGGTTCTAATACCAAATGATACGATGGCCGATTGATCAGCTAAATTAATCTTGGGAATTATTTTTAATAAGAACTTCTGCTTGTGCTGCAAAAAGATCAAAAATTGGTAAAGTGGCTGCTCCCAGTGCTGCGGCATCAATACCTGCAGTTCCACATTTAAATGTAGGAAATGGGGCCTTGAGATCACTCCTTAAAGAAGCCATTAATTGAGGTAAAGAATTCGCTATATCCTCTATGATTATGTGAGGTAATCGTCCACCCAAAATAATTACTTCCATATCAATCATATAATGTGCGACAATAAATATTGAGGCCAAATAATTTTTTGCCGACTCAAGCCATTCTAAAAAAATGGTATTTTTTTCTAAATAAAGATTCCCAAGATCTTCTGGTCTATTTACAATTATGTCAAATTCTCTAAGCCATTCATACAACTTCGTTAAGTTGAAATGTTCTCCAACATGAGGTTGGTCAGAATCACTTAATGGACTAATTTCGCCCATATAGGGGAAGTAACCAAATTCACCAGCGTTCTGATTTTGACCTTCGTAGAGATTTCCATTAAGTACCAGACCTCCACCAAGACCTGCCCCAAAAAAAGCGTAAATAAAATTAGAAATATTTTTACCAGCACCGTACCAACGCTCTCCAATAGTTGCTGCAGAGGCATTATTTTCAATAAAAATCGGAGCACTTATATGCTCTTTGATCATTTTCCCAAAAGGAACATGGTTCCAATTTGGAAACGCCTTTGGGTTAATGGTGTTACTTACTTCATTATTCTTATTAATGTCTAATGGACCAGGTAGTCCAATTCCGACACCACAAAAATGTGCATTTTGCACTTCAGGATTAGAAGTAAGCTGATGAATGGTAGAAACCATTAGTTTGATAGCTTCTTCAGGAGAGGGGGAATCTACTTCGTAAAATATTTTAGTTTTTACACTGCCAGCTAAATCTACTAAAATAGCAGTTAGATGATCTCTGTTAAAATCTAACCCTACTGAAAAAGCTCCGTTTGGATTGACTTCTAAGGTTGTTGAAGGGGCTCCTCGTTTCTTCTGGAGCTTTCTTCCTTCCTGAATAAATTGCCGTTCCAGTAGTCGACTTACAATATTAGATACAGTTTGTGCGGTAAGACTAGTTCTTCGTGCAACATCTGCCCTAGAAATTGGACCATGAAGCCGTACGGTTTCAAAAACAATCCGAAAATTATAAGCTTTTGTATAAGTGAGGTTTGTACCAGTTAGCATCGTGAATTTTTAATCAAGACAATTTAGTAAATAAGGATAAATAACGATGGATGTCAAAGGAATCTCAAAATAAATTTGCCGAAAGATTAGAAATGAGACGAAAAAGTATCTCAGATATAATTAAATGAGGTTTATTCACAAATAAGAAAGCGGTTCCATGAAAATTGTTGCTTTAATCAAATGAATTGATTAATCTCTAATTGATCAATTTGATTGACTAATTAAATCGCTTCTAGAAAACATGAAATTTTTAGCCTCAAATTGAGATAATTTGATTTGAAAGTACTCTTAGACATAAATCAGCACGTATGATTAAAAGAACCAGCTTAACACTCAGCCTAGCAGCTATATTACTTTTAACAAGTCAATCTTTTGCATTTAGTTCAGATATTAACGTTTTATCTACATCAAATGTGGAAGCGCTTCGAGTTGAGATGAAAAGATCTGGCTCAGTTTCTGGTACAGTAAAGGAAGCAGGTACTGGAGAAGAGCTTATTGGTGCGAATGTAATAATTAAAGGAACATTAAAAGGGACTTCCGTCGACATAGATGGGAATTTCACTATAAGAAATATAGAAGCGGGCCCTCAAGTGTTGGTAGTTTCTTATTTAGGTTTTCAAGGCAAAGAAATACCAATTGAGATAATTGATGGCGAGAATGTTGTAATCAACATTGAATTAGAGCCTCAGGGAGTTGTTGGAGAAGAAGTTACTATTACTGCTCAAGCAAGAGGTCAGGTTGCAGCTATTAATCAACAACTTTCATCAAACACCATTTCTAATGTTGTTTCGAAAGATAGAATTGAAGATGTACCTGATGTAAATGCTGCAGAATCTATTGGTAGACTACCAGGAGTATCGATTCAGAGATCCAATGGTGAGGCGAATAAAATTGCAATTCGTGGTCTTTCACCAAAATATAACACTGTAAGTATTAATGGTGTTCGTGTACCCTCAACTGGAGATGATAGAAGTGTGGATTTATCTCTTATCTCTAGCAATATGCTTGATGGTATTGAGGTTTCTAAAGCAATTACACCAGACATGGATGCCGATGCACTCGGTGGAAGTGTAAATCTTAAACTTAGAACCGCTCCAGAGGAATTATTTACTGATTTTCGAATTCAAGGGGGTTATACGGGGCTACAAAAAGAATTAGGTAATTATAAAATCTCAGCTAGCGGTGGACAAAGGTTTTTAGACAGTAAAATTGGACTTATAGCAAATGTGAATATTGATAAATATAATCGAAGCGCAGATTTATTTAATAGTAACCCAGAATTAATAGAAGATACTCAAAATGATAATTTACCTACTCCTTCATTAAGAGAGATTAGGCTGCAGGAACGGGATTTAGAAAGGTCCAGACTTGGTGGTAGTTTCATTTTTGACTATAAACTTCCAAAAGGGAAACTCATCGTAAATAGTATTTATAATAAACTAGATAGTGAGGGTTTTACGAGAACAAATCTTCTGAATGCAGTAAGTAGAAGGCATACGTACAGCTTATCAAAAAATGATAGCGAAACCTCTATTTTTACTTTTTCCACACAATTAGAACAAGATTTTAACTGGGTTAATTTTGATGTAGGGATTTCAAAAACAAGTTCAAAAAATGAGTCACCAAAGAACTATTATTGGGACTTTTTTGAAGATAATGGAGCGGATGCATCTCAATTAGGGCAAAGAGTATTATTTGGTGATCCTCAAAATATCTCGCCAGCATTTTATAACAATATTGATAATACATTTTTCAATAATCTAAACGTCAATAGTCAAGTAAATGAAGGTGATGAATTAACATTACATTCGAACGTAACCTTTCCTTTTGATTTAAATAAAGTTAGTGGATATTTAAAAGTTGGTGCTAAGTACAGAACTATTGATAGAACAAATGACAGGGAACAACTTGGAAGAGGATTGTACTACGGAGGAGATGAAGGTGCTCGAGATGTTCTTTACCAAAGTCTGCCTCAATTAGATCTACCAGAAGGAAACAATCTTTTTTCTTTATCCCTTTTCTTAGACGATTATTCGAGAAGTAATTTTCTGGATGGTAACTATCCACTCGGATATACCTTAGATCCAAATAAATTACTTCTTGTGACAAGTGTTCTTGAAGACGGTTTTTTCTTTTATAATGGACAAGGCTCTTTAGGAAATGATTACCAAGGTTCTGAAGAATATGGAGCAGTTTATGCCATGGCCAATTTTGAAATTGGGAATTCGCTCACAATTTTGCCAGGAGTAAGATATGAGCAAGAAGAGACTTCTTACGATGCAAAATTTGTGCTATTTAATTCCCCCACAAATCCGGGGCAGATTCCTGCTTTTAGAGATACAAGCGCTAGTAGAAGTGGTAGTTTCGTATTACCAATGGTACATCTAAAATACGCTCCAAATGATTGGTTAAACATTCGCTTAGCATATACAGAAAGTATAACAAGACCAGATTTTAGCCAATACGCTCCAAATACATTTGTAGGGCAGTTTAGAGATTATGTAAATGCGCCGAATACGAATTTAAAAACTTCTCATGCAAAGAATTTTGATGCGTCAGTTTCAATTTACCAAAATAAAGTAGGGTTCTTTACAGTATCAGGTTTTTATAAAGAAATCGAAGATTTAATAAGGTTTGTATCCTTTCCACTAAAAGAAGATCAAACCGTATTACCAGATATCAATATTCCGAATCTTAATGGTGAACCTAGAATTAATACCTATGTAAATAATGAGAATCCAGCTTATGTAAAAGGGATTGAATTCGATTGGCAAACTAATTTTTGGTATCTGCCTTCTGTATTTAAGGGTCTTGTTTTAAGTTTTAATTACACAATAATTCAGTCTGAAACGGAATATCCAGCCTTTTATGTGAGAAATGTACCAATTGAACCAAGACCACAGCGACCTCCTTTTAATACTCAGGTATTAACAGATACAACATACATAGGAAGAATTCCCGATCAGCCAAGTAACATTGCAAATGTTACTATTGGATATGATTACAAAGGATTTTCTGCACGTCTATCCTATTATTACCAGAATGATATTTTTACTGGAAACTTTGGATCACGATTTTTTAACGACGGCATATTTACAGAAGGTGATGACGTATTTACAGGACAAATAAATCGTCTAGATTTTACAACAAAGCAAAAAATAAGTGAAAAGGTTGAGGTGTACGCAAATTTGAATAACCTCACAAACGAATTCGATAGAAATTATCAATCCTCTTTTGGATCCTATCCAACCTATCTCCAGTATTATGGCTTTACTATGGATGTTGGAATACGAGTCAAAATTTAACTTAACCTAAAAAATAAAAATAAGCGGAGACACAAATGAAACATGTCTACAAACTAATACCTGCTTTATTGTTGGTTATGGTTCTCATCGGAACCAACAAAGCAGTAGCTCAATCCGATACATTGGTTGTACAATGGCTTGACGAAAGTGACAATCTATTGGAAAACTCACTTTATGAAACCATTATAGCAGATACTGTAACTGGTGGAGAGCGTGCAAATCCAAACCGAGTGTATAAATTACTTCAAGGTGGATTTTATTACGTAGAAGAACGAATTGCTAATAATGGTTGGCACTTAAATATTGTTGGTGAAGCTGGTGATCCTTCAGATCCTTTAAAGAATCCTCCTATGATTCAAATGGATACTAGAGAAGATGCTTCCAGAACAGATAAAATTTTCCAAACTGCCGGAGATTTTACATTAAAGAATGTAATTCTTAACGGTAAAGTTACGAATGGCGACTTACCCTACGAAATCGTTAGGTTTGATGGAAATGATGCAACAATTACACTAGACAATGTGATTTTTGAATATGCACAATGGGGTATTTTTGCTAATTATGGTGCCAATGCTGATATCTACTTAACTAATTCTGTGTTTAGAAATCTTGTTTCTCAAACCCAGCCTTGGGGTGGACGTGCTTTCTCTATTTGGTCTGATATAGATACTATGATTGTAGAGAATAACAGTTTTGTTAATATTGGTGGTTTTGCTGCACAAATCGAAGGTGGTTCTCCAAATTTTGTAGTATTTAATCACAATACAATTATAAATAATGGGCGCCAATTTTTTCTAGGTGCATGGCTTAGAAATGCATACATAACAAATAATTTAATTTTAAACGGATTTTGGCAAGGTGAAGATATTCCAAGTGGTGAAATTACTGCTGAGCGTTTAGAATCTACCGATGAACAATATTCAGGTATGGTTGCGATTTCTAGTATTCCATCACAGTATGGTCTTGATTCTCAGAGAAGAATTGCATTCGCGAATAACTCATTCTTCTTAGAATCAGAATTTGCAACTTGGTTAGATGGAACAGACGATACAAGAAGACAACCACTACTTAACGTAAGAACTCAAAACCTGTTTGACGAAGTTTCTGGTATGGTTGTAAGTGGAAATCTATTTGATACAGAAGATCCTGGAGTAACAACTTATCCTGACAATCATACTGATAGAATTAATTTCATAACCGATGTAAGAACAGGTGCTGAAGTTATTCGACTACATTACTGGGATCCAGGTAGAGCTGATGATAATTTTTCTATTCAATGGCCACTTCCTGAAGATTTAACGTACAGTAATGCAACGTTAAAAACTGCAGCGATCGGAGGATATCCATTAGGTGATTTAAATTGGTATCCAGCTCAGAAAGCAACTTGGGAAGCAAATAAAGCAGCTCAATATGCGGCAATTGAAGACTTAATGGGTGGTGTTGTAGAAGTAACTTATGCAGGTACTGTAGAAGGTGAAGCTGGAACTCTTGGTGGAAATGCCGTTGTTGAAGCTGCTCCAGCTAGACAAATTGCTAGAGTTGAAGCTGCTGGAAATATCGTTTGGGATGATGTAGATATGACAGCTGGTACTTATGATGTGGAAATAAGTCACAGAACCTGGTATTCTGATTCAAATACAGGAAGACAAACAGATTTAGTAGTTAATGAGGGTTCTTCTATTCCAATTCAAATTGGAGTTGCACAAGATGGTACTACTTGGTCTAATGTAACATCAGCAGATGTTGCCTTTAATGATGGAATGAACACACTTGCTCTTAATAAAAATTGGGGCTACATGGAATACCAGTGGGTTAAAATAAAAGAAGCTGGTACTGAAAATGTAGTTACTACATTATGGCCTGGTGAAGCTACTCTTGTAGGTGGCGGATCGTACAAATGTTCCGGAGTTTGTGCTAGCGGTGACAACTTAGCAAACACCAAAGATGGCGGTTCTATAACTATGAGTTTCGATTCTGAAGGTTCAGGAAGCTACACATTAAAGTTAGGGTATTTGTTAAATAGTGGTGATGCTGATATTACCATTAGTTTAAATGGTACTGAAGAAGCTGCTGAAACTCTTACTGCTTCTGGAGACACCGTTTTTACAGAAGTAAATATTTCAGGATTTAATTTCAACCAAGGTACTAATGAGATTGTAATCAATGCAGCCTCAGGTGGAGTTCAAATTGATAAAGTAGATTTCTTTATTGTAGGCGAACTAACCATGGTTTCAAATGAAAATGAAGATAATGTTACTGGATTTGAACTATCTCAGAATTATCCAAATCCTTTTAACCCTTCAACTAATATCAACTTTACACTTCCAATAGCTTCTGATGTTCAGCTTACTGTATTCAATTTGCTGGGTCAAAAAGTTGCTACTTTAGTAAGTGAAAGAAGAGCAGCAGGTAATCATACAGTGCGATTTGATGCCAGAAGCTTGTCTTCAGGAATCTATTTCTACCAGTTACAAGCTGGTGACTTTAATCTCCAACGTAAAATGACATTGATCAAATAATTCATTTTATCCTAACATAATTGGGTAGCGGATGAAACCGCTATCCATTTTTAAATAGTTTATAAGGTAGATTTTACTAAATGAACAAGTTTAACTCTACTCTTAAAAAGTAGCCATGAAACTTCACCTAATAGATGCTCTTATTGTTCTAACCTATCTACTAATTACAGTTGTAATAGGTTTTGCACTTAAGAAGAAAGCCCAACAATCTAAAGATTCCTACATGCTTGGTGGTAAAACACTACCATGGTATATGCTGGGTTTGTCTAATGCTTCTGGAATGTTTGATATTTCTGGTACTGTTTGGCTCGTTACAATCCTCTTTGTATATGGGGTAAAAAGTATCTGGTTACCTTGGCTGTGGCCAGTTTTCAATCAAATTTTCTTAATGATTTTCTTATCCATGTGGCTCAGACGCTCTAACGTGTCAACTGGAGCAGAATGGATTGGAACACGTTTCGGATTTAAGGAAGGAGCCCAAAAGTCACATATTATAGTAGTTGTTTTTGCGCTAATTATGGGACTTGGTTACCTAACCTATGGATTTATTGGACTAGGTAAATTCGTTGAGATTTTTGTGCCATGGGAATTCTTAAGTGTGTACATACCTCTTGATATCCCATTGGAATATATTCCGCACTTTTATGGCATCATTTTCACCTGTTTTGCCATTTTCTATTCCTTGCTCGGTGGTATGATGAGTATAGTTTGGGCTGATTTAGTTCAGTTCATCATTATGGCGGTTTCTGGAATTGTAATTGGGGTAATTGCAATGATGGCCCTTGCCGAGAATTCATTATTAATACCAGAAGGATGGATGACACCATTTTTTGGATGGGAACTGAATATGGATTGGAGCTCCATTATCCCTGAAGTAAACGACAAAATCCGATCTGATGGATTTTCTCTCTTCACTATTCTATTCATGATGATGGTGTTTAAAGGAGTACTGGTAAGTTTAGCAGGTCCAGCGCCAAATTATGATATGCAAAAAATCCTTTCTACAAAATCGGAAAGAGAGGCAGCATTAATGAGTGGTTCTGTTTCTTTAGTGTTGATGCCAATCCGATATTTTATGATTGCCGGATTTGCAGTACTTGGACTTTTATTCTACGAAGAGCTCGATTTAATGGTTCCCGGGCGTGGCTTAGATTTTGAGCAAATTCTTCCATCAGCGATCAATCAATTTGTACCGATTGGATTTTTGGGCTTACTACTCGCGGGATTATTAGCTGCATTTATGTCCACCTTTGCGGGTACATTAAATGCTGCACAAGCTTATTTAGTAAACGATATTTACATCAAATACATCAATCCTAAAGCTGAAAATGCCAAAATTCAATCGATGAATTATGTGGCTGGTTTAGGAATGGTAGTCATAAGTATTGTGCTCGGATTTTATGCCAAAGATGTAAATGATGTGCTCCAATGGATTGTAGGCGGGCTTTATGGAAGTTATGTAGCTGCTAATATGTTGAAATGGTATTGGTGGAGATTTAATGGAAATGGGTTTTTCTGGGGCATGGTAGGTGGATTAATACCAGCTCTTACCTTTCGATTTATATTTGACGGAGTGTTAGACACTTACACCTTTCCATTAATGCTTCTGGTTTCAATTATTGCCTGCTTAATAGGTACGTATTCAAGTCCACCTGTAGAGGAAGAAGTTCTCAAGAAATTTTATAAATCGGTTCGTCCATGGGGATTTTGGAAGCCGATTCATGATAAAGTTGTTGCTGAAGATCCAAGCTTTGTTCGTAATTCCGGGTTCAAAAAAGACATGTTCAATGTGGTCGTAGGTATTATTTGGCAAACAGCGCTGGTTGTCTTTCCTATCTATTTAGTACTTATGGAATTTGTGCCACTGGGTGTAAGTATTGGAATAGCAGTAATAACCTCATACATATTAAAGAAAACTTGGTACGACAAATTACCAGCCTAAGAGAAATTCAATAAACTCAGACATGTCAGATTTATTTAAAATAAGAAAAGAGTTACTAGAATCCAGCCATGAAAGGCTAATCGAAAAGAAAAATAAACCAGAAGAAATTGGGAATGGAATTTATACTCGTTTTCTAAATCCTGTGGTTACAGCAGATCATACGCCATTAACCTGGAGATATGATTTCAATCCAGAAACCAATCCTTTTTTAATGGAGCGGTTTGGAATTAATGCTGCTTTTAATGCGGGAGCCATTAAATACAACGGAAAGTATAATTTAGTGGTGAGGGTAGAGGGTAACGATCGCAAATCCTTTTTTGCAATTGCTGAAAGTGATTCTCCTACCGAAGGATTTAAATTCAGAGATGAACCCATTACCATTAAGGAAACCGAAAATCCGGATACGAATGTATATGACATGCGGTTAACACTGCATGAAGATGGATGGATTTACGGCATTTTCTGTACAGAACGAAAAGACACGCGGGTTGCTGCGAGCGACACAAGTAGTGCAATCGCACAAGCAGGGATTGTACGAACCAAGGATTTAAGAAATTGGGAGCGACTACCAGATTTAAAAACCAATTCTGAACAACAACGCAATGTAGTTCTGCATCCAGAATTCGTGGATGGAAAATATGCACTGTATACACGTCCACAAGATGGATTTATTGATGCAGGTTCTGGCGGAGGGATCGGATGGGCACTTTCTAGTTCAATGGATAATGCCTCAGTAGAAGAAGAATTAGTTATCGATCAAAGGATTTATCACACCATCAAAGAAGTAAAAAATGGACAAGGCCCTGCGCCAATCAAAACTGAAAAAGGTTGGCTACACCTGGCTCATGGAGTACGAAATACTGCGGCTGGGTTACGTTATGTACTTTATGTGTTTATGACTTCTCTTGAAAAACCTTGGGAAGTAATTCATAGTCCGGGAGGACATTTTATAGCTCCTAAAGGAGATGAGCGAGTAGGTGATGTTTCCAACGTAGCTTTTGCTAATGGATGGATTCGGGATGAAGATGACAAAGTTTATATCTATTACGCTTCCTCAGATACCAGAATGCATGTAGCTGAATCTAGCATAGATCAGCTTTTAGATTATGTAGTGAATACGCCTGAAGATGGGTATCGGTCTAGTACTAGTGTTGAGACGATTAAAGAAATTATTCATAGAAATAATAGCATATAAACTAGAATGATGAATGAAAGAGCTCTTCTTAAAAAGCTAAAAACAGAAATGGAACAAGAGTTTAATGACGATCTTGTTCCCTACTGGACTAATCATGCGATTGACGAAGTAAATGGTGGTTTTATAGGTCAGATAACCTATGATAATCAAAAAAATTATGACGCAAGTAAGGGAGTTATTTTAAATGCGAGACTTCTTTGGGCTTTTTCTGCAACGTGCAAAATATATAATACCCCAGATTTAAAGAGATCTGCAAAAAGAGCGTATGAATATTTACTTAAATACTTTCTTGATAAAGAATATGGGGGTTTCTACTGGATTGTTAATGCAAAAGGAATTGTGGAAGATGATCGTAAACATATCTATGCACAAGCATTTTGTATTTATGGACTCGTCGAATATTTCTCTTTTACAAAAGACAGACAAGCTTTAAAACTTGCATACGACATTTTTCATTTAATCGAGAATAATGCCACAGATTCAGAAAATGGTGGATATTTTGAAGCTTATAATAGAAAATGGGAATTAAATGGCGATGTACGGTTAAGTGATAAGGATGAAAATGAACCTAAAAGTATGAATACTCACCTTCATATTTTAGAAGCCTATACTAACTTATATCGATTTGCTCCCAATGATAGGCTAAAGGTAAGATTAGAAGAACTGGTTCATATTTTTTGTGATAATATTATTTCTACCGACGAGACTACACTCGTGAATTTTATGGATGTTGACTGGTCGCCAAAATCTGATGTTATCTCATATGGTCATAATATTGAAGCAAGTTGGTTGCTTTTAGAAGCTGCAGAAGTTTTAAATCAACCAATGCTGATAGAGAGAATAAAAAGTGTGGCGATAAACCTATCAAACGCAGTATTAAAAGATGGGGTGGATGTTGATGGAGGTTTACTAAATGAAGCAAGTTCTACCGCATTAATTGACCCGAATAAAGACTGGTGGCCACAAGCTGAGGCCATCATCGGATTTTTGAATGCTTACGAGCTTAGCGGTGAAGTAAAATTCTTGGAAGCAGCTATAAATTCTTGGGAATTTATAAAGCGTTTTATGTTTGATGAAGAATATGGCGAATGGTATGAGAAAGTTTCAAGAAATGGCACGCCGTTTTCAAAAATGGACAAAGTTCGTTCGTGGAAAGGTCCATATCATAACATGAGGGCTGTAATAGAAATAGTAGCAAGAGTGGAACGTATTACTAAAGAGTCATTAGTTGAGTCAAATGAAACCGAGAGAGTATAAAAATAAAGATAGAAATAGAAGATTTAATAAATTTATTTATCAAAACACTATGAGAGTAAAAGTTGCCTATTTAGTCGTACTTTTTTTAATGATAATTACTCAATTATCACATGCACAAGTTGATAATCGAATTCCCTTTAATGACCAAGAATTATGGCTTAATGGCGGTAATATTGCTTGGGTAAATTTTGCCAGAGATGTAGGTCCGGGAACTACTGCAATTAACGATTTTGAAGCGATGTATTCGCAGGTTCAAGAAAATGGGGCCAATGCAATGCGTTTTTGGGTTCATATTACTGGTGGTACGACTCCAGAATGGAACGGTAACAATGTAATTAGCCCTGGAGCGGGTACAATTGATGATTTAGAGGAGATTCTTGATTTAGCCTGGGAAAATAACACCGGATTAATTCTATGTTTGTGGTCATTTGATATGCTTAGAATTTCTAATGGAACCGGGGTAACAAATCGAGCTAAAGCCCTTTTAGAAGATTCAACATTAACGGAAACCTATATTCAGAATTCGTTAATTCCTATGGTTGAAGCATTGGGAGATCATCCAGCTTTAATTGCTTGGGAAATTTTTAATGAACCAGAAGGGATGAGCAATGAGTTCGGATGGGATTTTAACCGACATGTTCCAATGTCTGCAATTCAACGTTTTGTAAATCAAACAGCAGGTGCTATTCATAGAACGAATCCAGATGCATTAGTATCAAATGGATCGTGGAGTTTTCATGCATTGGCAAATACATCTAATGCAAACTCAAAAAATTATTATTCGGATGATGAGTTAATTAGTGCTGGTAAAGATAGTCTTGGTACACTCGACTTCTATATGGTTCATTATTATGATTGGGGAGGAACCGCTCTCTCGCCTTTTCATAACGATAAAGATTCGTGGGGTTTGAATAAACCAGTTGTTGTTGGAGAATTTGGTATTCCTGCAAATGAGCTCTTTGGTTTACCAAAAGATGATATGTACGAAGAATTATATGACAGAGGTTACGCCGGAGCATTAGTTTGGCAATGGGTAGACTGGTATCAAAATAGAGGTGGAGGATATGCAGAAAGTTGGTTGCGAGGGCTCGATCAGATGCGTTATATGCAGGAAACTTATCCAAATGAAGTAATTATTAAAAATGTAATACCATCAATTCGTTCATTCAAAGCATCATTAGATGAAATAGAATCAGGCGGACAAACAGAATTAAGCTGGGAAGTACTAAATTCAGTTTCAGTTGAGCTTGATGGGGAATCAGTTGATAGTATTGGCTCAAAAATTGTAGCCCCAATTGAAACAACTGAATATATGTTGATTGCAACTGGTTTGGAAGGTGATAAAGACTCGTCTATTGTAACTGTTCAGGTAGTGCCAGCTGGTCAAATAAATCGCGCGTTAAGTAAACCTTCAAGATCATCGACCTATGAAACATGCTGTGGTTTAGATCGAGTGCCAAGTAGAGCTTTTGATGGTAATACTCATACGAGATGGAGTAGTGCTTGGAGAACTTCAGGTGTAAACCCCGCAGATCCAAATACCGATTCAAACCCAGATAGCGAATGGATTGATGTAGATTTAGGACTTGCTCATGAAGTGAGTTCGGTATTATTTAATTGGGAAGCAGCGTATTCATTAGCCTATGATATACAAACTTCATTTGATGGGATAAACTGGAAGACTGTATTTTCAGAAAGTAGTTCTGATGGGGGGATTGATTCCGTTGTATTTATTGATAATGAACTCGCCCGATTCGTAAGAATGCAAGGAAATGATCGGGCTACAGAGTTTGGGCATTCAATTTGGGAATTTGAAGTTCGGGGAGCAGTCTCGATAACGCAGCCTCCTTCGGTTTCTATAACCTCACCAGATCAAGGCAAAAATGTACCGGTCGGCATCAATCTTACCGTTCAAGCCGATGCAACTGATTCGGATGGTGAAATAGAATATGTTTCTTTCTTTTTTGATGGCGACTCCATTGGGGTTGATAATACTGCGCCCTATTCTTTTACAATTCCTGATATATCAGAAGGAGAACATGAAATTTACGTGAAGACGAAAGATGACGATATGTTTATCGTACAATCATCTTCCATTTTTATTGAAGGGAGAACCGATATTTTTACCCTTAGATTAGAAGCAGAAGACGCTAAACTATCAGGCGCTACAAGTGTAAAACCCGGAACAGCTGGAGCAAGTAAAGGCGCATCTGTATCGATGGAAGGAAGTGGAAGCATTAAATGGGAAAATTTAAATTTACCCATTGGCGATGATTACGAAATAACAGTTCGGCATTACCTACCCTTTGATTACAAAGAACAATTTTTAAGCATTAATGAAGTAAGAGTTGACACACTAGTTTTTGATGAACCCATTCAAGTATGGAAGGATTTAACAACTACTATAACTCCAACTGAAACTATCCAGTCTATTAGTATCGATCACTATTGGGGGTTTATGGATTTCGACTATGTAGATATGACTATTGAAGGAGTGTCTGTCTCAAATGAACAAGAAGAAGTACTCGAAATTCCAACTGAACTAAAACTTGATCAAAACTACCCAAACCCATTTAACCCAACTACTAATATTTCTTATACAATTCCAGTAGCTGGAAATGTAGAATTAAGTATATATAGCCTAAGTGGACAAAAAGTAGTGGAACTTGTAAACGAAAGACAACCGTCTGGTCAACATGTTGTTAGTTGGGATGCGTCTACATTAGCAAGTGGAATATATTTTTATCGAATAACTACGGGAAATGAAGTACTCACAAGAAAAATGGTTCTTATAAAGTAGAGTATGTATGAATTCGATATATAAATATCTCCATTTAGTTACTCTATGTTCAATTCTCTTTATTTCTTGTACACAAGAAAATCCATCCAGCTTTGTGAAAGTGGATGGTACTTCTTTCACACAAAATGGAGAAGCATTTGAATATGTTGGTACAAATTTCTGGTACGGTCCATATTTAGGGCAACCGGGTGAAGATGGAAATCGGGACCGCTTAAATAAAGAACTCGACTTTTTGGCCGAACATGGGATTACGAATTTAAGAATTCTGGGATCCTCAGAAGAAGCTGTTTTTGAGAATTCCTTATCGCCAACTTTTATCAATGCCGATGGTTCTTATAATGAAAGTTTACTTATAGGGTTGGATTATTTGCTTGCTGAAATGGACAAAAGAGACATGCATGCCGTTATTTTTTTGAATAATTATTGGGAATGGTCGGGAGGAATGAGTAGCTATCATTCTTGGTATGGAGGTGGCATTCCAGTTGACCCTTCAACGGGTAATTGGGATGGATTTATGAAGTTTTCAGCTGAGTTTTATCAAAATGAACAAGCTCAGAATGCATTTAGAAACTACATCGAACAATTGGTTACGAGAACAAATTCGATGAATGGAATTTCTTATATCGAGGATCCAACAATTATGAGTTGGCAACTAGCAAATGAACCACGTCCTGGCACAGGTGAGATGTCACCAGTAGCAATTCAAGCTTATTATGACTGGATTGAGGGCACGGCAGATTTTATAAAAACATTGGATCCGAATCATTTAGTATCAAGTGGAAGTGAAGGTGAAAGAGGTAGCTTGGATTCTATGGAGATTTTCATCGAAGCTCATAACACTCCGAATATCGATTATTTAACCTTTCATATGTGGGCAAAAAATTGGTCATGGATCGATCCGGCTAATATGGCGGAAACTTTTTCCAGTGCTCAGGAGAACGCAAATAATTATGTTCTATCACATATTGAAATTGCAGAGCAGTTGAATAAACCTTTAGTAATGGAAGAGTTTGGTTTTCCCAGAGATGCTGAAGAATATTCCACCAGCTCACCAACAACATTTAGAGATCAATATTATAAAATGGTATTTGATCTGGTAGAAGAACATAACGTATTAGCTGGCACAAATTTTTGGAGTTGGGGTGGTTTTGGGCAAGCTCAAAATGAAAATTATTGGTGGGTTGAAGGAGATCCGTTTATGGGAGATCCACCGCAGGAACCACAAGGATTAAATTCAGTATTCGCTACTGATTCTTCCACTCTTTCAATTATAGTTGACCACGCGAAGAGGATTGGAGCGCTGGAATGAATGTTTTCAAACTAAGAGTTGGAATCCTTTTTCTCGGTTTAATTCTTACAGCATGTTCGAAAGAAGAAAACCCTCCAAACGTTATCATCATTTTAACCGACGATCAAGGTTGGGGTGATATTGCAAGTCATGGAAATCCAGATATTGACACTCCACATTTAGATAATTTTGCAACTTCGGGAGCTAGATTTGATCGCTTTTTTGTAAGTCCTGTTTGTGCGCCTACTCGGGCAAGTTTACTCACGGGTCGCGATCATCTTCGAACTGGAACACAATGGGTAACATATGGGCTAGAAAATATGAACGCCGAAGAAGTGACTTTTGGTGAAGTGTTCAAAGAAGCGGGATATGAAACAGGATTATTTGGAAAATGGCATAATGGGTCACATTATCCAATGGATCCTAATGGACAAGGTTTTGACACGTTTTTTGGCTTTAAGCAAGGTCATTGGAACAATTATTTTGATACGGAACTGGAGTACAACGGAAATCCAGTTCAAACAAAAGGCTTTATTACTGACGTACTTACCGATTCAGCATTAGCATTCATTGAAAAAAATCAGAATGTCCCTTTCCTCACATTCATCCCATATAATGCTCCACATAGTCCATTTCAAGTTCCAGATCAATATTTTGATAAGTATAAAGCGCAAGGATTGGATGATAAAAACGCATCGGTTTATGGCATGGTTGAAAATATTGATGATAATGTCGGGCGAATTATTAACAGACTAGATGAATTAAATATTAGTGAAAACACAATTGTGATTTTCCTTACAGATAATGGGCCTAATGGCGGTGATCGATATAATGGCAATATGAAAGGTTGGAAGGCAAAAGTAGATGAGGGAGGAGTTCGTGTTCCACTATTTATTAAATGGCCAGCAAAGATCAAACCCGGTACTGAGATTAAAGAATTAACTGCGCACATAGATTTTCTGCCAAGTTTAGTTGAACTAGCAGGAATTACTTCTCCAGAAACTAAACCATTGGATGGAAGAAGCTTTGCTCCTCTTTTATTTAGTGATGAATTTGAATGGAATGATCGTTTCTTTTTCACTCATCAATCTCGCTGGGATTCCTTGGAAATGTATCCGGCATCGGTAAGAAACAATCAGTACCGAGCAGTCCGATATGGAGAAAACTGGGAATTATATGATATGAACGAAGACCAAGGTCAACGAACGGATATCTCAGATATGGAGCCAGAATTGACGGCTCAATTTGCTGAAGAATATGATAAATGGTTCGCTGAAGTCACTAAAAATTTGCCTGAGTCTCGTCCTATTCCTGTTGGTTATGAAGCCTCTCCAATAACTAGTTTACCAGCTGTAGAAAGCTCTTTTACAGGAGAAATCCGATTTCATGGAACTTCAGGTTGGAGTAATGACTGGCTCGACAATTGGGTAAACACAACCGATCAGGTTTGGTGGAATTTGGAAGTATTAGAAGCAGGGAATTATGAAGTGATCCTAGAATATACTCTCGCTAAAGGAAATGAAGGTGTTCAAATTACTGCTTCTTCTTCCAGTGAAATGATTACGACAACGATAAATGATGTCTTTGATCCGGAATTTATCCCAAGTCCCGACCGAGTTGAGCGCGGAGAGGTTAATGAAAAACAGTGGGCAAAAAAAGAAATTGGATCAATATATCTACAAAATGGAAATCAAACCCTTACAATTCAAAACTCTAAGATATACGGAAATAAAGGGATAGAATTAAAAAAGGTAATCTTAAAAAAAACAGATTAATTTAAAACTGAAAAAGAATGAAACAAATAATTGTTCTATTAACTTTGGCGATCATTGCTTGTAGTCCTAAAACTAATTCAAGTGATAAAAATGATCTTCCTATCGACAAAAATGCCACAGAAGAAACAGTTGAGCTCTATCACTTTTTAAATTCATTATCTGGAACAGCAACAATGTTCGGTCATCAAGATGATTTAGCTTATGGATATAATTGGTGGGCTGAATCTGGAAGATCTGATGTGATGGAAACATCAGGTTCTTATCCAGCTGTATATGGATGGGATTTAGGTCACATTGTGGAAATGAAAAATACAAATATTGATGGAATCAACTTTGATAATATGAAAGATTGGATCCTTGAGGGATATAGTAGAGGCGGAATTATAACTTTAAGTTGGCATATGAGAAACCCAGTAACCAGAGGAGATTCATGGGATAAGGTTCCTACTATCTCTGAAATATTACCCGGCGCCAAAAGTCATGAAACTTTTATAGAATGGTTAGACATATTTGCTGAGTATACACTATCGCTTACGGATGAAAATGGGAAGTTAATTCCAGTGATTTTCAGGCCATTTCATGAGCATAATGGCGATTGGTTTTGGTGGGGTAAAGGAAATAATTCAGAAGAAGATTACATCGCACTTTGGAGATTTACGGTTGAATATTTGAGAGATGAAAAAAAGTTAAATAACCTATTATGGGCTTTTTCACCAGATCGTAGTAGAATTAATATTGATGCGTTTAAAACGGATTATTTTTATGGTTACCCAGGCGAAGATTATGTGGATATTATTGGACTAGATAACTATTGGGATGTTGGTCACCCAGCCAATCAAACCGATTCTGAAATTATGCAAGAACACTTAGTCAGAAGTCTTACCTATATAGCTCAAATTGCAGATTCTCTTGGAAAAATTGCAGCACTGACAGAAACAGGCCAGTCAGGCTTACCAAATCCAAATATTTGGACGGATACCTATTTGAATGCTTTTCAATCTAATGAATGGACCAAACAAATTACTTATATGCTTGTATGGAGGAATGCTACCTTCGAAAGAGAAAATAGAGATCACTACTATGCACCTTTTGTAGGTCATTCGAGTGTTTCAAATTTTATAGAATTTAAAGAATCAGAGTTCATTCTTTTCGAAGATGAATTGCCGAATAAGGACCGATAATTGAAATACTGAATGTATGAAGATAGTAACCTATTTATTCATCATCTTTTTTGGTGTTTCGTGTACTTCAAGGTCAGAAGATCATAATCTAAAACTGATTGACAACTACGCTACCAGTGAAACCAAAAATTTATATCATTTTTTAGATGAAATAAGAGGATCTCAAGCGATGTTTGGCCATCAGGCAACCTTAGCTTATGGCTATACTTGGCGTGGTGATTCATCGCGCTCTGATGTTAAGGATGTGACCGGCTCTTTTCCAGCGTTATACGGATGGGATGTCGCAGATTTCTTGCCTCAGCCAAATCATTCTGAAGAAGAAAGCTCAGAACGCTGGAATCGCACACTTGCATATTCTAAAGAAGGTTATGAACGCGGCGGAGTTCTCACATTTTGTTGGCACATGAGAAACCCAGTTACTCAGAAATCGTATTATGATACTACACGTGCCGTTCATGCAATAATTCCAGGCGGCGAATTTCATGATGAGTATAAGCAAACCTTAGATTTAGTCTCAGAATTCTTTAATCAATTATCTCCAAAGCCAGTTATATTTCGACCATTTCATGAGCATAATGGCGATTGGTTCTGGTGGGGTAAAGGTTTAACCACTGAAGAAGATTACATCAAATTATGGCAATTTACAGTTGAATATCTGCGAGATGAGAAAGATCTGCATAACCTTATCTATGCTTTTTCACCAGATAGAAGCCGTACAAATCTAGATACTTTTCGAGAGGATTATTTCTATGGATATCCCGGAGATGAGTTTGTAGACATCATTGGTCTAGATAATTATTGGGATGTTGGTCATTCAGTTAATACAAAGTCGAAAGAACAGCAATATGAAGAGTTCGTACAAAGTCTCACTCTAACTGCACAAATCGCAGATTCATTGGGCAAAATTACAGCAATAACTGAAACTGGATTAGAGCGAATTCCAGACTCAACATTTTGGACGGAAACGCTATTGAAGGCAATGACTTCAAATGAATGGACAAAACAAATGACCTATGTTCAAGTCTGGCGAAATGCAACTCAAAGAGAAGGTCGCCCCGACCATTATTACGCTCCGTTTCCCGGGCAGGTAAGCGCTGAAGATTTTATCCAATTCAAACAGTCGGATTTTATTTTGTTTGAGGATGAATTACCTGATTTATATTCAATTCACAAATAGTCACTATTTATTCACATAAGAAATGGACTCCTTTTTTTTGTTATTGAATATTCACTCACTATGTAACGATCAATGTTATGAAAACAAATAGATCACTCTTTACAATTTGCTTTGTTTGCTTGGTATTTGCTGCGAATGTTAACGCTCAAACTGAAGACACATCACCTTTGTTAGTAAATGGAATAGATTTAGCAGAGAAGAGTTTAGATTCAATTTATGTAACAAATGATTTTACCTACGGTGGAGATTTAGAGTATTGGAGCTCAGATAATTTTGAATTTTCCATAGATTATGAAAACGGGTATAGTGATTTTATTGGAGTACTTTTATCACCATCCAACACAAACACCAAAGAGTACAGGTTCACTAATTCAAACTTGCAGCCGTTCCTAGCTGAGCAAATTTTAAGTATCTACCTATTTGTTCCAGCTGATACTTCAAATATTGATAGTATCTCTGTTTTTCTTGAATTCGATACCGTTGATGGCGACGAAAATGATAACGACGGATTTAGTTCGGTTGATTATAGAGTAAATCAACTCAAAATTGGCGACTGGAATCGACTTTCCATTACTGTCCCTAATTATCTCGCGTTAAATACTTTTGGCGTAATAGTTCAAGCAAAACAACTTGGAGGAATTCCTACTCTTCATGCGGATTTGTTTACTTCCAATCCACTCTTTAATGGTTATGCATCAATTCAGGATGTTAGAAATCTAAGCCAAGATTCTGTAGGAACAAGCTTCACCGCTTTCAGCTGGGATACTTCAGAAGAAAGGGAAGTTAGGTATTATCTTATTGAGCGATCTATCATTAATGAGTATAACTTTGAACGACTTGATACCACAAGGTTAAATTACTTTGTTGATGAGAATGTATGGAGTGATACTCAATATAGTTATAGGGTATTTCCAGTTGATTCACTAGAACGAAAAACTCGAGTAGGTTCAATTGTTAGGCAATTAACCCTTAGTTTTCCAGATAATATAACGTGGGATTTTGAAACCGGACCAGATAACTGGCAAGTCGATAGCTTTTCCAATCTGGTTCTAGTTGATAGTGTTTCTTACAGCGATAGAAAATCATTATTACTTTCTACTAGAGGGGATACCACAGATCATTTTTTCTTTTTGAAGAGGGAACAACTCAAATCAATTATTCCCAATCAAACTGTTTTCTTTAATCTTCGAATTAGCACCGCTGATCTTGTTAATATCGAAAGCCTAGACACCTATTTTATAGCAAACTCGAATGGAGATAAAACCACAACATCGTACTCGTCAGAGGAATTAATTGGTGGAGCTTGGAACAAATTACCTTTGAGAATTTCGAGCCAAATTTCTAGTGATTCTCTTAAAGAAATTGGGTTAAGAATAACGAAAAAAAATGCCAGCAAAACGCCAAAGGTATTTGTTGATTTGATTACTACCCTTCCAAATTATGAAGGTGTACCAACTATTTCTGCTCCTACAAATTTTGAAATTATGGATACTTCCTACACGCAAATAAACTTGCAATGGGATCCATCAGAAGGAACTGGGGTAGCTCGGTATGAGCTTTTGAGAGTTGGTCGTAGACCACCTTTTATTAAAGATACTCTGTTAAATAATTCCATAAAAATTGAAGGATTATTATCCGGAACAGTTTACAATTATGAACTAACTGCAATCGATGTACATGGAAAACGTACTACAACAGAAGTATTATCTGTAACTACTAAGGAGTTTGAAAGACACCCTCGATTTGATTTTGAAACTGGAACCGAAGGCTGGATAGCCGAAGAAGCAAGTATTTCTCGAACCGATACAAACGCAACTAGTGGTTACTATTCTATCAAATTAAAAACACTTGATAACGAAGCTCGCTTCCGAATAACGAGAGATGAAAATGATTCATCAGGTACCACTAATAAAGTTCGCAATATTCAGCCGGCTCATACACTAACTTATAGGTTTTGGATATCTGATGAAGACAAAGCCAAGATTAATGGGTTACGATTTTTCGCAATGGATAATCAATCAGATGAAGTAGAACAATTAATTTCGGTAGATAATATTGAATCAGACAATTGGTTTAAACTTCGGTTCCAAATACCAGAAAGACTTACAAGTTTAAAAACAACGGGTTTCGAGATTATTGGACAAAATGAAGGGGAAAATCCTGATGTAACTCTTTATATCGATTTTATTTCAACTTTAAATGATGCAAAGCCACTTCCTAAATTATCAATACCAACCAATCTTATAGCAGAAGTAGTTAATCCTCGATTTGGATATAAGTTATCATGGACAGAATCTACTGGTGAAAATGCAGTACATAAATACAATATTTATAGAGCCGATTCAGCATCTACAAACTTTGAGGCATTTGAGTTAGATGGAACCACTAGTTCAACTGCCTTCAGTAAAATGTTTATAGGGTCTGGTGCTTTTCAAATACGTGTAACGGCCCTTGATGTTAATGAATTGGAAACACTTCCCTCAGATCCAATCTATTCTACTGTAGGCATTGGTACCGACATTACCGAAGAACCTGGAATCCCTAAAGCTTTTGCTTTACATCAAAATTATCCGAATCCCTTTAACCCGAAAACAATCATTACTTATGCTGTTCCTAGCGCTTCCAATATCGAAATTCGCGTGTTCGATGTTACTGGCAGGCTTGTAAAGGAATTGGTAAACGAATTTAAAAATGTAGGAACTCACACAGTCACTTTTGATGCTAGTAATTTAGCTAGCGGTGTCTACTTGTATCAACTTAAAGCAAATTCATTCTCAACAGTAAAACGAATGCTACTTATCAAATAATTATGCACAGAAAACAATTTATTGGCAAAGTAGGATTTTCTTTGGGTGGGTTGATGCTGCCATTTACTCGCTACACAGAGTTTAGTTCAGTAAAAGAAAGCGGACTAAAATTATCGCTTTCTCAATGGGCGTTACACAGGGCAATTTTTGGAAATTCAAAAGATAATTATCAAGAATGGCAACGCCTACTTCATTCTGATCCCGACCAACTTTGGCAGGGAACGTTACATCCCTTAGATTTTCCAAAAAAAGCCAAAGAGTTAGGATTTAGTGCCATTGAATATGTGAATTCGTTGATATTTGGACATGCTAAAGACAAGGAATTCTTAAACGAACTAAAGAATCGAACTGATTCTGAAGGAATTAAAAACGTTTTAATAATGGTCGATGAAGAAGGCTTCATCGGGCATCCGGACAAGAAAGAACGAAGCATTGCTATCGAAAATCATGTTAGTTGGATGGAAGCCTCCAAGCATTTAGGATGTCCATTTATGCGCATAAATGCTTTCAGTATGGGACCCGCAGAAGAACAGAAGAAACTTGCTGCAGAGGGTTTATATCGATTAGCTGAAAAAGCAAAAGAGTTCGATTTAACAATTTTGATTGAAAATCATGGTGGGATGTCTAGCAATGCGGATTGGCTGGTCGAAACCATAGAACTCGCTGATCATGAATTACTGGGAACCGTCGTAGATTTTGATAACTTCACTTTTTCAGAAGATTTTATTTGGGGAGATGGGGACATCTATAATCGATATATCGGGGTCGAAAAACTGATGCCATTTGCCAAATCGGTGAGCGCTAAAACCCACGCTTTTGATATCCAAGGTTTCGAAACAACCATCGATTATACCAGAATGATGAAACTAGTGAAGGAGTCAGGGTTTAACGATTATATCTGTGTAGAATATGAGGGGAACAAACTCTCTGAAGAAGAAGGAATTCTAGCAACGAAAGCACTCATCGAAAAAACTTATGCATCAACATAGTTATGGTTAGAATACTTCTTTTTTTTACGTGCTTTTTACTTGTATGTGATGTACAGGCCCAGGAAATACCTGTAACTAATCGGCCACCTAAAAACGCTGAAACTACCTTCCGATTTGCTATCGTATCCGATCGAACCGGAGGTATGAGAGCTGATATTTTTGATGGTGCCATTGATAAAGTGGAGATGATGCAGCCGGAATTTGTGCTCTCCGTTGGGGATTTGATTGACGGTTATACCGAAGATCCTAAAGTGTGGAATGCCCAATGGGATGAATTTGATACTATCGTTGAAAAACTCTCCATGCCCTTTTATTACGTTCCTGGAAATCACGATACCAGTAATAAATTACTTACCGAAGTGTGGAGAGAACGCCATGGCCGTGATTTCTACCATTTTGTATATAACGATGTTCTTTTTTTGGCAATAAATACGGATGAAATTGAAGGTGGAGGGATAGGAAATCCTCAAATCGAATACTTTCAGAAAGTATTGGAAGAAAATAAAGAAGTTCGGTGGACGCTCTTATTCATGCATCGTCCACTTTGGTCGTATGGAAATCGGTTGGGTTACGACGGAATTGAAAAAGCGTTGGGAGAGAGAAACTACACCTTGTTTTCCGGACATCATCACCACTACAGATATAAAATGCATAATGGAATGGAGCACTTTACTCTGGCCACCACAGGAGGAGGTAGTTGGATGAGAAATCCTGACGTAGGAGAACTGGATCATATAACTTGGGTAACCATGAAGGATAATGGTCCCGAAATCGCAAATATTGATATAAATGGTATTTACAGTAAGAATTTAGTAGACGAAAAAGATTATGCAGATATCCAAGTATTAAGGCAAGGAAATTGGTTAAATATGCAGCCTGTTGTACATAGTTCAAACCGTTTTGACGAACTTCCAATTAAACTCAAAGTTGAAAATAATTCTCAAAGAACTTTCAAGATATCGGGAACGCTCCCAGATCAATATGGAATCGAGTTCAAACCAAGTAATTTAGAATTTGAATTGGAAAAGGGAGGTAAAACGACAATAGATATTCTTGCAAAAAGTGTGGAAGGTGAATCGTTAATATCACAATTAAATAATTCGCCACTTCAATTTGAGCTTACCGCAGGTTTTGAGAGAGAAGGGAAAACAGATATTTCGTTATCAACCACAAAACGATTATTTCTAGATTGGAATCACTCATTAATTGTAAGCGAAACTCCTATTTTGATTGATGGAAACCTAATTGATTGGGAACAGGCTGAATGGATAAACGTACTGAATCCACAATATTTTAGAGAAGGTTGGGATTGGAAGGGCAGCGAAGACGGGAGATTTGAATTTGCAACAACTTTCGATGATGAAAACATATACCTGGCAGTGAAATTTTTTGATCAAATCACGATTTCAGATTCCCTTAAGTTATCCTCTCGACAAGATAAATTTTATATACACCTCGATTCAAATTCAAAAACCGAAAAACATACTTCATACGAAATTGCGTTTTCAGGAGTCTCCACAATTCCACTATCCTCATCAGATGAAATTGAAGCCGCAATTGTTAAAAACAAGGAATTACAAATATTAGAAGTTCGCGTTCCCTTTTCTGAGATAGAATTTATCGAAAACCTAGAGCGTATTCGTATAAATATTGGGGTTATGGATCATGATCGTCCCGAAAATACTAAACCTTCTGTTCTTTGGTGGCGCCCTGTTTGGAACACAGCCGATAATTATGAAAACAGCGGTGTTTTCTACTTAAAAAACTAGACATTATGAAATTTCTATTAGTAGTATTTTGGATACTATTACTTAACTGCACGATAAATAAAGTAAATGAGCAGCCTCCAAATATTCTTATCATTCTAACTGATGACCAAGGGTATGGTGATATTTCGATTAACGGAAATCCTGAAGTAGATACGCCACATATGGATGCATTTGCGATGAATTCCGTCCGATTGCACGATTACCACGCCCAACCTGTATGTGCACCATCAAGAGCCCAATTGATGACTGGTCGCCATGCTTTAACTACAGGAGTTTGGGGAGTACATGGTGGAAGAGATTATTTAAATTTAGACGAATTTACCATAGCTCAGCTTCTTCAAGGCAATGGATATGAAACATATATGCTTGGGAAATGGCATTTAGGAAAAGAAGCTCCGTATTTACCAGAGCAAAGAGGTTTTGATGAAGCCTGGGTTCAGGCAAATTTATACGAACATCAAAACCCAATTATAAAGCATAAAGGCAACGAGCTAGCCCCCAAAGCATGGACGGTAGATTATTTAACTGACACCGCTATTAATGTGTTCGCCAGAGTATCTGATTCCCCTAAATTTATGTATTTGGCCTATCCACAAATCCATAAGCCTTATATCGCCCCGGATTCATTAATCGAGAAATACATAGCTCAAGGCCATTCTGATGCAGTTGCAAGTATTTACGGCATTACAGAGCAATTAGACCAAAATATTGGAAGATTGTTGCGTGTACTTGAGCAATCTGGGAAACTGGAGAATACGCTGATCTTTTTTATCGGAGATAATGGCCCAATTTGGAATAATCCACCCGCAAGTTTTGATGGGCTACCTGCTTTACCTGAAGAAGAAGCAGCACGAAATCCACTTAATTTGGCTGGTGTAAAAGGTAGGCTTCACGAAAATGGACATCGAACCATAGGTTTTGTGAAATGGGGAAATATGTTTGAAGCCAGAGACGAATATCAAATGGTGGACATTGCAGATATTTTTCCAACTATTATGGAAGTACTTGATATACTCTTACCTGTGGAATCAAAACCATTATTTGGCGAGAGTATATTGCCCATTCTAAATGGAGAAACTCAAGATAGAAACAGAGCCTATTATTATTCGAATCACGAAGTATTGTGGGAAAATCGTCCATATCAATATGCCTTTCTGGAAGACAAAAAGAACTTATTATTTGATGAACAAGAACTGGCTATTCGGAAAGGAAAGTATAAATACATTCAAGGTTATTTTGGGAAAAAGCTATTCAATTTAGAAGAAGATCTCCAGGAAACAATCGATATCTCACTCGATTACCCAGAAATTCGAATGGAATTAGAATCAGAATTGAAAGAGTGGTGGGAAGAAACAGTTATAAACGAAAGTAATAGCTACGATATGCCCGTTTTTTATCTAGGAATTAACAGTATGGATAGTACCTACATTCATGGTGCAGCTCCTTATGAAGTATTTGGCGATATATATACTAGTAGTCATAACACTCAAAATTGGACAAATAATGGGGATGGAATTGCACAAAAGTTTATAGTTCAAAATTTTGGAATTTATGAATTCATACCAGATTGGGAACTTGGAACAAGTGATGCCGAATTAGAAGTGACATTAAGAAACCAACGAAGCAGTTATTTGTTATCCGAAATGGAAGGACTAAATATTCCATTATTAACAGTGCCATTAGAACCAGGGGAATATCAGATAGAAATCCGGATAAGAAATTCAACATCAGAATCAGAAGCTGCGATTAAAGCATTTAATGGGATTATTGTTCAAAATAAAGATTAAGAAATCATTCATTCCTTTTCATTTGAATAGAGTAGCAATGCTTTATGTTATTTATTCATTAAGTGCTAAAACTGACGCATTTTGAAACATCTATCGATTGAATGAGAATGATAATAGAATTAGCAGTTTTTTTAGCCTTAAAAAAAGTGATAGAAAAAACATACTAATGCATATAAGTTTATTTTGTTTGTTATATACTTTATGACAATCAAATTTAGATGTACTTACTATGATAACCACTCCTCAATACGACCAAATTCCTTATCGCAAATGTGGTAATTCAGGTTTATACCTACCTATACTTTCTCTTGGCCTTTGGCATAATTTCGGAGGACAACAAACTCCAGAAAAAGCAGATGCAATGTTAATAAAAGCTTTCGAAAATGGAATTACTCATTTCGATTTAGCTAATAATTATGGTCCCCCTCCAGGCAGTGCAGAAGAGCAATTTGGAAGAGCTTTGAAAGCCATTTTCCATGGTAAGAGAGATGAGCTGATTATATCTAGTAAAGCTGGTTATGGAATGTGGCCGGGACCTTACGGGGATGGAGGCTCCAGAAAATTTTTGATCGCAAGTTGTGATCAAAGTTTAAAAAGAATGGGCTTAGAATATGTGGATATTTTTTATCATCATCGACCAGACTATGACACTCCTCTAGAAGAAAGTATGCGGGCGTTAGAGCAGATTATTAGATCTGGAAAGGCACTATATGCTGGAATTTCAAATTACCCTGCTGATCGTGCCCGTAAAGCCATACAAATGTTGAAGTCATGGGGCGTGCCGATTGTAATCCATCAACCGAAATATAATATGTTTCATCGCGAACCTGAGCAGGAAGGAATTTTTGATGTACTCCTCGAAGAAGGGATTGGTAGCATTCCATTCTCACCACTAGCTCAAGGATTGCTCACCAACAAGTATTTACATGGTATACCGGAAAAATCAAGAATTGCCGATCCGGATGGTTTTTTACAAAAAGGAGATTTAACAGATCAGGTACTTCAGAAAATCAAAGACTTGAATACGATAGCTGAACAACGAGGACAAAGTTTAGCACAATTGGCTTTAGTTTGGATTTTACGTCATCCAGCTGTAACCACTGCTTTAATTGGAATTAGTAGTTTGAAACAACTAGAAGATAATCTAGACGCTTTAAATAACCTTCATTTATCAGACGAAGAAGAACAAAAGATTGAAGAGATTTTGAAAGCCTGAATGCTTTTTAAATTTTTTATGTATGTTCTTTCAAAGCAAACTACAAAGAGTTAGATCAATGAAAAAAAGCCTATTCGTCCTTCTATTTTTATCCTTTCAACTTCCCGCTTACAGTCAAGTTGGAGAGCTTGTTTGGGAAGAACAATTTGATTCAGTGAATACTGATGTCTGGAATGTAATTGATAGTAATGGGTGCCCAAGACTTTGTGGCTGGGGAAATAGTGAGCTCGAGTTCTATAAACCCTATAATGTATACGTTGACAGTATAACTGGTGAAGAGGGAAATAGCGCATTGGTTCTTGAAGCACAGAAGCAAATGTGGGCAGGAAGTCCTTTTACTTCTGGAAGAATTGAATCAGAAAATAATCTGGCAATTCGATACGGTGTAGTAGAAGTTCGGATGGCGGTTCCTGATTTAGAAGTTGGTTTATGGCCTGCTTTTTGGATGTTGGGCGCAAATCATGAAACAGATGGTTGGCCAAAAAGTGGAGAAATTGACATTATGGAAATGGGACATAAGTTGGCTGAACGAAATCGTCAAGGTCACCCAAATGCTCCAATTAATAACTATGTAGGGGCTAATTTAATATGGTATGCCAGTGCAGCATGTGGAGGAAATCCAACTTGTGCGGCCTCAATAGCTGACGATACAGGTTTTAATCAGCCTTATGAAGCTTCCGATTCGTTAGACAATCGTTTTGTTACTTATCGCTTATACTGGGATTCAAATAGTATCAAGTTTACTGTGATTGATCAGGAAGTTGAATACGATTTGTATACAGCTGCTGTTTCTATATCTGGAGGAGAACTTGCTTCAACGTTTAGAGAACCATTTTTTTTCATTACTAATTTAGCGGTTGGTGGCACATTTACCGATGCTTCAAATGCGAATGAAGTTACAGCTCCTTTACCAGCAAAAATGTATATCGATTACATCAAAGTAAATAAATGGAATGGGCAAGGTGAACTTTATCTGGATGGCTTATTAGTTTCTAATGAGGAAGTTGAAACCACACCAAATTTGGTTAAACTTTCCCAGAATTACCCCAATCCATTTAATCCATCTACTTCCATAAATTTTGAGTTGCCTTCATCAGGTAACGTTCAGCTTTCGGTATTTGATCTTCAGGGTAGAAGAGTTGCAGATCTTGCAAACAAAGTATATAGTCAAGGCTCCCACTCGGTTCAATTTGATGCTTCAGGTTTATCAAGTGGTGTGTATTATTACTCATTAACATTTGACGGATTTTCTCAATTCAAAAAAATGACATTGATTAAATAGGTCATAAATCACCTATAGAACAAATGAAGAGATCAGCATTATTACTTGTATTCACTATCTTTTTTATGAGTAATTCTTTTGCTCAATATGAAGAAGATGTCAAATCTATTGATTCTATAATAAAAGCTCTTTACGCTTCTATTTCAGGTGATGCAGGGGTAGAAAGAGATTGGGATCGATTTAAGAATTTATTTATGCAGGGAGCACTGTTAACGCCAACTTTTCAAAATCAAGAAGGGAAAGTTTCTTTTATACAGTGGACGCCAGAAGAGTACGTAGAAACAGCAGGAGCGAGTTTAGTTAGAGATGGTTTTCATGAAGATGAAATCTCTAGAGAAGTCGATACTTTTCGATATATAACGCAAGTCTTTAGTACTTATCAATCTAAGCGAACAAAAGATGGAGAAGTTTTTGCTCGTGGAATCAACAGCATTCAGCTTTTTAATGATGGAAGCAGATGGTGGGTAGTATCGGTTTTTTGGTCTGCAGAAAATGATGACTTTCCTATTCCTAAAAAATACATTAAGAATTAAAATGTAGACATTTTTTTCAGTAACTCCCCTAAGTTTTAGTTATTGTTAACTACTCACTTCTTAGTTAACGATGAATTAAAAAAGTACTACTATGGAGAATCGATTTTACACTACACTATCTGTAATTTTATGCCTTTTTCTATGCTCTCCTACAATAAATGCTCAGGATAAGCCTGAAGATCAGCGTTACGAAACAGCTTGGAACAGCCTTAAATTTAGAAGTATTGGGCCTGCATTTACTTCGGGAAGAATTTCTGATTTTGCAGTAAATCCAAACAATACCAGTGAGTTTTATATAGCAACTTCATCGGGTGGAGTTTGGAAAACCACAAATCGAGGTATAACTCTCGAACCGGTATTTGATAGCCAGGGATCGTACTCGATTGGCTTTGTTGCGATGGATCCAAATAACTCAAATGTAGTATGGGTTGGAACAGGTGAAAATAATAACCAGCGTAGCGTTGCTTATGGCGATGGAATCTATAAGTCGGTTGATGGTGGAAAGAGCTGGAAACATATGGGATTAAAAAATTCCGAACATATTGGAATGATTGAAATTGATCCCAGAGATTCTGATGTAGTTTATGTGGCAGCTGTTGGTCCACTTTGGAGCGAAGGAGGAGATCGTGGTTTATTTAAAACAACAGATGGTGGAGAAACTTGGGATAATATTCTTGAAGTCAGCGAACACACGGGGGTTAACGAAATTCATCTCGATCCAAGAAACCCAGATATTATTTATGCAACAGCTCATCAGAGAAGGAGACATGTGTTTACTTACATCAGTGGCGGACCGGAATCTGCAGTGTATAAGTCTACTGATGGGGGAGAGAATTTCAGAAAAATAATGAATGGAATGCCAAGTGGAGATATTGGAAGAATTGGAATGGATATTTCTGACGCTGATCCCAATACTATATATGCCGTAGTTGAAGCTCAAGCTGACAAAGGGGGCTTTTATCGTTCTACGGATTTAGGAGAATCTTGGGTGCGTAGAAGTGACTATTCTTCAAGCGGAAATTATTACCAGGAAGTAGTAGCTGATCCTGTTGATGTTGATTTAGTGTATGTAATGAATACTTTTTCTGGAGTTTCGGAAGACGGTGGTAAGAGTTTTAGCTATGTGGGTGAATTAAATAAGCACATTGATAATCATGCTTTATGGATTGATCCAAATAATACTAACTATCTTCTAAATGGAAATGATGGTGGCGTATATGAATCATATGATCGCGGTAAGACTTGGAGATTCTATACGAATTTACCAGTTACACAATTCTATAAAGTTGCTGTTGATAATGATTATCCATTTTATAATGTGTATGGTGGAACTCAAGATAATTTCACCTTTGGAGGCCCTTCCAGATCCATTGAGCCAACAGGATTAACATTCAATGATTGGAAAGTAACACTTCTTGGAGATGGTTTTGAACCTCATGTGGATCCTACCAATCCAAATATTGTATACAGTCAATACCAGTATGGAAATTTATTCCGGTTCGATAAGCAAAGTGGTGAAGCACAGAATATTATACCACAACCACCAACCGGAGATTACTCTTATAATTGGAATTGGGATTCTCCATTCTTTGTAAGCGTTCATGATAACAAGAGATTGTATTACGCATCAGATCGGGTACACCGAAGCGATGACATGGGACAAAGTTGGGAAGAAATTAGTGGAGATTTAACCCGCCAGATTGATAGAAATAAATTAGAGGTAATGGGTAAAGTGTGGCCGATGGATGCAGTTGCAAAGAACGCATCAACTACACAATATGGAAATATTGTTGCCCTAGCTGAATCTCCATTAAATGAAGACTTGATATTTGCAGGTACCGATGATGGTTTAATTCACATAAGTGAAGATGGAGGTGGAAATTGGACGAAAATTGAAAAATTTCCAACCGTTCCAGAAATGACCTATGTAAATGAAATCGTTGCTTCAGCACATGATGTAAATACGATTTATGCGGCCTTCAACAATCACAAAAATGGTGATTTTAAACCATATGTATTAAAAAGTACAAATCTAGGAAAATCATGGGCTTCCATTACAAATAATTTACCAGAAAGAGGTTCAGTATACTCCATCGAAGAAGATCACATCGAAGCAAATCTCATTTTTGTAGGAACGGAGTTTAGTTTATTTGCCAGTTTAGATGGAGGAGAATACTGGAAGGAATTGAATTCTGGACTACCAACCGTTGCGGTGCGCGATATTAATATTCAACAAAGAGAAAACGATTTGGTATTAGCCACATTTGGGCGTGGATTCTACATCATGGATGATTACTCAGCATTACGAGAGTTCACCAAAGAAGTGGAAGAAAAAGAAGCCCATCTTTTTTCTGTGCGTGATCCTTTTCAATATCAACAATTCAGCCCTATTGCAGCAAGCAGTACGGTGAGTTGGCTGGGACCAAAAGGATTTCAAGGAGAAGATTTCTATCTCGGCGAAAATCCTAAATTTGGTGCTGCTTTCACCTTTTATTTGAAGGACAAATACAAGACACTCGAAGACATTCGAAAAGAAGAAGAGAAGAAAAACAGAGACGCTGGTGAATCTGTTTATTATCCAAGCTTAGAGCAGTTAGAAGCTGAAGAGCTGGAAGAGGCGCCCTATTTAATCTTTACAATTCGAGATGCAAACGGGGATGTTATTCAGAATTTACATGCGGGAGCATTAAAAGGTATTAATCGGGCATACTGGGATTTAACCTATCCAGATGTTGATCAGGTTAGAACCAATACAAGCAATCCTAAAACAAATTTAAACTCCGGGTTAATGGTGTTACCTGGCACTTATTCTGTACAACTTTCGAAAAGTATAAACGGAGAAGTAACTGTATTATCTGAACCGGTAGAATTTGAAGTGAAATCTCTGGACAATAGAACACTACCATCTGCAAACCCAAGGGCAATGCTTGCTTACCATAAAGAACTAACCAATTTGTCAAAATCTGCTAACAGCGCTATAAATGCTTTTAATGAAATAAATGATCGCTTAGAGTACTATCAAGCTGCTGCCCGTATTGTGAATAGTGAAAGTCTGACTTCGATGATTTCAGAGTTAGAGAAAAGATTAGATGATATTCGATTGAAAATGTACGGGAGTCAAATCAAAAATCAGTTAGAAATCAATCAAGCTCCTTCACTAAATTCCAGAATTAATACAGCAATAAATACTGGAATGTCTTCACAGTCTGATCCTACAGAAACTTCGAAAATGGTGAGGGAAATTGCTGAAGCTCAACTCACTCCAATTATAGATACACTTAAGGATATTCTCGGTCTTTCACTTCCAGCAATTGATGCAGAATTAACTAGATTAAATGCCCCGTGGACGCCAGGTAGAATTATTGATTTAGATTGATGCCTGAATATTCTGGAGGACCATATTGGTTTAGAACTTTCGTTCGTAGTCATCTACCTTATTTCCTAATAAATCTAGGTTTAGCGGGAAAAGGGTATGAATGCGAAAAAAAAAGAGAACATGAATGGTACAATCAAGAGAATCAAAAAAGTGCTTGCTTTCACTGTGAAGTAGAAAGAAATGGTAATTTATGGAAGAAAGAATAAATCATTCCTGTGCATGCAGGAATCTAGAATACCCTGTGAAGTAATTCTTTCCTATAAATCATAATCTAGATTTCAGGCGTACGCCGTGAAATGACATTGTAGCTTAGTTTCTCTGGTTATGCACTACTTTGATTAATTCAAACTAAATGTGCTTTTACTTTCCCTTATACTCCAATGCAAGAATAGTAACATCATCCGATTGGTCTGCTTTTCCCATAAATTTTAGTACATCAACAACTAGGCTTCGCACCATTTTTTCGATGTCATCCGAGCCGTGTTTCTTAAGAAATTCTTCTAAGCGTGGTTCCTCGTACATATCTCCATCTGTTGCGGTGGCTTCTGTTACACCATCAGTAAAGAGTAAGATTTTTTCACCAGGTTTAAGTTGAACCTGTTTTGTTTCGTATTCAATCGGTTCAATCTTACCGAGCAATAATCCATTAGTATTTTCGATCTCAACAACAGCACCATCTTCTTTTACAATGTAAGGAAGGTTATGACCTCCATTGCAATATCTTACGATTCCAGTCTCTGTATCTAATATTCCATAGAACACTGTTACAAATGTTGTTAATCCGCTTTCTGGAATAAGCATGGTGTTTACAGTATCAAGACATCTGGCGGGATCGTCTATTTGTGAAGCAATCGCTTTTAACATAGTTCTTGATACTGCCATATAAATTGAGGCAGGAATACCTTTCCCTGAAACATCCCCGATTACAAAACCAAGTTTGGTTTCATCAAGCATGAAGAAATCATAAAAATCACCACCTACTTGTCTAGCAGGATGCATTTCTGCATAAATATCAAATTCGGTTTTTTCTGGAAAAGGAGGGAACTCTTGTGGTAAAATCTTTTGCTGAATTTTAGCAGCAGTTTCAAGATCAGTTTGAAAAAGTTCTAAGGTTTTCATTTGCTCAACCGCTTCAAAAATATATTGAATTTCAGTTAAGCTTTTGTCGATAGTAATCTCTAAATCTTTAAAGTCGATGGGTTTTGTAATAAAATCATAAGCCCCACGATTCATCGCCGTTCTGATATTATCCATATCACCGTAAGCAGAAACAATTACCGTTTTAAGTATTGGGTTGTTTAGTTTTTGTGCTTCTGAAAGAAACGTTAAACCATCCATCTTTGGCATATTGATATCAGATAGAACCAGTGTAATATCATCTGAATCTTCAAGCATATTAAGAGCTTCTTCGCCGTTTTCAGCAAAGCAGAAATCGTATATTTCTTCTTTAATTTGTTTTCTAAAACGTTGAAGAATTAAGAGCTGTAAATCCGGCTCATCATCAACAACCATTATTTTATGCCTAGTCATAAATGCCCTATTCGAATAATTTAATTATTGCTATCAATAAGTTGTTTCAATTCATCTTTTAAAGAATCAAAATCAATTGGTTTAGTAAAAAACTCTTTAGCTCCAGAATTGATAGCGCGTTCATAGTTTTCGCTATCTCCATAAGCTGAAATCATACTCACTTTAATTTGAGGAAACTGTGTTTTTACTTCTTCGAGTAATTCAAATCCTGTCATTCCCGGCATATTAATATCTGAGAAGATATATACAATATCAGGTGGCTGTTTACTCCGTAAAAACGCAAGAGCATCTTCCCCAGAAAAGGCAAATTCTAATTCTAACAGTCCACTTCGGACTTCTTTTCGAAATTTCTGCCGAAAAAGCATTTCTACATCTCGTTCATCATCTACTACTAAGAACTTCATTCGTTGCTAACCCCGTTATGTTAAAGATACTCTAAAGAGAGTATACTGATTTTCTTTGGATTCTACTTCTAATTTACCACCATGGGCTTTTATTATATCATTGGTAATTGATAATCCCAAACCCGTACCATCTGTACCTTTTTTGGTGGTAAAGAATGGCTGCATAATTTTGTTCTTGATTTCTTCAGGAATACCCGATCCATTATCCTTAATTTCCAATGTTATAATATCATCAATCATTAACGTTCGAACCGTCAATTTGGGAGAATACTTTTCACCTTTCACTTTTTCCGTTTCACTCAACTTCTCCCTCATCGCATCAAAAGCATTATTACACAAGTTTACTACAACTCGGCTAAAATTCTCTGGAATAATATTGACTTCTTTAATTGAATCAACTAAGTCGAACTTAATATTAACATTAATTGGGTGATTACCCGCTCGCATTCCATGGTAAGAAAGATTGACAAATTCTTTAACTAACGAATTGAATTGAACTGGTTCTTTTTTACCAGAGCTACCCCGGCTATGCTCCAACATCGATTTAACAATACTATCCGCGCGGGATCCATGTTTATGAATCGTATTTAGATTATGTTCGATATCGTTGAGGAGATTAGGTAATTCAAAAATTTTATTTTTTAATTCTCCATCAATTTTCTCGAACTCTTCTCTCGCTTCGTCAATTAACTCCAAACTCAGCTCCGAGAAATTATTCACAAAGTTCAGTGGATTCTTGATCTCGTGAGCAATACCCGCAGTGAGCTGACCAAGTGAAGCCAGTTTTTCCTGTTGAATGAGCTGTTCTTGTGCTGCTTTTAGTTCTTCGAGCGATTTTTTTAGTTCTTGCGTTCTCTCATTTACTTGTTGTTCAAGTAAGAGATTCTGGTTAAGCAACAATTCCTTCTTTTCTTCGGTAACTTTTAAAACCTTATTTGCTTCTTGTGTTACGGTATCGAGTGTTTCTCTGAAGCGAACAGAAACATAAGCTAACAAAAACAAAGGGGCACCAAGTAGCAGCATTGAGGTAAATAAGTTGTCGTATTCGTTAAATAAGTCCAGCGAATATTTATGGATGGTTATATAAATACTAGCTGTTAAAACTGAAAATACCATTGCTGCCACAATAGCCCATTGCGCTCCTGAGATCACTTTTTTGTACTTATATATAAGCCTTCCATAATAGCCTAACATTATTGTAAAGGCGATGCCGAATGGTAATGAAATGGAAAACAAGTGAGCCACTAAATTTGTTATTAACATGATTATAACCAGAATTTTTAAAAATCTGGAAATAGAGTTGGTAAGAATCCATTCAAGTATAAGTAACCCAAATATAGTTGACATGGGCTGGAGTGATATGGTAAAAAAGAATCTAAGTTTTTCTTCAGAATAGCTTAATTCATAAAAGTAAGTAAGGAAACTTCCAATAGATGCTAAGAGCGTGAAGGTGGTCATCCAGGCAATCCATTGGAATACTTTTTGGCCAGGATTTAGAAATACAAGAAGCCAAAATAGAAAAAAAAGCAAAAAAGTAATTGAGATACACAGCGTCCCGAAAATATACGTTGACTTAATACTATTGGTAACAAAATCTTCATATTCGGGCCCGGTCAGATTTATAAGATTCTTAAGGTAACGGGGTTTGAGGCGAAGTTCTCTTTGCGTAAAGGTAGTTTCATAATCAACAAAATGAATGGCAATGATATACTCTTTATCAACAGTAAGATCAACAGGAACTGGATAATTAAGATTGGGATTATACGCTGTGTAAGGATCGCCTGTATCACCAAAAGAATAAAAAAACTCCCCGTTTATGTAAACATCGGTGGCAGCCCATAAATCACGACTAATGGCAAGTGGCATTCCTGCAAAAGTACTATCTAGTTTGATTTTAATCCTAAACCAACCTTCAATACGACCAGATTCATCCTCCATATTAGCTGATAATTCCGTTGGATTGAAAACGGTCCAGCCTGAATCATTAAGTTCTGGGTTAGCCCAATTTGGATCATTTCCTTCTTTAAATACCCATTCACTCAAAGTAACTAAGTTTAATCTCTGATGAGATTGAAACATGTTTGTAGATAGTTCTGCAATCCTTTCTTGTGCATAACCATTTGAAACTGAAACAAACCAAATAAGGGTTAATACCAGCTTTCTCATTGGTCAAAATTGTGGTAATTCAATAGTAAAGGTAGTTGTTAATCCTTGTTCACTTTTAATGAATAAGCTACCACCATGAGCTTTAATAATATCATTGGTTATTGAAAGTCCTAATCCTGTTCCTTCTTTACCTTTTTTGGTGGTAAAGAAAGGTTGCATAATCTTGCCCTTTATCTCATTAGGGATTCCAGGGCCATTATCTTCAATTTCTAAACTCACTTTTCCATCCGAAACCTTTGTTCTTATTGTAAGTTTAGGCTTATAATCTTCAGGTGCGGTTTTTATTTTTTCCCGCATTGCGTCAAAAGCATTATTACTAAGGTTCACAATAACACGACTAAAATCTTCTACGATTAATGGAACTTCTGTAATATTTTCATCTAAATCGAATTCAAGATTTACATTAATTGCATTTTTACTGGCGCGCATACCGTGGAAAGCGAGGTTCACATATTCTTTTACTAGCCCATTTAAGTTGGTTGGCGTTTTTTGCCCACTACCACCTCGTGAATGCTGCAACATTGACTTTACTATCCGGTCAGCCCTGGATCCATGCTCGTGTATTTTTTTAAGATTTGCTTCAATGTCGTTAAGTATATCATTCAGATCCTCGTTATTCCCAGCCAATTCTCTTGCTTCTTCAAGTAACTCAACATTTAAATCTGAAAAGTTCGTAACAAAGTTAAGAGGATTCTTTATCTCATGAGCAATACCTGCAGTAAGTTGTCCTAAAGAAGCTAGTTTTTCTTGTTGAACAAGTTGCTCTTGCATGGTTTTTAACTCACTTAGTGTAGAATTCAATTTTCTATATGCAGAAGCATTGTCAAGAGCAATAGCAGCATAAGTGGCTAAATTTCGGAGTAGGTTTATGTGATATTCTGAATAAGCATTCTTTTTAAAACTCTGAGTGGTTATTACACCTATAATTTTATTCTGATAAACGAGAGGTAAATAGATAACAGAAGAAGAAACTTCGCCTTCAAGAGGGGCTTTGTATTCACTTACATACTTTTTGTGCTCATTCTCAAAATCAGAAATAATAATTTCTTCTTTCTCATTAAAGCAAATAACAGCTAACCTGTCTTTTTCATCAAGTTGATACGAGAGAGAGGGAAGCATAACTCCGTTTTCTTTGGTAGCAGGAAAATCAAGGCTTTTCAGATCTTTGTTATAAATACCCACTCCAAAAATAGCCGCATCCATTAACGCATTTACATTTTCATAAACGGTATCGATAATTTTATTAACCGATAGGGAAGATGTAATTGCACGACCAATCATACTTAGTTGTTCAGTATCAGCACGTCGTTTATTTTCCGCTTCTGCTCTAAGTTCTGCTTCTCTTAAAGCGGTTCGCTCTTCTTCCTTCTTTGAAATTCTTCTGCGCTGGGTACGGTCCACTCCAAAGGCTAAAAAACCTAAAACACCTGCGAAGAACCCGTAAGCCCACCAAGTTCTGTACCAAGGAGGAAGTACTGTAAGGTTTATGGATTTATAATTTTCATTCCAAACTCCATCAGAATTAGCACCTTTTACTTTAAAGATATATTCACCTGGTGAAAGATTGGTATAGGTAGCTGAACGCTGTTTATCTGCTTGCACCCATTCTTTATCAAAACCAACCAATTGATACGCATATTTATTATTCGTTGCGTTTGTGAAATGGAGTGCTACATATTCAAAAGTGATTTCATTTTGGCTAAAATTTAAAGTTATAGATTCTGTTTCTGATAAAGCTTTTTTGAGGGGTGAATCGGGTCCAACTTTTACACTTTTATTAAATATTTTAAAGTCAGATAAGACAACTTGAGGAGGAATTTCATTGATATTTAGAGTAGCAGGATTAAATGCTGTAACTCCTTTTCCACTTCCAAAATAGATAATGCCATCAGAGCTTTTAGAATATGCATTCTGGTTATATTCTAGTGCCATCAATCCGTCATCAAGTCCATAATTTCTGAAGGTTTCAGTCTCTGGGTCAAAATTGATAATACCATTATTGGAGCTCATCCAAAGCGTTTCTTCATCGTCTAAAATAATGGAATAAAGATGATCGTCCGCAATACCATCTTCTTTGTCATAAAAGGTTGCTTCACTAGTATTAGTGTCAAATCTGTTCAACCCACCTTGCTGAGTAGCTAGCCATAAAATACCCGGCTCTTTTGTTCTCTCAACAATCTTAAAAATAATATTATTACTTATAGATGTAGTATCTCTTGGATTATATATAGATGCCAAAGAAGCATTTCCATCTTTGTTGATTTTTCCTAATCCACCACCAGTACCAACCCATAAATTCCCAAAAGAGTCTTCGTGTAAACTTAGAACAAAGGGAAAAACTTCAATACTATCTGCCATGATTGGATAGACTTCATACGAATCATTTTTTGTGTCTAATAGACTTAATCCAGCCCCACTTCCAATCCAGAATACCGATGGGTCATCTTTTGTTGGTTGGATCATATTTATGTTATTTCGTCTATCCCAATTTTTTTGAAAACGTGTAACCTTTCCTGTTTTTCGATTTAGCTTATTTAAACCGCGATTACTCGCAACCCAAAAATTGCCAAGCGGATCTTCAGCAAAAACACGAAAAAGTCCATCAGAAAGAGTAGAATTATCATTCGGATCGTGTTGATATACTTTTGCAATATCTTTATTTCCAACTTTACTTAAACTAGTTAAGTAGCTTATTCCCTGCCCACTTTCAGTTCCTACCCAAAGTGTACCTTCTTTATCTTCATGAACTCCCCAAACAATGCCAGGTGACAAACTTTGTGAATTGTCAGGATCATGTTTTAAATGTACAAAGTTTACCGCTTCAGGGTTAAATGTACTTATACCTTCCGTTGCATAACCAACCCAAATAGTGCCAGAACGATCTGTAAAGATGGACGCCGCAAAATTTTCAGCCAAACTGTTCGGATCTTTTGGATCATTTCGATATGTAGTAAAATCATTAATTCTTGAATCAAACCGAGCAACACCTGTTCCAGGACCTGCTACCCACAAAACTCCCTCAACGGAAGGGTCTGGAACTACTTCATGGATTAAGTTGAGAGGATTTACATTTCCACCATCATTTGGTTCAATTAAAAAACGTTCATAATCACCAGTTTCAATGTTAAATTTTACAAGGCCATTTCCAGTGGCAAGCCAAATAAAGCCTGGTTCATTCTGTGGAAAATATTGGCCTAAAACATTTAAAGGGTCACCATATACTGGGTCTAGAATCGGATCATTTAAATAACGGGTTATTTCATTAGTTGTAGGATTTATTTTATTAAGTCCGTTATCAGAACCTACCCATATATTCCCTTTTCTATCTTCATTCAAACTATATAAGCCATTTGAAGAAATGGTTGTTATATCGTCATGATCATGAAAAAAGCGTTCAAATTTTCCTTCTTCGCCTGCTTTCATTCTGTTTAAACCCCAATTTGTACTAACCCATAAGTCTCCATTTTCAGCTTCAAGAGTAAATTGAACAGAATTATTCGAAATCGATGTTGAATCATTTGGTATACGTGCATAACTAATAAAGGTACCAGTAGCTATATCCATTTTGTTGAGTCCACCACCATTTGTAGCCACCCACAAATCCCCATTACTTGCTTCAGAAACACTCCAAACCCAGCTATTAGAAAGGGAGGTGGTATCAAAAGGAGTGTTAGAATAAACTTTAAATTCATGACCATCATAACGATGAAGTCCGCCTTGTGTAGAAACCCAAATAAAACCTTGGCTGTCTTGCATAATTGTATTTGCACTTCCCTGGGCCAATCCAGAACCCACTTTTAAATGTTCGAAGCGAAGTGAGGGGGCTTCAGTAGATAATACAGAAGTTTTTTCTTCCTCTTGTGCGAGAAGGGGTGTAACATTTATTAGAAGAACAATAATTATTATCTGAGTTATTCTACTACATAAATTTGAAAATGAAGTAAGTATGTTAAAATGATTCATATGCTTATTTCAAATTTAAAAGTTGGATTATAAAACTGGTCCCTTCATGTTCAGTAGATTTTAGATCCAGTTCACCTCCGTGTGCTTTTACAATATCATTCGTTATAGAAAGCCCTAGTCCTGTCCCTTCGGTTCCTTTTTTAGTGGTAAAGAATGGTTGTAAAACATTTGCTTTAATTTGATCAGGAATACCCGGCCCGTTATCCTCAACTTTAATCACTATTTTCCCATCACTTTGTTCTGTTGAAACTTTAAGCTTAGCTTTGTAAGAAGACTCTGTATTATTCAACTTATCTCGCATTGCATCAAATGCGTTATTACAAAGATTTAGGATAACCCGACTAAAATCTTCTACAATGAGTGGGTATTTACCTACAGTTTCATCTAGTTGAACATCTATATCTACATTAATTGGGTTCTTACTTGCTCGCATTCCATGAAATGCCAGGTTCACGTACTCTTTGATTAAAGGATTTAGTTCTACAGGTTCCATTACTCCACTTCCACCACGAGAATGTTGAAGCATTGACTTTACGATTCCATCTGCTCTGGTCCCATGTTGAAATATCTTTCGTAAATTCGCTTCAATATTACTGAGGAGATCATCAATATCTTCAGAGCTAACATTTATCTCAGATAATTCTTCTCGAACTTCCTGAATCATTTCAAGACTCAAGTCTGAGAAATTATTTACGAAATTGAGTGGATTCTTAATTTCATGTGCTATACCGGCAGTAAGTTGACCAAGTGATGCGAGTTTTTCTTGTTGAACGAGTTGTTCTTGAGCCGCTCGTAAATCGTTTAATGCTGCTTGCAGTTTTTGATATGCTTCTGCGTTCTGGATTGCAATACCTACATTAGAAGCAATAGTTGTTAACAATCGTTGATCGTTTTCATCGAACCTGTTTTCTTGTTCTTTACTTTGAACGCTTATAACTCCAAAGGAATTTTTTCCGGCTATAATGGGAACTCCAAGATAGGATGCTACTTGAATACCTTTTCGTTCTGCTTGAAGTTCATCATAAGCTTTATCCAAATTTTGATTGATAAGAAGTGGCTTTTTACTCGTAATAATACTTTCTGTAATTCCATTACCAAATTTTCGAGACCCACTTACCTCGCCATGTATGTATGGGAAATTTAGCATATCTGTTTTGCGGTCATGAAGAGCTAAGTACACAACATCTGCTTTAAATGTATCAAGCATTTGTTCGCCAACTAGTTTTATTAGCGCATCAAACTCAAGTTGAGAAACCATCGCCCGGCTAATATTATTTACAGTTTGTAATTCAGCTGCACGTCGCTCTGTTTCTGCTAAAAGGCGAGTAGTTTCATTAAATAGGCGAGCATTTTCAAGAGCAACGCTCATACTATTGGTTAGCGTTGTAACAAGTCTTAGATCAGATTCACTAAATGCGTTTTCTTTTTCAACATTTTGGAGACTGATAGAGCCTATTACTGTGTCTCCAACAATCATAGGTACAAAAATGGCAGATTTTGGAGCTAGCCCTTTACTTATTCCACTTTCAGTATCTCCATATCCTTTTGCAGTTTGGATGTAATCTTTATTGATAAGGATGGGTTCCTTCGATTTTATTAAATGTGTATTCGCCCAAATAAATGGACGTGGTTCTACATTTATGAGTTCCCCATTCTCAATCGCGAATTCCCAATTTTCGATTCCTTTTTTATGGTCAAAAGTTCGAATAATCATGGTTTGAGTATTCAATACTTCACACATTCTATTTCCTACGAGGCTATAAATAGCACTCATATCCATTTCTCGTACTAAGCCTTCTTGTACACTATTAATTACTGCAAGTTCTGCATTTCGCTGTTCGGTTTCGTTAAATAGGCGAGCATTTTCGAGAGCCACACTCATACTATTAGCAAGTGTGCTTAAGAGTCGAACATCAGATTCACTAAACGCATTTTCACGATCCAAGTTTTGTAAACTAACACACCCTTTTACCTCATCTCCAACAATGAGTGGTACAAAGACTAAAGATTTTGGTAAACGTGTACCTGGAACCGCAACATGTTCTTTCCCAGTTATATTAAAAATCGTTTCATCAGCATTTTCATTAACAAGAAGTAATTTCTTGTAATTAATAATCCACTCCCGAATATGATTTAAAGGTCTTGGTTCTGGATAAAGACGTTCTCCATCTTCAAATAAATATCTGAAAATTTCTAAATTCGTTTCATGATCGAAAGAATAAATGCCAGTTACTTGCGCATCAAATAAATCTCTAATTCGTTCGCCAACCAGGTCATAAATACCTTGCATATCCATTTCTGCCACAAGACCCTGTTGAACACTATTGATTACTGCTAGTTCTGCATTTCTTTGCTCGGTTTCATTGAAAAGGCGTGCATTTTCAAGTGCTACGCTCATACTATTAGCAAGTGTACTAAGTAGACGAACATCAGATTCGTTGAATGCATTTTCCTTATCAAGATTTTGAAGGGTAACGTATCCTCGTACGGAGTCACTAACCATCAGCGGTACAAACAAAGCAGATTTAGCAGCACGAGTTCCTGGAACAGGCTTGTGTAAATGTCCCAGAATTTTGGACATGGCTAGAGCAGCATTTTCATTTAATAATAGAACACTGCGCTCAGTAATAATCTTTTCCCTAACTTTATCATAGGGGCGTTCTTTAGGGTATAATCTCCCACCATCTTCAAATAAGTATTCAAATTTTTCAGTATTTGAATCTAAACTAAAGGTTGCAATCGCAGTTACTTGAGCATCGAATAACTCTCTAATGCGTTCACCAACAAGGTCGTAAATGCCTTGCATATCCATCTCGGCAACAAGACCTTCTTGTACACTGTTAATTACAGCTAATTCTGCATTTCGTTGTTCTGTTTCATTGAAGAGTCGAGCATTTTCAAGGGCAACACTCATACTATTTGCGAGCGTGCTTAATAGGCGGACATCTGAATCATCGAATGCATGGTCTCGATCTAGATTCTGAAGGCTTACGTAGCCACGAACCGTATCTCCAATACTAAGTGGAACAAAAAGCATTGATTTTGGAAACTCTGTTCCTGGAACAGCTTTGGGTGCTTCTCCAGTAATGGTAGTATATGCATCGCCAGCATTTTCTCTAATATCAATGAGTTTGTTTGTTTTAATTAAACGCTGTCGAATTTTATCTATCGGTCTCGAATCGGCATAAAGTCTTTTGCCATTTTCAAAAAGAAAATGAAATGATTCCTTTTTATTCTCATGATCAAAAATGCCTATTGCAGTTACTTGAGAATCAAAAAGGTCTCTGATGCGCTCTCCAACAAGATCGTAAATGCCCTGCATATTCATCTCAGCCACAAGACCTTGTTGAACACTATTGATTACAGCAAGCTCTGCATTTCGTTGTTCAGTTTCACTAAACAGCCTTGCATTTTCAAGGGCAACACTCATACTATTTGCAAGGGTACTTAATAGTCGAACGTCAGAGTTAATAAATGCATTCTCAATCTCAATATTTTGAAGACTTACATAACCTTTTACGGTATCACCTAAAATCAATGGCACAAATAAGGCAGATTTTGGTAATTCGGTGCCGGGAATTGCTTTGGGCTCAACTCCCAATATTGCGGCTACTTTTTCTTTTAAATCTGTATTAAAAAGAATGAGTTCTTTGTCGTCAATTAATTTTTGTCGAAAGGCATCAATTTTTCTAGGTTCTGGATAAATTCTAGTATCACTTTCGAAATTGTATTCAAAGTATTCTTGATTGGTTTCGTAATCGAATGAAACAATGGTTACCGATTTCACATTGAACATGTTCTTAATCTTTTCACCTACAAGGTCATAAATTCCTTGCCGATCCATTTCAGCTACTAAACCTTCCTGAACACTATTAATAACAGCTAACTCAGCATTTCTAAGTTCTGTCTCGTTCAAAAGACGAGCGTTTTCGAGAGCCGTACCCAAGCTGTTCGCTAAAGTTGTGAGCAACGAAACATCAGAGTCGCTGAAAGCTTGTTCTTTATCAAGATTTTGAAGGCTTACATATCCCTTAACTTCATTACCAAAAATCATTGGAACAAATAGAATTGATTTTGGAAGAATGGTACCCGGAACAGCTTTTGCAGGTACACCAGTAATTTTTTCGACTTCCTTATCTAGATTTTCATTTATTAAAATGAAAGTGGATGATTCGATGAGCTTTTCTCTTACCTTATCATAGGGTCTTGGATCTGGATAAATTCGTTTACCATCTTCATATAAATACTCGAAATGCTCCATTTTATGTTCCAAATCAAGAGTATAAACCCCAACAACCTGAGCATCAAAAACTTCTCGAAGTTGGTCTCCAGCTAATTCATAGATACTGCTCATATCCATTTTAGTGGCAATACCGTTTTGAACACTGGTTATTAAAGCTAGTTCAGCATCTCGCTGTTTTAAAAGCTTAGAAAGATCCTCTGATTTATCACTAGAATTCATGTACCCCTCAAAAATAACTTACCGAATAAAAAGACATATAATTTGTATAGAAAAATGTTCAATAATATGTCAGCAAAAAGATTGATTTCCAATTAGAAATTCAATCGAAAACGAAAGGGCATTTTAGGGCTCTTTTTTTGTGGCTTTACCGGGAAAAAATCAAGTCTTGAACCGTTCTAAAACTTAGTTTTAAATACTAGCAATAGTTGACTGTTGATGTTCAGTATTTCAATGAATTTAGGCTCTTTCAGCAAGCTCAAGCCATCGAAGTTCTTTATTTTCAATTTGCAATTTCACTTCGGCATAGTTCATAGATAGTTCCTGAAGTTTTGCATAATCTTGTTCAGAATTCATTTGAGATTCAATTTCTGTCTTCTGACTTTCTAATTGTACAATTTCTTTTTCCAGTTTTTGATATTGTTTCTTTTCATTAAAAGAAAGTTTATTTGAGCTAGTTGTATTTTTTTGTTTTGGAACTTGAGCAACTTTCTTTTCAGAATTTTTTTTGGGTGCAGAATTTACCGCATCACTTTGTTCTTTATATTCCTGATAGGTTCCGTTGAAGTCTTTAATGATTCCATTCCCTTCAAACACAAAGTAGTGATCAACTAAATTATCCATGAAATATCTATCATGAGAAACGATAATTAAACAACCCCCAAATTCAGCTAAAAACGATTCTAACTTCTCTAAAGTGACAAGGTCGAGATCATTAGTAGGTTCATCCAGAATTAAGAAGTTCGGATTTTTAATCAGCACCATCATCAATCCAAGCCGTCGTTTTTCACCACCACTTAATTTTGATACGGGAGTGTACTGCATCTTTGAATCAAACATAAAATGCTCTAAAAATTGGGATGCTGAAATGGTATCTCCATTCGAAAGTTCGATAACTTCAGCCACTTCTTTAATTACATCAATTACTCGTTCACTTTCTTTAAAAGTGATGCCTTGCTGTTTGTAATGCCCATAAATTATGGTTTGGCCGGTAAGAACATAGCCGGAATCCGGCGCTTCTTCGCCAGTAATAATTTTTAGAAACGTACTTTTTCCAACGCCATTTTTGCCAATAATCCCAATTTTCTCACCTTTATTAAATGAGTAATCAAAGTTTTTAAGAATTACTAAATCATCATAGCTTTTATTTACTTTCTTTAGTTCTAAAACCTGCCCACCGATCCTTGAAACACTAACTTCTAGTTTGATCTCTTGTTTCACTTTTCCAGAATTAGCTTTTTTCTCCGTTTCATAGAAAGCATCAATCCGAGATTTAGATTTGGTAGTGCGAGCTTTGGGTTGTCTTCGCATCCATTCGAGTTCTTTCTTGGCCAGTTTACCAGCTTTGGCTACTTCTGTGGCATAAACTTCTTCTCGTTCAACTTTCTTTTGAAGGAAGTATTCATAATTTCCGTTATGATGATACAGTTGCCCGTCTTCAATTTCTAAGATATGATTACAAACCCGATCTAGAAAATAGCGATCGTGAGTTACCATTAATAGGGTCATGGTACTTTTTGTGAGATATGCTTCAAGCCATTCGATCATTTCAACATCAAGATGGTTAGTAGGCTCATCAAGAATTAAGAGATCTGGTTCATCTAACAGCGTAAACGCTAATGCCACTCGCTTACGTTGCCCTCCCGATAACGATGAAATAGGTTGATCTAAATCATGAATGCTAAGGTGTCCAAGAATTGCTTGAAGTCGTTGCTCATAATCCCAGGCATTTGCAGCGTCCATTTTAGCTAAGGTTTTATCAAATGCTTTTTGAGTTTCATCATTATAGTTTTCTGCTTGTGCTTCTACTGCCTTCTCATACTCTCGAACTATACTTACCATCTCATTATCACCATGTGTGATGAATTCATTAATGGTTAGTGAATCTTCTAATTCGGGCTCTTGCTCAAGAAGGCTGATCCGGATTCCATTTCGGATCATTACTTCACCAGTATCTGGGGTTTCTTTGCCCGCTAATATTTTTAAAAGAGTAGACTTCCCAGTTCCATTTTGTGCGATAAGTGCTGTCTTATCTCCTTTTGATATCCCAAAAGTAAGACCCTCAAATAGAAGTTTGAGTCCATATTTTTTTCCAAGATTTTCGGTAGATAAGTAAGTCATGTATAATTTAAGTTGTATCGCCTTTTAGGCTTTTATATAGGTTTGAAGAAGAGTAATTAGGGAAATCGAAGCTTAATTTTAATCATCAATTTTGTTGATTGTCCAGCATCGAAGCCCTTCTCGGGTTTGGGCAATTAGTTCTTTCTGGCCATCACCATTTAAATCTGAAATTATGGGAAATTTCATTCCAGAAGTAGGAATATTAAATATTCGTTGCCCAGTTAAAATTTCCCAGGCAAATAGTCGACCAAATTCTGCAAGAGAAACAAGTTCTACGTTTCCATCACCATTAAGATCTATAATTTGAGGAGAAAAAGTAGTTGAAGAAGGTTGTCCCAGGCTATGTGTTATTGTAAGCTCACCATCCTCATTAAACAGAAATAATGAGCCATTGGCACTTTGAGTAATGTATAAATCTGAGCGGAAAAATCTAGTGCTATCACGCAGTAATACATTGGGTTGTACAGAAAAACTAGTAAGGCTGTTATTGGTTGCGTACAACGATTTGATGGAAATTGAATCCATCTGAATACTTATTGACAGTGAATCTTTAAAGCTTGGTTTTTTCCCAATTGAATACACATATCCATCAGTTGCAGATCCCAGAATTTGATTTTTGAAAATGTACGGAGAACTTGTAAAACTCGAATTTGTGAATGTTGGGTATCCCGGGCGAACACCACCACTTCTAAGCCAACTGTGCAATATATTTTGTGAGTAAGCCCATATCGACCAAGTACCATCAACTTGGGTAAAGGTTGGTTTTTTAGTTACAATAGTATTTGTGAATTGAGGCCAGCCACGAACATTTTGTCCTCTTCCATCTACAACATGAAGTTTTCGGTTTTCGGTAGCGACGACAATTTCAGGGATTCCGTTTCTAAGTACGTCAGTAACTATAATCGGAGCGCTGATCCTTTCACCAATTTCGATTGGGAACTGAGGAAGTGGGTTCCCCGCTTCATTCCAGGCATATATTTTTGTACCTGCTGCAAGTAGAATTATTGGTTGACCATTGCCATACCAATCATATAGAACGGGGCTACCAACAGGAATATCTCCATTAGTAGTTGCATTCATTACAACGGTGCCATCAAAAGCCAAGGCTCTTACATTTCCAGCTTTTGTAGCAAAAATGATTTCCGAAGTTGAGCTCCCAACAAGATTAGCCAGTACAGGTGTTCCAGATAATTCTTCCCCATTTATCGGTAATACCCAAAGTTCATCATATGGTTGTGTTGAACCTTCTTCAATCAGAGATTTAAAATTAAAGCTTACAGAATTCGAATTTTCAATTTTCGAAAATGTCATCACAGTAATATCATATTGCCCAATTAGAGCCGATAAAGAATTTCTTGGCATTACATAAGGCTCAATAAATTTCATGAAGTCGGAAGAGTAAGTCCACACAAATCCGCTCAAATCTGTGGGCATATTATTTCTAGCAGAAGAGTAAGTATCATTATAATATATTACACGCCTACGATTTCGATCGGACTCAACACTCTCAGACAAACCTCTTCGCTTCGAAATAACAGCAACATCTCTAGCAAAGGAAAGATAGAAATCACTAAAAGGTGCCAGCTCAGATCCAACTAATTTGGCCAGCACTTCGCTTTGTATATAGTAGGAAGAATTTCCAGATTTTGTTATAAAATCCTGCTCCACTAAGTCATCAATAATATTTTTAAAAGCATTTAAACTTTGCAGTTTTCTCATAAATAGAAATTCGCCTGACGCAAGTAACCCCGATTCTGGGAAAGTGACTACAGCAAACTCTTGATCTGCAGCTAAAGCTAAATCTCTATAAATATCTGTATCATTTATTAAAAGAGAATCTAACTGGCTTAATAGTCCCTTTGATGGTAAAGGTGTGAATCGGGGGTCAAGTCTTAAAATTGCAAAAGAAGCAGCATTACTTGCTATAAATCGATCTAGAGAAATGGTTTTATTTTCTGATGAAAGTGATTGAATTAGAACCGATTGCGATGTGTCTTTTAGGGAAAGAGTCCCGGTAAAATCAAAAGCAGGGCTTCCAGTTTCGGAAGGAGTATAAGTTAATGAAACAGGTTTAATACCATTAAAAGAGTTCATTATTGAAGGCCTGTTTGCTACACTTGCAAATTGCTGAACCCAATGATCAAGCTGTTCTGAGTTAACAATAAGTTGTCCGGGGGTAGGTTCTTCAGAAATTTCTATTGAGTTTCCTTTACCTAGATAAGAACGTAATGAACTTTCTATAGCACGACTTGAAGGCGAAACAATAATCCAGTTATTGATTTGTGCCGCGTAAACTTGTACGTCCCGAATAGATAGTTTGTGAATTAAAATATCTGAAAAAAGGTAATTATTTTGTTCAAAAGGGATGTAGAATTTTGATGCCCAATTTTCAAGATTTAAGTCGCTTTTAGTAATCCATAAAAACTGAGATTGTGTAGATTCATTTGGATAAAGAACTAAAGCTTTGAGCTCTAATGTTTCAGTAACCAAAGAATCCAGTTCCAGAACCTGTTGAAAAGCAGTTGGAGTTAAATCGTCAAGAATAGCTGCATATTCAGCTTGATTAATATTTGTCAGATCCACTCCTGATTTTGGAATAATCAAAAATGTAGATTCTTGTGGCACAAGCTTTATCCAGCTTTGATCCGGCACGGATGAACATCCCCATAAAATGACAATGCAAAAAAAGGTAATGATTATAGAATGAGTACGTTGCATGAATGGAATTAGACCGTCCTTTTTTGAATATTACGATACTTCGTTAATGCAGGAAATCTCAAAAAGTTCCTTCGTTAGCATTTCACTAAAATAACATTTTTTTAGAGCTAAATGAGTTTTTTAAGCCCGCTTTTTTTAATTGCAATTTCTGCCGTAGGGCTACCTCTTATTATCCATCTTTTAAACCTTCGCCGCCCGCAAAGGGTTCAGTTTTCCACACTGGCTTTTTTTAAAGAGCTTCAGAAGACCACCATTCGTAAAATAAAAGTAAAACGATATCTGCTTTTGTTACTCAGGCTACTTGCTATTGCATGTTTAGCCATTGTATTATCGCGCCCTTTTTTACCTCCAGGATTAGGAAGTTCAATAAACAGTCAGGCTCCGTCTTTAAATGCTATTTTAATAGATAATAGCATAAGTATGAGTAGGATTGGAGGCAAAGGACCATTAATGGAACAGGCTAAGGAAATCGTGCAATCCATAGAAGAATCTTCAAAAGAAAGCGATCGATTTATTTTACAGGTAACAAATGGAACCGCACAATATTCAACCATTATTGGGCATGGTCAATTATTAAGAAGAGTTGAAGAAATTGAAATTTCCAGCACTGGAAATTACACGAATGAGCGAATTGAAAGTTTGTTCAAGGTATTGCAAGATGCACCTTATGAGAATAAGAGACTTTTTGTGATAAGCGATGGCCAACGCTCACAAGTATCAAATAATGAAGTTTCTGAATATGAAAACGGGGCAATAGCATCTACATTTATAAATTTAGGTGAGGTTGAAGTTCAAAATACGATAATCTCGGGGTTGGAATCTTCAACCAATATGATTGGAGCCGGACTTCCTATAAATTTATCTGTAACAGTTCAAAACAATGGTTCAAATCCTATTGCAAATCAGTTTGTTTCACTTGAATTCGAAGGCACATTAGTGGGGCAGTATTCTCTATCTTTAGATGCAGCTTCTTCTAGAACCTTCAACTTCGAAGTTATACCTGGTAAAATAGGTTCTTCAAAAGGAAAGGTTTTTATTGAAGGAGATGAGTTTCCAGAAGACAACGAGTTTTATTTTGTAATTGAAGTTCCAGAAACACGGAAAATTCTCTGGGTAAAAGATCTATCAACTGCTAATAATACATTAGTTTCATATACAGGAGTGATGCTTGAGGCGTCAGGGAATAACGATGCACAACTTATTTATGAAGAAGCAGAAACCGATCTACTTGGCACAAGTGATATTTTTGAATTTGATGCAATAATTTTAGACGGAGTCACAGAAGTTCCGGAATTCGCTTTCAGTAATTTGCTAAATTTTGTACAAGATGGAAAAGGGATATTATTCTTTCCTTCAGAAAATGGAGACATAAGAAATTATAATTCATTTTTAAGGCAGTATAATGCAGGTAGTTTTGAAGGAGTTTTAGGTGAATATTCCTCTTTTAAATCAATAGCTAAAGGTGGAGAAGTACAGGAAGATCATCCTATATTTACCGGACTTTTTGAGCGTGAAGAGACTGAAACCCTCAGAATTACAAATCCAGATATTTACTATTACTATAAAATTAAACCTTCAAATTCACCAGGTGGGTTCAATATTTTGTTACTCAATAATCAAGATCCCTTAATTAGAGAAAAACGTTTTGGTGAAGGGCGAATGATTGTGTCTGCAATCGGGAATAATCCGGGATGGTCAAATTTTGCTGTAAAACCATTATATGCTCCATTTTATTATAGAACATTATTATATGCCGCTTCATCAGAAGAAGGAGGATTTTCGTTACATAATCTTGGGAATTTATTTGAATGGAAGGGCCGTCTTAAAGCTGAAGAAGCAATTCTGAAAGCAAATGATGAAATTGTGATTCCCGAAGCTCGCGTAACTAATTCAGGTGTGGAAATAACTTATCCTGCTGAAAAATGGACCCCCGGCTGGGTAACTGTTTCAGACGTCGAACGTGAATATAATGTTGGAGTAAATTTAGAACGAAATGAGTCAGATTTTGTTCAAGTAACACTAGAAGAACAATTGGAAGGGTTTGCTTACGTTGATGCTTCAGAGCTAGGTGGAGAGTCTTTAGAAAATGAAATTAAGGCTTCTGGTTTTGGAAAAGAAATCTGGAGTTGGTTTATGTTGGCAGGATTGTTTTTTTTAGTAATAGAATCGTTAGTATCAATATTTTATAAAGCAGAAACAATAGGTTAATCGTTGAAAGAGATACTTCTTATATTTTTTCAGGGAACAGTAGTTTTATTTACTATTGCTTCTACTCTTATGGCAGGGTATTCCTTACAAAATAAATTTCGTTTGCGAAATGTAAGGCTGAACTGGAGAGCGGGTAAGATGAAAGGCTATCCACTTTTTGCAACCGTTTTTCTTGGTTTAATTGGAAGTTTAAGTTTAGTAGTTCTAGCAATTGAAGACATCGCGAATTATCAAATATTTGCAGCCTATCTTTGGATTGGTTGTATGTGGTTTGTTTCAAGTTATCTTGCTTCAAAACATTATATAACAGATCATGGGATTGTTAAAAATCTAAATGAACCGTCTCAAACAATACCGTGGTTTCAAGTGTTGGATTTTCTAGAAAGAGAAGGATTGGATGGATCAGAGTTTACCTTTACTTATTCAGAAATGGATAAATCACTTACAGAAGGTTATAAGCAGCTTAGGCTTTTTGTTCCTGTTTCAAAACGCAAATCGTTTCAAAAAATCGTATCTTTGAAGTTGAAATCACAGTTTGAGGATGAATCACTCCCAGAAATTGACCTCAAAAGAATACAAGAAGAATAAAGGACAAACTGTTTGTTAGACGACGTTAAAAATTCAGACATAGAGAAAGAACGAGTAATACTTGTTGGGCTATATGGTCCCGACACCACCCGGCGCCAGGCTGAGGAATATCTAGAAGAATTAGAAATGCTTACCGATACCGCTGGCGGAGTAACGATTGAAAAAGTACTTCAGAATAAAACCAGACCCGATGTTTCTACTTATGTAGGCAAGGGGAAGCTTCAAGAGCTTAAAGGACAAATGAAGGCGCTGAATATTGGAACCATCATTTTTGATGATGACCTTTCTCCTACACAAATCAGAAACGTTGAAGGAGGTACCGACGCCAAGGTTTTAGACAGAAGTGCCTTAATCCTAGATATATTTGCCTCAAGAGCTAAGACAGCAGCCGCAAAAACACAAGTTGAGCTAGCACAGCTTCAATATTTACTTCCCAGATTAACTCGATATTGGACTCACTTATCCCGACAAAGTGGTGGTATTGGTACAAAAGGGCCTGGTGAAACTCAGATAGAGACAGATAGAAGAATTATTGGGCAACGTATCGGGATTCTAAAAGGAAAACTCGAAAAACTTGATAAGCAACGAACAACTCAACGCAAAAGTCGAGAAGGGATGACCAGAATTTCTCTGGTTGGTTATACAAATGCGGGAAAGTCAACTTTGATGAATGCATTTACTGAAACCAATGTTTTGGCTGAGAACCGGTTATTTGCAACACTCGATTCTACTGTAAGACGACATCAACTAACTAACCATGAGGTGCTTCTTTCAGATACCGTTGGATTTATTCGAAAGTTGCCTCATAATTTAATTGAAAGTTTTAAATCTACGCTTGATGAAGTTCGGGAAGCAGATATTTTACTACATGTGGTTGATGGATCTTCAAATATGGCCCAGGAATATATTGAAGTGGTAGACAAGACATTGGAAGAGCTTAAAGCAACCAATAAACGCACATTGTTAGTTCTTAATAAAGTTGATAAAATGAACGCAGAACGAATAGCGATGATGCGCGATGAATACCCAAATGCAGCATTCATTTCTGCAGAACGTGGAATTGGGCTGTCAGAATTGGAAGTGAAAATCAAAGAGCTGATTGAAGACAGCTATATAACCCGAACGATGGAAATCCCAGTTGCAAAGTATAAAGCCGTAGCATTTATTCACGAAAATGCATCAGTAGAAAAAGAAGAATATATTGGAAGTAATGTGAAGCTAACCTTTAGTATTGCTAAAAAAGATTTTAAGCAATTATCCCATTTGTTAGATACTATTGGGGCAGAAAACGAAGTTATTTAGTCATGCTAGTTCAAGAAATTCTAAATACAGAAATTGCACCACTCAAAACTACTGATACAGTAGCCCTTGCTTTAACCAAGCTAGATCTTCTGCATACCACTAAATTCCCAGTAGTTGATGATGGCAAACTTGTCGGAATGATTTCCTTAGACACGCTAATAGAAGTTACAAACGAAAAAGCGTTAGTACAGGAAGTTCCACTTGATGAATCCATTTTTCTTCCAAATGATCAACATTTGTTTGAGGCAACCAGAAAAATGCTTTCTCATGAATTATTTATTCTTCCTGTTATTGACGCAGAAAAGAATTTTCTTGGCGTGATTAAAAAACGCGAAGTTCTAGAAGCATTAAGCGATCTGTTTAATCTGGAATCTTTTGGCTCAGTATTAACCATCGAAATGACTCCTTATGACTTTACGCTCTCGGAATTGATTCGAATCATTGAAACTGAAGATGCAAAGATCTTGGGCGTTGCAGTTCAAAAGCCAAATGAGAATAACGATTTCTATCGAATTTCTGTGAAGTTGAGCATTGAAGATTCTTCTACGGTTAGCTCTGCATTAAATCGCTATGGATATATAGTGACTTCCCAAGTGAGTAGTGCAACCATGGAAAAAGATTTTTCTGATCGAGCTGACGAACTTATTCGCTATCTTGACATATAAGGAGAAAAACCTAACCCAATTTCGCGAAATAAATGCGCTTAGCCTTTAAAAGCAGCTTTTTACTGACACTATTTTTTTTGAATGGTAATTCTGATGTTTTTTCTCAGGATATCCAAAAAGCTTCAACTTTTTATTATGAAAAAGGTATCTCGTTGTATGATGCTGGGTTTTTTGAAGAATCAGAAGATCAACTCACATCTTTTAAAGAACTAAATCCTAAACATGAATTAGCAATTTCTGCTGATTATTACATTGCTCGTTCTAAAGCTGGTGCCGATTCCATACATATTGAAGCTTATTACCAAGATTTTATTCTAGAATATCCAGGAAGTGATCTTTCTGTAATTCTATTAAAAGATTTGGGACATCGTTTTACAGATAATGGCGATTATGAAGGTGCGATTAAATACTACAATCAGGCTATAAATTCATGGATGGGAAAATCGAAAGCAGCTGAGACAACCTATTGGGTTGCAGAAGCAGCTGCTGAGAAACAAGACTATCCAGAATCGCGCTTTTACTTTTTAAAACTTGCTGATGATTATCCCCAATCTCAATGGGCACCAAAAGCACTATATGCTCGTGGTCGCCTTTATCTAACAGAAAATGAATACGATTCATCAGCAATAGCATTTGAATTACTTAAGTCAAGATATCCAAATAACCCAATAACTCGTCGAGTTGGTACTGCTCTTGGCGAATCCTATTATCAACAAAGTAGATTTGAAGAAGCTATCGCAGCATTGAATGCTCAAATGCCTTATCTAGATAATGATTCTAAGATAAAGGCTTTGTTTTTAATGGCTGAAGCGCATAATTATTTGGGTAATTACGATGAAGCCACCAAAGATTATCTACAGTATATCAATTTAACCAAAGGTACCGAACTTGAAGCTGCCGCTCATTATGGCTTAGGGTGGTTATACAATCGACAAGAAATTTTCCATTGGGCTGCACAATCTTTTGAAAAAGCAATTACTGGAGATAACGAGCTCTCAAGAAAGGCGACTTATTATGAAGCGATAAATCATAAATTAGCCGGTAATTATCAGCGTTCGATGGATACCTTCCATGAATTCGGTGAGAAGTATAAATCGGGATTATGGGTTGAAGAAGCCTATTATGAATGGTCTATCTCAGCTTTTGAAGGTGGGAATTATGATGAATCAATTGAAACGTTATTGACGCTGATTCGAAACCAAGAAGAATTAAAAAATCCAGGTAAAGTGTTCGCAATGCTAGGCGAAGCCTATTTTGCAAATAATGAATTTACTGGAGCGACCAGAGCATTCGAAGAAGCAGAAAAGGCATCTGATATAGATCCTTCACTAAAGCGTCAGGCACGATTTCAGAAAGCTTGGATTTTATTTCGAAATCAAGCTTATGAGCAAGCTCAACCTATTTTTGAATCGGTATACGCAGAAGCTCCCAATTCTGAGATTGGGGAAGAGGCTTTATTCTGGAGCGCAGATAGTTATTATAAGTTGGATCAATTTTCAAACGCAGCTCGAAGATTCAAGCTCTTTATTGATAATTACCCCGAAAATGAAATGATTGGCGCTGCCCGTTATTCATTGGGATGGAGCTATTTTAAAACTGGAGAGTATGATTTAGCTGTTGGTCCACTAGAAGATTTTCTTAATAACTACAATCCACCGCCAATTGCTTTATTCCCGTACGATATTGACACTCAATTGCGTATTGGTGATGCCTACTATGCTTTAGGAGATTATAGAAATGCGATTCGTTTTTATAATCAAGCAATTGGAGCAGAACCTGGCGGCGATTATGCGATGTTTCAAGTGGCAAACAGCTATTATCGATCAAATAGAACTTTTGAAGCGGTTAGCAATTTTCGAAGAATGCTTCGAATATATCCGTTCAGTAGGTTGAAAGAACAAGCCCAATACAATGTGGCTTACATTTATTTGAATACTTCGAATTACTCGCAGGCAGTTCAAGAATTTCAAACGGTAATAAATCGCTACCCAGGAACTGATTATGCTGCTCGGTCTCAATATAATATTGGAGATGCTTATTACAATGCTGGAGAATATAATCGGGCAATCGAATCGTATAAGAAAGTACTCGAGAACTATCCTAGAAGTAGATATATCATAGAGGCAATAAACGGAATTCAATATGCTCAACTTTCATCAGGTGGTCAGGATTCCAGCTCAGTAATTTTAGAAGATTTTTTAGGTGACAACCCTCAAAGTTCTACAGCAGATCGACTTCGATATCGGCAAGCGGAGACTGTTTTCCAAACCGGAGATTATGAAGGAGCAATTAGAGAATTTCGGCAATACCTTAGAGTTACAAACTCAGATGATTTGGCACCGGAAGCATACTCGAATTTAGGGGAATCCTATCGTCAACTTGGACAGATTGACAGGGCTATTAGTTCTTATCAAACTATTGTAGATGATTATCCCAGTGATAGTCAGGTTCCATCCGCTTTAACATCGCTTGGTTTGCTTTACTATGAACAAGGCGAATTTGAAACTTCTCACTCCTATTTTGATCAATTATTTCGAACAGCATCTAGATTTGCTCAGGAAGCATATATTGGAATGGGAAATGCAAGCTTAGCACTGAACAAACTGGAAGTAGCTCGTGATGAATATGAAAGTGCACTAACTATAAACGCTGGAAATGATGCGGCAAGCGTAGGTTTAGCTAAAGTTGCATTGGCAGAAGCTAACTTCGAAGAATCTCAAACCATTTTATCTCCAATTGCCGATAAAAATACGACAGATATTGGAGCAGAGGCTCAGTTCTATTTAGGAAAACTCCAACAAGCCCAGAAAAATTATGAAGAAGCAATAGGAGAATATGCCAAAGTTAAAATCCTATTTGAAGCTTTTGATAGTTGGGTTTCTATGGCAATGTATAATTCAGCAGAATGCAATATTTTACTAGGAAATAGAGGTGATGCGCTTGCTATTTTAAATGAAATCATTGAGACTTACCCTGGTACTGACGCTGCAATAAAAGCTCAAAGTTTAATTAATCAGTCGGATTCTTAGTTTTTTATTCTTTTGTACCGACAAAAGAAGCAATTGTAGAATGGAATCTTTTACTATTTGAGTATTTATTAAATATTGAAGTAGATATTATTATATCGAAACTTTCTTAGCTCGAAATCGCTAAATTCACTTTCTTAATTCAGTTAAAGCTCAATTCTTTATTCGATGATTAAAACCGTATTTCCGGCTACTTCATTACAAGGTACAATTACCCCTCCTCCAGATAAGTCAATTTCGCAACGCGCGGCAATTTTTGGATTATTGCATGATGGGAAGTCCATTATTAAGAATTACTCTCCAGCCCAAGATCCACAAAGCGCTCTCTTATGCGTGGAACAGCTAGGAGCTGATGTTACTCAAGTCGGTGATGTTGTATCGATTGAGGGGCGAGGTAGATATGGAATTCAACCAATGTCTGACGAACTTGATTGCGGGAATTCAGGAACTGCTATGCGATTATTAGCAGGAGTATTAGTAGGCGCGGGAACAGGAGTTAAGTTAGTAGGAGATCCATCGCTTTCTGCGCGAACAATGAAGCGAGTTATTGATCCATTAGAAAAAATGGGGGCACATATTTTAGCTAGAAATGGAGAATTTGCTCCCCTTTTTGTTACACGAGAAGATTCTTTAAAACCAATGGATTTCGAACTTCCAATTCCTAGTGCACAATTAAAGTCGTGTATTCTACTAGCAGGTTTATTCGGTGAGACCCCAACACGGGTAATCGAAAAAATTCCAAGTCGCGATCATACAGAACGGCTTCTAAATTTAAATATTGAAGTAAAAGGTAAAGAGAGAATTATTTCTGCATCCAAAAAAGATGTAATACCGAGTCAAAGTTATACCATTCCCGCTGACTTCTCTGCAGCTGCATTTTGGCTGGTTGCAGGATGTATAGTTCCAGATTCTGAAATCATATTACCAGGAACTGGGCTTAATCCAACCAGAAATGCTTTATTGGGAATTCTGAAAAGAATGGGAGCCGATATTACCATAGAGAATGAACGGATGGAAGGGGCCGAGCCTGTTGGAGATATAACCGTTAGAACTTCAGAACTTCGTGCCATTACCATCGAAAAAGAACTCATTCCAAATTGCATTGATGAACTTCCAATCATTGCTGTAGCTATGACTTTTGCTTATGGCACCTCTGCAATATCTGGCGCGGAAGAACTCCGTCATAAGGAAACCGATAGAATTATGGCAATAGCTAAGATGCTAAAAGCAGTTGGAGCAAATTATGAGGAAATGGAAGATGGACTTGTGATTCGTGGAAATCCTGAATTTGAATTTGAATCAGGTAGATTTAGAAGTTTCCATGATCACCGAATTGCAATGGCTTCGGCAATCTTATCCCTAAAAGGAAACTCCGATTCCCAAATCGAAGACGCGGAATGTGCAGCTGTATCCTACCAAGGGTTTTGGGAAGATTTGGAAGAGTTGGTTAACAGATAATTGAAATCTGTTGAAAAAGTGAAAATCTCCTCTCTTGGGAGTTGAAAGTTCAAAAATGTTATTTGAACCCCCCGAGGGGTGTTGTTCTTGGATCGATTTATCGATTCGAATCGAACACCTACTGCCCTGATTAACTTCGTTCATAAATCCACCTTAGTGAATCAAGTTCAGTATAGTCTACTCAAGATGGGGTTATCATTAAGCTGTCATGCTTGTAAATAGTAGATAATTTGTTGACAAGATTTTTATAGTCGTTTTTCTTTTAGCGTGCTACTCCTATGGAGTTAAGCATCAATAGCCCCAAGCTTTTCGAAGGTTGAATCCCACAACCTATAGGGAATTTTCTTTCTTACCGTATTATCAGCCTCAAATACATTAGACGACCACCCTACGATTGCACCTATCGTTTTTTCCCAACAAGATACTTGGGTGTGCGAGGCTCATTAATTCACCCCGTGATAAATCACGGGGCTATTAATGTTCTACCCCTTCGGAGTTATCAGACTTTTCTGTCTTCGAGTTATCAAATATCTATAAGTATGATGACAGTGTTGTTTGAGTTTTGAGGCTCTAAATCATACATCGTCACTCTACATTCCTTGTTCACCATTTTCAATTCCGCGTCATATACTCGGGTGTCAATACGTCATAATCTTAAAAGTGATTCTCTCTTGGCATTGTGCTTGCAATAACATCTTTGAAATTAAATAAACAAGGTGAACACTATGGGAGATTTTACAGAATTCGGAATCGAGATTGAAAAACATCTTTCGAAAATTGGAAAAGATGTTCAGCAATTTGTAGAAAAAATAGTTCCACTTACTAACGAGGAAAAAGATTTTGCTCCTGATTGTGATATTGTTGAAAGCGATGAACAGTATAAAATCTTGTTAGATCTTCCAGGATTAGCTAAAAAAGAAATTGGAATTGCCCTGAAGAATAATGTACTGACCATTAAAGGAGAACGAGATATTAGTATCTCTGAAGGTGAAGAATTCAAACGTCAGGAAAGAAAAAGAGGGGCTTTTGCTCGGTCTTTTGCTTTAGCTGAAAATGTGAATTCAGCAGAAATTAGTGCAAGTTTTAGAAACGGAGTATTAACAGTGTCTATGCCTAAATCGGACAAATTAAAAGACACAACTTCTATTCCAGTGAACTAGAAATTCACAAGACTATCAAAACAACGAATAATAACAGAATTAAATAGATTTAGACCAATGGGAAAAATCATAGGAATTGACTTAGGAACTACAAACTCGTGCGTTGCTGTAATGGAAGGCAACGAACCCGTAGTAATTCAAAATGCCGAAGGTGGAAGAACTACTCCATCTGTGGTTGCATTTAGTAAAGACGGTGAGCGCTTAGTGGGTGCTCCTGCAAAACGTCAGGCGATTACAAATCCTGACAAAACGGTTGCTTCAGTAAAACGATTTATGGGTCGTATGCACAGCGAGGTTACTGGTGAGAGTAAGCAAGTAGCTTACAAAGTAGTTAAAGGTGAAGATGGAACTGCTCGTGTACAGATTGAAGACCGCAAATATGCACCACAAGAAATTTCAGCAATGGTGCTTCAAAAAATGAAGCAAACTGCTGAAGAGTATTTAGGTGAAAAAGTTACCGAAGCAGTAATTACTGTACCTGCATATTTCAATGATGCACAACGTAAAGCAACTCAGGAAGCAGGTAAAATAGCTGGACTTGAAGTAAAGAGAATTATAAATGAGCCAACTGCAGCTGCACTAGCATATGGGTTAGACAAAAAAGATGTAGATCAAACCATTGCAGTTTATGACCTTGGTGGTGGTACTTTTGATGTATCAATCCTTGAACTAGGTGATGGCGTATTTGAAGTGAAATCAACGAATGGTGATACCCATCTTGGTGGTGATGATTTCGATCAGTTGATTATCGATTTCTTAGCCGATGAATTTAAAAAATCTGAAGGCGTTGATTTAAGAAATGACGCTATGGCAATGCAACGATTGAAGGATGCTGCTGAAAAAGCTAAAATCGAGCTTTCAAGTTCGCAAAAAACGAATGTAAATCTACCGTTTATCACAGCAACTCAGGATGGTCCAAAGCATTTAAATGTTGATTTGAGTCGTTCAAAATTCGAACAACTTTCTGATGCACTTGTGAAAAGATCCATTGTACCGTGTGAAAAAGCACTGAAAGATGCAGGTTTAAACAAAAGCCAAATTGATCAGGTTATTCTAGTTGGTGGTTCAACTCGTATTCCTAGAATTCAGGAAGCGGTGAAAGAATTTTTTGGCAAAGAGCCGAGTAAAGGGGTAAACCCTGATGAAGTAGTTGCTGTTGGAGCCGCTATTCAAGGTGGTGTACTTTCTGGTGATGTGGAAGATGTAGTTCTCTTGGATGTAACTCCATTAACGCTGGGCATCGAGACTTTAGGTGGTGTAATGACTCCACTTATTGAATCAAATAGTACAATTCCTACTAGTAAGTCACAGGTATTTTCTACAGCGGCTGATAACCAAAGCAGCGTAGAAATTCATGTACTACAAGGGGAAAGAGCACAAGCTGCTGCAAACCGAACACTTGGTCGTTTCCACTTAGATGGAATTCCACCAGCACCCCGCGGTATGCCACAAATTGAAGTGACTTTTGATCTTGATGCAAATGGTGTAATTAATATTGTAGCAAAAGACAAAGGAACTGGGAAAGAGCAAACTATTCGAATCGAATCTTCTTCAGGATTATCAGATGAGGAAATCGAAAAAATGAAAAATGCTGCTAAAGAGCATGAAGAAGAAGATAAATTACTTCGTGAGAAAGTTGAGAAAATGAATCAAGCGGATAGCTTAATCTTCTCTACAAAAAAGCAGCTTGATGAATATGGAGATAAAATCTCTGAAGGCAACAAAACAACAATTGAAGAAGCGATAGCAAAACTAGAAGAAGCTCATAAAGCTGAAAATCTCGAAGAGATAGATGCAGCGATTGAAGCTGTGAATGCAGCTTGGACAGGAGCTTCAGAAGAAATCTATGCTGCTTCACAAGCAGAAGCTGCTGCCGGCGCAGAAGCTGAAGGAAATGGCGAAGCCAATTCAGAAGATGCAAAATCAAAAGCAGAAGGCGAAGATGCAGTAGATGCCGACTTCGAAGTTGTTGAAGACGAAGATGAGAAGAAATAAATAGTTTTTTCTTATAAAATTGTAGCCCTGTATACTAATTGTATACAGGGCTTTTTTATGCTAACTATCACCGATTCTTGATCTCGTTTCAAGATCTTAGTGGTGTCTCACTTCCTTGTCCGGTAGATTCTTCATATCAAAGCTTTTCTGTATGATTCAGAAACAAGCCTGCCTATCGGCATACAGGTTCAGAAATAACCTAAATTTATTTTAGGAATGATGTTTAATCCACTCTCTGAAATCATATAAAGCTAATCTAAAAAAGCGCTTTTTTAATGTGTTCAGATATAGTTTAATTTTTATCAATCACAATAAATAGATAAATAAATAATCCATATCGGGTGATTTTAAGAATGAATTAAGAAATACATTTCATTTTACCTTTAAAGTAAAACTCTTAGGCTAGTTATTGTAACTAATGTTTGTTGAGAATAAGTTCTTGATGTATCAACAATTAAGTAAAGGAAAATTCCTATGACAGCAGAATCAGAGATCATCATGCAAAAAGTGATTAAGAATAGAGAGAAAATATTAATCCTTGAAAGACTATTAGAAGAACTAGTAAATAATGGTTCTGTAAATCAACTCGACTATCTTCGAATAAAAGAGAGTGTAAAGGCAGAAGTACGAAGAGATTTTGAGCTTTTTTAAAAAGCGTAATTTTTTAAGCTCATTAATTAAATTTGTACTAATTGACGGATTCATAGTTTACATTATTTCTGTATTTTTGGAAGATGAATATCTTAGGAATTGAATCTTCATGTGATGACACTGCTGCATCTGTACTATCAGAATCTAAAGTACTTTCAAATGTAATTGCATCCCAGGCAATCCATATAAAATTTGGAGGAGTTGTACCAGAATTAGCATCGAGAGCACATCAAACTACTATATCTCAAACAGTTGAGCAGGCTCTTAAAGAAGCAAATATCACAATCGATCAAATTGATGTTATTGCAGTAACTCAGGGTCCAGGTTTAATGGGATCTCTGTTGGTTGGCTTATGTTTTGCAAAGGGTCTAGCTCTAGCTAAAAATATACCTCTTGTTGGGGTAAATCATATGGATGCACATATTTACGCAAATTTTATAGACAGTAAACCTGCATTTCCTTTTTTATCATTAACTGTTTCCGGAGGTCATACTCAGCTAGTTCTTGTAAAGTCACCATTTGAGCATTCGATATTAGGAAAAACCCGAGACGATGCGGCAGGAGAAGCTTTTGATAAAATTGGTAAGATGTTTGGGCTACCCTATCCTGCAGGTCCGGTTATGGATAAACTTGCAAAAGAAGGAAATCCAAAGTTCCATAAGTTCCCTCAGGCATTAGTAAATGAGGGTTTAGATTTCAGTTTTTCGGGTCTTAAAACCAGTGCATTATATTTTATTCAGGATAAAAGTGAAGAGTGGGTTATAGAAAATTTGAGTGATTTGTGCGCAAGTATTTCTGAAGCTATAACAGAAGTTCTGGTTAAAAAAGTGAAGCGTGCAATACAAGAAACCGGAGTAAAGACCATAGCGCTAGCAGGAGGAGTATCAGCTAATTCTATGCTTCGTATAAAGTGTGAACGATTAGCTAAAGAATTAAATCTTACTCTTCACGTTCCAAAAATAAGTTACTGTACCGATAATGCTGCAATGATAGCAATAACGGGTAAAATGAAAGCGGAGTTAGGTAAGTTTGAGGATTTAGCAATGAAACCCTTTTCATCGATTTAGTTATTTATTCATAGTTCAAAATTACTACATTCAAGCCATGTCTGAATCTATAGATGCGTTGCAGTTAAATTTAGGGGGTGGGGGACTAATGGTGATGAATGTCTCCCTTTGCTTCATCATGTTTGGGGTTGCTTTGGAACTAACCATCCAGGATTTTAAAGATTTAATCAAAAATCCAAAATCTACGGTAGCAGGTGTATTTTCACAGTTTTTATTTTTACCAGCGGTTACATTCCTGATAATCTATTTACTTAATCCTACTCCAAGTTTTGCCTTAGGAATGATGATGGTTGCGGCTTGCCCAGGTGGTAACATATCGAACTTTTTTTCACAGCTTGCGGGAGGAAATACAGCGCTCTCTGTAAGTATGACGGCAATTGCAACTCTGTTAGCTGTGATTGCAACACCGCTTAATTTTACGTTTTGGGCAAGTATGTACGCCCCAACAAATGCTATTCTTCAAGAAGTTAGTTTAGACATTTATGAAGTATTCAAAATTGTAGTACTCATTCTTGGGTTACCCTTAATTCTAGGCATGATCGTTCGCCACTATAAACCTGAACTTGCTCTAAAGCTTACAAAATGGATTAAAGCTTTTGGTGTTTTGTTTTTTGCTGCTTTTGTATTTACAGCTTTTGCAATGAACTTCGATCATTTCTTAAGTTATGTGCAATATGTGGTTGGCTTTGTATTTCTTCATAATGCAATTGCGCTTTTGGGTGGATTTGGTATCGCATCTATCCTAAAACTTTCTTTTGAGGATAGAAAATCAATTGCTATAGAAACAGGAATTCAAAATTCTGGCCTCGGATTACTATTAATTTTCAACTTTTTTGATGGGCTTGGCGGCATGGCATTAATAGCAGCGTGGTGGGGTATTTGGCATATAATTATGGGATTTTTAATCGGATGGTATTGGTCAATAGGAAAAGCAAGTTTGCAAAAGGTGTTCAGTAATGCGTAAGAATTATTTATGGTATAATTTTTTTAGACTAACAATCGTAAAGAATGGGCTTAGACTTTACTACAAAAAAATAATAGTAAAAGGGAAGGAAAAAATCCCGAGGAAGAAACCAGTATTATTTTTACCGAATCACCAAAATTCTTTTATGGATGCTTTTTTGGTGGTTACCAATGTGAAGTTCTTCACTTATTTTCTAACTAGAGCCCAGGCATTTAATCCACCACTTTTAGGATGGTACATAAGAAGTTTAAATATGCTTCCAGTGTATCGGGTGCGGGATGGTTTGAGTTCGGTAACAAAAAACAATGCAATTTTTGAAGAGTGTATTAGGTATTTAAAAAGAAATGATGCTATTCTGGTTTTTCCAGAAGCGAATCATAATCTAAAGCGACGGATTCGGCCACTTAGTAAAGGTTTTACACGTATAGCATTTGATGCAGAAGTACAGGAAAATTGGAATATGGATTTGCATGTAATTCCTGTAGGTGTGAATTACTCTGAGCATAGAAGTACCAGAAATAAGATATGGGTAGAATTTGGCGATCCAATTCATATGAAGGATTTTAAAAAGGTATATGAAAAGGATGAACGAGAAGCGGCTAATTCATTAAAGGATCGAGTGAGTGAAGAGATGAAAAAGCTGACAATGCATGTTACCAATTTAGATCATTATCCTTTGTGCAAAATTATCATCGAAGATTTAGAAAAAGATGAAATTGGTCTTATAAACCCTAAAATTGCCAATGAAAAAGTAAAAAAGATTGAGGAGAATTTAACTCCAGAGATTGTTGAAGTAGCAGCTTCAGTTTTAGATTTTGCTGAAAGAAATAAGTTTGATATTAAAACGATAGTTGGAAGACAGCGCTCTAATTTTATTATGATGCTACTTTCTCCATTATATTTATTTAGTTGGTTAAATAATTTGATTCCTTATCAAGCAGTACGCAAAATTATTGGAACAGTAATTAAAGATCATGCTTTTGATGCTTCAATAAAGTTTTTATGTGGTCTAATTCTTTTCCCATTAACCTGGCTCTCATTTACACTGATTCTATGGCTTTCAGGACTTTCATCAGTATTCATAGGGAGCTATTTGGTACTAAGTATTTTTACAGCTGTATTATTTAAAGACGCCAATCTTATTGTGAGGGAATTAAAAGAGAAAAAAAGAATCGAAGTTATAAAGAGCAGAAACCCTGAAGAGTTCAAAGAATTCGAAAATGGATTAGAAAAGTTGAACGAATTCAGACTAAAAATACTTTAGTAACTTGAACCGCAAAGCCTAAAAGACTTATGAAATTAATACAATTAGCATTCCTCACTCTATTTATATTTGTTGGATGTACTCAAGAAGAAGTAGAAAATATAGAAATATTAGCACCTGATTATACAAAAGCAGTAGCCGTTATTCATCCAATTGGAGATAGTGGTGTAACTGGAACCGTACATTTTGAATCTGTTTCTGAAGGTGTTTCAGTAAATGCAGAGATTAATGGATTGGAAGAAGGAAATAAAGGATTTCATATCCATCAATTTGGTAATTGTACAGCCTCAGATGGCACTTCAGCGGGGGGTCATTTTAATCCAACTGAAAATAAGCATAGTAGTCCCGAAGCAATGGATAGACACATGGGAGACATGGGGAATATCATAGCAAACGAATCAGGTAATGCCACTAAGAATTATATTGATTCTTCAATTCGAATCGATCAGATTATAGGAAGAGGAGTCATTGTTCATGCTGGAGAAGATGATCTAACCTCTCAACCTTCCGGAGCAGCTGGCTCAAGAATAGCTTGTGGTGTTATCGGTGTAGCTGAATAAAATCAGCAGAGATTCTTCTTTTTAGGGAATTGAAATCAATCAACGTAATTTGAGTTAACGATTAACGATTAACGATTAACGATTGAGCACAACTTCCATTTCTGAACGCTTATCAAATCAGGTTCAGAAGTTTCCCTATCTATCAATATTTGTACTTGCTCTAGCGCTACGCTTTTTTATTTTAGCGCTAGGTTTTGTCGATTATTGGGGCGACGCGCAACACAATTTGATTATTAGCAAGCTTACCTTAGAAAATGGGTTTATTTATACCGATTTCAAAGATCGTGAGTTAGCTTGGCTGCCACTTTATCGATATTTAGGTAGCTTTATTATGCTTATCACAGGCACATATTCATTAGCTGTGATACACGTTTTTAATAGCATTATTGGAGCTTTTACCGCCTCAATAACAGCATGGCTTGGCGCTACATTAATCAATAAAAAGATTGGTATTTATATTGGCTTAGTTGCCGCTTTTATCCCATATATGATTGTATTTAGCTATGTAAATGTAGCAGAAATGGCTGGGGCATTGTTATTACTTGGTTGGTTTTTTGGTTTAACTAAGAATAATTATTGGTTTATTCTTTTTTGCGCAGCTCTTGGAGCATTAACACGAGAAGAGATTACTTTTCTAATCGGAATTTCTCTTGTACCAATCCTTTATATGAAAAACTATAAAGGCGTTATTTACTCGATTTCGGGGTTAATTTTGGGACTAGGAATATGGTCTTATTGGTCGTTTTTAAATACGGGTAATTTTCTAAGTTGGCTTTTAAATAGATTTCAAAGTACTACTTCAAGTACTGCTTTTTATGCAAACGAAGGTAGTTATTTAGTAGAGTATTTACTCACTCCCGTAAGTTCGCTGATACAAATTTTTCCACTTATATTTTTCTTCATTTGGTTCAAAAAGACAGATTCTACAAAATTATTCGAAAATAAAAAGTGGTTAAATCTTATGGGTTATATCACGCTTTCACATTGGGTTTTTATTTTTATCGCTCAATTTAAGATTATCGCCTATCCAGACCCAAGGCTTTTCGTTCTTACTTTACCTATGGCTATAATCTGGTTTTTCTCATTATTTAATAGCGGATATTTTAGACCATTTGTAACTCGAAGAATTATTTTTCTACTAGTTGGAATAAGTCTAATTCAACTAATTATACCTTACTACAGACAATACTCACTTCAACCAAGAAAAGAAGTAGGAAGGTGGATTCAGGAAAATGTGATGGAAGACCAAATAATTTGGAGTGATATGGCAGTAGCTATAGTAGAAAGTGAAAGAAATCCGAACTTATATAAATCATCAGATAAGCTACTTCCACCGTCTGTTAGAGGATCTCAAGAACAAGAAGCATGGATTTTTTCACAAATTCAGGATTATAATATCGAATATATTACTTCTTATAATGCACCTTTCGACTTTACTCAACGCATTTGGCCACAAATTCAGACACTTCAACCTTTCGAATGGAAGGGGATTACCTTTGTTCCTGTTTTCATTTATACCCCATATATAAGAAAAGAGGGAAGTATACATGCACTATTGAGAGAACAATTTGAAGCCAAACAGGAAGTTGGGAGTATCTGGAAGCTTTACAGGAATTAAATTTTCGAATCAGTATCTTTATTCATGGAACTTACACTAACTACCCCGGGGCTACTTTTCTCAGCAATTTCTTTATTGTTGCTCGCCTATACAAACAGATTTTTATCGTTCGCAAATTTAATACGAACACTTCATTCTCATTATAATAAAACCGGAGACAAGAGTACCAAAGATCAAATTGAAAACCTTCATAAACGGGTTGGTCTTATTAAAAACATGCAGCTTCTAGGGATTGGGTCTTTGTTTCTATCGGTATTTTGTATGGTGGCACTTTTCGCAGGATGGTATGTTTTAGGAAAAATCTTGTTCGGGGCAAGTTTAGTATTACTACTTGTTTCGCTCGGACTTTCTATGATTGAAATTCAAATCAGTGTGAAAGCACTTAATATTCAACTAAGCGATTTGGAATGATTACTAATCTTTGTGTTACAAAAAGAGATCACAATATTTAGATAGTTTTTTATTTATTTATAGATCATTTATCAAAAAACTAGAAAAAGAAGAAAAAAACCATGGTTAATTTTGCAATAGTATTTTGTGTCTTTTTTCAAGCAAGTATTTCACTATTTGCTCAAGAAAAAGAGATCATCATTAGAAACGGAGAGGTAGAAATCGGTGGTACTCTGTTTTTTCCTGATTCAGAAACTGATGGCACGTTAGTAATTTTAATATCTGGGAGCGGACCACAAGATAGGGACGAAAGCATCGTGGGCTTTAAACCGTTTAAAGTAATTGCAGAGCATTTAGTTGAAAATGGAATATCAAGTTATCGGTTTGATGATCGTGGAGTAGGAAAGTCTACGGGTGTTTTTAATGATGCTACACTTCAAATTATGGCTTCAGATGTTGGTGCTATAATTAGTCATTTTAAAGAATCCTCAGAACATTCATATTCAGAATTCATATTGTTGGGGCATAGTCAAGGTGGAATGGTTGGGGCAAAAGCTGCAACGCAAAACAAAGATGTTACACATCTGATTTTAATGGCATCACCTATCGTTTCTCTTAAAGATGTAATTTCAGAACAAATAGTGGTGATGCAAAAAGCGATAGGAAAAACAGATGAAGATTTAGAACCAACCTTAGCATTTCAGGAGAAAGTGTATGCTGCTGTTCGTACTGATGAAGGATGGGATGAAGTAAGAGAGAACTTTAAAGAACTCATAAACGCAGAACTAGCGAAATTACCCGAAGCTCAACAAGCATATATAACAGATCGTAATGCATTTGCAGAAGCTCAATTCACAAGGTCAATAGATCCTATTAAAACTCTACAAATGCGGTCACTGCTATTTTATGATTCAGGTAATGATATCGAAAGCTTAAATATTCCAATTTTAGGAATTTTTGGTGGCAAAGATACCCAAGTAACAGTTAAACAAAATGGTAGAAGACTTGATGAGATTTGTTCATCCAAAGAAAATTGTGTGAGTATCACTTTTGAAGATGCCAACCATCTATTTCAAAAAGCACAAACTGGTTTGCCGATGGAGTACGCTACTCTATCTAAAGAATTTGTTGTCGGTTTCTTATCGAGCATCAGTTCGTGGATACTTAATTACCAATAATTGGTTAATCAATAAGTTGATGTAATTTATAGGTATCCAATAAGATATTTTTCTTTTTTAGCTTATATTTTGATTCGACTTAACTTATATAAAACTACTTCATGATTATCAGATACAGTTTCTTTCTAATCGTTTTATTTCTCCTAAGTTCATCAGCATTTGCACAACTTAGAGTAAACGAAATTATGGCATCAAACTCTTCTACCATTGCAGATGAGCAAGGAGATTTTGATGACTGGATTGAGATTTTGAATACGGGCAATTTATCGGTGAATTTTGGTGGTATTTATGTTTCTGACGATCCCGATAACCTCACTAAGTGGCAAATTCCTACCAACCAAAGTGCATCAACAACGATAGCTCCCGGTCAGTTTTTGTTAATTTGGTTTGACGATAATGCCGATGATGGTGCACTTCATGTAGTTCCAAAACTAAGTGCTTCAGGCGAGTTTGTAATTTTAACAGAAAGTGATGGAGTTACCGAAATTCAAAGAGTTGAATTCCCAGAACAAGAAACAGATATTTCGTGGGCCGCTACAATAGATGGAGGCAATACATTTTCATTTCAAACACCAAGTCCCGGGGCTTCAAATACTGGAGATGCAGCAAAAATACCAGCGGAAGCACCGGTATTTTCTTTGGAAACGGGATTTTATTCGGGCACACAAGTGATTGGAATTTCTTCAGCATCTGAAAATACTGAGATTAGATATACAATAGATTCTTCTGTTCCAACAGAGAACTCAATTCTTTATGAGAATCCAGTTTCTTTAGATACTTCAACCGTAGTTCGGGCAATAGCTTTAGGTGAAGAGTTTGCATCAAGTTCAGTTTCAACAAATACCTACTTATTTGAAGAAATACACACCTTACCTGTAGTCTCGTTTGTGATGGAACCAGATAGCCTTTGGGATGAGGAGTTCGGAATGTATGTGCTTGGCAATCCCGACGAATATGAAGATGAATGGCCATTTTTTGGCGCAAATTTCTGGGAAGAATATAAGTATCCAGTAAATATCGAGTATGTTGATGTAAATGGAAGTATAGAGTTTGAAATGCAGGCAGAGGCTGAAATAGGTGGGAATTTTAGTAAAGCATTCAATAAAAAATCATTCATACTTAACAATAATGAAGAATTCGGAATAAATAGGCTCAACTACAAATTATTTGAAGAAAATGAGTATCAAGAATATGATGGCTTTGGTTTAAGAGCAGGTGCTGAAGAACGCTCTAGATTATTGAATGAACTGATGTATGCAGTCAATCAAAAATGGAATCATAGAAATGATATGCAGGCCAATAAACCAGCGATTTTATATTTGAATGGACATTATTGGGGTATATATACAATTCAAGAGAGGAAAAATGATGATTTCATAGAATCGCGTTATGGTTATGAAGAAATTGATTTAATTAGCGATTACGACGAAGCAAAAGATGGTGATTTTGAAGCATATTATGATATGGTTGATGAAATTGACGACTTAGATGCTTCAACACAGGAATTCTATGATTTTATTGAAGCCAATATCAATTTAGAAAGCTTTACGGATCATTGGATTTACCAAGTATATACTTCTCATGGAGATCCAAACAATCTTAGATACTGGAGACCAAGAAACGAAGATGGTAAATGGCATTATATTTCTCATGATTTCGATTGGTGGCAAAATCTTGGAAAAGGACCATGTGAATATTTAAATAAGTTTTCAGAATATCTAGATATTGGCACCTACGATTTTTGGATTCTTGGAAAAATGATGGAGAATCCTACCTATAAAGAATACTTTTTAGTACGGCTGGCAGACATGCTTAATACATCATTTCGTTCAGATAATATGTTGGCCCTGATTGATTCGATAGATACAGAGATAAATCCCGAAATGGATCGAGATATTGCTCGGTGGACAGACGGCTGGTTGTCGATAAGTGGAGTGAGTACCTATAACATGGAATGGGTTCGTGATGTAACAGAAGACTATGTAGTTGATTATCCTAAACATTTATATGATGAAATATTAGATACACTTGGGGTTGATACAATGTTAGTTACATTAAAACCGACAGCAAATGGATTTGCTCAGCTCAATACTGAAATTGTAGGTTCTCAATCCGAAGATTGGGAAGGAGTTTACTTTGAAGGGACAACGCTGACATTAAGATCTCGACCTGAACCGGGATACAAAATTGAGGGCTGGTATGTTAATGGAGAACTAGAAAGTAGAAGCAGGGTACACACCATAGAGCTTACCGATACAGCACTAGTAATCGAGGCTGTATTCCAAGTGGTAGACGACATTCTTGTAATAAATGAGATTAATTATAATTCATTAGAGACATCAGATTCGGGGGATTGGATTGAACTTTATAATCCCGGGGAATCAACAATAAACCTAACAGGGTGGACATTTAGAGATGATAATTTAGATAATGTGTTTGAATTTCCAAGTGGTACCAGTATTGAGTCGGAGAGTTATTTAGTTGTAGTTAATAACGCATCTGCATTTTCAAATAGATACAATCAGGTGACTGAAGTCGTAGGAGAATTTGATTTTGGGCTTAGCGGAAATAGTGATGAAGTTAAAATTTATAACGCTGATGGAGGGCTAGTAGACTTTGTGAAATATGATGATGAAAGTCCATGGCCAACAGAACCTGATGGTGAAGGTTTTACATTAGAACTAAAAAACTCAGAATCAGATAATACGCTGGGAGAAAATTGGGCTTCTTCATTTTCACGCGGAGGAACACCAGGTGGCGTAAATCAAAGAATTGTGAATTCAATTGAAGATGAAGATACTAGTCCTTCTGGTTTCGTATTAAGTCAAAATTACCCAAACCCATTTAATCCGAGCACAAATATAAATTTCAATATTCCCAATGCAGGAAAAATTGAGTTATCTGTTTTCAATGTTTTGGGACAGAAAGTTCAAACTTTAGTAAATGGAAACCTTAATGCTGGAGCACACTCTATTACCTTTGAAGCAACTGGACTCACAAGTGGAGTATACTTCTATCGCTTAACTGATGGGACCAACATTGCTACTCAAAAGATGTTGTTGATGAAGTAGTTTGTGACGAGGCACTAAAGACGGTTGACGGGTCAACGGTCTTTTATTTATAGTCGATTTTCGCATGTGCGGAATCTTAGCTATGTTAGGAACATGGATTGCCAAAAAAAAACTACCCTACTTTTCTGCATCTTATTTTTGTCATCCTGAACTCGATTCAGGATCAACAAAGGGATAGGCCTCGAACTAATTCTTTTCCAGAACAACAAATAACTCCCCTCAGATGCTGAAATAAATTCAGCATGACAACAAGGAAAAGACAGCTAAACGACTAGCCATTGTTAGTCGTTTTTATTCAGCCTTCCAGTCTTTAATCCCATCCTTCACAGCATCCGCTATTTTTTCAATAGGAATTCGAACTTGACTCATATCATCACGATAGCGGATTGTAACTTGGTTATCTTTTTCGATGGTATCAAAATCCACAGTAATACAGAAAGGAGTTCCGGCTTCATCCAATCGTCGATATCTTTTTCCAATTGAACCAGCTTCGTCATACTGAACAGAATGATCTTCTCTAAGATCGTTTGTAATCTTATGCGCGATTTCTTGAAGTTCAGGTTTTTTGATAAGTGGGAAAACACCAACTTGAATAGGAGCTAATTCTGGGTGCATTTTCAGTACTACTCGTTTATCACCATCTACTTCTTCTTCACGATAAGCATCACAAAGTACCATCAATGTACAACGATCTAGTCCAATAGAAGTCTCTATTACAAAAGGAGTATAACGCTTGTTATTCTTTTGGTCGAAGTAGTCAAGTTTTTTTCCTGAAAACTCCTGGTGTTGAGTTAAATCAAAATCTGAGCGATTATGAATTCCTTCAACTTCTTGCCAACCAATAGGGTATTTATACTGTACGTCAGCGGCAGCACGGGCATAATGAGCAAGTTTATCAGCTGGATGAGCGGCAAAACGGAGGTTTTCTTCTCTAATCCCAATTTTCTTATGCCAAGCAATTCGCTTTTCCATCCAGGAATTATAAGCAGCTTCATCCGTTCCTGGTTCTACAAAATATTGCATTTCCATTTGCTCAAATTCACGCATACGGAAGACAAACTGCCGTGCAACGACTTCATTTCTAAATGCCTTTCCAGTTTGGGCAATTCCAAAAGGAATAGACACCCGAGAAGTATCTAACACATTTTTATAGTTTACAAAAATACCTTGAGCTGTTTCTGGGCGTAAATACACAGCGTCGTCTTCGGAAGCTGTAGCACCAAAAGCAGTCTTAAACATCAAATTAAATTGGCGAACTTCCGTCCAATCAAATGCTCCGGAATCGGGCGCTTTAATTTCATTTTCAATGATTATATCATACAAATCTTCAGTCAGGCTTTTGCGCGTTCCTGTAGTATCAAGTGCTTCCTGAATTTCAGCAGCTTTGTCTGTTTTCCCATCTTTTTCGAGCTTCAAAATATATTGCTCAATTAGCATATCCGCCCTGTAGCGCTTCTTTGATTGCTTATCGTCAATCATTGGGTCATTAAATCCACCAACATGACCACTTGCTTCCCACACTTTTGGGTGCATAAAAATAGCAGCATCAACCCCAACAATATTATCATGACGTTGAGTCATTTCTTTCCACCAGGCATTTCTGATATTTCTTTTCAATTCAACCCCCAAAGGACCGTAATCATACACGGCGCTTAATCCACCATAAATTTCTGAAGACTGAAAAATGAAGCCACGGGCTTTGGTTAGAGAAACAATTTTGTCAAGGTTGTCTAAATTCGACATAGAATATCTACTTCGTTGTGTGAGTTCAAAATGAGTGTGAAGATAAGAATAACCACAACCTTTTTTGAAGGCATTTATTAAAAGAGTTGACGAATAAAATATTTACTCATTAAGGAATTACAATTAAAAGTTAAGAATGGTATTTTCATGATTCTTAATTCACTCATTCTTAATTGTACATCGGCTTATGAACGTTGGAATACTTGGCGCTACAGGCGCAGTTGGGCAGAAATTTATACGACTCTTACAAAACCATCCTTGGTTCGAAATTGCAGCACTTGGGGCTTCAGAAAGATCAGCGGGAAAAAAATATAAAGAGGCGGCTAACTGGATTGAAGATGTTAATCTTCCAGACTACGTGGCAGAGATGACAGTAAATAACTGTGATCCTTACGAATTTAAAGGCATTGATTTCGTGTTCTCCGGAATGGATGCAAGTGTAGCGGGCGAGATTGAACAAGCATTTGCTGAAGCTGGAATTCCTGTGATTTCGAATGCCAAGAATTTCAGAATGGATCCAACGGTACCGTTGTTAGTTCCGGAAGTGAATCCTGATCATATTGAGTTGATCAAACACCAATCATTTACACAAGATGGTTCTGGCTGGATAGTAACTAATCCAAATTGTGTAGCAGTTCCACTTTCACTTGCTTTAAAGCCAATTTATGACGCGTTTGGGATTGAGGCAATGATTGTAACTACCATGCAGGCTATTTCAGGAGCTGGATATCCAGGAGTTCCAAGTTTAGATATACTGGGGAATCTTGTTCCTTTTATTGGAGGAGAAGAGCCGAAAATTGCCCCGGAAACTCATAAGTTATTAGGAAGTTATTCAAAGGGAGTAGTTACAGAACCAGATTTTAAAGTTCAAGCGACGTGTACCCGAGTTCCAGTAATAAATGGACATACTGCAGCTGTAACCATTAAATTGGCCAATAAGCCTTCAAGTATTGATGAGGTTAGAAAAGTAGTCGAGAATTTTAAAAATCCAATTGCTGATTTAGGTCTACCTTTTGCACCAAAGCAGGCAATTAAACTTCATAATGAAGTTAAATATCCACAGCCACGACTACATGCCGATCAGGAAAATGGTATGCAGCTTCACATGGGTAGACTTAGAGATGCGGAAGTATTTGATGTAAGTTTTGTGTGTATGGCGCATAATACCATCCGTGGTGCTGCAGGTGGAGCAATTTTAAACGCCGAATTGTTGAAGAGGAAAGGTTTTTTCAAAAGTAAATGAGTTGACTAGGCAGAAAATCTCCCTTTGTGAGTAGATGAATATATCGGAAGTTCCCGATTTATTCTAAGGGGTGTTGTGAAGTTTAAAAGCTAGTTTACTTCCTTACACTCTCCGTCTTTATCCGCTCCGTACCATAATCAATCTTAGGAGTCAAATTCAGCACTGGCTTATCAAAGAAATTATGGTATTCACTGTTAAGCCAATTACTATGATGGTACCAACCCAGCGATCGGTAAATCGATATACCAATAGTTTTTCTATGTATTCAGGTTCTTCCAAATTTTACCTTAAGGAATAAGGAATAAGGAATAACGAAACTATTCCAAATCTCTGAGTTTTCTCTCAGACAGAGCAATTTTCAGTTTGGATACAAAATCCTGAGCTTGAGAGCGATCTTCTCTTTTTATTTCTAACGTGATAGAGCCTTGTTTACTTCCTGGAAGTGGGTCAAGAAACACCATTTGTGTGGTTCTGATAATCAGCTTTGATTTAAACAATCCTTTCATCAGTTCGAGACTTTCAAGGAAATCAACGTTTATAGAAAATTTATTAAGCGTACTAAGAACATTTCCTTGAGGATCATAGAGCTTATATTCAAATAAAAGCTCTTCTCCATCAATACTAAGAACTCCTTTTATATATTTAAGAGGAGGAGTACCTGATCGATCAAGTAATGAGTAGCTAAATGCGAAACTCATTCATCATCTCCTTTTAGCTCATTTAGCCTTTGTTCAGAAAGTAGAAGATTTACATTTGAAGAAATATTGGCAGCAATTTCACGATGTTTTCTTTTGATTTTTAGTTTTCTGGTTGTCAATTCATCTCCAGGTAAATCTTTAAATGCAGCAGCTCTTTTGGAATGCAGGAGTAGCTTATTGAAGAAGAATCCTTTTTTGAATTCCATCATACTAAGTTCAGTTAACTCAATCTCTATTGCTCTCAAGTCGGATTTGTATGCACCAAGAAGGTTATCCTTTTTTTGAAACTCTATATGAAGTTTCCCTTTCTCTACTCTCAGGATTCCTTCCAAAATCATAAAACCGCCGTTCAATTCATCAATAACAAAAGGTAAGCTTCGCATCTAAGTCCTGTTTATTATAAAGTTATCAAGTGTTAAAAAAATCTTAAAAAAAGTACAAAAATTCTGTAAGGAGTTCCTGTGTAATTGGTCTGACTATATAGCATAGAGACGACAATCATTGCCATGAGAGTAATACTCTCAATGTCCTTCCAGGGGTAAAAGATGGATAATCTTTTACCCTATTTTTTTGATTAATATAAGGTTTAGAGATCAAGAATGTATTGATTAAGTTCAATTGAGAGATTATTCTAGCTTTATGAAATATCTTATCTCCATATTTTTATTTCTTGTATCAGGTTCTGTTTTTGCTCAAAACTTTGAAGATGATTTTTCAGACGGAGAATTCACTACGAACCCTTCCTGGGCTGGGGCAGACAGTAATTTTGTGGTGTTCAATTTAGATGGAAACAATGTATTACGATTGAACGCTAACCAAGCAGGTAATTCGTTTCTGTCAACCCCATCAACAAACACAACTGGCGAATGGGAGTTTTTTATTCGAATTGACGGTTCAGCTCCATCCGATGGAAATAAAGCAGAGATTTTCATAATGAGTGATATTGAAGATGTATCTGGTGCAGTAAATGGTTATGCAGTAAGAGTGGGGCAATCTGGAGATGATGTTTTCAAGCTACTTAGGATTGATGATGGTACTCAGACAAGTATTTTGGAAGATACAACCATATTTGAAGCAGGAGGTTCATATCGAGTAAAGGTGACAAGGGATGGAGTAGGAAACTGGACATTGGAAGTAGGTGAAGGTTACCATGGTGAGCTTCACAATGCCGGTGAATCGGTAACTGATACTACTTATTCTGAAGCTGAATTCTTTGGAGTTTTAGTTACTTATACAAGCACAAGAGTTGATGATTATTACTTTGATTTCAAAATCGATCCACCACCTGTAATCATAGACCCACTTATAATTGAAAGCTTCAATAGATTCAGTAATACAGAAATAGATTTATCTTTTAATCGAGATATCGATTTTGCTACTGTTTCAGTCTCTGATTTCACATTAAATGGAAATGTTAATCCTCAATCTTTTTCCAATCAAGGTAATAAGGCTTTGCGAATTACATTTCCGGAAGTATTTACAGGTGGAGAAAATGAACTTTTCGTTTCCGGGATTGAGTCCTCAAATAATGATACGCTACTAACCGATACAACATTCACTTTTTTCCTATTTGATGAATATGAATTCGGGGATGTTATTATCAACGAATTTTTGAAAGATCCTCCTACTGGATCAGGCATTTCAGAATATGTTGAGTTAAAAAATACTACTCAGAAAGTACTAAACCTTAAGAATTGGCGAATTGGAGATAATAACTCTTTAACCGCTATCTCTGATGAAGATATCGTTTTTTATCCGGATAGTTTTTTAGTAGTTACCACAAATCCGGAAGGTTTAACTTCCAATTTTGGGGCGGGATTATATGTAGATGTATCACTTCCTGCATTAAATAATACTACCGATCAAATTCGGGTATTTGATGGAAGCGGAGCTTTAGTTGATTCGTTAGAATACACAACAACCTGGGGAGGGGAAGATGTAGCTTTAGAAAGAAAATCAATAGAACTATCATCAACTTTACAGGCAAACTGGGGAGATTCACCAAATGCAATTGGAACTCCTGGAAAAGAAAATGAAGTAGAAGTAGATACGACTCCACCCGATATTGAATCCTATGAGTTTTTGAATGACTCAACCATTCAACTCGTATTTACAGAAGAGATCAAGCAAGGTCCAGCTGAAAACCCTGACAATTACGAAATACTTATTCTTGTAAAAGTAAATCCGAATGCTGAGGCAGGAGAAAATGAATATGTAAAAGCTACTTTATTAGCACCAGATACAGTTTTACTTGAGTTTGATCGACCATACTACTCATATAGGTTTGGAAACTATCTGGAGATAAGGAATCAGGAAGATGTTTTTGGAAACATAGCAGAGACTATCTCGATATCGTATGAACTAGTAAGAACATCTCCTGCAATTCCGGGCGATGTAGTTATAAATGAATTCATGTTTGACCCGGCAACGGGATATTCAGAGTTTATTGAACTTAACAGTCATACAGGAAAAACCCTCAACTTAAACGGGTGGACCATAAGTGATAACACGGGAAGTGAACAGATAATATCAGAAGAAAATTTATATGTACAAAAGTATCTGGATCAAACTTCGCCTGTAGAGCCAAATCCATATGTACTATTAACTCCAGATTCTACCATACCTGGGTTAAATATAAATCGTATTGTGATGGGAAGCAGATTTCCAACACTCAACAACTCTACAGACGCCATTGTTCTTAAAAATGCAGAAGGCATTACTATCGATTCGCTTACTTATTCAAGTATATGGGGTGGAGAAGAAGTTTCTCTGGAACGAAGAGATGCTGAGGTTTCTGGAGTTTTCCAAGCCAATTGGGGAGATAGCCCCTCGCCAAACTTTGGAACTCCGGGACTGGAAAATGCCATTGAACCGGATACCGAGGCTCCTTTTATCACTCAATCGCTGGCCATATCTAATCAGGAAGTCCGTTTAATATTTTCTGAAGTTCCCACAATAGCTTCCTTAATTAATAGCGCAAACTATTCTGTTTCTCCAGGGATGAATATTACCCAGATTATTGGAATTCAGGATACGGTGAAGCTAACTTTTGAAACGGAATTTAGTGATGGACAGGAGTTCGAAATTACTGTAATGAACACCAGAGATATCTTTGGGAATAAGCTTACTTCGCAAACGGTGCCCATAAAGTATGTGGAAATCTCGATGGCTTTAAAACAGGAAGTGGTCATCAACGAAATCTTGTATCGCCGAAAAAATGAACTTTCTCCTGAGTTTGTGGAACTTTTCAATAACACAGAAAAGAATTTCGATCTTTCGGGATGGACATTCAAAGATGCATCTAGCAGCAAAGCGACCATCCCTACCGGTACTTTTCTGGCTGCAGGTGAATATGTAGTTCTAACCGATCGCGAAGATTTTGCCAATTCATTGAATAACGGAATTTATTTGTCAGGATTTCCATCACTAAATGACAGTGGTGATGAAATCATCATCAAAAATGTGGATGGAATTACCATTGATAGTTTGTTCTATCAGTCGATGTGGGGTGGAAATAGTCCTGGAATTTCAGTTGAACGGAAAGATCCGGCAAGAGCTTCGAATGATGCCTCGAATTGGAATAGTAGTACTGCTCAGAATGGGTTCAGTGCTGGATCACAAAGTTCCATTTATGAGGAAGATGAAACTCCGCCTGAAATTATTTTTGCAGCTCAGATTGATTCAGTAGTAAAAATTGTATTCTCCGAATTTGTGGATCCTGATGATCAGACTGTGTTTTTTGTAAATGAGATTTCTGTAGAGTTGTTAGAAACAGGCTCAAATTTAGTATATGTAGAATGGGCACCCGGCCCAATTAGTGTTGAAAAAAGCAATTCTCAGGCCAATCTCAATGTTGAAGTTTATAATCTTAAAGACACTAAAGGTAATGTAGCTACTGATCTAACATCGCCTCTTATTTCACCACTAGCTAAAGGTTCAATTGTAATCAATGAAATTATGTTTGATCCTTTAGCCGATTCAGATGACAATCTTCCCGATCAAACAGAATATATTGAGCTTTTTAATGGAGGTACTTCAGCTATTTCATTAGAAGGTATTTCATTACACGATGCTCCCGATGAGGAAGACGAAATTAGATCACTTTTTCCTGTTTCTACTCAATTCAAATGGATTCAGCCTAATGGATATTTTCTCATTTATTCTGAAGATGAAGCAGAAACATTTAACGATAGTAAAACTGCCAGATATTTTAGTATGGAAGACGAATCCGATCAATTTACCATGAGAATAGATCGATCCAGTTTAAGTTTAGCATCTACAGGCGATGCCATTTATTTGGCTGATAGCATCGGGGTAACTATAGATTCGGTATTTTTTGATGAAAGCTGGCAGAATCCCAATGTATTTGATACGGATGGGATTGCATTAGAGCGTATAAATCCTGAAGGGGAAAGTAACTCAGAAAGCAATTGGAGTTCAAGTACTCATGTAAGTGGCGGAACTCCAAATACGATAAATAGCATTTTTCAGCGCCCGGGCACAGCCCCAGCGAGTACGGGAATAAGTTTTACACCAAATCCTTTTTCTCCTGATGATGATGGTTTCGAAGACAATCTTTATATCAATTATACCTTAGATGCACCTGACTATTTGCTCAGGGTTAGAATCTTTGATCGATATGGAAGGGAAGTGAGAAAATTAGTTGATGGACAACAAACGGGTTTCGAAGGTTCACTTCTTTGGGATGGCTTAACCGACGACCGAAAGAAAAACAGAGTGGGAATTTATATTGTTCTCTTCGAAGCCTATAACAGCGCTAATGGAAGTGATCGAACATTTAAAGAGACGGTTGTTTTGGCGAGGATGTTTTGATCAATTAGGAATAGTTCAATTAAGAATTAGGAATGGAAGATGAACCTGTCATTTCGAACGAGTGTGAAAAATCTAGAAATCAGCTTACAAACAACCCTTTAGATTTCTCCCTCTGGTCGAAATGACAAAAAAATCATTAAATCATTCTTAATTTTAAATTGAATAATTGAGCTTCACTCCCAAAAACCAATTCCTTTCCGGTGCTGGTTGGAAATAACGGCCTCCGAAAGCATTGATGTCGTAACCCAAGCTGTAGCGTTGGTCAAGCAGATTATCAATTCCGAAATAGAAATCGGCTTCAATTCCATGAAAGAAGGAAGCTTTATAACCGATTTTGGTTTGAACTAGGTTATAGGATTCAGAATAAATGGTATTGTCATCACGTAGAGGAATTTCATCAGTGAAGTTATAAGAGAGGTTTCCATATAAGCCTGGTTGTGTATTAAAACTTAGCGTAGTAAAAAGAGAGTGAGGAGGAATTCCTGTCATTTCGTTTCCTGAAAAGTCACCATTTCCTGTAAAATAGTCTTCAAATCTAAAATGATTGAAAGTGTAAGCAGTATTTATTTGTGCTCTTTTCAGGAATCCATTGTTACTATCAATCAGGATATAGTTAGCGGTGATTTCCAATCCTTTTTGATTAGTTTTTCCCGCATTTCTGAATACAAATGTATCGCGGGTTGGATCGGGATTTGCCTGTTGAATGATAGAATTATTCAATTTGAAGAGGAAGGCTACAACATCAAAACCAAGCCTACCCCGAAGCGCATTACCACGTATTCCGGCTTCGTAATTTATTCCGGTTTCTGGCTCAAGATTTAGATTTATACTTCCTTCATTAGTTCTAACTTCTTCTATAGTTGGTGGTGAAAATCCAGTTCCAATACTTCCGTGAATAGTAATTTGAGAGTTAATCCTTTTTGCGATTCCTAGTCTGGGAATAAACTGAGGGTTAAAATCTTTTAGCACACGACCGACTTCGCCATTATCATTAATATCGGTGGCAACCAATCGATTAATATCATAAGTAAGGGAATTAAAACTAAGTCCGGCAGTAATGTACCATTCATTTGGAAGGTCAAACTGGGAGTTAAAGAAAAAAAGATTGGATTGTACTTTTAACTCATCATCAAAGTTTAGTGAGTCTGGCTGACCACCATTATTTTGAAAATTTCTAGAAGCATAACTAGATGCTTGCATCTCGGTGCCAAGCATAAATATTGTATTTACGTCACCAATATTAGTTTTGTATTCGTATTTCGATCTCAATCCACCACTTTTTCGGCTATCAATTTTATAATCAAAGTTAAAAGGATTTTCGAAATCACTAAAGGTCCCGAAAGCAGTGGATTCATTCGAAAATCTATCAGTAATTTGGTAGGTATGAGTTAACCCAAAAAGAAGCGATTCATGTTTGATACTTGCATTCTGGATAACACTCCCAATGGGGCCTCCACGAGCTTGAGTAGGATCATTTATAAATTGAGTTTCCGTTAATCCGCCTGGAATTCCATAATTGAGATCACTGTATAGTATACTAGCGCCAATTTTTCTTCCTTCCAAATACTCTGTTTCGCCAGAAATCTCTATCACTTTTCTATCAAGAAAGGCTTGGTCACGATAGCCATCACTTTTACTCTCTGATAATTTAAAAGATAATTCACCATTTTCCAGTTTATCGTGATAACCTAAATCATATCTGAAAGTACCAAATGAGCCAATGGTGGAAATCGCGGTTAACTGGTCTTTTTGGAAAAGGGCTGTACTGTTGATTAAAAGAACGCCACCATTTCCGGCACCATATAAACTGCCACCAGGACCTTTTATTACTTCAACTGATTGCAAATTAGAAGTATCGAGAAGGTTTAGGAACGTACTTCCCGTGGGTTCAGTAAATGGAATATCATTCCAATATATTTTCACATTTCTGATTCCAAAAGGAGAGCGTAATGAACTTCCTCTAATCGCAATCCGATAACTCCCCGTAGCCCTTTCCTCCATTCGAACTCCTGCTACTGTATTTAATCCATAAACCAAAGAGGCATTATCAAAACCGGAAATAAACTCAGGTTTTATATAAGAAATACTACCAGGAGTTTCTAACAAACTTCGGTTTCCCTGAAAGCCCACCACCACAATGCCATCTAGTTCGGCAGATAAAGTATCAATTGGAGTTTGAGCAACAGCCTGTATAGGACTAAAAATAATTGTAAGCAGAAGTACAAATGTTTTATTCATAAAAAGAAACTACGAAGGCTTGAATAAAGTTTTCGGAAATGAATACATTACTTTATGGAAGAACGTTCTCAATTTACTTCTTTTGATTTAGACTTTCGAAGAAGTCGGATTATCTTTGAACGAGATTTAAAATTATACCAAAAATTATTCTTATGAAAAGAGCAGTAAAAAGTACATTCATTTTTGTTATTGCAGTATTTGTGGCAGATCAAATTGTTGCGCAAAGTGTTGGGATAGACCTCTATAATGAGATGGGAGATCGTAATTTTGTAAGCTATGAAGGGACTTCAGGATTATCGTGGCTACCAGGAGATCGAGGATATTTTGAAACTGAACGCACATCTTCTGGCGTAGCCTTTTATAAAGTTGATCCTAAAACTCAGAGTAAAACACCTCTTTTTGATGAGCGAACCGAACAAGCTATTATTGAGCAATACAACAAAGCTACAATGAGTACTGTTTCTGCTCTTCCTTTTGAGAGTTTTGAATTTGTAATGAATAACGAAGCAATCTTTTTTGAGAGTAATGAAACGGATTTTATTTTTCATCTGGACGACAAAAGTCTAAGAAAATTATTTAAACCAGAAATCGAACGCTTTAAGTACGACGATGAACTGATGCGACAAATGGAAACAAGTCAGCTTTGGAACGGAACTTATTCTAATGATTATTCCAAATTTGCATATGTAAAGGGCTACGATATTTATATAGTTGATACAGAAACCAAAGAAGAAAAGCGTCTCACTTACGGTAGTGAAGAGAAAATGAATGGTAAGCCAAGTTGGGTTTATCCTGAAGAATTTGGACAGCGTGAAGCCTATTGGTTTTCACCGGATGATTCTAAAATAGCTTACTTACAGTATAACGAGACGAATGTATTTCAATACCCTGTAATTCATGAAACTGATTTTGAAGCTGGGTTAGAGTTGATGAGATATCCAAAAGCAGGTGAGGAAAATCCAACTGTAAACTTATTTATTGTTGATGTTGAAAGTGGTGAGATTGAACAGATTCCAACAAACAGTGATCCCGATACTTATATTGTTCGACCAATCTGGAGAAATGATGGAAGTGAACTAACATTTAGAAGGTTAAATCGACAACAAAATCATTTAGAGTTTCTGGCTTATGATATTAAGGAGAAAGTAGTTCGAACAATTTTTGAGGAAAAAGAAGATGCTTACATTAGCCTGCATGATAATTTCATCCAACTAAATGATAATAAAACCTTCATTTGGACTTCGGAAGTTAGTGGCTACAATCATATCTACCACTACAACTTTGATGGTACATTAATCAATAAAGTTACTGATGGTGAATGGCCAGTATCCGCCATCGAAAATGTAGATCAAAAGAATAAGAAAATCTATTTCACTGCCTACCAAAACATGGGATTGGATCGTTATTTCTATGTAGTAAATTTTAATGGGAAGGGTATGAAAAAACTATCCAAGGAAGATGGCAGACATACTATTTCGATGAATGATGCAGCTACTTTTTATACCGATGCTTTTTCATCTTTTGATCATCCATACGAAGTAAACCTGTATTCATCGAATGGACAATTAGTTCGAAATTTACTTAAAGCGAATACCGAAAACGTAACTAAGAATAATCTGAAAAAGCCAGAAATGATTACGATTAAATCTGCAGATGGCTCTGAGGATTTACCAGTGTTAGTGTATAAACCGGTAGACTTTGATCCTAACAAAAAGTATCCGGTTGTATTACCGCTGTATGGTGGACCCGAATATCAGGATGTAACAAATGGTTATAAAGATGCGGACGGATATCAACGTCTTGCTCAACTGGGTTTTATAGTAGTGCGGGCAAATTACAGAGGTTCCGGAAATCGTGGAAAGGAATTCGCAACATTGCACTATGGTAAACTTGGGAGTATCGAAATTGATGACTACGCTCATGTTGTTAAAGAAATTACCAAACGCGATTACGCAGATGAAACTCGGGTTGGAGTTTACGGACATTCGTATGGGGGTTATGCAACGTCTTTATTAATGTTGCGCTATCCTGAAGTTTTTCATGTAGGAATAGCAGGAGCGCCAGTTACAGATTGGAGAAGTTATGACACCATTTACACTGAACGTTATATGGACACTCCACAGAGAAACCTCTCAGGCTACGAAAATGGTTCTGCAATGACTTATGCAGAAAATTTGAAAGGAAAATTATTACTGGTACATGGAACTATAGATAATAATGTTCATCCAGGGAATACAGTTCAGCTTCAAAATGCACTAATTCTTGCAGATAAGAAGTTTGATTTAATGACATATCCTGCAAACAGGCATGGTATCAGAGGAGCACATGGCCAACACTATAATAAACTTCGTTTAAATTACTTAATAGAAAACCTACAACCGAATATTACGGGCTCTAATGAAATACCAGCTAACTTAAGTTGGTCGAACTAGCCTGAGTTTATTTGATCAACATCATTTTACGGGTTAACACTTCTTCATTTGATTGCAAGCGGTAGTAATAAATGCCGCTTGCTACATTTGAAGCATCCCAGGTAATGGAATATTCTCCCTCTGACTTAGACTCATTTACAAGTTCAGCTACAAACTGCCCCTGAAGATTGAATACTGATAAGTTAACAAGTCCATTTTTCGAGATACTATAATTTATTGAAGTAGTTGGGTTAAACGGATTTGGGTAATTTTGACCGAGCTTGAACCTCAAAGCTGTTTCACTTTCAGTTTCGTTCGAAACTTCGATACCGATTTCTTTCGGTTCAGATTCAGCGAACACAGTATCATTATCACTATCCTGAAGGCGTATGATCAATGAATCATTTGGAGCATCTGGTACTCTAAATAATCTATAACTATTATTGGAAACTGGATATGATTCTGTAAGAATTGTGAAGTTAGATTGGGAAGATAATCGATACATGATATCGATGGAGTCTACACTAATCGTTTCCCATTCGATAGTGATTCTTTTGAGAGGTTCAAATGAGCCATCACTCGTTGAAATTTCATTTATATAGATTGCTTTGCTGGGTTTAATTTTCAGAAAAGAGGATTGAAACCAAGCTTCAGAATCAGTCGAAGATTCTATTCTAAATACAATGTTTTTTCCGGGAAAATTAGGAACAATGAAATTTGAATAGGTTGTATCATTGGTTGATAGATTGGTTGCTAAAGAAATAAAATCTCCGTCTTCAAATATTTTATATAACAAGTTTACCTCATCAAAATTCAATAAACTCCAGGCTAATGAAACGGTATCACCAGGTTCGTAAATCGGGTTAAAATCAGGTGTTAAGAAAAAACCAGTTTTAGTATTTTCAATTGAAAAAGATGGGGTTAGATATTCTAATCCTGCTACCAAATAGATAAATGGGGAATTCCAATAAGTAGTTATCTCATTGGTAGAATAACTACAATATTCATCTAAATATGAAAGAGCGCTGAGGGTAGAATTATAAGCACTAATTCCACAATCCTGACTTTGATTACCAGGATTAGCGCCACCAGCAACCCAACCCGGAACCGGATCAATCAGGTTATCTGCTTCAGACTGTCGATGATGAATTTTCATCGGTGGATTTTCTCCAAAACCTGTCACAAAACTTTGATCCAATGGATTTCTACCCATCATATAATCAAGTACATCAATAGCAGCATCATAATACTTCGACTCTCCAGTGGTTCGATAAGCTAGCATTGATGCTAACCCGATATTTCCCGCGAATCCATTTGAACCCCAAAAAAAATGCCCATTAGTGAAACCAAAAGGAGAGTGATAAGCTGAATTATTTCCTGAGGTAACATAAGAATCTGCAACGTTTTTAACTCTGTTTTTCATAGCAGTAGTATCTTCTAATCCTATTGCCGTAAGATTGTGTCTATTTGCTACTAATGAAAATAAACCAAGTCCATTCACACTATTCCATCCAACAACTCCGGCATTATTCCATCCATTATCAATGTAATAATTGTCATCTTTTGTGGTGATATATAACTCAGAACTTGCCCAAAATTTTTCATCACTAAAATTACCTCCATCCCCGTAGGCTCCAGTATTTATTGAAGGATCGTTTAATGAACCTTGATTATAAGCTATACTAGGATTAGTAATAGCCCAATCCCAAGCTTTTTCTGCAGCAGTTAATGCAGAGTCGGCGAAGCTGGGAAAGAATGGCTCATAAACTCTTGCTGCTTGTGCCATCACGGCTGCAAAGTCGTAAGTAGCCGCAGTTCCTTTTTGAACCACATATCTTGTGTCGTTATTATTTGCTGGCATTACTGTTCCTACAAAGTTCGCAGTGGTTAATTTATGATACACACCTCCATCATCAGGATCTTGCATTGTAAATAACCATCTTAAAGCCCAAAGTGATTCATCTAAAATATCTGGAGTGTTATCACCGCTTTCAGGAATGTTGAATTCCCTATTAGTAAAAAATTCAGGGAACTCCTCGTAAGCAAAAAGCAGCTGACTAATACTAGAAGAAATTGGAACAACGTATTTTCCGAAGTCGCCCGCATCATACCAACCTTTAGGAGAAGAAATTTTAGAATTTGTAGGTCTATTTGCAGAAGCCGCTGAGTTGTGAACTGTTACGGAAGTATCTGGATGACCAAGTGCTCGATGCCAAGCTCCCGCATGCTCTTCTAGCAAGGCTGTTGAAGCTCTATTATAATAAAAGGCTTTGATTAGAGCATCTGATAACTCGGAAAAAACATTATTTCCGATTTCAAATTCATAAGATTCTAGCCCACCAACAATGCCAAGAACATAAGTGCCTGGAATTACGAAATTCGAAAAGTCAGCAATTTTTATACTTTCGGATGAAGGTGAGTTTGGTTTACTAGATTCCAATTCTCCTTCATAAACAATGGCTCCTGAGGAAGTATTTCTTAAATAAAAAGAAGTAGCATTAACTTCTGGAGTTACTCCAATTTTTGCCGCAGTAGGATAAAACCCAAGTTGATTTATCTTTGGTTTTAAGTTTTTTGTTTGAGCATTTAATACTGTAGAGCTTATTAACAGAGTAAGGAATAAATAAATAGCTTTACAAAAGAAATTCATAGAATATTATGGTTGGTTATCCCCTAATATCTTATGAAAATTTTATATTAAAAAAGATAAGAATTCTCACAAAAGACTTAATAAAAATCAGCTTAAAGTAACTTACTTGCAACGTTTGCAAGTTCAGAGCGCTCACCTTTTTCCAAATTTACATGTGCATAAATAGGGTTGTTATGCATCCGGTCTACCAAATACGACAACCCGTTACTTTGAGCATCTAAATAGGGCGTATCTATCTGGAAAATATCACCGGTAAAGATAATTTTAGTGTTTTCACCTGCCCGGGTAATAATCGTTTTTATTTCGTGAGGAGTTAAATTTTGAGCTTCATCAATAATAAAGATTACATTCGATAAACTTCTTCCACGAATATAAGCTAACGGAACAATTCGAAGTTTATCGGTTTGAATCATTTCATCAATCTTCTTGAATTGCTTGCTCGTTTCTTTAAACTGATTTTTGATAAAGATAAGGTTGTCCCAAAGTGGCTGCATATAGGGATCAATTTTTTGATTGGCATCACCAGGTAAATACCCAATGTCTTTGTTGCTGAGAGGAACAATAGGTCGAGCAAGATAGATCTGTTTAAACTCGCTACGCTGTTCTAATGCACTTGCAAGAGCAAGCAATGTTTTACCAGTTCCTGCTGAACCGGTAATACTTGCAAGCATAATATCTCGATTTAATAACGCATGAAGAGCAAAATTTTGCTCAGCATTTTTTGGTGTGATTCCATAGGCATTCATAGTACCAATGGTCTCGATATGACCTGATTTCTTATTGAAACAACCAAGTGCAGAAGAGCCATGGCTCTTAATAATATAAAAGTGATTGCTAGTAGGAGTTACTTCCATCAACTCTTTAGGCTTGATTTTCCCCTTTTCATAGAATCTTGAAATCAGGGAAGGATCTTCAAGTTCAAGCTCTGTTTTACCTTTATAGAGTTGCTCAATATTTTTTACTTGAACAGTTTCATAATCTTCGGCTTCAAGATTAAGAGCTCTGGCTTTGAGGCGAAGGTTTATATCTTTAGAAACAAGAATTACACGTTCAGTTGGGTTCTCAGATTTTAATCTTAGAGCTGCATTTATGATATCATGATCGTTCTTTTTGGAACCGAACATTACGTTGGCATCAACATGATCACCACCATTGGTTATCACTTTGAGGTTCCCATGTGATCTGCCATTTAATGGAATCCAATCCAGAAGCATATTGTCATCCGAAATACCATCTAAATACCGAATAAATTCTCTTGCATGCAGATTAGTTACTGTATTCCCTTTCTTAAAAGTATCCAGTTCTTCAAGAACTGTTATGGGAATTGCGACGTCATTTTTCTCAAAGTTTTTAATAGCTTCATAATCATATAAAAGAACGGAAGTATCGAGTACAAAAATCTTCTTCGTTTTCTTCTTTGCAGGCATGGGCAAATCGAGTTTTTAAATTCAAGCCTAACCGAGGCCAAATAGATGATGTAAAAGAACGGTTGTAAGAATTAATGAATTGCAATATCCAGATGCAATGGATGTGGAAAACTATTTAATTTTTTTTTTGAAAGAGAGTTTTTCGGTTGATAAAAAAAGAGTTATCAACTTAATTATTAACACTCCACAATCCGATACTCAAAGCAATAGCGGCGTTAAGGCTCTCAACACTTTTATTCGACTGTTTTGAAGGAATTAATATTCTCTGTCGGTTTGCTGTTTTAAGTTCTTCAGAAACTCCATTTGCTTCATTTCCTACAACAAGAATAGTTTTTTTGTGTTTATTGATTTCATTGATGGGTGTTGAACCAGGGTTACCATCCAATAAAAGAGTATTCCACCCAGAATGTTCAAGCTGATCCAATATCTCTTTTAAATTTCCCATCAAAAAAGGAAGAGCTCCTGTAGACCCAACGGTACTTCGTACTACTTTCGGATTAAAAATATCTACAGTTCCCTTTCCCAATAAAATACTTTCAACCCCAAACCAAGATGCAGTTCTGATGATAGTTCCTAAATTTCCGGGATCCTGAATGGCATCGGTAGCCACAATAACACCAGATTCAATCTTTTCCAGTTCTTGAACCGAGATTGGATTAGGCATGGCGCAAACTGCTAATATACCTTGTGGTGTTTCAGTATCAGCGATTTCTATAAAGATTTTTTTTGGAAGAGTAAAGTATTTGGTGGGTAATTGATGGCTCTTAGCCAGCTCATCTTCAATAAAAATAGCTTCAATAGACAGAAATCTATGGTTTAAAACCTGCTCAACTGCTCGCTCACCTTCAACAATAAAAAGTCCTTCTTTTTCTCTATTCTTTCGATGAGATAGTTTTCTTAATAGTTTAATTTGATTATTAGAGGCTTCTTGCAAGTAATCCGGTTTTTTTTGAATTCAATTATGAAGGTAAACCAAATTTCATAATTCAGCATTTATATTTATGAATTGTATATCTTTGGGAAAGTATAAAATCAAAAAATTAAGTTAGCATGGATTTTCTTAGAAAACTTGGTATTGAAGGGGTAAACGCTGGTACAAGTACCGGTCAGAAGCATTTAGAAAGCAAAGAAGTAATAAGTAGCCATACTCCGGTTGATGGTAAAAAAATTGCTAATGTTTCGGTAACTACAAAAGAGCAGTACGAAGAAGTTGTGAGCAAAGCTGAAGCGGCTTTTTTAGTATGGAGAGAAATGCCTGCTCCCCAAAGAGGAGAAATTGTTCGCCAAATTGGGGATAAGCTTCGTGAATTTAAAGAACCATTAGGGAAGTTAGTTGCCTACGAAATGGGCAAAATAAATCAGGAAGGTCTTGGTGAAGTTCAGGAAATGATAGATATCTGTGACTTTGCAGTTGGTTTGAGTCGTCAGCTTTACGGGCTTACCATGCATAGCGAACGCCCACAGCACAGAATGTATGAACAATGGCATCCTCTTGGGATTGTAGGGATCATCTCAGCGTTCAATTTCCCTGTTGCTGTATGGAGCTGGAATGCCATGATTGCTGCTGTTTGTGGTGATGTTATGATATGGAAAGGATCTGAAAAAACTCCATTATGCGGAGTAGCAATCCAAAAAATCGTAGCAAAGGTGTTAAAAGAGAATAACCTTCCAGAAGGAGTTTTCAATTTGGTAACAGGTGATAGAGAAGTAGGAGAGTGGATGACAGAAGATGAACGCATCCCCTTAATCTCAGCAACAGGATCTATCCGTATGGGTAAAGAAGTTGCCAAAACTGTAGGAAGCAGACTTGGTAAAACGATACTTGAATTAGGCGGAAATAACGCCATCATTATTTCTGAAAATGCGGATATAGAAATGGCTATTCGAGCTACTGTTTTTGGAGCAGTTGGTACATGTGGGCAACGGTGTACCTCAACCCGAAGATTAATTATTCATGAATCTGTATATGATCAGGTAAAAGAACGCCTAATCAGTATTTACGAAAATGTGAATATTGGAAACCCGCTTGATCCAGATACTTTAGTTGGTCCACTTATTGATGAACTTGCTGTAGAGACCATGCAAAAAGCGCTTAAGCAAATTAAGAAAGAAGGTGGTAAAGTAATCTACGGTGGAGAAGTACTAGAACGAGAAGGAAATTTCGTTCGCCCTGCGCTTGCTGAAGTGAAGAATGATTATAAGATTGTTCAGGATGAGACTTTTGCGCCAATTCTATATCTCATCAAATACAAAACTATTGATGAAGCAATGAGTTATCACAATGGCGTTAAACAAGGCTTAAGCTCTTCTATGTTTACCTTAAATATGCGCGAAGCTGAGAATTTTTTAAGTGCGCATGGTTCAGATTGTGGCATTGCGAATATAAATATTGGAACGAGTGGAGCTGAAATTGGAGGCGCTTTCGGAGGTGAAAAAGAAACTGGTGGGGGACGTGAGTCGGGCTCTGATGCATGGAAAGCTTATATGCGTCGCCAAACAAACACTATAAACTGGGGAGATTCTTTACCGTTGGCGCAGGGAATTTCTTTTGATGTTTAATAAAATTATGAATGTTGGTAAATCTCCCTTCAAGGGAAGATGAATAAATCAGAAGTTCCTGATTTATTCTGTGAGGTGTAGAGTGAGTAACTAGTTTTTAAGTAGCATAAAAACTCTGGAAATCCTCCGTCTCGTTTCATATGCGTTCAACGAACCACCTTACTGAATCAAGTTCAGCACAGGCTCCTCGATGGAAAACTTTTCTTATCGCACCATTGGTCAGAATTGGAGCGGTTTTTATCAAGTTTAAAAATATCTCTGTCATCCTGAACCTGTCTGCCGATAGGCAGGCTTGTTTCAGGATCTTAAGATTAGGTTTAAGAATTTTATATTATCAGGCAACTAATCTTAAAAAAGCTATGAAGTTCCTATTCCTTCTCTTATTTCTAATCCTTTCTACCAATCTATTCGCCCAGGAAATTTCACCTGAGCAAAAACTAAATGAACTTGGATTGAAACTTCCTGAAGTAACTCCACCAGTGGCAAATTATGTAGATGTAGTTCGGTCAGGAAATCTGCTATTTCTAGCTGGAAAAGGCTCCAGAAATGAAGATGGAACTCGAATTACTGGTAAAGTTGGAGTCGATTTAACCATTGAAGATGGCTATGAAGCAGCAAGAAGTATAGCACTTCAACATCTTGCGGTTATCAAAAAAGAGGTTGGAGATTTATCAAATGTAATACGAATCGTGAAAGTGTTTGGGATGGTCAATACTTCACCCGAATTTACTCAACATTCTCAAGTTATTAATGGCTACTCAGATTTTATGGTGCAGATTTTTGGAGAAAAAGGCAGGCACGCACGATCTGCAGTAGGAATGAACTCGCTTCCGGTAAATCTTGCTGTAGAAATAGAAGTAATTGTAGAGGTTAAAGACTAAGGAAAAGCCATCCAAGAGTTACAAGCAGGAGAAGGAATCTGTAGACAAAAAGGATTAGTACAAAGGAAATATTTAGCAAAAGAGTGCGAATTATATTGATCCATAACTTGCTACCAAAAAAATTACGATAGAGAAAATATCCAAAAGTATTGAGTAAGATAAAAGCAGCAGAAGTAATTTGGGTATCATTAATTGCTACATTAGTGTACCCAAATAGATTTAAGAATATAACATAGACTCCGGGAAGTACAGAAGTAATAATAAGTACCATAAATGCATTCAGAATTAAACTATAATTCAGATGAGTAAGAATAGGTGTGGTTATTCTTGTACTGATACTCAATAACCAAGTGATTATTCCGAAGGAAAAAGGGATAAAAATGAGGAGTGCTTTAGAAAGAGTTGTAGTAAGCTTATCATATACATTTACAAATTCTGTATTTGATAACCCAGAAGCCGAAATGGTAGATTCGATTAAGCCTGGGGTTAGATTGTTGTAGATTATCCCGTATTCTTGAATGCTTAGGCTTGTTGTAAAGGTGTTTATTATGGGGAAGAGAAAGTAAAATGCATTTGCAATAAGAAATAATTTGATCGGTGAAAGGTATTTTTTTCGTGATCCCGAATTGTATTCACGTGCATATTTGCCCGGTGAGATTAAAAAATTCTTAACCGTTTTAAAAAATGCGTTATCGAACTGGAAAATGTCATTGAAGAAATCTTGAAATAGAGAAGTTATATAGAAATCCTTATCACTTAATTTTCTCTGCCCACATTTGGGACAAAAAGAACTATTTAAAGGTTGAAACCCACAATTCGGGCAAGCAGTTTTTTCTTCTAAAACTTTCATTTCTAAATTAGATTACTCTCTCAATTCTTCTTATCAACTCTACTATAAAATCAGACTGCTCAGGACGCATTAACACACTTCGTAGAATGGTAACCGTATCTGTATCAGCAATATAATCAGGATGAAGCTTAACGAAGGTTGAGCTTGGTACTTTGAACAAGGAGAGGTAGAAGCTCTTTTCTCTCATTCCTGCCTCAAACACTTGTTTTGATAATTCGGATATCTGAGAAACAAAGTTTGTTGAATCTTTAATCGGGAAGTAAGTTAGTATATCCAATTCAGGTTTTTTGTAAGGAACTAACTTTTTTGAATCAACAAGTAACGAATAACCTGTAAAAGCTGCTTGTCTGCATTTTGCTAAAATGGGACCAAAACCTCTTTTTTCTTCTAAGGGAAAACATTGTAATGTTGCCCAGAGTGCAACAGCTGCTGCTCCGGCGCGGGAACATTCCAGGCTGATTTCACCTAAATGGAGTTCCTCAGATGTAAAGTAGGTATAGGGAGAATCGTGTTTATAAAAACGTCCAACTTCAGGATTTTTAAAAAGAACAGCTCCACAACCATAGGGTTGAAGCCCATGTTTATGAGGATCAACGACTATACTATCTGCTTCTTCCATAAGATTCCAGGAGGTACCGTCTATAAATTCAGAATCTTTTAAGGTTCTGAAAAAACCACCATAGGCTGAGTCAATATGTATTCGAATATCGTGTTCTTTCGCCCATGGTAAAATCTGATCTAGAGGTTCAACTTCACCTAAGCCAGTAGTTCCTAGTGTAATAATTATGGTACCAATTTCCTTTGGATTGACGGAATCCAAGTCAAATTGGCCAGTATTTAGAACAGAAATTTTAATTCCTTCGACACCAAGCACTTCACACATTCGTTCATGTGTATAGTGTGAGTTTTCAGAGAAAGCGATTTTTTTATGTGGGTGTGATTTTCGTGCAATCCATAATGCTTCCAGGTTTGCAATGGTTCCGCTTGAAGTTAAATGCCCGAGATAGGAACCTCCATAACCAAAAAAATGAGCTAATTTTTCTATGACTTCCTTTTCCATTTCAGAAGAAGGGGGGCCACCATCTAGCGCATGGTTATTTGGATTGATGGACATAGCGATGGAATAGGCAGCCCATGCTACTGGGTGGGGCGGTTTCAACATTTGACCCGCATAAGTCGGATGGTGAAATGGATAATTGCATTCGAGTCGCTCTGCCAGTTCATCAAATACAGCTGAAATTCTTTTATTTGAAACAGATAGGGAAGGATCTATATCCCAATCGCCAAAAGATTTTTTCCATTTTTGCAGGCTTTCAAGTCTTTTTTCGAGTTCGTTTTTAGCCTGCTTATTCATCAGATTTAAAAAATATTGAGTTTTATACCAGCAGCAAATACTTGCTTAATTTGAACCCGATTAGAATAATCATCGTCGTAACGAAGCTCAAACTGAAATACCGTATTCAGGTATTTATTAATTCTTCCATTTATTGAGTTCGCCCAGTAAATATCTGTTTGGTTGATGGGAATTAAAAGATTTGTAAAGGTCTCAATACTCGTAACAAAGTCGGTGTTTTCCATAATAGTTCTTTTATACTGTGCACCAAAAGTTATACCTCCTTCCGGTCGGAAATTTTTACCTTGATCTATTCTGTACTGGGTATTAAGCCGATCATCCGTTACAATAGTTTGCTTTAAAGCGACACCAATTTCTGCGCTAAAATCTTCGTTGGGTTTTATTTCTAATCCGAATCCTTCTATAAAATAAGCGGGGGCAAACCATCTTGAAATTAATGAATCCCCTCCTGCTTCAGCTTTGTCATATTCAAAACCATCTGCAAACTGGGTTTTAAATTGAATTGCACCATAAGCGGAATAAATACTTCCTTCGCTGAGTTCGTAGGTAACACGATTTCTGATAGAAATAAGATCGTCGGTTTTTCGAAGGCTATTCCCATTTATTTTCGATTGCCCATATCGAAGGTGAGTTCTAAAACCGTAAGTAAATCTACCATCTCTAAAATATTTTGTAAATACAGTAGATGCCGTTCCACTTATGGTATTTACTCCACCTTCACTCCAATTTGAGAATCTTGCTTGAGCTCCATTAAAGTTTGCTGTCCAGGTTTGATCCCATCCAGTTATATCATTGGGAACAACAATGATTTGCGCACTGCTTGATTTTGAAAAAAATAAAATAAAGAGGGCAAAGAAGAGCAATAATAGAAATCTATTCATTCCTTTTTTAGATGATTAAAAAACGATTTATAAGGTGGTGTTAAACCGATTATTCTTGAAAATTAAAGTGATAGTAAGAATAGATGGGCTTCAGGGAAGAAAGTATTGAAATTCAAAAAAAAATGCATACTCAAAATAATGAGTATGCATGCAATAAATGAGCAGAAAAATGTTAAAAAAGGCTTACTGAAATACCAGCAGAAAGAACTTGTTTGATTTGAACTTCACTAGAAAAATCATCGTCATACCTTAATTCAAATTGAAAAGAAGCATTAACTATAGAATTGATTTGACCTGTAATCTCATTTGCCCAAAAAATATCTGTTTCATTAATTGGGAGTAAGAAGTTCGTAAATGTTTCAAGACTACTAGAATATTGAATGTTTTCAGCAATAGTATTTTGGTAGGTGATACCTGTTGTAAAACCACCTTCAGACCGGAAGTTATCAGTCATGTTGTAGAAGCCGACTAAATCATCATCATTAATAACGGTTTGTTTTAAAGCTAAACCACCTTCAAGCTGTAAATGATCATCGGCTCTGTACTCTATACCAGCACCTTCGGTAAAATATCCCGGGGCCATAAAATTTGAAATCAGAATGTCCTCACCTAATGGGCCAGCACCATATTCATATCCTTCAGCAAATTGTGTTTTAAATTGAAAAGCACCATAAGCAGAAACCCTACTTCCTTCGGATAAGTCGTATATAACACGGCTACGAATAGAAATGAGATCATCAGATTTTCTAGTATCCCCATCTATACGTGATTGTCCGTATCGAAGGTTAGTTCTGAAACCAAAACCAAGTTGGTCTTTACGATATAATTTAGTGTATACCGTTGAAAATGTTCCACTAATCGTGTTTACTCCACCTTCACTCCAATTATCGTAAGTAGCTTGTGAACCATTTAGATTTAGTACCCAGGTTTGCCCCCAACCAGCTTGGTCCTCGGGAATAACTATCGTTTGTGCATTTAAAGGAGTAATAAAAAGTAGTAGTACAATGCCTAGTACTAAAAGTGATAAAGTCTTATTCATGGTTTAAAATAATTCAATGGATAATTAATTCTAGTCAAACGTTTTTAAAAAGCACTACTTGATGAAGTTCTTCATCATTAAGAATTACCTCAATATGTTCCCCAAATTTTGTGGGGACAACTATTCCAGTTAACTCTGAAAGTACAGGATATGTACGATGACCTCGATCCACTAAGGTAAGGACTTCAATGTTTTGAGGCTCGTTAGAGTAACATAATGTTGATAAGGCCCCAAACATGGTTTTTCCCGAAAAAATCACATCATCGATCATAAGTACAAACTTTTCGGTGCATTTTGGGATTGTATTTTTTGGACCGGTATTTAAGACATCCAGCTTGTAAAGTTCAATTTCAGTATCCATTAGATTAACTAAATGACGATGAATTCCTTTTGCAGTCGCAAATCCCCGTTCATTCAATCCAATAAGAATAATTTCCTGTTCTGGCAAAAGTTGCTCCCAAACTTGAATTGCTAATCGTTTTAATGTTCTAGCAATTCTATCCTTATTCATTAAAATTATTTGTTCTGGCATGATGTACGTTTTTGAATGGAAAAAAGAAAGGTAATATTTTATTGAACTATTTTGACTGCGAAACTTTAAATTAATACTTAAAGCTGTACATTAACAGTGTTAACCTGAGCATAAAAAAACAAGAGAAATGAATAGATCAATAGAAGCATTATTAACCACCGTAGTTGGGTTTACTACTGGAATAGTAATAGGGTTATTACTATCACCGAAAAGTGGGAAAGAAAATCGTAAGTGGGTTTCTGAACATACTGGTGAAGCTAAAAACTGGGTTGAAAACCGTGGAGGTAAGCTTGTAAAAGAAAGCGAGCACAAACTCGGTAGAATTACAAAAGGTGTAAAAAAAGTAATACCAGATTTATACGAAGCTACTTCTAACATTTTATTTGAAGAAGAGGAATTGGAAGAGAATGCCTGAAACCGGATTTAAATATTCGGAGGAAGTACTTCAGTGGATTTGGAAGAATTTACTTTTTGACACTTCTAAGCTATTTACAACAGAAGGAAAGTCCATAACTATTTTTGATCCCGGAACACTAAATGTCTCGGATGGGCCTGATTTTTTAAATGCTAAGCTCATGATTGATAAGCTAGTTTGGCATGGTGCAGTAGAAATGCATTTAAAGTCGAGTGGATGGAAACAACATGGGCATCATTTAAATAACGAATATGATAAGGTTGTACTACATGTAGTTGTAGAAGATTTCCCTGAGAAGGTGCAAACTGCCAAACTGGAAGAGCTACACACATTAAATTTACTACCTTATTTACCCAATCAACTTTCTACTTTTTTTTCAGGATTCGAACAATCACAAAAGTTACCTTGCTCTAATAATATCCAGTTTATTTCTGAAGGTGCATTTCTTGCCCAAATTGAAAAGGCACATAAAGAATACTTAGAGAAAAAAGGGAATGATTTTCTTTCATTTTATAATCCCAATTTAATCCCATCAAAAGCATGGAAACACGCGCTTATACTTAGTCTTTTTGATGGATTTGGAATTGCTCATAATCGAGAAGCTATGCAAGAGGTAGGTAAGTGGTTTCTTGAAAATATTGATAAATCTAAACTCACTATATCTAAAGAGATTCTTGAATTTGCAGGGTTTGGAGATAGCGCTACTCATCTACTTTGGAATCATAAAGGGGTATATCCGGCAAATCATCCAAAAAAGAGAATAGCTCAAGCTCTAAATATTGCTACTAAAATTATAGAAACTTCATTTGAGACTTTTCTAAATACAAATTCTATTCAATTATGGCACCGTTGGGTAAAAGAATCAGGTTTTGAAGGGATAGGGCGCTTGAAGATACTTTATGCAACAGTTTATCTCCCTGCAATCTATGTACTTGGAAATCTATTTGATTTCAAAAAAATATCAAAGATTTCGGCTGAGGCTTGGAATGAGTATAGGGTTCCAATTCCAAAATATGTGTTAAGAGAGTTTGATTCTTTAAAGGGTATAAACAGAAATAAATTTAGCAAGAAGTTAGGTTCAGTTCATCAATTGAAAGCCTACTGCCATCCTCGACGTTGCCACGAATGTTTTGTACTAAAAAAAGTAATTTTGTCTTGATTGAGTTTGCAGGTGTCCCTATCTTTGGAGTCTGTCGATGACTCGAATTATGCCCGGTCGTCTAATGGCAGGACACCTGGTTTTGGTCCAGTATGTGGGGGTTCGAATCCTCCCCGGGCAACAAATACTCAGAAAGATGATTAAGGATGCATCTTTTTGTTTTATGTAATCCTGAAATTTTCAGTGCTAGCAAACTAACTTGGACAGTCCTCTTGCAATATTTTCCGGTACCAGCAATCCGGCCTTGGCTCGCGCCATAGCTAAAGAATATGGTACGTCTTTGGGTAAAGTTACCGTCAAACAATTTTCTGATGGTGAAATTTATGTAAAGTTTCAGCAAAGTATTCGTGGAGAAGATATCTTTATAGTTCAACCTACTCCTCCTCCAGGCGATAATATCATAGAACTTCTATTGATGTTAGATGCTGCGAAACGAGCTTCTGTAAAAAGAGTTACGGCTGTTATTCCCTATTTTGGGTACGCTCGTCAAGATCGTAAAGATCAGCCTAGAGTTTCCATTGGATCTAAGCTTATGGCTAACCTACTGGTTGAAGCAGGGGCAGATCGTGTATTAACGATGGATTTACATGCTGCACAAATTCAGGGTTTCTTCGATATTCCTCTCGACCACCTCTATGCGAGTCGGGTTTTTATCGACCACTTTACCGAACATCCTATAAATAATCTTGTGGTGGTAGCTCCAGATGTAGGTAGCTTAAAAATGGCTCGTTCTTACTCTAAAAAATTAGGTGCTACTCTGGCCTTTATTGATAAGCGCCGCCCCAAGCCGAATGAATCGGAAATCATGAATATAATTGGTGAAGTGGAAGGCAAGAATGTGTTAATTGTTGATGACTTAATTGACACAGCTGGTACTTTAACCAATGCAGCTACTGCTATGAAAGAGCGTGGTGCATTGAATATTTCTGCGATTTGTTCGCATCCGATACTCTCGGGACCAGCTTTCCAGCGAATCGATGATTCGCCCATTGATGAATTATTAGTTACAGATACTATTCCGCTTCGCCAACCTTCTGATAAAATCAAAGTGTTGAGTGTTGCGAATATTTTTGCGGAAGCAATTCAACGTATCCATACCAATGATACCATCAGTGCATTGTTTGATAATTAATGTTTATAAGGTAAACGTAAAAAATGGCATACCCAGAATTAATAAAAATTGAAGGAACTCCACGTGAGCTTACTAAAAAAGCGAATCGTACTTTAAGAGAAGAAAAACGAGTTCCTGCTGTACTCTATGGTCCAGAAGTAGAAGAAAACATTCACTTTTCTGTAGATGAATTAGAATTAGAAAAAATTCTAAGAAGAGCACAAACCAAGCTTCAGGAACTAACTGTAGATGGTAAAGTGTATAAGACACTTCTAAAGAGAATGGAGTTTGATCCAGTAACTGATCGCCCTATTCATGCAGACTTCTATGTGCTTTCTGATAATCATAAAGTTACTTTAAGAGTACCTGTTAGAATCAAAGGAACGGCTCGTGGTGTTGTTGAAGGTGGTGGACGTATGTTCCAACCTATGAAATTTGTAAGAATTCGAGTTCTTCCTAAATATATAGTTTCAGAATTTGAAGTAGATATTACCAATCTAAAAATTGGAAATTCTTTTCATGTTGGAGATTTAGAACTCGAGGGGATTGTACCTTTAGATGCCCTAACTAGAACCATTGCTACTATCAGACCTCCAAAAGGCGCACTTGTAAGTGATGTTCTTGAAGACGAAGATGCAGAAGCAACGGAAGAGGGTGTTGAAGGAGAAACTGAAGGTGCTGAAGGCGAAGGTTCTGAAGAAGGCGAAGAGTCTACAAAAGAATAGCCAATTGTTGAATAGGGTTCCGTCATGTCCATTATTATAGGATTAGGAAATGTTGGGCAAGAATATGACGGAACTCGTCACAATATTGGTTTCGAAGTAATTGACGTATTGGCAAAAACTCTTTCTGTAGAATTTGGTGCCGGAAATGGGCCATTTGTTGTCGCAGAAGGAAGACATAAAGGGCGCAAAATTATACTTATCAAACCCACTAATTATATGAATAGAAGTGGCGTTGCAGTTAAGAAAGCACTCGCAAAGTACAATACCGATAAGAAAGATTGCCTAGTGATTTATGATGATTTAAATCTTCCTATAGGTTCTATTCGAATGAAGGGACAGGGAAGTGACGGAGGTCACAATGGCATTGCAGATATTAACGAAAAGCTGGGAAGTAGAGAATACCCCCGGCTTCGAGTTGGTATTGGAAATGATTTTAGAAGGGGAAAACAAGTTGATTTTGTACTTTCCCCTTTTGATTCGAATGAACTGGAAGAAGTAGAGGCTTCTATTCAGAAAGCGCACGATGCCGCTCTTGCATTTGTGAACTTAGGGATTGTAAGAGCAATGAATCTTTTTAATTAAGCGCCCGGGGTCAATTCGGGTGAAAACGTAAACTAACACAAGCGGAATTATGCAAAACATAATCTTTTTCTCAATTGCGGCAGGAGTAATAGCTCTTCTTTTTACCGCACTAAAATCTTCTTGGGTAACAAAACAAGAAGTAGGTACTGAAAGAATGGGGCGTATCGCAGATAGTATTGCTGCTGGTGCCATGGCTTTCCTAAAGGCGGAGTATAAAGTACTTTCAATTTTTGTTGCTGTAGTAGCAATAATTTTGGCCGTCAGTGCCGATGCAGTAACCTCAAGTTGGATGGTATCAATTTCATTTATTGTAGGAGCGATCTGTTCAGGTTTAGCCGGCTTTATTGGAATGAAAGTAGCAACAAAAGCTAATGTACGAACTACAAATGCTGCTCGGGAAAGCTTAGGGAAAGGTCTAGAAGTTGCTTTTGCAGGCGGTTCTGTAATGGGACTTGGTGTTGTAGGTTTAGGTGTTCTTGGCCTTTCAATTCTACTTTTTGTGTTTTCCAATGTATTCGGAATTGACGGCGCAGATGCTGTTAATAGAGTACTTGCAGTAGTTACTGGATTTTCATTTGGTGCATCTTCAATTGCACTTTTTGCTCGTGTTGGTGGTGGTATTTATACGAAAGCTGCCGATGTAGGAGCTGATCTTGTAGGTAAAGTTGAAGCGGGTATACCTGAAGATCATCCTCTAAATCCAGCTACTATTGCCGATAACGTAGGCGATAATGTGGGTGATGTTGCAGGAATGGGTGCTGATCTTTTCGAATCATATGTTGGTTCTATTATTGGTACTATGGTTCTTGGGGCAGCATTTATGGCAACTTCAACTTGGAGTGATGACTTTGGTGGACTTTCTGCGGTATTGCTTCCGTTAGTTCTTGCTGGTACTGGTATTTTCACTTCTATACTAGGAACATTCTTAGTTAGAGTTAAGGAGGGTGGAGATCCGCAAAAAGCACTAAACCTAGGTGAGTTTGCTTCCGCAGTTGTAATGCTTATTGCTTCATTCTTTATCATAAAATGGATGTTACCTGCTACTTGGACATTTAACGGTACAGAATTTACAAGTATGGGCGTTTTCTGGGCGACTATTTTTGGCTTAGCTTCAGGCTTACTGATTGGTCTAGTAACAGAGCATTATACCGGAACGGGCACAAAACCAGTCCTTTCTATTGTAAAACAATCTGTAACCGGTTCTGCAACCAACATTATTGCTGGTTTAGGAGTTGGTATGATTTCAACTGCAATCCCGATTATCATTATTGCAATTGCAATAATTGGAGCGTTCAGTTTTGCAGGTCTTTATGGTATCGCAATTGCTGCAGTTGGAATGCTGGCAAACACAGGTATCCAGCTTGCGGTTGATGCGTATGGTCCTGTTTCTGATAATGCAGGTGGTATTGCTGAAATGGCTGAACTTCCACCAGAAGTTCGTGAGAGAACCGATAAATTAGATGCAGTTGGTAATACTACTGCTGCCATCGGTAAAGGGTTTGCGATTGGATCTGCTGCTTTAACAGCTCTTGCTCTTTTTGCTGCATTTATAACAGCCTATGAAGCTGCTAATCCAGGTTTGGAAGTCATAATTAACGTAACAAATCCATTTGTTATGGCCGCTCTTTTTGTTGGAGCGATGCTTCCTTTCTTATTTTCTGCACTATCAATGAATGCAGTAGGACGTGCTGCAATGAGCATGATCGAGGAAGTTCGTCGTCAATTCAAAGATATTCCTGAGTTAAGAGCAGCTCTTGATGTAATGAACAAAAACGGAGAAAAAGATTTCGATAAGTGGTCTAAAGAAGATCAGGAAACATTTGAAGCAGCTGATGGAAAAGCCGAATATGAAAAATGTGTTGAGATTTCTACTGCCGCTTCAATACGTGAGATGGTAGTACCAGGTTTACTAGCTGTAATCGTACCAGTATTATTTGGATTCGTTCCTGGTTTCATTAGTGACGATCCAACTCTTGGTGCTAAAATGCTTGGTGGGCTTCTTGCAGGTGTTACTTCAGCTGGTGTGTTGATGGCATTATTCCAATCAAACGCTGGTGGAGCATGGGACAACGCTAAGAAAATGATTGAAGAAGGTGTTGAGATTGATGGAGTCTTTTATGGAAAAGGTACTGAGCCTCATAAAGCCGCTGTTGTTGGTGATACTGTTGGTGATCCATTTAAAGACACTTCAGGACCATCATTAAACATCCTACTTAAATTAATGTCGGTTGTAGCGCTTGTAATTGCTACAATGATCTAACTCATTTGAAAACGTTTAAATCCCGGTTATAAGAAATTGTAATCGGGATTTTTTTTACAAATAACTCAATTACTGATGCCTTGAACAATGCGGTGAATTTGATACGTATTGTCTAAGGATCTGTAAAGTGAGATACTATATACAATACCGAAAGTAAAAGAATGGTTCATTTTCTATAGAATCAGAATCAAATTCAGCATAATAGAACTGAAATTAGTATACAATCATGTCTCAAAAAGATATCCTGAAACTTATTTTTCATCACGATCAAAGGCTAGAAGATTTAGCACCATCCACTAAACAAGAAGATGCAAATCCGCTAGAAGCTTTTACAAAACCAGATCCCACTTATTCTACCCTCTATTTTTCAGGTACAGATTTAGAAAATGATAAGTATGGGATAAATACAATTTCTACCTATGTAGAGTTTGTTAAGGCAATTGAAAAGGGGTTTGAAGGATTTTTAATTCACAGCAAAAACGGAATTTATAAATCTTTAGTAGACGCACTCGAGAAATTGGAGATGAATGAGGCACTGGTTATTTCGAATGATGATGTGGAATCAGATATAATTCATTCGTTTACAAAAAAAATGCTTCGTGATGTTTTAGAAAAAGGATGGATCATACTCTATAAATTAGAAGCAAAAAATGGCTTTGATATCCACCTATTTAGTAAAAAAAATATTTATAAAAACTTTTTCTACAATCTTCAGGCCATCTTGCCAGATTCATTTCGGTTTTTTTCTATTAATGGAAAGAGGCTTTCGTCCGAAAAACAGTTCTATTTTGAGACTTGGACTCTTGAAAAACCACCTCATGGATTCGAAGAAGTATTCCCGGAATCCGTTCTATAAAAAATTTAAAAAAGAGGTTCATTTAAAACAGATTAATCTTTATCTTTATTTAGATCATTTTTAAATAAGAGATTTTTACTAGATGATGCACCCTTTAAATACATCTAAAGAAGGCGAAGAAATTGTGGTTCGCTGTTTTGATTGCAACTGCGATGATATTTGTCGCTTGAATGAGTTAGGTTGTGTGGAAGGTGCAAATGTAAAAATTATTTCCAACCAGAAAAATATCATTCTACAAGTTGGTGAAGCGCGATTAGCGATCACTGAAAATCTAGCAAAATCTATTCTAGTAAGTCCTGTTTAGGCTAATGGACACACTTCTCTCAGAAATTCGTAAGTTTAAAAAAGTACAGGTTAAGAATATTACTGGGGCTGATACAACTCGTCTATTAGAAATGGGAATTACACCAGGTGTTCAAATAGAAATTGTACGAAGAGCACCTTTAGGCTTTCCTATGGAAATCAAAGTCCGAGGTTATCTACTTTCATTAAGAGAGGCCGAGGCAAAGGGAATTATTGTAGAGGACATAAAATGAGTAAAAGCCCTTTGAATATTGCGCTAGTCGGGAATCCTAATACAGGGAAGTCCACGATCTTTAATTCATTAACCGGCTTAAGACAAAAAATTGCGAACTATCCAGGCATCACTGTAGAAAGGAAGGTAGGAACGACAATTATAGGTGGAGTGCTCCATAAAGTGATAGATCTTCCAGGGGCATATAGTTTGAATTACAAAAAACTGGATGAAAGGATAGCTTACGAGGCTTTAATAGGTAGCTACGAGCATGAAGAAGTCCCTGATTTGGTATTGGTTGTAGTAGACTCAAGTAATTTAGATCGAAATCTGTATTTGGCTACACAGGTTATGGATCTGAATATCCCTGTCATGTTAATTTTAAATATGACAGATGTTGCTGGTAATAAAGGGATTTCGATAAATGCAGATGCCATTTCAGCTACGATGGGAATTCCAGTTCTTGCAATTTCTGCAAAAAATAAAAAAGATATAGAACTTCTTAAGGAAGCGATTTATGATTTTGATCTTGAAGTTCCTCGTCCTTTAAAATGGGTACCTGATGAAACGCTTTTTGAAGCAATGTCCCTTGTAATAAATGAATGGATAGTACCTCATACAAATATCCCTAAAAACGCCAGATATATTGAAGCCCTTCGTTTGATAAGTGAAGGAGAGTTTATAGGAGCCTTTTACAAATTCGAAGAAGCTGAAATTGGTAAGAAAGTGATTGCCAAAGCCAGAGGAATGATTGAATTAAAGGGAGGAAATCCAATGGCTGTTGAAGTACTTCGTAGATATAATTTTATTGGGGAATGTACTTCTGAGGCATCAAAACAGACTAAAGAAGTTGGAACATCATTTACCGACAGAATTGATATGGTTGTTACTCATAAAGTAGCCGGACCAATTATTTTTGTAGCTGTTCTACTTTTTATGTTCCAAGCTATTTTTTCGTGGGCGACTCCATTCATGGATTTGATTGATTTGTTTTTTGTAGAAGGTGGCGCTTGGGTCTCAAATTCACTTCCCTCAGGTATGTTAAATGATTTACTAGTGGAAGGAGTAATTGCAGGCCTTGGTGGTGTGATTATTTTTCTTCCACAGATTATAATTCTCTTTTTCTTCATTTATGTGTTAGAAGGAACCGGTTATATGGCTAGAGCAGCTTTTGTGATGGATGGATTTATGACGAAAGTAGGATTACATGGCCGTTCTGTTGTTCCATTAATGTCTGGTTTTGCTTGTGCAATTCCTGGAATTATGGCAGCCAGAACTATTGAAAATTGGAGAGATCGCATAATTACCATTATGGTACTACCTTTTATGGCTTGTTCGGCAAGGCTTCCAGTATATGCCTTGCTTATCGCAGCATTTATTCCGCCTACTACTGTTTTAGGAATATTTACCTATCAAGGCATCACCTTTTTTGGGCTTTATATATTTGGGATCGTGATGGCTGTACTTTCAGCTGCAGTTATGAAGAAAATATTCCCAAGTGGTCAACAAACTCCATTTATCATGGAATTACCGAGTTATAAAATGCCAAAGTGGTCGGTTGTATTTCAGAATACAGCCGAGAGAGGAAAAGTATTTGTCACAGAGGCTGGTAAGATTATTGTAGCTATTTCAATAGTACTTTGGTTTTTGGCTTCATTCCCAAAAGTTGGAAATGAGGAATATGTTGAAAAAGCTAATACTGAAGAAACAATAGAATCGTATCAACTGAGACATAGTTTTGCAGGTCGATTTGGGCAAATTATTGAGCCAACTATTGAACCGTTAGGTTTTGACTGGAAAATAGGAATTGCTCTTTTAACCTCATTTGCCGCAAGAGAAGTAATGGTAGGTACACTTAATACTATTTATAGTATTGAGGAAGGAGATGATGTAAATGAGACCTTGAAAGAGAAACTGATTAATGATATTAACCCCGTAACCGGTCAACCCGTTTATTCGGTGGCAACTGCAATTTCTCTAATGATTTTCTTTGCCCTCGCGATGCAATGCATGAGTACTATCGCCATTGTTCGAAGAGAAACCAATTCATGGAAATGGCCTGTAGCTATGTTTAGCTATATGACAATACTTGCTTATCTCTGTTCTCTCATTGCTTTTCAAGTAGGGAGTAACCTATAATGGAACTGAGCTTTCAAACTGGTGTCGCTTTTGGAATGTTAGTTATCGTGATCGTGTATCTTGGAAACCGATTTGTGATAAAGCCACTCACCAAAGATAAATCTGAGCGTAATTGTGGTCCGGATTGTAATTGTTCTTAGTTAGGATATTATTCTAGTCTAGTAGAAGGGTTATATTTCTTGACTCAAGATCAAATGAATAAATTTTATAAGTACCTGATCGTGCTGATGAAAATACTAAAGTTTTTCCATCAGGGGAGAAGTCGGGCATATAATCTGGAAACTCATTCGTTGTCAATCGCTCCAAATTCGTACCATCTATATTTGAAATATAAATATCCGTGTTTTCATCTACAGTCTTTTCAAAAGCGATATGCTTTTGTTCCCTTGATAAGACGACGTTTTTAAGTCCTTTTTCCTTTAGTATTAAAATAGGTTCGCTATCTCCAGTAAATCTGTAAAGACCAAATGAATCTTCATCATTTACTTGCACCAACATATCACCGTCTTCAGTAATAGGGTAAATCCAATAGTTAGAAAATTCTGGGATATCAATCTTTTCAAAAGAACTTGGAAGATCATTTTGAGATTGATAAAATGTAATACCTGATAATGATCTATTTGCCCATACATGGGATTCTTCATTCCAGACGACTGAAAACTCGGTTCCAAATCGTTGAAAGGTTACCAATTCTTTCGAATCCATCGAATAAATGGCGACATCCAACGTCATCATATTTTGACCATGTGAAAACATTAGCTTATCTCCCGCATTGTTCCATTTAGGGACGATACTCCATGCGCCATCACCAGAAGTTATTTGTAAAGATTTTGAATCGGAAAATGAATAAATCATAATCTCAGGAACCCCATTCAAGTATTCATAATAGGCAAGTAGAGTTCCATCAGGTGAATAAGTAGGTGAAAATAAGCCACCAGGACCTGAACTTTTTTGGCTACAGCTAATGAAAACTAAGAAATAAAGTAGGTAGAATGATTTTTTTAGAGCCATGAATTATGTTGATTAGATTTTCATCAAACCTAGTTAATAATGAGCCTAGTGTAGTTCTGATTCATGAATGGAGATCAATTAAAGGACCAATTAGCAAAAACCAAAATTGGGCAATGAATATGCTTGAATCTAGGGCAACGGAACTAGAATAACACCTTTTCAAAAGTGTTGTTTTACATGGATAATCTAATTTTTAAAAGTGTACTCTTTCAATGGTTCATTAAAAATGATAACATTATCATAATCAAAGTCCTTTAAAATACTTTCAGCTCGGTCATAATATGAGAGAGGTATATGAGCAGCTACCAAATGTTTTGGCGCAATATATCTATCAATGAGTATCTTATGGTTCAAAGAAGCTATTTGACCAATACGAATAATAGCTATATCTAAATTCATTTTGGGTAGGTTTAATGTCTTAAGATTTACCTCATCAATTCCAGCATCACCAAAGTGGATGATTTTTTTCCCATTCATTTCGATGATGTAAGCAAAGTTTATAGCCTCTTTCCATGGACTTTCCCCAAGATGATCTAAATTTATGATCGTAATTTTGAGATGATCAAATTCAAAAATATGATATTGATATTTTTGGAGAGCTACGGTTTTGACCTGCTCAGAGATATCTTGAAAGTCTTCGAAAGTACTTTTAAACACATCAATGGTTTCTTGTGGAGATATAAAAAGTGTATTTGGATTGGATTGTAAAAATTCACCGGTTATATCGGCACTAAAATGATCACCATGAACATGTGATGCGAGTATAAAAGTATTTTTAGTGCGATCTTTTCCATCATTAAACACCAGATTAAGGGTATCAACTGTGAGATAATCATATGCTTCAAACTCATTTCCAAATAATGCGTCAATGTAAACGACTGAATGTTCATTTGAAATTCGAACACCTTCATTTGCCAAGTATTGAACTTGAATTTCCTGTGCCAGAGTTCTATCGGTTGACAGAAGTAATGCTAAGAAGAATAAAAATCTCATTTATTATTCAATTACGTTTGAAGTCATGATTTAATTCTTTTTTCCTAAATGTATTCCGCAGCCATTTAGATCGTTAGATAGAACCAAAAAAGATGCATTCTATATTACCAGTAAAATTTGGAACTATGATTGGACAAGAAGTTATTAAGTTAAGTTGATTAAATTTCTTTAAAAATCTAATCAAACTTGAAGCGAAAGTAGTTTTGATTCTTGAATAGAGATCAAATATTTATTAATTGAGAATTCTCCTTACTTACGGGTTTTTAAAAAGGATATTCCAGTTATAATTATCAAAAGAGGCCACATTAAGTATAAGTCCAATCTAATATTCCAATTATTTGGAATGCTTAGTTCATAAATCAGATAAATTGTGAGGCAAAAAATAATATTTGAGTAGTAAAAGTATTTGTGTTGGTTTTTAATAAAAATAATAATCAAAAGGTCAGTAACTATTAAATAGAAGCATGAATTAGCTACCAAATTAGTTGTGATATTTTGAAAATCAAAAAGCAATACTTTTAAATGAATAAAGTTTAAATAGTTTGATTGATGTCAACAGAATAATCATCTAAATAATAGATATTATCCTAATTCTAGAAATACTACCATTTAATTAATGCAACCACACGAATCCAAACTCGTAATTCGATTGAGTTTGAAAATATTAACGAAAGTAAAAAGTGTCTGAATAAAAATATGATCTTCGAAATCATAGAAATAATACAAGTATTTATAGTTTTTCAATGTGCACTCTTTAGCTTATATCTATTTACTACAAGTTCAGGGAAGTCTTTAAGTAATAATTTGATGGGAATTTTCCTCATTGTTTTGGGGCTTCAAATGAGCTTACTAACCCTATTAGATACAGGAAACATTTATGTGTATCGCTTTGCGCTTTCAATCAGGTTCGTATTTGGACCAATACTATATTTCTATGTGAGAAGTATTACAGAAAAAGAGTACAAACTAACGTATACAAGTACAATTCATTTGATTCCATTTCTAATGATGCTAACAGTATTAAACATGAATGCTTCAATAAACAGAGTATTTCTACTATTTATCGTCAACTTCAGCGCTATTGTATACCTATTTGCTTCTTATTTAAAGATCAATCAATACCAAGCAGTAATAAAACAAATTCGATCATCTTATTCTGCTATCTCACTAGCCTGGCTTCAACAGCTTGTTTCTTTGTTAACGGTTGCACTAATCATCAACTTTATTAACAATACGTTATATAATGAAGCCTTCTGGCCGCTTGAAGTAATGATATTAGTGGAAACTTTGGTGCTTTTTCTTCTTGTAAATGTTATGGTATTTAAAGGACTGAAGCATCCAAATCTTTTTTCAGGAATAAGTAGCGAAGACAATCAAATTATTGAAGACTCAAGAGAGAAATATGCAACATCTCCACTGAAAAGTGAAGATTTGCAAAATTATAGGTCACAGTTAGAACATCTGATGCATACTGAATGCACGTATCTTAATCCAGAACTAACTCTTAGTGATGTTGCAGATATGTTATCAATCTCAAGTCGGGAGTTATCTCAAGTTATAAACACACAATTTGATAAGAATTTTTCAGAGTATATAAACCATTATAGAATAGAGCGAGCACTAAAAATATTTAACGAAAGTGATGATTCTAAAATGACCGTATTGGAGGTATTATATGAAGTTGGGTTTAATTCGAAATCAAGTTTTTATAATGCTTTTAAAAAGTACACCAATATGACTCCTAAAGAATATCGGGCTAATTTAAATCCTACTTAGTCTAGTTTTAATACTAAGTAATAGATTTGAATTATGATCATCTCATATGGTTTGTATAATAGTATAGTTCAATTGATTTAGTTGCTTGACTAGATCAGCTTTTGAGTAGATGGAGTAATAATAAAAAGGACAATCAAATATCAATAATGGTATCCTTTTTCCTGTCACTCTATAATTATTGTTCAGGAAGGATAGAAGCACTGAATAATAAAGTCTTAATACGTGAATAAAGACGAACACATCTAAAAAAAGTTATTTATTGATTCTTTCAATATTCATAATTCAATTTAAAATATTTATAAAAAATGATGGGAACTAGCATGAAAAGAATATCAGTATCAATAATATTTAGTTTATTAGTAGTTGTGCAGAATATCTATTCCCAAGAAAGTGTTCAGTTTCAAGATCCTAATTTCGATAAAGTAGTTAGAGAGACAATAGGGCTAACTAATGGTACTCTAGATTCAAAGAAATTAGAAAAAATTACTAGACTGAATATTCTTGATAAAAACATTAACTCCTTAGAAGGCATTGAATATCTTAAAAACCTTGAAGTTCTAACGGCAGGATTTAACCCAATTAAAGATTTATCTCCATTGAGTGATTTAGAACACCTAAAGGTTTTAAACTTAGCTAACGGAGAGATTGTTGACCTTTCACCTTTAGAAAATATAAAAAGCTTAGTTGGAATTTGGATACCGGGAAACAGGGTTTCAGACATTACCCCTTTAAGAAACTTAGATAGTCTACAACATTTAATAATTTCTCAGAATGAAATTAGTGATATAAGTGCGCTATCAGGTTTAAATAATTTGTACCAACTAGCCATAGATGATAATCAATTAGAAGACATCTCCCCACTTTCAAATCTCGAAAATTTAGAGCAGTTAACTTTAAGTGGAAATAAAATTAAAAATATAAACTCTCTAACTCATATCTCCTCAATTAAGTGGCTAGATCTTCGAAATAATAATATTACTGATATTAACGCATTGAGAGAATTGCATAATCTTGAAAAACTCTTCTTATGGAAAAACTCTATCGAAAATATTAATTCTTTGAAGGACTTGGTTAATATTAAATGGCTTGAATTAGGAGCGAATGAAATTTCAAACATAGATTCCTTGTCAAACTTAAAAATGTTAAAAAGATTATCTCTAAATGATAATTTGATTGTCTTTGACAAGGATTCAAGTTCATCAAAAGTTATTGATGAACTAAAGCTTAGAGTATCTGATCTCAATTATCTTCCACAACAGAATTTCAATTACTTTAAAATAATTGAATAAAGTGTAAAACATTTAATACCCTAGGACGAGCAATTTAAACCTTACTATTTTCAAAAATGATGAACATTTTTACTTTTGTGTATAGATACCCAAACTTTGCCATTATTAGATAAATGAATCTAAATCTTAACAGAATTAATATTTTTATTTTGAGCTATTCTTTAAATAAAAAGTATGAATTTAGATTAATGGGGTAACCGTCGGGAGATAGTTCTACTTCATCGTTGTCAAATGAAGCATGATAAAAACTAATTACTTTTCTATTAGACTGGGTTTCATAAAGTGTGTTTTCAACAACGCATATTACTTGTTTGAATGGATTTACTTCTTCACCGATTTTTATTGTGCCAGAAACCTTGTTGGCAATTAGTTCTTGACCGATCAATGAAACTTCAATTGTACCGTCAACTTTGAATTCTAATTCACTAAGTTCATTTTCAAGATTCTGAGTACAATTTGAATCAGAATAATAGGTAACAAGAACTTCGATCTTATTTTCTGAAAATGTAAATCTCTCGATAAAAAACTTGCTATTATTTTCAACACATCCAGAAGTCCAAATACCATTTAATGATAATTGTTTACCGTTATGAGTAGTTAGTAGAATTTCTTGGCTGGCTTTAGAATTATTTATTTCACAAGCTGTCAAAATTATGAATAAGATTATTAAAGATTTAGATAAAGAATTCTTCATTATTAAAAATTTTACATTTAGTTGGTAGTGGTTTTAGAAAGACTATTTTTATAAATAAAAGTGATCCATTTTTCTTCAGAAACGAATTTCATTCCTTCATTATATTTGCCGTATTTAGAAGGTAATCCTTCTTCAATAATCAAAGAGAGTGTAGCACCGTTTTTCTTTTTCACTTTTACCCATTCTATAGATTCAAGCAGTTCTGAAACGTGATTTGTTAGCTCTTCTTTTGAGTAATAATTCTTTTCAACTTCAGGTTTGAATGAAGTGTGTCCTGGGATGACCTTCGAATCATTATCAATCATTCCAAGAATATAGTTTAAGTTCTTAAAATACCCGTCAATGCTGCCCCCACCATTCACATCGATAATCGGGTACATATCATAGAATAAATAGTCTCCAACTACAATAATGTTTGAACTCTTAAAGTAAAAAACGGCGTCAGAACTGGTATGTCCACGTGGTTCAGGAAGAGTATGAATTTCCAATTCTTCCTCACCAAGATTTAGGTTATAACTGCTACCAGAACTTGAGAATACTCTTGAAAGCTTAAGGTCTTTTGCGCCAGGATACTGATAACTTGATAATAGTATATTCGATGTATCATAATACTCTTCCAAAGCTTGAGCATGATCGGTGTGGAAATGAGTACCCATTACATATTTAATCGGTCCACCATTTAAAGCTTCAATGGAATCTCTAATGATGCTTTGCATTTGAGTAAACCCTGGATCAATTAGAAGAGAGAAATCAGGTTTAATATAAATTATACTAGTAGGATTTGAGATATTAGTATTCTGTACAGCAAGGTATATGTGCTCGTCTAACTTCTCTATTTTAAGTTCAGATTTTTTAGAATCTATTTGAGCAAAAAGGCTACTATTAAAAATTGATAGAATGAATAAAGTGAAGTATAGATTTATTGATTTCATTAACACTAAACATATGAGGAGTTTATATTTCAAGTACTGAAAATAGAACTCATTAATCTCAATTTAGTCCATGTTCATGATTCGAGACTTTTTATATTTCCAAATCTAAAAATATCAGAAAGTTTAAATTGTTCGATTAAATTTATAGCTGAAACATTGAGGAAATATTTTCGAAAATAGTTGGTTTTTTTTGAATAGGGATTAAAAAATGGTATATCCGAATCAATGAGTGGTACAATTGTAAATAGTATAATCAGTCTAATTATTTTCCAATGCTTTTTCTGTACTCTTTTCCTTTTCAATACTAAAAGAGGGAAATCAATAAGTAATGGTATTCTTGGTGGGTTATTACTTGTTTTAGGGGCACAGTTTTTCACTATTTTTTTGGAACAAGCTGGGTGGTTTCAATTCCAGGATTACTTTTTGCCCTTCAAGTTTTTATATGGTCCAATCATATTCATTTATACAAAAAGTATGATTATGAAAGACTTTTCATTTAAAGTGAAAGATGGTATTCATGCCATCCCTTTTCTGTTAAGTCTACTCTTAGTTTTTGAGTTTGTCTTATTAAAAGAGTCGATTGTGATTCTAATTGTTCAGATTTCAATTTTCGTGTATTTGATAGCATCACTCAAAGCTACAAGGCTTCACAAAAAAGTATTAAAGGAAACAAGATCAAATCTTGACATAATTTCACTTGATTGGCTGAATCATTTGTTGATGTTTTTTATTACAATAATGGTCATAGACTTTATTTACCATAGTTCTGGTATGACTATCGTTTTTGAGAATATGACTACCGTATATGTGCTTCAGCTGCTTGTAATATTGTCCTTAGTTTCTACCATTGTATTAAAAGGACTTAAATACCCTGATTTATTTTCCGGAATCACAGAGGATGAAATATCACTTTCAGAAAACAAGGGCTCAAAGAAGTATAGTAGTTCAAGTTTAAGTGATCAGGATTTAAAGCAATACAAAGAAATTGTAAACGCTATTATGATCGAGAATAAACTTTATTTGAATCCAGAGTTTTCGTTAAATGAACTATCTGCAAAAATTGATATTACATCACGAAATCTTTCATATGTAATCAATAGTCAATTTGATATGAACTTTGCTGACCTGGTAAATTCGTACCGAATTAAAGAAGCTGTAAGAATATTTGAGGATGCTAAAGACCCAAAGCAAACAATATTAGAAGTAATCTATGAAGTTGGATTTAATTCAAAGTCTAGTTTTTATACTTCTTTTAAGAAGGTAGTTGGAAAAACACCTAAAGAGTTTAAAAATGAATTAAAACAAACTTCTCAAAATTAATCAGATTATTTATTGAATATATAATTCAAGAATTGTCCCACTGATATTAAAAAAGGACTAAAATGTTGCTTAGCATATGCTCTCATTTCTAAAAGAGTGGATTGATCGTAATAAATCCCTTCCAAAAAAAGTCCTCGTGGTAGGCTTAAGGACCTCAAATTATCAAGAGGGTTTTCATCAAGAATGAGAATATTTGCAATAGTACCTTTTTCAATAGTTCCAGTAAATGACCGGTGGCTTAAAATATCAACAACTTCGGTAGTTCCGGATTGTATAATTTTTAGATTTGAAATGCCCAAATTCTGCATCAGTATCATTTCTTTGTGAACGCTCCATCCTGGAACAGTTAAATTAGGCCCCGTATCTGTTCCCAACAAAATTGGAACTTCTTCCTGATCTAGTAGTCGAACTAAATATTCCATAAACGCATATTTTTCCAAAGTCCAATCGTACCCACTTTGAGTTGGGTTTTTCCATCCATCTAAGCTACGTTCGCCCAAAGTTCGAAGGAAAGGATTAATTTCATCTGTGGGTATAGTTTTTAAAAAAGTCTCTTTCTCAAGAACTGTTCTGTACAAATGGTTATATGCCGATAGTGTGATTGTGATTGGAATATCAGCTTCTTTAAGTCTTTTAACTAACTCAAGGGCTTTAAGAGTATCGAACTTAAAATCTAGCATACCTTGAAATAGCTCTTCCACATGCTCGATAGTGGTATAACCTGTTCCTAAAATATATTCATCAGATAATCCTCTAACAGGGTGTCCGGAAAATGTAATTTCATGCTCTATTGATGCCTTGGCAATAGACTCTAGCTGGTCTCTACTTAATCCGTCATAAACTTTAATAAAATCATACCCATCATCTTTAATTTTTCTTACTGCCTCATAAGCTTCCTCGGCTGTTTCTAAATTAGAATGAAGTGGAGAAGTATTTTGATTTCCATTAAGAGTTGGTCCCGCTGTTATTAATCTACTACCGCTTAATAAGTTGTTTTCTACTTCGGAACGCCAGTCCAAATGGCTTGGAAAACCCATCATATTTCTGACATGAGTAACACCATAGGATAGATATTGGATCAATTCTACTCTGTCAAAGATATGAGTGTGCATATCTGCTAGTCCGTGCATTAATACTTTATCAGTAGCATCTATAATGGAGTATTCTTCGGAAACTTCTATTTCAGCTTCAAGAATATCTATAATATGTCCATGGTTAATAAGTATTGTTTTTTCACCGGATAAACTCCCTGTTTTTGTATCAAGAATACGGCCATTAGTGATGGCAACTTTCTTCATTTTAGTCCCAAAGGTTTTATCAACCGGATTGTACTTAACAGATTCAATCGATAACAATACAAGAGAAACAAGGATTACTACTACAATAGATAGGAGTGCTATAAGTGTTCTTTTTAGAATTTTTTTCAAGACCAACCTCGTGATTTAAGTTAAATCGAATAGTTTATATGCGATTTTTATTAAATATGAGGTATTCCGAAATTCTAGTAGTCCGATTGCATGAACTAGAACTAATTTTCTGAAATTAGATGGATAAATGTGCCTAGAGTGGATAATACTAGCGCTAGTATTTTTTGTAATACTCGCCTAAATAAGTAAATCCAACAACTCTGTTTTCTTGAATATCCAATTCAAGTACACCAACTCTGGCAAGGTCAAGACGAATAGTGTTCTCATTTACATAGGGTTCAACACCACCAATTAAATCTCCCTGTCTGGCGTGGATATTTCCATTGATTAGATATATCCGAATTGCATCATCATCTTGATTGAAATAAATACCAGCTAATTTATTATAAGTTACTGTTAACTTGTATTCTCTTGTTGCTCTATTTGCAATATCTTTTCGAACTGTTTCAAGTCCAAAATTTTCTGTTTCTTTTGTGAATTGATTAATCCAATTATAGTACTCATTGCTCCAATCGGAATTGCTATTCGAATTCAATAGTGCGTCATAAATGAATGAGGAAATTTTATAATTAACTCCATTTCCACTAAAACTATCATTAGTCATAACAACAACACCAGCATCCAGCTCGGGAATATATGAGATCATTGCCCGATGCCCGCCATAAGCCCCGCCATGGAAGTAAATTTTTGTATTTCTAAAATTCCCAATATTCCATCCAAGTCCATAACTATATACCTCTTTATCAAAACCAAACTTAAGAGCTTCTACATTTGCTATTTCTTCCCTTGTATTTATAATCGCTTTGGTTGAAATGCCGTATTGGGTTTCTGAATTATTGAAATCTGTTTGAAGCTGTACCCAATTAACTATATCATTTAGACTAGTGAATAAACCACCTGCAGCGTGTAAAGTTGCATCAGATTTTTTTTCTCTTTGATGTATTTTAAATAAATTTTCGCCATCTCCAAGACTAAAATAGTTGGTGGCTACCTTTTCATTATTTTCCAGAAGCTTTATGTAACTAGAATAAGTATGGTTCATTCCTAAAGGGTTTAATATTTCTTCTTGAACAAGCTCCCCCCATGTTTTGCCGAATTCTTTTAAAAATATTAGGTTCATAATATTATAGCCTAAGTTAGAATATCGGTACTCCCCGAGTTCTACTCGACCAAAAGTTTTTTCCAACAAATCGAATAATTGCTTATTAGTATATTCACCACTTTGAGATTTTGGGAATGAAATATTACTATTATCAATCCCAGAAGTATGACTGAGCAACATGTTCAAGGTAATAGCAGCTGGTTGAATAGAGTCTGGAAATGCTACATTCGGAAAATAATACTCAAGACTTTTATCAAGATCTAATAGGCCTTTTTGTTCTAAAATTGAAGCTGTTAAAGCTGTAAAAGATTTTGTAGTAGACGCTATATAGAATTGGGTGTCATTGGTTAGAGGTTCATTTCTTTCAATATTTGAATAGCCATAGCTCTTCTTAAATACAACTTCACCGTCTACAACAACGCCAATAGCTACTCCAGGGACAATTTTAATTGAATCATATGTTGTTTGTATAAAACTGTCTAGCCTATCCCAATTCATAGATTGGGCATTTAACTGATTAGATGTAATAAAAGTAAAGTAAAAAAGAAAAAGACTAAGGAAACGAGATTTCGCCATTACACTCAACATTGAATTGGTATTGATTGGCTAGTAAAGTAATAGAGTAAACTAGTACAGGCGTCTTAATTCATGAAACCGAATTAAAAAAAGGGTTCAACTTCCTGAGATGAGATAAGTTTTACAGATACACTGAAGCGTTATTCTTTCTTTTTTCAGAATTGATTTTGGTTATTGATACTATTTCTTTCTTTTTCAGATTCAATTGGATTTATTCTATTATAAACTAAATAAGAATCTGAAGACCAACTTACACATCTGTCCTTAGATGTTTCAATAAGTACTGTGTATCCTCCTTCTGAAGCTGAATAAGTTCGACGATAAGTAGTTTCATTTTCATACTCCTGAGTGATTTCATCTTTCGAAATAGTCTGTAAAACAAGTTTCTCTTTAGATTCTTGTGATGTAGTAAATAATTCGAGACCCCCTTGGAGCTTATTAAGGTGAACCATTTGAATTTTTTTACCATTTAGCTCAGTACTGATAATTGTCTTTGTTTCGATCAGGTTTTCATCTGTGGTTATTTTTTCAAATAGTTCAATAAAAGAACCATCTAATATGCTTTCACCTATTGAAATCCCATTCGCAACTTCTTTAAAAGTGTTCTTGTCCGAGATGAATTTAACGACTTCGAATTTTCCTATTAGGTATCTAATGCTATAGAATTTCAAATCCATATGAAATTATTTAGATATTAAATCTTGGATATCTAGCTCTATCTGTTCTGAGAATCCGTGATATTCGTTTCGAATTACTCCGCTTTTGTCCACCAAAAAGTATCTTGGCCAACTATAAACACCAAAATTTTCTTCTAACGATTCATTTCCAATATAATGTTGATAGGTTCCACCTTTCTCTTTTACAAGTTTAATAGCATTATCTAGATTATCTGATACGATCCCAATAACAGTTAAATCTTTTGAATATTTTTTTTTAAGTTTTTCAATTTTTGGGAAAGAAACTATACAAGGAGTACACCAAGCTTCCCAAAAATCAATTAAAGTAACTTTATCTGTTTTAATTGTTACAACCTTATTGCTATCAAAAAGACCAGGTAAATTCAAGGCTGGAAGCTTATGAGAAAGGATTTCGTTTTGCTGCTTTTTTTCTGGAACAATAAGTGTGTATTCTTTGAATTTGTCTTTTAAATCTAAAATTGTATTCGAAACTTCTTGATTTATTTTGACATCACTAAGTACTATTTCAGTTGTATATTTATTTCCAAATCGGAGAAAACTAGACTTGATTTTTTGAGGAAGAAAATTAGTTTTATTAATTCTCACAGTCTTAACTATTTGTGTCTGGTTTTTGGCTAAATCATCCTCAAATTCATAGGTTAATATGTATGATTCATTATTCTCCAATAAAGAAACATTTTTATAAACTGAATCGAGGTTAAATATATTTTGAGGTATCAATTGCCCTCCTGGGGCACCCAAAATTCCATTTGGAGGCACTAATCTGTAGGACTTTTTTTCATGGGAAATTTCAAATCCGTTTCCCGAGTCATAAATATACTCTAATTGTATATCGACTCTTTTGCCAAAGAAGGAAAAGCCGAACAGCTCATCTGAATTATTTTTTTCAATGATTGCAAATCCTGAATTATTCCAAATACGACCATTCTGTAAGGTATCTATTCTTTGGGCTCTAAATTGCAGAGAATAAATTTCATCAGAATGGGCTTTAAATTTATTTTGGACAAACTGGGTGTTAACTTGGTTTTTATTCTCACAGTTTGAAATGAAAAGTAAGATCATTATTACTGGTAAGTATTGGTTCATTACGGGAATACTTTTTAAGATTATTTTCTATTCAAGTGTATTTTATTTGTGCTCCGTTAGCCAGTTTTCAATGTGACTCTCCAATACGTTTAGATGAAGACTTCCTTCTCTTAATACTTCTTCATGAAGATCTTTGATGCTAAAACGATCTATTTTGGAGGTAACAAATCTTTAAGCCAGTATAAAGAAAGCTTTGATAGTATTTTCGAAAGAAAGACTACAAAAACGAGGTTTTAGCATTTTAAAATAAGTTATATAGTTAATGATTGGCTAAGAAAATAATGGGCAAAATAGAGTAAAGTGTCTTAATTCATGAATCAAGAACAATGGAAGATTCTAGTTATGTATTCTCTGAATATTAAGAATCCAAAATGTATCGGGTCCTTACAAAGTGTGGAATAGGGATACTTCAACGAGTTCAAAAGAGACCGTCAGCTCGATCTTTAACTCTAATAACAAAAATTTTACTATATGAAACTCTTCTTTTCTTTTTGTCTTGCCATACTATTTATCACTCTCCCAAAAAATATGGTACAGGGGCAATCTTCTAATGATTATTCACCGCAGTTCTCAAATGATATGGAAGAAATTGTTTTCTACTCATACAGAAATGGGGATGGTCGCATTTATACAATGAACATAGATGGTTCAGAACAAAAGGAATTGACAGGGGGAGAGGGAAACGATATTGAACCAAGGTGGTCTCCTAATGATGAATACATTATTTACTCATCAACTATAGATGGCATTGCAAATGTTTATAAACTAGACCCAAAGAGTAAGACGGTAGACCAACTTACTCATTTCGAAAAAGGGTTTACTGGACCCGTTCGTTGGTTTGCGAATGGAAAAATTTATTTTAGAAGAGACCCAAACCCAGATAATAGCCCTCAAGAAGAATTATGGGTAATGGATGAAGATGGTTCAAATCAGAATAAACTTATGGCTTTCCCAAAAGGACAATACGGTTTGGATGTAGGCCACAAACAAGAGAAAGTTTATTTTTCTGCTCCAAATGAGGAAGGTAAGCAGGACGTATATGTTTCAAATATTGATGGAAGTTCAATAGTAAAGCTTACCGAAGTGGCTGGTAACACCGGTTCATTAAATGTTTCACCAAACGGTAAACAGATTCTTTTTAATGCTAATTCTACTGGCAATGAAGAAATATACATTATGGACAAATCTGGAGAAAACATAAAGAGGCTAACCTATACTGACCAGAATGAGTATTTCTTTGCATTTTCTAGTGATGGTAAAAAGATAGTGTTTGATTCGGAAAGAAATGGGGCAGGAGACATTTGACTTATGGATAAGGATGGAAAGAATCCTACTAACCTCACTAAAACATCTACTCTTAATAGATTTAGCTCAGCTGGCGGTAATAGGATGGCGTTCATTTCTCAAAGAGATGGTAATGCAGAGGTCTATCTTTCAAATGAGGATGGAAGTTCTGTAGAGAAAATAACAAACACCATCGATACTGAAGACCATCCAGTCCTTTCACCTGATGGTTCAAAGTTAGTTTATATATCTAATAAAGAGGGGAATAATGAAATCTACGTGTATGATATTGAAAGTAAAATGGAAACAAGAGTAACAAATAATACTTCCAATGAAATTGAACCTGCTTTCGCTTCAAATGGGAGTAGCATTGTTTTTGCATCAAATAGAGATGGCAATTATGAAATTTATAAGATGAATCTAGATGGTTTAGGTCTAATCAGATTAACAAATAACAACGCATATGATGCATCACCAATAGGCGCCAGTAATGGACGCATAGCTTGGCATTCTAACAGAGATGGAAACTTCGAAATTTACATTATGGAATGTGATGGTTCTGGGAAACAGAATCTGACACAAAATCATACATCTGATCTGTATCCATCTTTTTCACCAGATGGGAGTTTGATTACCTTTAATACTAATAGGTATGAAATAGGAATGCCGCATATAGCCACAATGAAAGCAGATGGCACAAATGTGACTCGTATTACTTATGGAGAATATAAAAGAAGATGGAATCCTGCCTTCAATAGCGATGGATCAAAAATCATTTATGAGTACAACGGAACTGAGGATTTTAATTACCATATCTTTTCCGTCGATCTAAATACACTTAAAGAAACTCAATTAACACATCTTGTAAAATAATCTTCAGAAGGTGTTTCATAATTTGTTACTACTAAAATGAAAAGAGAACTATTAATTATAATCATAGCCCTTTTTGCCTCAACTCATTTCGTTTCTATACATGCTCAGCAAATCCTATTTACTGAGAAAAGTAAAGACACATGGAATTTAAAAGTGTATGATGTGGAGAAAAATGAATATGTGGAGATAGCTCCAAATACGTCAAGAGATTTTCAAGCCAGATATTCTGAAGTGGCTAATGCAATAGCTTTTGACAGTTATCGGGATGCCGAAACCAGAAATCTTTTTATTCTGAACTTATCTAAAAATGAAATATCCCAGGTAACAGATCTGGATACCCGAGATGGGCACCCAAGCTGGTCATCGGATGGAAAAAAGATTGCATTTCAATCAGGACGAACAGGTGATTTTGAGGTTTATATTCTTGATTTATATAATAATGATGTGATACAGGTTACCGATTCAAAAGGATTTGATGGTATTCCTGTATTTAGTCCGGATAACATAAAATTGGCTTTTAATTCTTCAGGGGGTGAATCCCCGAATATTAAGGTCTATGACATAAACACAAAGAAAGTACAAACTGTTATTGATTGGCCTTCATACGATTTTATTCAGGATTGGTCACCAGATGGTGAGAAGTTGTTATTCTACTCTGACAGTAGCGGGGTAAATCAGTTGTACGAGTATTACTTAAATAGTAAGAAAGTAAAACAGATTACAAATAGTGAAATAAATTTTACCCATGCCCATTATGATTTTGAAGGAAAACAGATTGTATCCATTGGAACAAATAAATTTTCTACTAATGTTTATTTAATAGATTTAGAGAGAGGATTGGTTAGAAAACTCACGGACACAGAGACAGAAAAGCGTTATCCTTCTTTTATCAGACTTGAGATTAGCTATTAAGGACATGAATATTAAAATGATAAATAGACCAATACTTATTGTTATCATATTTTATGTTCTTTTTTGGATTTTTTTCGAATCACCAAGTTTTGAAGGAGGTATTTTTACAAGCGTTTTCGTGTACCATTTTTTTGGTCTCATTACGGCCTTTTTAACGGTTCGTTTTTGGAGATTGAAAAGATCTAAGTCATTCTATGCTAGAATTTTCAGAATATTTTTAAGTAGCCTTTTAGCTTTAGTTTCAAAGATTTTGATCGCGTTGATCTTTTTCAAAATTATGGGATTAGTATTCGATATTTCAGTAACCAGATTGTATTATGGTGGCGATTTCTTTTTAAAAAGATATAGAATCGATCTAGGTTCATTTCTGATATTTTTCTCTTTATTGGAACTGGCTTTTACAGCCCAGGATAACCTTCAAAACGGGGAGAGTGAAAAAGTCGATCACTCCATAAAAGTAATGTTCATCAAATCCGGAAAGGAGATGATAAGTCTTCATTCCAATCGTATTCGGTATGTGCAAGGTTTAAAAGACTATGTAAAAATAAACACATTGGATGGAGTAGAAGTTACAAAAAAAACCATGAAGGGCATGATGGAGCAACTTCCGGATTCAGAATTCTATCGGATTCATAAATCGTATATCATCAACCTGAAATATGTAGATAGAATTTCAGGAAATATGATTGTGATTGGGAAGGATGATATACCGATTGGAGCTACTTATAAAGAAGATTTTTTGAAGACGCTTAATTCGTCTATTATTTGAGTAGTTTTGTCGATTATTGTTTACTTGATTTCCTTTTACCAATATGTTGAAGCAAAAAAGTGATCTATGAAATTATTTCAAACTATTCTTTTCTGCTTACTAACAATGGCTCCAGTACTTTCTTTTGGGCAGGAATCACCATTGCACATCCAACAAATTCTGGCCAGCTACGATACTACATCGATTGTGGCATTTGGGGAGCGGCATAACCAAAAAGAAGTGTTGGATTTTTATCTTGAACTCATACATTCGGAAAAATTTCAGCAAAATGTAAATGATATAGTGTTGGAACTTGGAAACTCACTTTATCAAAAAGAACTGGATGATTTCATTTATGGGAAATCTCAATCTGAAGTTAACTGTTTAAGCGACATTTGGCGAAGTGCAACAAACTCTCTTATCCAGTTCGGAGATGATAAAGTAGTTCGAACAATAATTCGCGAAGTACAAAAGATTAATAAGCAATTACCACTGGATAAAAAAATACGGGTTCTTGTGGTCGACCCTCCAATAAATTGGGACGCTATTGAGAAATCCGAAGATTTTTGGCCGTGGTTGGGGAGAAGAGATCGATATTTTGCTTCAATTATTTGGGATGAAGTTATAGATAAAAATAGAAATGCATTTTTTATAGCTGGTAGACAGCATCTGTTTCGTAATGATCCAAAACCAACAAACTACATCGGAGTGGTAGAATTATTAGAAGCCAGACTCGAAAAGAAAATAACTATTATTCATCTCGATTCGGATGTAGATGAGTCAAAAACTCCGCAAAAATTAACGGAGGTGCTTGAATCTAATTTTTCTGAGAAAAAAGTAAATTCGAATTTCGAACTGCGTTACAAGGATGCAATCGATGCCGTTCTTTATTTGGGAGAGCTAAATTCCATTAAAACAGCTCCGTATAGCGACTCGAATTTTCTAACGAAACTAAATCGAAGGAGTCAAATAGTTAACAGCTCTCCATTCAAGTATAATAGCTATGATTATTTGAAGTATTTAATTTCTGAATTTGGGGTTTCATGAATAGAAAGATTCAAACAAGAATTAGATAAGCCAGATTCTGTAGTTGAATATATGAAGGTGTTGGTGAAAATGGTTCAGAGTGAAACAAGCGATGAAGTTTTAAAGAAAAAAATATCAGAATTGATCAATGAATTGAGTGAGGAATGAAAAATTTAAAATAAAGGGAGTTACCAATCCTTCATTTGTTAAGTTTGGCCATTATCAAAAATTGGTTATTACAGGTAGGTATGAAGAGAGAGAAAAGATTTATTAGTCCTTATTCATGAATTAGACCGAGGATATTGTTATGAAAGCTTAAAATCTTTCAACTAATCATCACTTATTAACGCAAGAACATTGAAACGATTCATAGTTACTTTTCTCGTCATTTTAACAATAAGCAATACTTCTTCATATCCCCAACGAGTAGAAGTTCAATCAATAGAACCCTTCAGTACTATTAAGGAAGTAGCATTCAAGGCTCAAAAAACCAGTATCTATACGATAACTGATGTTAAAGAAAAAGAATCAGATATAGGAGATATCCTGTTTGCAAGGCATTTAGAAAAAAGTAAACAGTGGTCAATATTATCTATTGACCCTGAGGGAAAAGGAGAACGAGTTTTAATTCCTGCCTCTGGTGGACAAGGAGAATACAATCCAGATGTTTCTCAGGATGGAAAGACTATTTTGTTTAATACCTATAGATATGGGGGGTGGAAGCTTGCAACCTATAACATTAAAGAAGATGAGGTGATACGAAGAACCTATAGAGATTCTTATTTTATGAATGCTACGTTATCACCCAATGGTACTATGATTGCGTTTGAAAAAGGAGATCGAGGGCAAAAAGTTAAACTTGCAATTTCAGATATTAATGGAAAGAATATTCAGATATTAGCAGAGAAACTTTCTGATTATAATATTCTTGCACCAACCTGGTCTCCTGATGGTAAATATCTATTATTTTATACAAAAGATGAAGATAATATTAAGACAATGTTGTACGAAATAGAAATTGAAACGGGTGAATTCAGAAAGTTAAATGAAGGTATTAATGGAAATCAGTTTAGTCCTGTTTATTCTAATGACGGAAGTAAGATTGCTTACTATTCAGATGAAAATGGATATCTGGACATTTTTATAATGGATCGGAATGGTGAGAATAAAAAATTGATGAGCCGGAAGTTGCAGGCTGAGGAAAATAGATATCACTTTTTTCAAGATGCGAATATCTATTGGTTTTTTAAAATATCGTTTTCTCCAAACGACACTCACATCGTGTTTAGTAATATTAAAACTGATAACGTGGACTTGTTTACGACAACGGTTAATGGGGAGGATTTGAAGCAAATTACCAATACACCAGAGTCAGAATTTACACCAACGTGGGGTGTAATTAATTAGGATTTACTAGTATGGAAGAATTTATCAGAATTTTTCTCCACTTGAACTTTATCATTCTCATAAGGCTTATGAGAAGTATCTTCCTTTTAGTCATGGCAGTTAGTTTTTTACAAAATGGCTATTCACAATCTAAGATAGTTTTTTCACGCAGTTTAGGTGCTCTCAATAGTGGGGGTACTCCAGACTTAATGATCTTTGATTTGGCTTCAAAAGAGACAAATCTAATATTTAAAGGGTCGGTAAGAGGTAGGGGAGAGTATAGCGCTTCTATATCACCAGATAAATCTAAAATTATAGTAAATACTTATAATTTTAGCGGCTGGAAACTTGGAATAGCAGATTATAATAACGGTGAAATAGTTGAATTTAAAAGATTTACTTCAAGGACCAATTACGAATATAGTGCGAAATGGTCACATGATGGAAATTACGTCGCGTATCAAGAATTTAATTGGAACACGGGAGATACTGAGATTTTTATCGTAGATAAATTCGGGGAAAACCCCAAACAAATTACTAAGTCAGCTGGTGGGGACAGGACTCCCGTTTGGTCAAGAGATGATCAAGCAATAATATTTACATCTGGAAGAGTGAATGCATATGACATTTATTTAAAAACCTTTGTAAACGGTAATATTGTAAATCTTTCAAATAACCCATTTTCAAATGATTTTGCTCCATCTACCTCAACAAAGGAAAATAGTATAGCTTTTCTGTCTGATAGAGAAGGTTCGGTAAATTTATACTTGATGAATTATGAGGAAAGGGGTTAGTGAATTTAACCTCCCAATTAAAGTCCGATAAAATTGATTACAATGGATTTGAAAATACTGGATACTGGGCTTATCAAACCTCCTGGTCTGATGATGGGAATTTCATAGTATTTAACCTAATGGTAGATTCTAATCTAGAACTTTTTACTATAAAAAAAGATGGCTCCGCGTTGACAAGAATTACTAATAATAGTGATTCAGACTATAGCCCAACATGGTTGAACTAGTAAATAAGATAATTGCTGAAATTTTATATCGATGCCACAAGGTTAATTTTTTTATTAGTCCTTATTCATGAATTAAGCCGAGGGTACTATTCTAAAAGCTTAAAATCTTTCAACTAACCATCACCTTTTATCTTTAAAACATTGAAACGATTCATAGTTACTTTTTTCGTCATTTTAACAATAAGCACTACTTCATATTCCCAACGTGTAGAAACTTTGGTTAAAGGTCCGTCTACTTTTGACGATGGTTTAGCTCTAGACAGTGAAGGGAATATTTATGCTGCTAGGTATTACGGAAATACCATTACCAAAATTGATAGATCAGGTAATACAAGTATTTTTGCATCAGGTTTTGGGAGTCCTAATGCGATAGCTTTTGACAATGAAGGAAACTTATTGATTCCTAATGCGACCGGAAGTAAAGTTCATAGAGTATCAAAGAATGGAGACAAAGAGGTTATAATAAGTGGTCTTTTCAATCCAACTGGCGTAGCAGTTGATAGTGTTGGAAATATATTCGTTTCTCAGTATCAATTATCAAAAATTGTCAAACTAGACACTGCTGGAGTTCTAACTACGTATTTATCCGGAGGTCTTTTAAATGGTCCGGTAGGAATGGTTTTTGATGAAATTGGGAACCTCTTTATTGGAAATTTCGATGACGGAAAAATTTTAAAATACAGTACCGATTCTACGTTGACTGAAATAGGTGATATCCCTGGCTGGTTAGGGAGTTTTGCCCTTGTTGATAGCACTATTTATGGAGCTGCATTTCAAAGAAATAAAATTTACAAGATTTCTATAAATAGTGGGGAACAAAGTGTTTTAGCTGGAACAGGAGTTGCTGGAAGTAAAGATGGTAGTTTGAGTGAAGCAACATTTAATGCGCCAAATGGAATCATAGGTTCTCACTCCGGTGATACTCTTTATATATCAGATTTCGAAACGAGATCATTGAGGATGATTACAGGATTAATTCCTAACAATCCAAAATTTCGTACTCAAGATTCTGTTTCATTTGGGGAAGTTAATCTAGATGTAGAGGTTGTAAATGAAAAAACTCTTATTATCGAAAACGTAGGGAATGATACTTTATGGATTAAGAAATTCGAATTTTCGGATTCTACATTTAAAAGTTCAGTCCAAGAATTAAAAATAGCTCCCTATAGTTTAGATAGTATTGCCATAGTTCTTACTCCAATTAGTGCAGGTGAGATTAATTCTAGTTTAAAAATATATTCAAACACTACCTCAGAAATCAATTCTGTTATTCTTTCTGCTTATGTTTCAAATATCACATCAGTTAATCGGGAAGAAGAGGTGCCAGGTCATATTAAACTCTATCAGAATTATCCAAATCCGTTTAATCCAAGTACTACTATTTCATTTGAAATTAGAAAGCGATCATTTGTTACTCTTACTGTATATGATATAACTGGACGTGAGGTTTCTAATCTAGTTTCTAATGAAAAAAATATTGGGAAATATTCAATAAAGTTTGACGCCTCGAATCTTTCATCAGGAGTATATTTTTATAAGTTAAAAGCAGGGAATGACGAAATTACTCGTCAGTTAACTATTATTAAGTAATTCATAGCTTCATTAAACCCTGGCTAAATAATCCTCATTAGTTATAAAGTTCAAACTTGTTTACTGGAGATTAAGCCATAAAAATTCCAACAATCTCCAGAAATACATGTAAGTTCAAAACTTTCATGTATTTCTTTCCACGATTATTATTCAGTAACCCCCGGCACTCCACTTGGACCAGTATTCTGCCACCAGAATGTTCCTAATTCTTTTTTGATCGGAAAAATCTGATCAAGCGTATTTGCTTCATATAGTCTGCCATTCTTCATAATATAGCTTACGGTATTAGAATTTCGAATATCTTGTAATGGGTCTTTATCAAGAATGACTAAATCAGCGAGTTTACCCGATTCGATGGTTCCCAAATCTCTTTCTAATCCAATAGCTTTTGCACCATGAATTGTGGCAACTTTTAGTGCGTCATGTTCACTAAGACCACCACTTTGAATAGCCCAAAGTTCCCAATGAAATCCAAGTCCTTGAAGTTGTCCATGACTTCCAACACCAGCAATACCTCCTTTTTCAACTATATCTTTTAGAAACTTGGACTGCTCTTCATGAACGTATTCTTCTTCCATAAACCAACCCGCGTTTCTTCTTCGAGTTCTAGAATCGAGGTTTTCATGTGGCATAAAATGATTGAGTTTAGCGTTATCATGAGGTCGTTCTGTAGCATAAAAATAGTTCTCAGTCCAGGGTCCACCATAAGCAACTAGCAAAGTAGGAGTGTAGGCTGTATTTGAAAAAGCCACTAAATCAATAACATCGTTATACAGTGGAAACACAGGAAACGAATGCTCATGCCCCGGATACCCATCGATTACCTGCGTTAAATTTTCTTTAAAATCGAGGGATCCTTCTGTTGTTGGCATTAGTTTTTGTTCTCGTGCTGCTTCAATAATCCATTGTCGTTGCTCTCGATTTCCTGCTCCATACATTTTTATAGTTTTCGTATTGTAATACGAGCTATATCGCATTAGCACATCCTGAGCATGTTCAAGGCTTTTTATATTCTCGCTACTGAAAACTCCTGGCCCTGTTGAGTACACTCTTGGACCAAGTAGTTCACCAGCATCCACTAAATCCCCATAAGTTAAAACATCTGTTGTCGCTGTTTGTGGGTCTCTTGTTGTAATCACTCCAAAAGCTAAATTGGTTAAATAAGACCAAAATTGACCACGGTGTAGATTAACAGGATGCCGAAAATGAGCGTGGGTATCTACAAAACCAGGGACAATGGTTTTTCCACTCATATCCATAATCTCAGCACCATTAGGAATGGTGAATGAACCTCTAGTGCCTACTTCTTTTATACGATTATCTTCAATAAGAATATCAGCATTTATGATAATCTCATTTTCATTCATTGTGATTGCAGTTGCACCTCGAAGTAGAATAAACCCATCTGGCGTATCTCTTTTTGCGTTTACTTCAATACGTTTTTCAATGGGTTTATAACCTTCATCTTTTTTCTTCTGCTCATTTTTATCGTTAATCTCTACAGTCTCTTCATCAGAATTGCCATCATTTTCATCTGAATCAATATCCTGTTCTTTCTCCATTTCTTTACTTGCTTCTACACTATCCTTATAAGCTTCAGCATCATCTAAATTATATCGAATATGAGCATTTCCAATTGACCAATGAATGGTATTAGCTTCCCATCCCCAGGCGGGAAATTGAGCACCAATATCGGTTAGCTTTTCGGCAGGGAAAGAACTCGAGCCTTCAACTTTGATGGTTGGAGCTTCTGCACCAAGTTGTGGCACGGTTACAACATAGAGATCATACCCGAGTTGAGCGAGTGCTTGATCTCCTTCTGGAGCCATGCGAATCCAGGAAGCGCTTGGGCTGTTGGTAGAACCAGGGGCAGGATTCCCTTGAACTTGAAGATGTTCCTTTTCATCGGTTCCGTCCCAACGAATGGAAGTAAGTCCATCAGAACCGGATAAGAATATCCGATCATTCCCTTTTACAAAATGCGGATTAGAGCGTCCATTTGAGAACGCAATGAAATTATCAAAACTTGCATCAGCACTTAACCAAATTAAGTTTGATGTACCTCGAAATGCTGTTCTCCGGGTTGCGTTTCTAAATCCTTCAGAATCACCATTTACAAGTACAATTCTTTTTCCATCATTACTCCATACTGGCTGTTGGTAAACTCCATTATCTTTATTTAGTTGAGTGAGGTTTCTACCGTTTGATCTTACTTTATAAACTTTTCCACCTTCGGGTAACCATGTTACAAAAGCGATCCAGTTTCCATCAGGTGACCAAACTGGTTGAGCCTGAGTTTCATTTAAATTTAATAGCTTTTTTGGAGTCCCGTCTGGGTAATCCATCGTATATATTTCATTCAATGCTGTAAATGCAATTTTTTTCCCATCAGGTGATGGAACTGCATCTCTGATCTGAGTTATTATGAATTCCTCACTATCCGAAATCGGGTATTCGAAGTCTAGTTCAGGACCAAGTTCTATGGAACTATTCACTGAGAATGGAATTTCGATGGCATCTCCGCCTTCCATTGGAATTTTCCAAATTTTTCCGCCATACGAAGTCACTATATATTTATCATCTGGAGTAAAGGACATTCCAGGAAGCACATCCCTTGAAGCTCTCGATTCTTGATCATCGTGCTGAACTGGATAAGCTAACCATCGCTCAGAACCTGTTTTTATATCACGAATTACTAATCCGGTATGTTCATCATGGCGGGTGCCATATACCAACCATTTTCCATTATTTGATGGAGTTGCTCTAAATGAAGACCCATATCTTGAAACTTGAGTTGCCATATCGCTTGTTTCACGATCATAAGTAACAATCTGGTATTGGGGCAGTGAAGCATTGTAATCCCATGAACCTGTTCTTCTTGAAAACCAAACATATCTACCATCTGGACTAAAAGCTCCTTCTGTCATTCTCATATTTCTTGGTTCGCTAACTAAAGCGGTCCCTGAACCCCCATCAATATGATACATCCAGATTTTATGACTCCCGGGAGCGTTCTTAGAAGCGATTACATATTTTCCATCGGGTGCCCATTCTGGTGACTGATACTCATTACTTTTTCCCTTAGTTAGTTGCTTTTTTTTCATTTCATCAGTCGAAAGATCAATAATCCAAACAGCTTCTCCACCAGATGCATCAGAAATGAAAACTACTTTTGTACCATCGGGGCTAAATCGAGGTTGGCTATCGAACTGCATCCCATTGGTAATCTGTGTAGCCTCACCTCCTGATATTGGAATAGTGTATAAATCACCTAAAAAATCGAATACAATAGTGTTCCCATCAGGACTTACATCCAATGCAATCCAAGAACCTTCATTTAAGTCGAAGGAGAATTCTCTTCCCGCTTCCAGTGGCAAATCTCCATTACTAATTTTTTCTTTTGTTGTGTCAGCTTCAATAGGTGCATTTTGAGCTAGTGCACTTCCTGAAAAAACAATGCTTAGAATTAATATTGAAATTGAAAGAAAAGTGAAGTAGGAATGCTTGTGTGTAATCATAGTTCCGTAGTTGTTCGAAGTTTGTATGAATCTAAAGAAAAAGAGACGATGCCCCAATCGTTTTACATCAAAAAACAAAGCAGATTTCTAATAGATGTTCAATCTTACCCAATCTTTTGAATAGTAAGTGTTATCTTCTCGAAAATTTTTTTTATGACTTATCTCGAAAAACTACAACAGGCTGTAATAAGTTCTAGGTCGACACTTTGTGTTGGACTAGATCCAAATCTTGACTTATTACCCGAAGCCGTAAAAGCTAAATTTGATAGCCTTGAAGAACAGGTAGCATTCTTCTGTAAAATGGTGATTGATTACACTTATGAATCCTGTGCTGCATACAAACCAAATCTTGCTTTTTTTGAAGCGTTAGGACCTGCTGGTTTTGCTGTTTTTCAGGACGTTGTTGCTTATATACCAAAAAACAGAATAATCATAGCAGATGCGAAAAGAGGAGATATTAGTTCTACTGCAGAGCATTATAAGAAAGCATTCTTTGATGTCTTTAATGTTGATGCAATAACTTTAAATCCACTAATGGGATTTGAAACATTAAACGCGTTTTCAGATGATGAAACTAAAGGGATATATGTACTCACATTGACTTCAAACCCGGGAGCTTCAGATTTTTTAAAAAAGCCTTTTGATGGATTTAATAGTATGGCAGAATATATAGCTCATGGTATATTTGAACGTTCTGTAAAGATTGAAACACACTTAGGAATGGTTATCGGTGCAACGCAGGCTGAAGTAGCGAAAGCTGTAATTCAACAACATAGAACAGGAAGTTTGTTAATTCCCGGAATTGGAGCACAAGGTGGAAGCATAGATAACTTGACTATAGCATTAGAAGATCATGAAGGTATTCCACTTGTAAATTCGAGCAGAGGAATAATTTATGCAGGCTCAGATCAGGAAAATTGGATTGAATATGTAGCTGAAAATGCAAAAAGTATGAAAGAAAAAATTTCTAAAATCACTGAAAGTTATGTCTAATTTACCTGAAGTAATTGTTTATACCGATGGTGCCTGTTCGGGGAATCCAGGACCAGGTGGTTGGGGGGCTATTTTGATTTTTAAAGGAAAAGAAAAAGAACTTTCAGGTGGAGAGGCTCACACGACAAATAATCGAATGGAAATGATGGCTGTTATTGAAGCTTTAAAAGCCATGAAAAAACCTTGCCATGTAAAAATTCATAGTGATAGTGCGCTCATTATAAATGCGATGACTAAAGGTTGGATTGAAAATTGGCAAAAGAAAAACTGGCGTAAAGCAGATAAGAAACCCGTTGAAAATAAAGAGCTTTGGGAAGCAATGCTATCAGCTATGAACGGACATAAGGTAAGTTGGATCAAAGTTAAAGGTCATTCGGGGCTAGAACTAAATGAACGTGTTGATCAGCTTGCAGTAACAGAAAGTAAGAAGTTTTAGTTAGTCATTGCGAAGGATTCAACGAGCAAGGTGAGTAAATCCTGTGGCAATCTTGTTATTTAAGCTAGAGATTGCTGCGTCGAATCAAATTAAGTTTCATAGTTCAGAGAGTTACTCCTCGCAATGACTTTGTAGATTAGGCTAATCTGCCAAATGTGGAAAGTTTTCAAGTAACATTCCATCCTGCATCCTTATAATTTTATTCCCATAGGAAGCCATTTTTTCGGAATGAGTTACTTGAACAATGGTCACTCCTTCATTATTAAGATTTTGAAATAGCTCCATGATTTCCGCTGCTTGATCGGAATGCAGGTTACCTGTTGGCTCATCAGCTAAAATAAGCTTCGGATTTCCAATTAATGCTCGAGCTACGCCAACAAGTTGTTGTTGCCCACCAGAAAGTTGATGCGGAAATAAGTCTTTTTTAGCGACCATATTAAATCGATCCAAAACCTCAGCTACCATTCCTTTTCGTTCACTGCCTTTTACCTTTCGGTAAAGAAGAGGCATTTCAATGTTTTCATAAACAGTTAATTCATCAATCAAATGATAAGCTTGGAATACAAACCCAATATGAGATTTATGGTACTGGGATTTTTGTTTCTCAGAAAGGTTATGTACAGGTTCATCAAAGAAGTGGTATTCGCCACTGTTTGCATCATCAAGAAAACCAAGAATATTCAATAGCGTAGATTTTCCAGCTCCACTAGGTCCCATAATAGAAGCGAACTCACCTTGTGCTAATTCTAAATCAATGTCTTTAAGTATAAAAGTACGTTGGAACTTTTTGTCTAGATATTTGTCAATGTTTTTTAGTCGGATCATATTATTCACTTTTTAAACTTTCGACTGGGTTCTGCAATGAAGTTTTTATGGTATGATAGCTTATGCTTAGCACGGTTAAAATAAACAAAACAGTACCGCATAATAGTATAATAGTTAAATTTAAGTCAATTTTATATGCAAAATCTTGGAGCCAAGAATTCATGAAAAACCAAGCTAATGGACTAGCAATAAGAAATCCTAAACCTACAAGTGATAGGAAGTCGAGCCCGATTAATCTCACAATACTTATTACATTTGCGCCTAGGGTTTTTCGAATCCCAATTTCTTTGGTTCTTTGAATAACAAGTAAGGATGTAAGTGCAAATAAACCTAGACAAGAAATTAGAACAATTATAATTGTAAAGGAACCAGAAACATAAGCAAGTCGATCTTGGTTTTCATATAACTGTTCAAAAGTCTGATCTACAAAGGAGTAACTCAATTCTCTATCTGGAAAGTAAGTCTCCCAGCGCTCTTGAATCGCACCCAACGTTGAGGGGATATCAGCTGCATTTATTTTCACACTTAGGTTACGGTGAACTCCATTTTCTGAAGATCGGTAATAGTGAAGTACGGGAGCTACTTCGGTGACAAGAGATTCATAATTGTAATCGTCAACAACACCAATTACATCAGCAAATCTATCTCTTCCAAGCTGAATGGTTTTGTTTAAACCAGTTTCCCAGCCAAAGTTTTTTATAGCTGCTTCATTCACTATTACTTTGTCGAATTGAACAGAGTCAACTGTATTTAGAAAGTTGGTTCCCTCGAGAAAGTTAATGCTATAGGTTTCAAAGAAAGCATCATCCACATAAGTAAATCTAACACGGGCGGGTTGATCGTGTGACCAGTTTTGAGGTATTGCAAAAGTAAATGAGTTATTCCATTGCCCTGGGGAACTTACAGACGAACTTAAATTATGAACAGAAACAAGGTTATTTAAGTCATTCTTAAACGTTGAGATTCTTATCGCCGCCGCTTCAGGATCTGCAAAATCCCGAAGTCCAGTTTCAACAACAATAATACCTGCTTTTTCAAATCCTAAATCCGCTTTTTTTAAATATTGTAGCTGATTCCAGATCACAAATGTTCCAAATAAGATAAACGTAGTAATTCCAAATTGTGTGATAACAAGGGCTTTTCTGAAAAAAATACCCCCTGGCTTATTCTTTAGTGCTCCTTTTAAAGTCTCAGATGATTTAAATTTTGATAAGAAAAAAGCGGGGAATATTCCTGCCATTAAACCAATCACAAAAGTAAATAACAAAAGAGGTACTAAGTTATAAGTAGTAAAAATTATAGAGGAAGAAAGTTCGGTATTTAAAGCCTGGTTAAAGAATGGGAGTACCGTTTCGACTAAAACGTAGCCAAGAGCTAACGCAAATAGGCTTAGAATAACAGACTCACCCAAAAACTGTTTTACAAGCTGACTTTTTGTGGCGCCCAATGTTTTTCGAATTCCAACTTCTTTTGCTCGCTCCAAAGATCGTGCAGTGGCTAGGTTTACGAAGTTTATGACAGCAATAATGATAATTGAAATTGCTATACCAAATAAAATAAATACAATCTGATTACTGTTTGTTGAATAGTTGTGTAATTCTGTTAGAGAAAGAAGTTTAAAGTTGGTTCTAGCGGCTACCTCTTCATTCCAAATTCGTTTAATAAAATCTGGAAACTGCACCTCAATATCTTGTGGGTTCGTGTTGGGACTTAGCTGTACAAAAATCTCCAAAAACGAAGAACCCCAGTTATTTTGGTATTCAGAATAATTGGGGTCACTACTCAATAAAACCACTAGATCAAGCTGTATTGTAGAATTGTGGGGAATCTCTTCCAGAATACCACTTACTATATAATCGGATTCAAAGTCTAGGGTTAAAATCTTTCCAATGGGATTCTCATTACCAAAAAATCTTTTTGCCATTTCATTCGAAATAACTATCGATGATTCATTAGTTAGTGGTTTAGCATTATCACCTTCAGAAAGTGGAAACGAAAAAATCTCGAAAAGCTCGTGATCTGTGTAAGTTATATGTTCTTCAAAAGTTTCGTTACCAACTTCGACCCAAGCATTTCCTGAATAAATTCTAGTAGCTTTCTCGATTCCCGAATATGTTGAAACCAACTCATCCTTCATTGGTGTCCAAAGATCCATTGCATCCTGAATGCCATTTGGAGTTACTCTTTGCTTGTATACTTGATAAATCTGTTCCGCATTTTTATGAAATCTATCATACCTAAGTTCATTTATCGAAAACAAAAAAATAAGTAGCATAGAACCAATTCCTAAGCTTAAACCTAGAATGTTAATAAGAGAGTAACTCTTATGTTTTAATAGATTTCTAAAGGCAATTTTGATATAGTTTTTAAGCATAATGATCTCTTAGATGGTTACTACTTAATGGTACGAATAGGTCCTTGCCATAATACCTGTTCTATTTTCCAGACACCTTCTTTCCTAGATAAAAGTGCATAATCAATGCCCCACCAAGCAGTAATTTTAATTGCGGCTATATGTTCTTGAACATCAAATATTTCTACTTTTTTTGGTGCAGCTGAACTAACAAAGCGTTCATTTTCTAGAACACCTTTTGAGTAATCGATTGCTTGTTTGTATGTCATTTGGTCGCCTCCAAAATTGCCGTCTTCTCCCTTCCAGTATCCAAATTTGAATAATTCTGAACTGATTCCATTTTTTAGTTTAAGGGTGTCTCCTTCATAAAATCCTTCTATATAATTGAGTCCGGCTTGTCTAACCAAATCGGAATCATTGGTTTGTGCTTTTATAGAAAGTTGAGAAAATATTAAGAGTGAAATAAATAAGAGTATATTTTTCATAATAGGATAAGTGATTATTTGGTCATACAGATATGGTTCTGCTTAGCTTTGAAAAAGTTTATTCTCCTTTTAAACTTTCAACGGGATTTATTGTGCTTGCTTTATAAGATTGATACCCAACAGCAATCCATGCAATAAGTAAGCTCAAAGAGCCTGAGATTATAAAAGTCCAGATACTAATTTCGGTTTGAAAAGCGAAGTCTTTCAGCCATAAACTCATGGTGTACCATGTGAGGGGAACAGCTAACACAAATGATAGAACAAGTAGTTTGGTAAACTCTTTATTTATAAGTATCACAATTCCATTTGACGAAGCACCAAGAACTTTTCGAACACCGATTTCTTTTGTTTTGCGAACTACAAGTAGGGAGGCTAATCCGAATAATCCTAAACAAGCAATAATAATTGCAAAAGTAGATCCGAAAGTTACAATCTTACTTAAGCGCTCTTCCTGTCTATATTGGCTATCAACAGCTTGATCAAGAAAGGTGATATTAAAAGGCTCACCAGGACTTATGTTATCCCAGGCTGATTCTAATGATGATAGAGTGGAAGGAATATTTTCACCTTTAATTTTTAGAGAAATTCTGGGTGATGCAGATGATATATCAATGTTATCAATACCGGAGAAAAATATTCTTGGGTTTGTAACCATTGCTAATGGTTGGACTTCAGTTCTTAACGATTGATAATTAAAATTCTCTACCACGCCAATTATTTCATGATCTATGAAGTCAGGGCTCAGGAGTTGGGCGTTTAAAGGGTCGGTCCAGCCATGGTCATCAGCAAAAGCTTGATTAACGATAATTCCCTGACTTGCGTCGGTAGTTATTTCCTTAGAAAAACTTCTTCCTTGAAGGAACTTTAGATTCATTATTTCGGGATAGGTTTCGTCAATAAAATTAATGTTAAAGGCGTGCAATTTTTCACCTGTATCTCTGTAATCAGCAGAAATCCATCTACTTTGTGCGGGCGTATACAAAGAGTAAGAAACAGACTCTACATTGGGATTAGAAGCCAGTTGTGATTTAAGAAGCTCTGTTCTGTTAGAAGCGCGCTCCATTAATCCTATAAACCCAGTATCCTGATCCGCATTGTCATCAACTTGCAGAATTATTACATGATCTTTTTGATAACCTAAATCTTTTGATCGCATGAAATCTAATTGATCGGTAATAATGAGGGTACTGCCAATCAAAAATATGGATAGCGTAAACTGAAATACCACCATTCCAGTTCTAAAAAAACTTTTATCACCTTTAAGATTAACTTTACCCTTCAAAACTTCTACAGGTTTAAAACCGGATAAAATAACTGCGGGATAAATACCTGCAACTAAGCTTATAAAAGAAGCCAATCCTACAAAAAGGACAACTGTTCTTCGTGAAAAACTAAGTGATAATGAAGTTCCTGCAAGGTGATTGAAATAAGGGAGAAATAGCTCTGATATTAGTAATCCAAACGACAAAGCAATGATGGTCATTAGCAAAGCCTCGCCCCAGAATTGATACGTTAAATTAGCACGTTCAGCCCCAATCGTTTTTCGAATTCCAACTTCTTTAGCTCTACTTGTAGAGCGACTTATGGAAAGTGTCATAAAGTTCACACATGCAATCAATAATACAAGTATGGCAATTCCAGCAAGGATGTATAAATAAGTAGGATCGGTCACAGCAGCAATTCCCAAAGGTACACTAGGATTTAGGCGGATATCAGTAATAGGCTGAAGATTAATTGTATAATTGCTTCTATTCCATTCTTCTTCGCCAAATATTCCCTGCATCATTGCGATTAATTTTGCTTTAGTTGATGCAAGTTCACTTTCTTCACTTAGCTGGACATAGGTTTCTGCAATTACTGAGAACCAACTGGTATAGGCACGGTCACTAAAAAACTTTCTTCCATTTTCAAGAGGGATCAATAGTTCATATTCAATACTAGAATTTGTTGGGTAGTTTTCAATAATCCCAGAAACGGTGAATGGTTCCAATTGATCATTAATTGTTATAAGTAAAGTCTTGCCAATTACATCTGAGCTCCCAAAAAAGCGTTCTGCTGAAGCAGGAGAGAGTACTACATTTGAAGTTTGAGAGAAAACGGATTCAGGACTTCCTTTTAAAAGTTTGAAATCGAACATGGTGAAAAACTCGGGATCAACAAGCTGAATTGGCTCTGAGAAGCCTTCTGACGTCTCTTCCACTTTTACTAAATCGTTAAATACATATATACGTGCAATACTTTCTGCTTCTGGTATATTTTCTTCTATAGTATCTTTAAGGCGAAGAGGAGTTACTGTATTCCAGTAAATGCTTCCATCGCCATAATCCTCATGTACCCAAGCTCGATAAATTCTATCAGAGTTTTCATGGAATTTATCATAACTAAACTCATTGGTTAGGTATAACAAAATCATGAAACAGCACGCTACACCTATTGATAACCCAAAAATATTGATACCTGAATAGGTCTTATTTTTGAATAGATTTCTGAACGCAATTTTTATATAATTTTTAAGCATTTGTACAGATTATTCAGTTCTAAGTTGGGAGATAGGATTTTGTAAAGCGGTTCTAAAAGCAATTATACAAATAGGTATAAATGAAATAAGTACGGTACTGATTCCAGCAAGAATGAATAGGGTAAAACTAAAGTGTACTTGATAAGAGAAATTCTGTAACCATTGTATTGATACTAAATAAGACAATGGAGCGCCTACAAAAATAGATATTAAGATAAGCTTGATAAAAAAAGATGATTGAATAGACACCAAGTCTTTTAACGAAGCTCCCAATACTTTTCTAATGCCAAACTCTTTGGTACGCATTTCAGCATAAAAAGCTGTTAGTCCAATAAGTCCAACAACTGAAAGTAGTATGGTAATCCAAGAACCTATCAGAAACAGTTTTTTGTAGATAGTATCAATTTTGTAGTAGGTGTTTATCATGGAATCAAGAAATTCATATTCTAGGCCCACTTCTTCATCTAGTTCAATAAATTGCCCTACTATTGTTTCAATTTCAGCAATAGTTTCTGGAATTTTGTCTCCAGTTAATCGAATTGCAAAATCATCTATTCCAACAAAAGGATTATTGATGTATCCAATAATCAAAGGTTCGATATTTTCATGAAGAGATCGGTAATGGAAATCTTTAACAACACCAACTACGGTTACTTCTAATTGCTCATCGTTTCCCAATACTAATGGTTGATTGATAGGTGAGCTATTTCCGAAAAATTCTAAAGCGGCAGATTCATTAATCAATATCGAATTAGCATTTAGAGATTCACCCCCATCTTTAATAAAGTTTCTTCCTTGAACTACTTCAATTTCCATTAAAGGAACTACATCTTCGTCAAATCCATAAAAAGGAGTTGGGATATTCTCACCTGAACTATGTTGCTTGATTACTTCTACTAAATCAGGCTCACGATATCCACTTATCATTCTTGTTAACCCTGCAATACCTACTACATGATCATTTTTTGAGATTTCATTTTTTAGGTCTGGAATAAAATTACGAAGTCGTCCATCATTTATCTCCATCACAACAACATGTTCTTTTTCAAACCCAAGCTCTTTATCAAAAATAAAGCCTAATTGCTTACCTGCGATTAGTGTAACAACAATAATTACATAGGTTAAAGAAAATTGACCTATCACTAAACTTTTACGGAAAAATGAACTCTGTACTGAACCTGATGAATTTTGTTTTACTGTATTTGAGAGTTCTGTTTTCGTAAGTACAAAAGCAGGATAAAAACCCGAAACCAAACCAATTAGTAAAATTGAAGGCAGTGCAAAAAATCCTACTCGAACTAAATCATTTAAAGAGAGGCTAAGTTCGAAGCCCGTAATGGATTCGAAATAAGGTATCATTATTTGAAGCAATCCAATTGATGGGAGTAATGACAATAATGCAATCATCAAAGACTGGGTAAGGAATAGAATAACCAATTGTATTCGCTGTGCTCCAAATACACTTCTTAAACCAATTTCAGCTGTACGTTTAATAGATCGTGCAGAAGATAAATTCATGTAATTTATGCAAGCAATTAATAGGATTAGAATGGCTATCGCAGTAAATATGTACACATACTGAATACTTCCAGGAGTACCATTTATTTCATCAATTCCAGAACGAATATTTGAAGAGTTAAAGTGAAGATCAGTAATAGGTTGCAAACTGAAGGTTCTTTCAATATCAGAGTTTGGGTAATAATTGTCAGTTAAAACTTTAATCTGAGAGGCTATATATTCTGGATCAACACCTTCATTTAATTTGAGATAATTGTGGGCTACACTGCCATTCCAACTTGTATAATAAGTTCGAAACCAATCTGGACCACCGAAATTTTCCAGATATTGGTCAATATTTGCATTCATAACTGCACTAAATCGAAAACTTGAATTTTCTGGAATCTTATCAAGTACGGCAGTAACATTGAACAAACCATAAGACTCAATATTTATGGTTTTTCCTACTGGATTTATATCACCAAAAAAGCGTAATGCTGTTTGTTTGGTAAGTACAATACTCATCTGGTTTTCAAGAGGATTGGTAGCATTACCAGTTAATATATTTAAATCAAAAATCTTAAGGAATGAGGCATCAGAAGCTACCATATCATCCAATCTTCCACGGTAAGTATATGTTTCAATAAGTTGCTGAGGGATATCATATACTTTTGAAACAAATTCAATCCCGTCAATTTCATTTGTAACTACATCAGAAAAAGGGAGAGGCAACTGTGCGGTTTCACTTTCAATATTTTCATTATTCGATGTTAAAATGGTACGGTAAATACGGTCTGAATTAGAATAAGAAGTATCGTAGTTAAACTCATGGTTTAGAAAAACGATTAATAGACCAAAGAATGATAAACCAATACTTAACCCGATAAAGTTGATAACCGAGTAATACTTATCTTTTACAATATTTCGATAAGCAATTTTGATGTAGTTTTTTAACATTGGATTTAGCAACTAGCTTATGATTGGAACTATTAGAATACTATTCCAATAATCATACCAAAGTCTGTAGAAGGGTAATAAAAGCCTAAAATGAGCCTTGTTTTTAAAAACTATGTTCGATTTTATACAGAGGGTGTACGCAAACGAACAGTTTTGAGGTAAGTAGCAATCAGTATTTAAATTATTCTACGAAACTAGTTCACTCACTCTTTAAGCTCTTAACTGGGTTCATAAGAGCAGCTTTAACCGATTGCCAACTTACTGTTAACCATGCGATTACAATAGCCATTATTCCGGCCAATCCGAAAACCCACCATTCAATTCCAGTACTATAAGCATAATCTTTCATCCATTGAACCATTAAGTACCAAGATATTGGGATGGATATAGCTATAGAGATTAGAACTAGTTTCGTAAAATCACCAGAAAGTAGAATTACTAAGCTTCTAACTGTGGCCCCAAGCACTTTTCGAACTCCAATTTCTTTGGCTCTTTGTTCAGCTGTATAAGCGGAAAGCCCAAATAATCCTAAACAGGAAATGAAGATGGCTATAATTGAAAAATATTTAGCAAGAGCACCTATACGCATTTCTCCTCTATAAAGACTTGCATATTGTTCGTCCATAAATTCATAATTAAAAGGATATTTAGAGTTGAAGGATTTATATAAATCTTCGATTTGTGCAAGCGAATTTGAAATATTAGTCGATTCAATTCTTACAAAAGCCCGCCAGCCAAACTCAGGCTCAAGGCGAAAGAATAAAGGATTTACTTCGGTTCGAAAACTCTGGAAGTGAAAGTCTTTAACAACACCTATAATTTCTCTTTCTTCATCCCAAAGTGTTATCACTTTTCCAATTGGGTCATCAAGCCCCATGACCTTAATTCCAGTTTCATTAAAGATTATTTTTGATGAGTCGGCTCCGTAGGCATCAGAATAGGTTCTTCCTTCAATAATTTCTATTCCCATGGTTTCTATCAACTCATAATCCATAGATACATTCTCGAACAATATTCTTGTATCAGGATCTTTTCCTGGCCAGTTAAGTCCCGAAGTATTGTTATTTTGATTTAGAAAAGTGTGTGAGGTTCTGGAAACATTTACAACTCCAGGAATATTTTCGAGCTGTTCCCTAAATGTTGACCATTGCTCCCCAACTTGATCATCAGTAGAAAAATAAATCAAGTTCTCCTTTGAGTATCCCAGGTTTTTACTTTGAGTGAAATGAATTTGTCTGTAAATGATTAGGGTTGAGACAATCAAAATAATAGAAAGGCTAAACTGAAAAACAACTAATCCTTTTCGTGCAAAAGCTTCTTTACCAGACGTCTTCAACGATCCTTTTAATGTCTTAACAGCTTCCATTGAAGAAAGATAAAAGGCAGGGTAACTACCAGAAATAAGACCAGTAATTACGACAGTACCAATAAATATTGAAAGTAAAACGGGGTTCGTATAATCGACTGATATTGTCTTATCGGTTACGGAATTGAATATAGGTAAGCACAACTCAACCAATATGATGGAAACAAAAAGGGAAAAGAAACTAATGATCATTGATTCCCCAATAAATTGACCAATAAGAGATCCTTTACTTGCACCAATAGACTTTCTAATGCCTACTTCTTTAGATCTTTTAGCAGCTTTAGCTGTGCTTAAATTCATAAAATTAATGCAAGCAATAAGTAAAATGAATATAGCTACGATTGTAAATAAGCGAACATATTCTATACGTCCACCAACAACTACTTTGTTTTCAAATTGACTATACAAATAGCGTTTTGAAAATGGATACACGAAAATATCTACATGTGAATCGTCATCATCTTTACTTTTAACAAAGCCTTCAATTTTTGAGTTAAGTTCTCCTTGATCTACACCTTTTGCTAACTTAGCGATAGTTCTGGGACCATTATTTCCCCATTCTTGAGCCCATTCATTTTCGAGATACCAATCTTCATAATTGAGAAGACAATCGAATTGAAAGCTGGAATAACTTGGCATATTTCTGTAAACACCTGTCACTGTAAGCTCTTGGTCATTATCTATTGTGATGCCTTCACCAACTGGATTTATTCCCGGAAAATATTTTTCGGCCATGTACTCAGATAACACAATTGTATTAGGACTACTAAGCAGCTCATCACGATTTCCATAAATCAAATCTATGCTTAAGATTTTGAAGAAATCATTTTCTACATATAAACCGTCTTCTCTTAAAGACATATCACCTTTTGTAAATAGATACTCACTGTTCCAAGTGTAGGTTGATGTGTATTCAAATTCAGGAACTTCTTCTTTTAAAGTTCTGGCCAGAATACCTGGAGTTGAATACGTTGTAGAAACACCATCGGAATAACTTTGATGCTCCATTACCTGAACAATTCGATCTAAATCAGCATGGTACTGATCCATTTTCATTTCATCCATAACCCATAAAAAAATGAGAAAACTACAAGCGAGTCCAATAGAAAGACCTGCAACATTTATAAAGAATGAACTTCTTTGTCTTTTAAATCCACGGAAGGCCGTTTTTAGATAATTTTTAAACATGAATTTTATTGCGTGTTTGAATTATTAATACTACCACGAAAAAATATTGCAACGGTTACAAAGAAAGGATCTTTAATCTGTTTTTAAACTATCAACTGGATTCATTAATGCCGCTCGTATCGATTGATGACTGACATCAAAAAGCTAATAGCAATAAGTTCTATAAAATCTATCGACAAAAATCTAAGTGGAGGTCAGCAAAATAATCCCATTATTATAATGATTCTAAACTTTTTTATTCATCTAATCACTCATTTTTAAGGCTATCAACAGGATTTGCAAGGGCTGCTTTTACTGCTTGATATCCAATAGTAAGAAGTGCAATCAAAATGGTAACAATACCTGAGCCAATAAATACCATAGCGCTTGGTGGAGTGCTATATGCAAAGCTATTTAGCCATTGAGTTACTAAAAAATAAGCGAGTGGAGCCCCGACAATAAACCCGATTAGTACAAGTTTCAGAAACTGGAATGAGATAGATTGTACAATGCTGAAAACAGACGCCCCCAGGACTTTACGGATTCCAATTTCTTTCCTTCTATTTATTACGGTAAACGAAACGAGTCCAAGAAGGCCGAGGCAGGCTATAAAAATGGTGAGATATGTGAAGTATTTAAGCATTTCACCAATCACTTCTTCGGTGATATAATCAGTAGCAATATCTTCCTCTAAATAATAGCTACCGAGAGGTATCCCGCCATTTAAAGATTTAAGAGTTTCAGTAATTTGTTCAACAACAGCTGATGTATTTTCGCTACTTATTCGAATACTTGTTTGTCCTAACTCGTCATAATCATTTAAGATCACCAAGGGTTTTATCGAAGATTGTAATGTTTCAAAATGAAAGTCTTTTACGACGCCAACTACAGTTAAAAGTTGAGTTTCAGTTTCCTGAGATTTTACTGAAATCGTTTTTCCAATAGGGTTTTCCCAACCAAATTTTTGGACAGCGGCTTCATTAATTATAAGCGAAGATGAAGAATCTGAAGATAACTCAGAACTAAAGTCGCGTCCTTCTAGTAGCGTCAAACCAAATTGAGTTATAAAGCTGTCATCAATTGAGTAGTAATTAGCAAGTATTCCATTTTCTGCGAGCTCACCTTCAGGATAAAATTGACTTCGTGAACCAGACTGATTACCAGGAATATTTGAACTAAATGAGACCTCAGAAACACCTGGAATTCTAAATAACTCATCTTTTACTAAATCTAAGTTAGCTTTTGATACACCTGATGGAATCCCAGTGATAAGAACATCATTTTTATTGAAGCCGAGATCTTTATTTTTCAAATAATCAAGTTGTCTGTCTACTGCTCCGGTACTTATGATCATAAAGATAGCAACGGTAAACTGTGTAATTACTAACCCAGTTTTAAGAAACGATTTCCCTTTCAAACCTGTGTTCTCACCTTTTAATACTTTAACTGGCTTAAATGAGGAAAGGATAAAGGCAGGATAACCTCCTGCAAAAAGTCCCACTAAAATAACAAAACCGATAATCGAAATTATGTAGGTCGGATTTGAGGAATAATCGGCGGTTACTGACCATTCAGCGAGATTGTTAAACCATGGCAGGGCAAATTCTACAAACACTAATCCTATAAGAACAGCTAAGAAAGCGATTAAAAAAGCCTCAGCTAAAAACTGGAAAATCAGTTGCCTTTTATATGCACCCATCACTTTTCTAACACCAACTTCTTTGGCTCTTTTAAGTCCCTGAGCAGTAGCAAGATTTACAAAGTTGATACATGCAATTATTAAAATAAGTAGACCTATTGCCGAGAAAATGTAGATATAGGAAACATCAAGGGTTTCACCGTGTTCTGCAAAAAGATTAGAATAAAGTAAAAGCTCCGAAATATTTTGAAGATGAGGAGTATAACGCCCTACGTATTCTTCACCAACATTTTTTTCAATGAATTCTGGAAATTTAGATTCTAACTGAGCAATATTTGTGCCCTCTTCCAATAATAAATAAGTGTATAGATTATGAGATCTCCAGTTGTTAATGGAAGAATAACTCTCTTGATTTAATGTTGAAAAAGAAGCTAATGAGTTAAAAAAGAAGGTAGATTGAGGATTAAGCTTTTGAAGCACTCCAGTAATTTCAAAAGGAACTTTATCGAGTAGGAGAATTTTGCCTACAGGATTTTCATCAGCAAAATAACGGATCGACATTTCCTCGGACAATACAATGGAATTAGGTCGAGCTAGAGCACCCTCAGGATTTCCATATTTAAAAGGATATGTGAATACTCTAAAAATTGATTCATCAACATAAGTAACTCCCTGACGAAGAATTTTATCCTCATATTGAATGGCGGCACCTCTACCCATAAAACGAACCGATTCTTTAATCTCAGGATAATCTCCTACCAAAGCTTGGCCCCAAGGACTTGGCGAAATGGCTACGTCAAGAATGTCTCCATTATTCTGAATAATCTTATCGGCGAGTCGGTATATCTGTTCACTATTTTCATGGTATTGATCAAAAGTAAAAGCATATTGAGTTAGTAAAACCAGAAAAAGACAAACTCCCATTCCAATTGCTAAACCTATCGTATTTATGAAAGTATAACCTTTCTGTTTTACCAGATTTCGAAAAGCGATTTTTAAATAATTTTTTAACATGAGGGGACCATTTATTGTTGTTGAATAAATGATTCCAACAATCGTACCAAAGTATAAAAAACTACTTAAAACTAGTAATAAGCTATAAATCAATACATAACCTGTCCGAATACAAACACAAACTGTTCATTTTCGGACAGGTATTTTTTGAGATATTAATCATTTGAGTAAAAGTATTTACTCGGTTTTTAAACTATCAACAGGATTAGCTACCGCAGCTTTGATAGAATGATAGCTTACAGTAACAATAGCAATAAAAAGGGCAGCAATTGTAGAAATGATAAATATATCTGCGCTAATGGTTATTCGGTATGAGAAGTCAGATAACCATTGTTCCATTACATACCATGAAACAGGAGCAGCTATTATCATTGATAAGACAATTAAAAGGACGATGTCTTTATTAAGAAGCAATATTATTTGATCAATTCCGGCGCCAAGTACTTTTCGGATACCAATTTCTTTAGTTTTGTTTACAGCTGTTAATCCTGCTAAACCGAATAATCCTAAACAGGCAATCAGGATTGCTATAAAAGTAGTAGTTCCCATTATTTGAAGCCAGCGTTTATAATCTTCATATTGACTAGCAACAGCCTCATCCAAAAACCAATAATTAAAAGGGCGGAGCGGAGAGACTTCTGCCCATTTATTTTCCAGAACAGGTAAAGCCTCTCCAATCATACCAGGTTCAACCTTTACTGCAATAGAGGCAACACCACCTTGATCATGATCCATATGCATAAGCATAGGTTGTATTTCTGTCTCCAAGGATTGAAAATTGAAATTTTTTACCACTCCAATTATAGTAGAAGGGTTATCCTGACTTTTCCATGGGAGTAGTTTTCCTATAGGCTCATCTTGCCAGCCAAGAGCATTTATTAATGCTTCATTTACAACAATAGATTCGGTTTCATCAGAAGGTCTGTCTTCAGAAAAATTGCGACCAGCAATAAGTTCGAGTCCAAGAGTTGGAATTAATTCTTCATCTACAAAATAGATATAAGAACGAAACTCTTCTTCATTAACCTGAAACCCATATCTATTTGTCCCTTTTGTAAATGAGGGTGCCATACCGCTAATACTCTTTATTCCAGGAGCACCATTAAGCTCACTGCGATACAGTTCCATTAATTTTGTTCCTTCTTCATTCCAGCCTGTATGAGTTGGAATAAAGAGAACCTGTTCTTCATTATATCCCAAATCTTTACCACTTATATAATCCATTTGCTTAAACATGATTACTGAACTAATAATCAAAAAGATGGAAAGACTGTATTGAACAATAAGAAGACCTTTTGTTAGTCGAGGCTTAAATTGAAAATTATTAAGTCCCTTAAGAACTTTAGCAGGTTGATACCTAGATAAAATTAGTGCAGGATAACTACCTGCAATTAACCCAGCAATAAAGGTGATACTTAAAATAGCTGTAAGAAATCCTGCATTATCTAAATAGTTAATCGCAAGATTTTTGCCTGATACAACATTAAAATAGGGTAAGAGTATTTCGGCTAAACATATCCCAATAACCATTGCAAAAACCGCGATTAGTTGAGTCTCTCCCCAGAATTGCATCGCTATTTGATTTTTCTGAGCTCCTGATGTTTTTCGGATACCAACTTCTTTAGCTCGGCTAGAAGAACGAGCCAATGCCAATGTGATATAATTAATACAAGCTATTAGTAGAATTAAAATCCCAATGGCACCAAGTATATAGGAATATAAAGGGTTACTTGAGTTATGCCATTCAACAGATGCATCGAGATGTAGTGATGAAAGAGGAACTAATCCAAACTCCATTACTTCAGCATTATCGGGAAGCCCGCGTCGCTCTCTATCTTCATCCCAATCCTCGCTCCATTTTTCTACAACAAACTCATTTATTTTTGCAGTCACAGAAGTTAGATCTGAGTTCGGTTCAAGTTGCAAAAAAACCGGGGTATTAAAACTATTCCATCTATCTAAGTTGCGTTTGTAGTAAGGAGTGTCTTTTATATTAGCAATAATTGAAAATGGAATACTAGAATTAGATGGAGGTGATTTTACAATTCCAGTTACAGTAAATGGTTGATCCTCATTTCGAACCGTGATATAAATTATCTCTCCAATAGGATTATTCTCACCAAAATATTTTGAAGCTATTCCAGGCGTAAGAACTAAGCTTTTTGGTTCTTTTAAAACAGTATTAGGATTGCCTTGAAGAAGTTTAAAAGAAAAAATATTAAAGAAAGAATCTTCAACATAAGTAAGCTCTTCTTCAAAAGATTGATTCTCAGTTCTTGTAATAGTTGTGAACTGATCTGCTCGGACAAAATCTTTTATCTCAGGAATACGATCTTTTAATGCAGGTCCAAGTGAAAGAGGTAACCAAGGAGATTTTCGAATTCCTTCTGGTGTGCTGGTATCAAAAAAGGGAGAAGGCTCTATATTTTCTTTGACGTCATAATAATTGATCTCCTCGACCAAATAAATATCCTTGTTGTTATCGTGGAATTTATCGTAGGAGTACTCATTCTGAATAAAAAGATAAATGATAATACAGCAGGTAATTCCAAGGGTAAGACCTACGATATTGATGAGTGAATACAGCTTTTGTTTACTGATATTCCGGAAGGCAATTTTTATATAATTCTTGAACATAGTTTTAGAGTTTTGGTGCCGAAAGCTGATTTTTTATTCGCTTTTTAAACTGTCAACAGGATTTGCAAGAGCAGCTTTAATAGTTCTGAAGCCAACCGTTAATACGGCAATTAAAATTGTGCCTGCTAAGGCGGATAAAAATATTCCAGCTCCTAGCTCAATTTTGTAAGCAAATTCCGACAACCATTTTTGCATTAAGTACCAGGAAACAGGAGTGGCTATTACAAATGAAATTCCTACTAAAAGGGTGAGTTCAAAGCCAAAGATTTTTAGGATATCCTTAATGGTAGCACCTAATACTTTTCGAACCCCAATTTCTTTAGTTCGTGTCGTAGCCATATAAGAAACCAATCCGAATAGCCCTAGCGAGCCAATAAGAATAGCGACAAGAGTAAATGCATTCATTATTTTGGCTGTTTGCTGCTCATTTTCATACATCTCAGCAATATTCTCATCTAAGAAAGAGTATTCAAATATGTAATCTGGGAAAGCTTCATTATAAGATTGCTCTATTGTGGCTAATGCGTCTTTAGTTTGAGCAGTGTTTATTTTTATGCCACCTACGAAATAACTTCTTCGAGTAGTTAATACTACTGGTGAAAGTCCTTCATGTAAAGATTGGGTATTAAAATCTTTAACTACGCCTACAATTGGAGCTTCATCACCCCAAAGAATATTCGTTTGTCCGATCAAAGCGGCATAGTTATCACCAAACCCTACTTGCTTTGCGAAAGCTTCGTTTACTAGAAATTTATTTGCCGTATCGGATGGAGTTAGGTTTTCTCCTGCGAGTAATGTTAAACCATAGGTATCTACAAAATCTTCATCTACAAATTTAATATGAGTGTTATTTTCGTACCGGGTAGTGTCTACAGTAAATAAATAATTTCCAGACCAAGTGTTGTTGCTGGTTGTTCCAGTATTTGAGAAAGTAACATTTTTAATAGTAGAAGAATTTTGAAGCTGACTTTTAAAAGTATCTAGTACTTGTTTATTTCGAGTTGGGAGAGGTACTTCCACAACGGCTTCTTTTTCAAATCCAAGATCCTGATTTTGGAAGTAATTTATTTGTGTAGATATAACAAGAGTTCCAATAATTAAAATTTGAGTAATTGTGAATTGGATTACTATAAGACTTCTTCGAAGGGTAATTCCTTTTCCATAGCTGGAATTAATTTTATTTCTAATCGCTTCAATTGGATTAAAACTTGAAAGATATCTTGCGGGATACCATCCAGCGGAAAAAGTAATCGCTAAAAAAAGGATTGAAAGAAAACTTAAAACCTCTGTATTGGTTAAAAGATCAAGTTCTGGAGTAAAGCCCAAAAGTGGCTCAATTTTTAGAAGAACAATCTCTGTTAAGCCAACGCCAAGAACGATTGCAATAAAAGTAACAAAGGCTGTTTCGCCTAAAAAATGGAATGTTAATTGTGTTCTTGTTCCACCAAGGGTTTTACGTAGGCCTACCTCTTTTGATCTGCCAACAGCGATTGCCGTATTTAAATTAATAAAATTGATACAGGCAGTAATGAGAAGGAATAAACCTATAATACTTAAGGTTAATAATGTAGTTTGATCTGCGGTACGATCATTATAATTTCCAAACCTTGAATCTGAATGAATTTCAGACAGAGGTTGAAGAAATAATTCCAGCTTACTAGCAGCTTCTTCACTTTTATACTTAGTGATTAAATCATCGAATTGCACATTTACAGATTCTGCTGATACACCTTCTTCAAGTTTCACATAAGTTTGAATACCGCTAGAAACACTACCCCAGTCATCATTTTCATTACTTAATCCATCTCTATTTTTTGTATTAGAAGATGTGAGAATTGTAAAAGGGAAATCGGAATTCTTAGGTTGATCTTTAACCAACCCGGTTATTTCAATATCAGCATAAGAACCGCTAATACTATATAGAAGGTTTTTACCTATTACGTCTGTATTACCAAACATTTTTTCTGCAAAACTTTTCGTAATTACAGCTGTATTTGGTCGTGTTAATGCAGTTTTAGAATCTCCAGCCAGCCACTGATAGGTAAGAATATTAAAGTATTCTTGTTCAACAAAAGCCACATTACTCTCTTTAAATTTATTCTGTAACTCACCCTCTTTTATATAGGATATTACCGGGTCGTTTCCATAGTTATTATCTACGATTGAAGAATACTTTACGCCCGTAATATCTTCTTTTACTGCCTTTGCAAGTGGGTATGGGCCACCACGTTTGAAATTGTTTACTCCATACTCGGTGTCTAAATGAACAACTCGGTATACACGGTCACCATCTTCGTGCCAGGTATCAAAACTTAAATCGAATTGAATTACAAGGAAAATTACTAAAGAACAGACAACACCAAGAGTAAGTCCGCCAACATTTATAAATGTATTGCTCTTGTTTTTAATAAGATTTCGAACAGCAAGTTTTATATAATTTTTAAGCATGGATAAAATAATTAGCAAAGGTTTTTGTACACTAATCTATTATTCCAATAACCATACCAGACTGTTAAAAACTATCTAAATCAGTTAAAAAAGACGACTTTTCGTAAATTAGTGTTCAATTTTATACAGTTAGTGTTCGATTACGAACATGCAAAATCCAAACTACATAAGGCTATTCACTTTTTAGAGTTTGTGCAGGATTGAGCAACGCAGATTTAATTGCTTGGAAGCTAATGGTAAGTAATGCTATACACAGTGCGATAATACCGCCAATAAAAAATATCCAGACACTAATTGGTTCAGAATAAGCAAAATTTTCAAGCCATTTCTTCATTGCGAAATAGGCAATCGGAGTAGCAAATAGAAAAGCAATTAATACCAATTTTGTAAAGTTTGTAGATAATAAAAACACAATTTGGGATACAGAAGCCCCCAAGACCTTTCTGATGCCTATTTCCTTTACTCTTTGCTGAATGGTGAATGAAGCAAGACCAAATAAACCCAGTGCAGCAATTATGATTGCCAGAAAAGCAAAGTATGCAAATACTTCACCTAGAGTACGTTCTCCTTCATATTGTTCATTAAAACTGTCTTCAATTAAAGAATAATCGAAGGGATAATTTGGCATATATGAAGCCCATTGATCTTCGATAAATGCAATTGTTTCGTTTCTATATTCGTCTCTAAATTTTACGGCGATACTGTTATTCCGTCCATTTGAAACAACAAATACAATAGGAGCAATACTTTGGTGCAAAGACTCAAAGTGAAAATCTTGAACTACTCCAGTAATAAACCCGTTTCTACCACCATAATTGAATTGTTTACCAATCGATTCATCAGGGTTGCTATATCCTAAACGATATATTGATGATTCATTTAAAATAAAAGCTTCAGTTGAGTCGCTTGCTAAATTGATATCAAAAGAACGACCAGCAACTAATTCCAATCCAAAAAGATCAAGAAAATTATGACTTACATGGATGTCTGCAATTCGAAAATCAATATTAATTAATTCTCCATTTTTCTCGTACATCCCGCCTTGAGAATCTAGCAATCTGCCCGATGGAACACGGCTCTGCATCGAAACATCAATTATACCAGGTTGTTGAAGTAGACGATTTCGGATATCAACATAATTCGATTCTATTTCAGGGCTAACTCCGACAACAGCTATATTTTCTTTATCAAACCCAAGCTCTTTGGATTGAACATAATCCAGTTGGTTAAATACAATTCCCATGCTGGCAATGAGTGTGATCGAAATAGTAAATTGCAACACTACTAATCCCGATCTAAACCATTCATGAGCACCACCTGCTTTGAAGGATCCTTTTAAAACGATTGCTGGTTGAAATGAGGAGAGAAATAATGCAGGATAACTTCCAGCTACCAATCCAATAAAACTAACAACTGCAAGTAAACAAAGCGTCCATTTAAAATCGGTGAAATAGTTCAATACTAGCTCTTTATCAACGAAATCATTGAAATAAGGTAATAGCACTTCTACAAAAACAACGCCAAGTATCAATGCTAAAAAGGCAAGTAAAAAAGACTCTCCCATAAATTGTTTTATCAGCGAAGAACGATTAGCTCCCATTACTTTGCGCAAACCAACTTCACTAGCTCTTCGGGCTGAACGAGCAGTGGATAGATTCATAAAGTTGATACAAGCAATCAACAAAATAAAAATAGCCACAGCAGTGTATATATAGATATACTCGATATTTCCATTTGCCTCGATTTCAGAATCAAGGTGTGAATGCAAATGAATATCAGTTACAGGCATCAAATGGAGTTTCATGAAATCAGAAGAATTTGGTCTATAATCGACATCAGATTCTATTGGGGGGAAAATTTTATCTATTAAAGCTGGGAATTTGGCTTCTAGATCCTTTCCATTAGTTTGTTCTGAAATTAATAGATAGGTCGAGAAATTATTACTCCCGAAATTTTGCATCATTGCTTCATAGCCACCATAGAATTGTGTAACTGGCTCCATAGAAGCTAAGAAGTCAAATTTGAAATGAGAGTTTTCAGGAACATCTTCGATTACAGCATTCACCTGAAATACAGTTTCTACACCTTGATAAGAGAAATCAAGTGATTTTCCAATTGGATTTTCATCACCAAAATAGACTTTTACCATACTTTCGGTAAGAACAATGCCATCTGGTGATTCAAGGGCGGTGGTTAAATCCCCACTAATCTTTGTCCATGAAAATACTTCAAATACATCAGGGTCAGCAAAAAAGAAACGGTCTTGAATTAAATGTTTATCCCCATTGCTTATCAGCGGAGATAAATCGAATAAACGAACGGCATTTTTTACATCATCAGGAAATTCCTCTTTAATAAGTTCCGCAAATGGAGGTGCTATGTGCCCTAAATGAAGACTTGTTTCTCCATCAGGATTTAGCCATTCTCTCGAAACTCGATAAATATTATCGGATTTATCGTGGTATTTATCGTAGCTGAGTTCATCTGTAATAAATAGAAGAATTAGCACGAAAGCGGTAATGCCTAAGGCTAACCCAAAAATATTAATAAATGAATAACCAGGACTTTTAATCAGGTTTCTAATCGCAATTTTGAAATAATTCTTAAGCATAACAGTAAATCAAAAAGTTGAAAATATTAGACGTGAAAGCCTTCTTTCATATTCTCAGTTACCACATGTCCATCAAATAGATGGATAACACGCGTAGCAAAGTCAGCATCATGCGGGGAGTGAGTTACCATGATGATGGTTGTGCCTGCCTCGTTTAATTCTTCGAGCAATTTCATTACTTCATTACCATGATCTGAATCAAGGTTACCAGTAGGCTCATCAGCAAGAATCAATTTAGCATTCGCAACTACTGCTCTAGCTATTGCAACGCGTTGTTGTTGACCCCCAGATAGTTGTTGTGGAAAGTGATTTCGGCGATGCATCATTGCCATTCGCTCTAAAGCAGCTTCAGCTTTTTCTTTGCGTTCGTTTGCATCCATTCCTAAATAAAGAAGAGGAAGTTCTACGTTTTCAAAAACAGTCAATTCATCAATCAAATTAAAACTTTGGAATACAAACCCGATATTTCCCTTTCTAAGTTGGGCACGTTCTCTTTCACTATAAGAGGAGACCTCATGTCCTAAGAAACTATATTCCCCTTCACTTGGGTTATCTAAAAGACCCATAATGTTTAAGAGCGTTGATTTTCCGCAACCGGAAGGTCCCATTATGGCTACGAATTCACCTTCTTTAATCTCAATATTCACATTGTTTAATGCAGTTGTTTCCACATCCTCAGTGATGTAGAGTTTCCGTAAGTTTTTAGCTTTTATCATTAGTATGTCGATTTATTTGTTGTCTGATTGAATTTGTTTGTGAGTTTTTGAATTGGTTTAATAGTTATCAGCCATTAAGAACTAAGCTATTCTAACTCCAATACCTCATTATCTCCGAACGTGTCATAACTTGAAATAATAACTTTATCGCCAGGGGCAAGCCCTTCAACTACTTCGAAAAACTCTGGGTTTTGTTGCCCAAGACGAATATTAGTTCTTACCGCATGACTTTCATCCTCATCCAATTTAAAAACCCAACTTCCACCTGTAGTTTGGAAAAAGCCTCCCTTTTCTAACAGCAAAGCGGTAGAAGCGTCACCTAGTTCAAGTCGAATTCGTACTCTTTGACCTCTGCGAATTCCAGTGGGCGCAGCCCCAATAAATTCCATGTCTACTTGAAACTGTCCATTTGCAATTACAGGATATACTTTAGTGATTTCCAAATCGTAAGATTCTCCTGCAAATTCGAAAGATCCTTTCAGTCCGGTAGTAATTCTGGAAAGATGAAATTCATCGACTCCAACACGCACTTTAAAATTATCAAGCATATCAACTTGCCCAACTCTAAAACCTTGAGTAATTGATTGACCTGGTTGCATTTCAATAGTGGTTAATTGGCCTTCAAGGGGAGCTGTAATAACTAGATTGTCTAGAATTCCCTGAACGGCACTCAGGCTTCGATACATCCTTGTTTCTGAATCATCGAGTTGTGCTAACTGATTTATTGTTTGAATTGAGTCCTTAACAAACGATTCATAGGTTAAGTCATACCTTTTTTTCTCATAGGCATAGTTTTCGGCTACAGCTTCATAATCTTGTTTCGAAATTAAATTCTGTTTATAGAGGCTTTCTGATCTCTCAAATTGAGGTCTTAACAAATCAAGTTGGTATTCTGCATTAGCTAATTGCTCTTTAATTCGAAGACTATTTTGCTCAAGATTAAGCCTTGAATTTCGAACATTGTTAATTTGATCATATAAACTAGCTTCCTGATTTAGGACAGAAAGTTGAAGATTTGAGTTTGTCAGAATTAAAATGGTATCACCGGGAGTTACCATCGTTCCCGACTCCAGTTGCACTTTTTGTACCACTCCACCTTCAATAGCGTCTAAAAAAATGGTATTAATTGGTTGGATATTTCCGGTAACCAAAATGAATTCCTGAAATAAATCTTCACCTACAGTACTAATCGTAAGCTTTTCTCGGTCAACATTTAATGTTGATCTGAAATCGGCGAATAAAAAACTATACGTAAAGAAGGCAATCAAAATTAATCCACCTATTAACCCAATAATTCGGTTTGTGGTCCATGTCTTCTTTTTAATCTTTCTGTCCATTCCCATATAGGTACACGAAAATTTTTAATTCAAATTGGTAATAGCGACTTTTTATTCTTCAAGTCAATTACTGTGCCAAACGCCAAAATTTACTATATAAAGCATTTATTACTCGATTTGTAGCAAATGACTGTACATTTTGATACACTTAGTGTACGAAATCGAACAGTGGTTTTATCCACTTAATTAGTTTACAAGCCATCTGGTTAGGTTTTAAGCAGAATTGAAATTAGGTATGGTATTTGTGTAAAGTGCTTTAATAAAAATTTTAGTTACTAACGGTTTATTTGATGGATGTAAAACAAGGTAGAGTTTTAGTTGTAGACGATGATGGTGATGTACTTCAGGCAGCTCAATTATTTTTAAAGCAACATGTTGCGCGTGTTGAAACGGAGAAAGATCCAAAGTCTATTCCAACATTATTAAAAAACAACAGCTACGACATGATTCTGTTAGATATGAATTTCACAGATGATGTTAGTAGTGGAGAAGAAGGATTTTATTGGTTAGATAAGATTTTAGAAATAGATCCATCAATAGCAGTCATTTTGATTACTGCATATGGCGATGTAGATAAAGCGGTACGTGCTGTTAAAAATGGAGCTACAGATTTTGTGTTAAAACCTTGGCAAAATGAGAAACTACTTGCAACGGTTTCCTCTGCACTTAAATTGACTACAAGTTTACGTCAGGTTGTGGCACTTAAACAACAACAAAAGCAGCTTAGCAGTGATATAGACCATCATTATCGGGAAATAATAGGTCGCAGTCCGGCAATGATGGAAGTGTTTCAAACAATAGAAAAGGTAGCGGCAACCGATGCAAATGTGTTGATTCTGGGTGAAAATGGAACCGGTAAAGAGATGATCGCTCGGGCACTACACAGGCGATCCAATCGAAAAGAAAATGTATTCATAAATGTAGACATGGGAGCAATTACTGAAAACTTATTTGAAAGTGAGTTATTTGGTTATATAAAAGGGGCTTTTACGGATGCCAAAGAAGACAGAGCTGGACGCTTTGAAGTTGCTAATGGTGGTACATTGTTTTTAGACGAAATTGGAAATTTACCACTTCCTCTTCAATCAAAACTATTAACTGTTTTACAAAGCCGAAAAGTGAATAGGGTTGGTGCAGTTACCTCAAAACCTATCGACATACGTTTAGTTTGTGCTACTAATCAATCCCTGAAAGAAATGGTAGCAGAAGGAGGATTTCGGCAAGATTTGTTATTTAGAATTAATACCATTGAGATTCGCCTACCTCCACTGAAAGAGCGAAAGGAAGATGTAGAATTATTAGCTAATCATTTTATAAAGCTATACTCAAGTAAATATAAAAAACAGACCAAAGGCATTGAGAAAGCAACACTCGATAAGCTAAATAATTATTCCTGGCCAGGAAACGTGCGTGAGTTACAACATTCGGTTGAGCGAGCAGTGATTATGGCAGAATCTGAAATTCTTTCTCCAAATGATTTTCTATTAGTGAATAGTCAGGTAGAAACGGAACAAGTTCACATAGAAGATTATAATCTCGAAGAAGTAGAAAAAATGGTGCTTAGAAAAGCACTGCGCAAGCATGAAGGGAATATTTCAAAAGCTGCTGAAGAATTAGGATTAACTCGGGCTTCATTATATAGAAGGTTAGATAAATATGGATTATAGAAACACGCTAGAAAGATGATTGCACGTTTTCGAATCGGTGTTATTACACGCGTATTACTTCTATTTGGGATGATATTATTACTCGTATATATGGTAATTAATACACAATATTTTGTGAGTAGTATTCTGATCGCTCTTTTATTAATTGTACAAGTAGTTAATCTTATTCGCTATGTAGAAACAACTAACAAGCAACTAAAACGCTTTTTTGAAGCTATTAGCTATAATGACTTCTCTCAAACTTTTTTGAGCTCAGGGAAAAACAAATCTTTCTCATCTCTTAATGATGCCTTCAACGACATTATTGAAAAATTTAAAAAAGAACGTTCAAAAGGGGAAGAAAGCTTTCGTTATTTACAAACGGTGGTACAGCACGTAGGAATTGGGCTATTTTCTTATAATCAAAATGGAGAAATAGAGCTTTTTAATACGGCTGCAAAACGGTTATTAGACATCTCGGTACTACGCAATGTAGAGCAATTAAAAGAAGTAAGTTTACCAATTTTTAAGACGGTAACAGGGTTGAAAAGTGGGGCGAGAACTCTATTGAATTGTACGATTGGAACAGAGAATCTACAATTAGCTATTTATGCTACCGAATTTAAAATGAAAGGCGATAATTATAAGCTCATTTCTCTGCAAAATATTTCAACTGAGTTGGATGAAAAAGAGATGGATGCATGGCAAAATCTCACCCAGGTTTTAGCTCACGAAATTATGAACTCTATTACCCCAATTGCTTCTCTTTCAGACACTATAAATTCTATGTTAATGGGAGATGTATTCGGATCTGAATCACCAGAACCTATTCCACCCGATACACTGCAAGATGTAAAAGATGCTCTTGGTACAATTAATAAGCGAAGTTTGGGATTAATGCGGTTTGTAAACTCGTATCGAAATATTACACAAATTCCCACCCCAATATTTGAAGTGTTGCCGGTTAAAGAAGTTTTAGAAAGAGTAAGAAATCTAATGAAAGGTGAGGCTTCAAGAAGACGCGTTCAAGTCTTAATTGAGGTAGATCCAGAATCACTTGAAATAACCGCAGACGCTCAACTGATCGATCAGGCGTTAATCAATATTGTAAAAAATGCATTTAAAGCGCTAGTTGAAACATCTAACCCTAGAATAATTCTTCGGGGAAAAATTGATGAATCGGGTCATCCTGCTATCGAAGTTGAAGACAATGGTCCTGGAATTAAAGACTCTGTGAAAGAGAAAATCTTTGTCCCTTTTTACACCACTAGTAAATCGAATTCTGAAAATGGTGGTTCAGGCATAGGGTTGAGTTTGTCTCGTCAAATTATGAGAATGCATGGTGGTACGTTAACTGTTGCAGGAAGCAAAAAAGGAGCTACTGTTTTTGCCCTTAGATTTTAAGAGATTCTTACAAATATGTGTTAAAATGGGCAGCGATAGCAACAAAGCCCTGCTCTTTTCGTAGTTTTCAAAATTCGGATCAAAATTTTAAATAATCAGTGATTAGAAATTATAGGTAGTGTTTAATAAGACATCATATATCATAATTACGGCAGGAATTATCGGAGCGTTTGCGTTTGGGTTATTACGACCAAAAATTGATATAAACGCAAATGGTGCCATTCAAAAAAGTAGTTCTGAAGTAGCAGAATACATTGAAAAACTTGCCCCTGATCTTGGTTTTTCGATGGATAGCCTTGCCGTAGCGTCTATGTTCGAACAGCATTCTGAATACTTCAGGATGTTAAAAGATTCAATTCAGGGTGAGATTTCTCCTGAACAAATGAACGGGCAAGATGTACATTTACAAAGTTGGGTTTCCATTATCGCGGCTCCTCTAAGTCTCGACAATCCTATCGATAATATAAATACTGCATTTCGGTCAGTTGGGAAGTTAGCGATTAGAACTTCCAATTCGGGTAAAGTGATACGAGTGAGTACAAACTCTGAAATTTTTAATCCTACTTTTATTCAAGGTGATTCTGTAGAAGCTGTTGCTAAGACAATAGTAGAAGATGCATTTGGTTACTCACTAGCTAACTATTCAATTTTAGGCACTGGGATTTCTGATTCTTTATTTTATTCTGCTGAATCTCAAAATCAAATTCAATTAGCCTTTGATCAAGAAAGTACCGAAACACCGCTAATAAAAATCGAATGGAAAAGAAATCCTCAGGTTACAACTGGGCCAGAGTTTTTATCACTTTCGTTAGAAACTGATGTTAGAGAGTTTGAGAACGATAATGGATTTAGCACAAAGTTTGGTTATAAAATTACCTCATTTGTAGCAAGAAATGAACTTGAACCGATAAATCTAAATGTAAATTTCTTTGACGCCTTCCCTCTTTTTACCTACATAGTAGTAACACTGGCATTATTACTTGCCTTTTTAGTGATAGCAGTTGGATTAGGCAATATTTTCAAAGGTAAAGTCGAGTGGAGACGTTCGTTAGTAATCTTCATACTAATTGCTAGTTCGATATTCGGCTGGCGAATGATCTTCTATTCCAATGTATTTGGAGACATATTTAATAGTGGTGGAATATTCGTATTTACGCTTAATAATCTTCTTTTTGGAATTATTTTAGGCTTTTATGCTGCAATGGCATACATAAGTTGGGAAGCTTTCGCAAGAAGCCAAAAAAATGGAGAAGTTGAATTAGTCGATGCATTTTGGCAAAAAAGATTCTTTGTTCGTGAAGCTGGAGCCGCTCTATTTCATGGCTTTTTTATAGGTGGTTTATTGCTCGGTATTTTTGCTATTGGAGTGTATCTAAATGATACCTTTTATATGCAAAATGATAGCCAGTTTGGTTTCACTGAAAGTAGTATCAGCCTCAAAATGCTTACCATTAATATGACAGCATGGAGTACAGTTTGGCTAATTGGCTTTGGACAGGTAGGATTTGTGTACGGGTTTTTTAGACATTGGATTAAAAACAAGTCTATATCGCTGATTGTTATTGTGATTGTAACGGCATTATTCCTAACTACACTTGGTAGATTGGTTGCAACTCCGTTAGAGATATGGGGAGATCTCATCATTTTTTCATCACTTGCTCTCATTTTAGTTGCGATATATCACAACTATGGAATTGTAACTGTAAATACAGCTTGGTGGGTATTTGTTTGTGTGATTTTAATAATGCCATATATTGGATCACAAAGCTTAGAAATGGCATCAACTTGGTGGGTACAGGGTTTCTTGATTGCTGGAGTTCCAATTTTCGGTTTCATTTCACATCGCTACGGGATTTCGGTTTCAGAAGTGGGTGACTATATTCCCGAATATCAGGAACGAATGGCGCAACATTTACGAGTAGAGAAAGAGATCGAGATTGCTCGTGAAAGCCAATACAAATTAATGCCGATTCAACCCCCCGTTGGCGATGGTTTTGATGTATTCGGATTTTTTCTCCCTTCTTTTGAAGTAGGTGGTGATTATTTTGATTATGTGCTTTCGAAAAATAAAGATGGTACACCAAAAGCACTTACAATGGTTGTAGTAGATGTGTCTGGTAAAGCAATGAGGGCAGCTATGCCAGCTGTATTTACAAGTGGGCTTTTACTGTCAAGAATGAAAGAAGATGATCCCGCAAAAATTCTTTCAGACGTGAATGAACCCATTTTTAACAGAACAGATAAACGCACATTTATAACATGTGCAATGGCTCGATATGATCTTCAATCAAAGATAATCTCAGTTGTTAATGCAGGACATTGTAAACCCATTCTAAAAAGAAATGGAGTTGCAGATTTCATTCAAACTCCAGAGCCACGATTTCCATTAGGAATAAAAGCTGAAACAGCATATAAAGCACAAGAGTTTAAACTTAAAAAAGGGGATGTCTTTTTATTATACTCAGACGGTTTACCTGAAGCCGTAAATGAAAAAGATGAGCGCTTTGGATTCGAAGAAGTTCCACGCCTAATGGAACGTATTAATACAGAGAATCTTTCTTCTAATGAAATAACTCATGAAATCAAGCGAACGGTCCAAAAATTTAGTAATTACCAGCTTGCTGATGACACAACTGTTATTTGTCTGAAAGTTTAAAATACTTTTCTGACAGTTTAGCATCATTAGCTTTTTTGGCTTAATGTTTGGAGTTATCAAGTCAGTTTAAAATAGACCAATTAACATAACAGAAAATTATGGCTCAAGAACCAAATTTTGAATTCAATCTGCCACCGCAGTTTGAACAAATAACAAAAAATATTAGGTGGGTAATTGTCGGATTTGTGGCAATTATGGCTGGTTTTTCCTCCTTTTTTACCGTAGAGACTGAAGAAGTTGGAGTAGTAATGCGCTTCGGGAAATATGTAAGTGAAGCAAGACCAGGTCTTAACTTTAAGATTCCATTTATTGACCAGGTAAAATATGTACCAGTTCAACGACAGCTAAAGCAAGAGTTTGGATATAGAACTACTTCATCTGGAGTAAATTCTTCGTATAGAAAAGCAGGTTATGGTGGGGAATCTCTGATGCTAACTGGAGATCTAAACCTAGCAGACGTAGAATGGGTGGTACAGTTCAGAATTGATAATCCTTATAATTATCTATTTAAAGTGCGTAATGCCGACGAAACACTTCGTGATATTTCAGAAGCAGCTATGCGCCAAATTGTTGGAGATAGAACGGTAAATGAAGTACTCACTGTAGGGCGTGCAGAAGTTGCAAGTGAAGCAGAATTAATAATTCAAGCAATTGTTGATGAGTATGAATTAGGGATTAAAATTGAGCAAATGGTATTGCAAGATGCAAATCCACCAGATCCTGTTAAGCCCTCTTTTAACGGTGTAAATGAAGCCGAGCAACAAAGAGAAACATTAATTAATCAAGCGAGAGCTGATTACAACCGTGTTATACCTCGTGCCGCAGGTGAAGCTGAACAAACCATTCAACAAGCCGAAGGTTATGCACTTAGTCGTGTAAATACAGCCGAAGGTGAGGTGTCGAGATTCAATGACTTGTATTCTGAGTATATCAAAGCTCCTGAAGTAACAAAAACACGTATTTTCCTAGAAACGATGGAAGATATTCTTCCAAAAATGGGTAAAAAAATTATTACTGATGAAAAAGGTAATAGTGTAATTCCATTGTTACAGCTCCAAATGGATGGTGCAAGAACAACAACTAATTCTAATCAATAAAGAAAGAGGTATATACAATGAAAGAGATTAAAGGATTAGGATTAATAGTAGTATTAGCTATAGTAAGTATTGTACTTTTCAATGCGGCATTTATAGTAGACGAGCAAGAACAAGTAATTATTACCCAATTTGGTGAACCAAAAGGGGAAGCAATTACAGAACCTGGATTAAAGTTTAAAGTTCCATTTTTACAAGTAGCGAATTACTTTGAAAAACGTTATTTGGAATGGGATGGTGATCCAAATCAAGTTCCAACAAAAGACAAAGTATTTATTTTTGTAGATACTTATGCCAGATGGCAGATAACAGATCCACTAAAATATTTCGAGCGATTAGGAAATGAACGTGGAGCTCAATCAAGATTAGATGATATTCTTGATGGCGAAACAAGAAATGCCGTTGCATCACATGATTTAGTAGAGCTAATTCGCTCATCCAATCGAGTAGCAGAGACTGAAGGAGTAATCGCAGATATCGTGAATGATTCTTTAGAAAATATTCAAATTGGTCGCGACAGAATTCAAGAACAGATTCAAGAATTAGCAAACCAAAGAGCTGCAGATCTTGGAATCGCTATATTGGATTTTAGATTTAAGCGAATCAATTATGCCGAAGAAGTACGACGTACCGTTTATGATCGTATGATTTCTGAACGTAATCGTATTGCAGATAAATTTCGATCAGAAGGGCAGGGTGAATCTTCCCGAATTAATGGTGAGAAAGAACGCGAACTTTTGAGGATTCAGTCTGAAGCATTTAGGAGCGCGGAAACTATTCGTGGTAGAGCAGATGCCCAAGCGGCAGCAATTTATAACGCTGCGTATAACAAATCATCTGCTGCACGTGAACTTTATGCTTTTGTAAAAAGCATGGAAGCTTATGGTAAGACCATTGATAAAGAGACTTCACTCATTATTTCAACTGATAGTGAGTTTTATAGATATTTGAATTCAATCAACAGGTAGATTTCAAATTTACTTTCTATTAAAAGCACGGAGTTTACGCTTCGTGCTTTTTTTTTAAGTTTTAAAAATGTGATCTCAATGTAATGATGGTCGATAATATCATTAGAGTCGGATGTGTAACTTCAGCCAAATTTATTTGTAACTATCCAGTTATATGAAACCATGATGATGTATTTCTTAGAATTTCGAACATCATAACTACTGAATTCATTATCAGATATTATTATTCATTTACTAATACATAAACGAGAGTATTAGTATTAAAATTACTATACCTAATTACTTGTTGCTTAAATGAGTGATTTATCCCACTTTAAATTTTTGGATTAAGTTATACTTTGCGATAAAACCTATACATGAGCAAAATATTCTCCGGTTCGGAATTAATTGATAATACGACAATTGAATACCGTTTATTCAGGGTGATGTTATGGGTGGCTGTAGTTGTATTTGGATTGTGGTTTTCCATTGCCATGATCGCAGACTACATACCCCTTATTAAGCTTACCTATGGTTCCTTTTTTATTATTTATTCCGGGTTAATGATCGCATTTTATAAAGGGGTATCACAAAACCTGATAGCGATTATTTTCTATCCACTTATTTGTTTAATGGTAGCGTATACATGGCTGCCATCTGGTGGATTGACAGGTGTGATTTTGATCATGTTTCTTGCAGCAATGGTTACAGGTTTGTTAATCTTACCATTAAGAGCTTTTATCGGATTTACAATAACATGTTTATTAATCATTGGAGTATATATGGTCGTGGAGCTGTTAGATCCGCAGTCAGCAAACTTCTATACGGTTCGGTCAGATCATATTCGAGTTGCCGGTATATCTGCATTGATTGCAATAGGCACAATGGGAATAGCGCTCTATATGTTTAAAAAAGAATATAAAATGGACCGGGAGCGCTTGAGAGCCACTATTACTCAACTCGAAGTTGAAAAAGAAAAAGCTCAAGCCGCTGATACTGCGAAATCAGAGTTCCTTGCAGTAATAAGCCATGAAATGAGAACACCTTTAAATGGTATTGTTGGAATATCAGAATTACTAAAAGAGACTAAACTTGACAGTGATCAAGAGTCTCTTATAACAAATTTAAATTATAGCAGCGAACACCTTCGAAGTCTTATTAGCGATATTTTAGATGTTACCTTAATTGAAAGCGGAAAACTGATAATTCAGTCTAATGAAATTCAAATAAAAAATGAGATTCAAAAGATTATTGAAATTGTTAAACCAAGGCTGGAAAAAAAGAAAGGAAATATTGAATTAACAATTAATCACGATTCAACCATCCCAAAACTAGTGATAGGAGATTCTTTAAGGTTTCGTCAAGTACTTTTAAATCTTATAAGCAATGCCATTAAATTCACTAATAAAGGCTCGATAAATGTTATTTCTAATCTTGTTCATTCAAATGATAATATTGTAACAGTTCGTTTTACCATTAACGATACAGGATCAGGGATTTCAGAAATAGGGAAGAAGCAGTTGTTTAGCAAGTTCTATAAAGGGGCATCCGATTCTAATATCGAAGGAACTGGATTGGGACTTTCTATTTCAAAGAACCTTGTAACTTTAATGGATGGAAGCATTGGTTTTGAATCGAAAGAAAATGCTGGATCATCTTTCTATTTTCAAATTCCATTTAAAGCGTATCAATCAAACAAAAAAACTGCATCACAAAATAAACTTAAACAGAAACCACTTGAAGACATCAAAATTCTAATAGTAGAAGATGTTCGTATCAATCAAATAGTTATTAAGAAGTTGATTGAAAGTTTAGGGCTCAAATCTATAGATTTAGCAGAAAATGGAGAAATTGCAGTTCAAAAAGCAAATACTAACAGGTATGACGTGATTCTAATGGACATACAAATGCCAGTAATGGATGGTGTTGATGCATCAAAGTTAATTTCACAAAATAGTGATAGTTCCAAAAAACCTATCATCATTGCAGTAACGGCTAACGCAATGGTTACCGATCAAAAGAAATATGAACTTGCTGGGATTGATGGATATTTGACTAAACCAATTACCAAAGAATCCCTTAGGGAAGAATTAAGTAGGTTTATTTAAGCTTCCACATATTCATTGAATTCCATGTCAAGTAATTCACTAAGTATTATTTTTGCTTTCGTAGTGTCGATTTGTGCTCCAAGCTTTATCAAAATGCTATAGAGCCCGGTATGCACTCTACTCGTGTACAAGAAATGCTTCGATCCTCTTAGTTCATTCGAAAGTGGAGCTTCTTTTGTAAAGTGACGAATTTCCTCATCAAATTTAGGATCGCTAAAATCGAACGTATCATATTTATATGGCTTCGAGAACATAATGCCATAATTACGGGCAAAATTATAATACTCTTCTTCTCGTTCCTGCGTTTTCGATTCAGGATTAATTACATCCAATTTTATATATAAATCACGAATAGCTTGTTGATCGTTTGCTAAATGTGTAGGTAGAAGTTTCAGGTAATTAGTAAAGAATTCATCTGGGAATAACTTCACACAACCGAAGTCAATCACCCCTAGATTACCGTCATAAGTAAACAAGAAGTTACCAGGATGCGTATCTGCGTGTACATGTCCACCTACCCTGATTTCTTCGTGAAAGAAATCCCATATTAATTGGCCAAAGTGATTTTTTTCAAGTTGAGAAGGATTTTCTTTTAGAAACTCGCCAAGATGTCTTCCTTCAACAAAACTCATACACAAAACCCGTTCGGTAGAAAATTCTTGAATCCATTGTGGGATGATGATTTCATCACTCCCAAAACGCTTTCTAAACTGATCAATTTGAGAACCTTCATGATGATAATCGGTTTCTTCCATCAAGGTTTGTTTTATTTCATTGAAATATGGATCAATATCTTGTCCTTTTTTGATAATCCGTTTTGCTAACGATTTAGCTACGGTCATATCAGAGTTGATAGTTTCTCTGACATTAGGGTATTGAATTTTTATGGCAACTTTCCGGCCATCTTTTAACTCGGCACGATGAACTTGTCCAATTGAAGCTGCTGCAAAAGCTTCAGGTTCAAACTTTGAGAATAACTTTTCAGGGTAATCTCCTAATTCTCTTTTTATGATAGTGCGAACCAGAGCTTTATTAATAGGAGGTACTGAATATTGAGCCTGACTCATTACTTCGGCAAATTCTTCTGGTAAAAAGCCTTGATCCATACTCATACCCTGAGCAATTTTTAATGCTGTTCCTCGAAGTTTGGTAAACTCTTTAAATACTTCCTTCGCATTATTGGTATGAAAATCTTTATCACTTCCATTTACCGCCCCAACTTTTTTCTTAATGTATCGCTGGGCATAATTGGTACCTACTTTAATGCCGGTTTTAGCGATAATCTTACCACGTTCAAACTTCGACGATGGAAAATCACTCATCTTTTTTGTCCTCTTTTTCTGTAAATAAATCTGTTATACAATCACCAACAAATGGGATTTCTTTCCCAACTCCAATGGAGCTGAATAAATATTTGACTAAATCGAATCCCTTGTCAAGAGTTTTGTTATACACCGCTTCTTGTAGTAGTGATGTTAGTTTATCTGAGAGGGCTAAGCTTCGTTCTTTACCTTCCGACACATCGGTAGTCCAATACCGCACTAAAAATAAATACTGACCTGCCATTATTTTATAAAAATAATCTTTCATTAGAAGACCCGCACTTACTGCAATTTCGCCATCTGAGGTTAGGAAATTTTTAAATAATGCAGTTACTTCCTTATAAAATTCTGAGGTATTACCGTTCTTAAACACATACTTATCGAAGGTATCATCTACAAAAGCTGGACTTTCGCTCATCATATCAAAAATCGTATAAATAAAGTTTGAGAATTTTTCACTCAGTGAATACTCTTCAAAGCCATCAATTTCCTCAATCATTGCCCAATATTGATAGATTAACGCAGGGTAATAAAAAGATAGGATTGACTTTTTATTAGGAAAGTGAGAGTAGATTTCAGAAGCAGTTAAGCCTGTTGCATCTACAAGATCAGGAATAGATACTTTTCCCTTCTTTTGATAAACATCAACGGCTTTCCAAGTAATTTCAATTTTTGTATTTATTTTTTCAGCAGTCATAGAGTAATTTGTTTTGAATTTCAACAAACCCTAATCGTAAACAGTTCGTTCTTTGACTTTAAATTATATGCTTATGTTTCGAACTGTTTATTTATTTACCAAACTCAATTAATTGTTAATTATTAATATGGAACACAAACGAGACGCTCTCTTCTTAACACTAACAGCGGTATTCCTTACTTCACTAGTTTTGGGGAACGTAATAGGTACCACAAAGTTTGTGACCATTTTTAGTATGGATCTTCCGGGATGGCTGCAGGCAATTACTCCCGAGTTAGTTCGAAACGGTAGCCAATATACAATGAGTGTTCCTGCCGGCTTGATTGCTTATCCGTTTACATTTTTAGCTACTGATTTGATATCTGAATTATTTGGAAGAAAGAAAGCTCAACTTGTAGTATGGATTGGATTCTCTATGAATTTCTTCATGCTCTTTTTGATGTCAGTAAATCATTGGCTCCCAAATGCGGCAGGAGTTAGCGGCGGTCTCCCGTTATTTGAAGGAGTATATGAGTTTATGGTAGGGAATGTAATCGCAAGTATGATAGCCTATTTAATTGCTCAAAGTGTTGATGTACGTTTATATCATTTCTGGAAAAAGAAAACGAAAGGTAAACATTTATGGCTACGCAACAACGGTTCTACCATGTTTAGCCAATTGGTAGACTCAACGGCTATTATTTTAATACTTTATTTCGCCAATAATCTAGGCGATAGTATAAATTCAATAAGCGCAGTAATAATTCTTATTATCAACTCTTACTTTTTTAAGTTCTTCTTTGCTCTTTTTGATACTCCATTAATGTATCTAGGGGTTAAATTATTCAGCTCCTATAATGAAGACCCTGAGGTAAATTCAGACTATTAATGAGTTAGCAAATTTATCAACCGGAGAGTAATAAAAAAGATCATATTTTTTAAAATAAAATTTGCCTTCGACCCCGTCTTTGCCGTACCTTTATAATCCTTTCGAGGAAATGAAATCGCTGGTTAAAAACACAAGTTTTGATCAGCTTTTTTTATCTCTGAAAGGCAAGTTCTTTCACATATTGAGAAGCAATAGACAGATTGTTTGAACGAGCGATAGCTCGTAATTCTTTTGAATGAGAGTGAGCGTAGGGTCTGCTCAAAAAGTTATATTTATATATTACAATGGAGAGTTTGATCCTGGCTCAGG
>JAVKDD010000014.1:0-83724 GCA_040222455.1 Balneolaceae bacterium | reverse complement strand
ATTTTTTATCGTTCACCATAAAATACTTCTAAAAGATTAAAAAACAACGGGTGAACGTAAAATAAAGTTCGATAATAATGTTCAGATAAACCGGTGAATAAATTTTCTATCGAACATTTTGTAAGGATTCGCCTCGGGAAGAGTCTAACTCATAAATACTAAGTTCACCTAGTGCGTATGAGTAATCTTATCTCCAATATTCAAAACGAAATTAGACGAAGAAATTATAGCTATAAAACGGAAACGTCGTACCTGAATTGGATTAAGCGCTTTATCAAATTCAATAAAAACCGGCACCCTTCTCAAATTGAGGAAACTCAAGTAGTGGAGTTTTTGAACGAGCTTGTCAACGTCCATAATGTTTCTGCATCTACCCAAAATCAGGCGCTTTGTGCAATCTCTTTTTTGTATAAAAAAGTGTTAAGAGAGCCACTGGGCATTTTGGAGGATTTAACGTATTCAAAAAAGCAGAAGTCATTACCGGTTGTGCTTACCCAGCAAGAAGTAAAATCTCTGATAACGCATTTGCAAGGGATTTCTGCGCTTATCGTTCGCTTAATGTATGGCACAGGTATGAGAATTTCGGAAGTATTGCGTTTGCGTGTTCTGGATGTCGATTTTGGAAATGCATATATACAGGTTAGAAAGGGAAAGGGCGGAAAAGATCGTACCGCTTTGTTGCCAAATTCTTTAATTGAAGAATTGCAGGTTCAAATAAAAAAAGTGGAACGGCTGCATGTGTTAGATTTAGATCGTGGATTGGGAAGTACCATCTTGCCAAAAGCACTTGCGGTAAAATATCCAAACGCATCCACAGAACTGAAGTGGCAATATGTATTTCCTTCCAAAAAATTGGCTCAAGACCCTCGTAGCAGAAAAATCCACCGCTATCACCAATCACCACAAGCTATAAACCGGAAAATAGCCTTCGCTGTAAAAAAAGCTCGGATTCAAAAAAAAGTAACGGCACATACTCTGCGGCATAGTTTTGCAACTCAAATGCTAAAGGGCGGATACGATATTCGAACCGTTCAGGAATTGCTGGGCCATAAAGACCTTCAAACCACTATGATTTATACTCATGTTATTAATAAGGGCGGAAACTACATTAAAAGTCCAGTTGACCACCTTTGAACCCTTTGCGAGGAGCGCATGCGACGAAGCAATGTCCAAGAAGGGAGAAAGATTCAGGAGATCACTTCTCTCCGCTCGTGAATGGAATCCTTTGCGAGGAGCGCATGCGACGAAGCAATCTCCAAGTAGAGGCAAATACGACGAAGCAATCCCCAAGTAGGGGAACAATCACCTAAATATGGAAAAAGAAATCATGTCGCTTCCCTCGTGAATGGAAACTAAACAAAAGAAACAGTGGAATTAGATAAAACCTACTATGTTTACTTGTTGGCGAATAAACACCAAACGGTAATCTATACCGGTAAAACGTCAGACCTTCAGAGACGAGTAGCAGAACATAAATTAAAACTATTCCCAAAAAGTTTTACAGCAAGATATACTGTTGACCAACTGGTTCACTTTGAAGGATTTGAAACAAATGAAGAAGCAAGTTATCGTGAACATCAGATAAAAGCAGGGTCAAGACAAAAGAAAACTGATTTGATTGTACAAAATAATCCAGAATGGAAAGATTTAAGTAAAGACTGGGACTCTTTCTATTAACTCCCTTTGCGAGGAGCGCATGCGACGAAGCAATCTCCAAGAAGGGGAGCAATCTCCTGAGTTTGGAAAAAAAGGCTGGCAAGTTGTATTACCAGACTTCTTGTTAAAACAATTATGCTATTTAATAAGCATCATCTTCAAAGATTTTGAGAAGAGCGTATGATCACTTCCACGAGCTGTTATTCTGTAAATATACATTCCAGTTGCGAACGAGGTGGCGTCCCAAATAACGCTATGTGTTCCCGCTGTGTATACGCTATTGGCTAATACACTTACTTCTCTGCCAGTTATATCATACACTCTAATGTCTATAGAGGACGAAATAGGCACCGAAAACTCAATACTTGTAGAAGGGTTAAATGGATTGGGGTAATTATTTTTTATTGCAAAGTCATTTGGAACTTGTAATGGTTCGTCTGTATTACTGGTGTTCGTTGCTACAATAATTTCCCAAACTTCTTGTTCAATAATTTCATCTGAGATTATTTTATGTCCAGCATTATTGAGGTGTACTCCATCGCCAGAATTGTACGCTTCTATGATGCTTCCATCTTCATTAGCAAGCTGATCAAAAATGCTAATGGCTCGGTCGCCAAAGATCGTCATAATAGAGTCTCTCATCTCAATTAAATTATCTCGCTGAGATTGGCTGAAGTTTCTAGGCTGGGTGGTGGTTACCCATACCGGAACGTCTACATCAGCAGCTGTTTGAGCAATTAATTTCATATTGAAAATTTGCTCTTCAATACTATAGTTACTGGAGGCATCATTGCTTGGCAAATTCACAATTATTGCCCAAGGTTTGTAGGTTAATGCTTTGGTTATATTATTCTCAATTTCCGGAGCTGGCCTTCCTGCTGGTTGTGTGAAATCAGACGGCATTACATCATACGAGGTATATCCGCCTACAGCTAAGTTAATAACGTATGTATCTTGGTTTAATGATTGTACATAACTTCGATAACGGGAAACCCATGCGCTATCGGGATTTGATGCTCCTGTACCCGCAGCAGTTGATGAGCCTAATACAACAATTACCGGACCAAATTCACCACTAATGGGATCATCAATTCTAAATACCTTGTTCGAAACATCAAAAATTTCAGAGTTTTCGACAGCACTAATTCTAACTAAAGCGCTATCGGTATTAATGTTTGGTACAGTCCATGTAAGCGACCCAACGGAAGCTTCAACCTTACCAATGGGGTTCCAGGAAGCGCCATTATTTACAGAATATTCAACGTTAACACTGTCTATATCATAACTCGCCCAGGTAATATCCTGTTCAGTTCCTTTTGAGAATAATTCATTGCCATTTGGCGACAAAACTACAAGTGAAGACGAAGATTCGTCTTGCTGATAAATTATTTTTAAAGCGTTTAAATAGTAAAAGCGATAAGTATTTGTATTGTTTTCCCCCGCCGAAACTAATAGATCGATCGTCCCATTAGATCTTGGCTTTAATGTTGTAGAAACAACTTTTGTACTATTATTAGCAGCATTTAAATATAATGAATCGGTTACATCACCAATAAATTTGTATTTCGTTTCACGATTATCAGAAACACCCATTCTTGAGGCGAACACTTCAAAAGTATATCGTTTTGATGGTTTTAATCCCGAAAATGTAATACCCGCAGTTGGCTGAACCGAACCGCCCCATAATGCAGTATTGCCATAATATGAATCGCTGGAAGCAGTTGAGGGTAGCGAAAGACTTGCATTAGCGCTCGTTGTTCCATTTAAATTAGTCCCGTTAAAACGATCAAAAATAACAGAGCTAAAACCTGTGTACCGCTCGTTGCTGTTAATTATAGCAGGAATTTCTCCCGATCCCGCGTTAGTGGAAAAATTATTCCATCCGTCTACAGATATATTCGATCCAAAATCGACGTTAACGGTGTCATATACAGCTTGTGAATATCCTGTTGTAGAGATAAAAAGGAACAGGAATAAGTAAAATGGGAATTTAAAAGACATGGCTTCTTTTATTTAAGTAGCTACTTTAATTATTAATGGAATTGAATGGTCATTATCTATAACAGATTTCGAAAGAGATCACTCTCGATAAACTCTGAATCAAGCTACTCATTATCAATTAAATTATAACAGTCTCGTAAAAGCTTTTCTATACTGGAATAATGCTCTTTAAATATGAAATAAGCTGGATTTGATAAAAATCAGAAAGTAAAACTTTGTAGGTTCTACAACATACAAGCGAATTACTTTCTGTTTTAAAATAGGAAGAGGATTAACCTAACTGATTCACAAAATCGAGTTTTTCCCAAGGGAATTCTTCTCTACCAAAATGCCCATATGCCGCCGTTGGTCGGTAAATAGGTTTTAGTAAATCAAAACGGGTGATGATTCCTTTTGGGGTGCAATCAAAGGTTTTAGTAACTAACTCAGCGAGTTCGGTATCACTTTTAACTCCGGTTCCATAACTATTCACATTTATAGAAACGGGATCTACAACTCCAATGGCATAAGCGAGCTGTACCAAACATTCTTCGGCAAGTCCAGCCGCGACTAAGTTTTTAGCGATATGACGAGCAGCATAAGCCGCACTTCTATCTACTTTAGATGGATCTTTTCCAGAAAAAGCTCCGCCACCGTGCGCTCCAAATCCACCGTAAGTATCTACAATAATTTTTCGCCCGGTAAGTCCGGCGTCGCCATGAGGGCCGCCAATTACAAATTTACCAGTTGGATTGATATGATACTTTGTTTCTGAATCGATGAGTTCGGCAGGAATTACATTTTTAATCAGGATATTTTTAATGTCCTCATGAATCTGAGCCTGCTCTACATCTGCATCATGTTGGGTAGAAAGTACGATCGTATCAATTCGGGAAGGCTTGCCAGCGGCATCGTATTCAATGGTAACCTGACTTTTACTATCGGGCGCCAAATATGGCATTAATTCAGTTTGCTTTCTAATTCGTGCTAATTCTCTTAACAAATCATGAGAATATTGAAGCGGCATGGGCATGTATTCCGGAGTTTCTTTGGTTGCATATCCAAACATCATTCCCTGATCTCCAGCACCATCGCGATCTACGCCCATGGCAATATCAGGACTTTGGGTATGTATTGCAGACAGTACACCACAACTCTCGGCATCAAAGCGATAAGAAGCTTTAGTGTAGCCAATGTCTTTGATTACTTCACGCACAATTTCTTTTACATCTACATAGGCTTCGGTAGTAACTTCACCAGCTACAACAGCAAGCCCGGTAGTAACCAGAGTTTCAACGGCTACACGAGATTTAGGATCTTCAGCCAATAAGGCATCAAGAATGGCGTCAGAAATTTGATCGGATACTTTATCCGGATGTCCTTCAGATACGGACTCAGATGTAAATAATTTTTTCATGCTTAAAATATATTCTTAATAAGGTACTTTCGGTTAGAAAAGAAAGAAAGGTAAGAAGATTCATTTAGAATTGGAGAAGAAAAAAAAGAGTATAAAATGTTTTTTATGAAAGAACTACGTTTATAATTCTAAAGCCACAAATTTAAAAAAAACATCTGGCGAGGAATGTTTCGTTTACTCAAAAAGATTTCCATCTCCTGATCTTGAAATACCTAAATATTGGTACGCTTTTGGAGTAGCAACTCTCCCTTTTGGAGTTCGTTGTAAAAACCCTTCTTTTATCAAATAAGGTTCATACACTTCTTCAATAGTTCCTTTGTCTTCACCCACCGCAACACCTAATGTGCTTAAGCCAACAGGGCCGCCTTTATAATTCTCGATGATAGCACGAAGCATTCGAATGTCCATATCATCTAAACCGTTTGCATCTACATCCAGTGCGTTTAACGCTTTGTCAGCTATTTTTTGATCGATGGAATCAAGTCCGTCAACTTGGGCGAAATCACGGGTTCGGCGCAGCAGTTTGTTCACAATTCTTGGCGTTCCACGACTTCGACTGGCTATTTCATACGCGCCTTCTTCTGTAATTCCAAAATTCATGATATGTGCTGAGCGCAATGCAATTCGCTGTAAAAGCTCCACATCATAGTAATCGAGCCTCATATCAATCCCAAAACGTGCTCTCAAAGGTGCAGTTAACATTCCCTTTCTTGTGGTGGCGCCAACTAAAGTAAAGTGATTCAAATCAATTTGAATGCTACGCGCATTAGGACCAGAATCTATTACAATATCCAGCTTGAAGTCTTCCATCGCAGAATACAAATATTCTTCAATCACAGGATTTAGCCGATGAATTTCATCAATAAATAGAACGTCTCCTTCTTCTAAGTTGGTGAGCATTCCTGCTAAATCACCGGGCTTTTCTAAAACCGGTCCAGTAGTTGGCCGGATCGTGACTCCCATTTCTTCTGCAATAATATACGATAGCGTGGTTTTTCCTAAACCGGGAGGCCCAGAGAGAATGACATGATCTAAAGCATCTCCCCGTTGTTTTGCAGCTTTAATAAATACATTTAGATTTGAAATTGCTTTTTGTTGTCCAATAAATTCCTGAATACTTGAGGGCCGAACAGATTGCTCGAACCGGTCTTCTTTTTCAGATGGATTTAATAAAGGGTTTTGCACAAAAAAGCCTGATAAGATGTTTTCATTAACTTTAAAGAATTATACTTAGTTTTAATACTAAATGCGTATTCAAGTTTAAAAAGCACTACATGAAAAATAATTCTCTATCTCCCGACGAACTAGACTATGATCCGATTGAGGAACAGAAAAGTAAGTGGGGTAAAAAAGTAGCTAATAAAACACTCAATAAAATATTGAAAGAGAAAGGACTTCATCAAGACTTGACGTCAAGCGAGTTAAACATTTATGGGGCAGAATATTTTTTCAATTATGAATTAAGTTGGCTTCAATTCAATAGTCGTGTTTTAGCAGAGGCGAAAAATCCCAAAAACAGATTGCTGGAAAGAGTAAAATTTATTGGTATAACGTGTTCCAATTTGGATGAGTTTTTCCAAAAGCGGGTGGGTGGATTAAAACGGCAATTAATGGCGGGTGTAAAAAAACTCCCTGTTGATGGGATGAGCGCCTCAGATCAGCTTAGAGTAATCCGTAAAGAAGTTCAAAATATGATTGAGGAATATCGGGGATGCTTTTTTAATGAACTTCTACCTGCATTGGAAGAAAAAGGAATTAGTATTAAGCATTATGACGAGCTTACCGATCACCAAAAAAAGGTATGCGATGACTTTTTTCAGAAACAAATTTATCCAATTATAACCCCGCTTGCAGTAGATGAGTCGCACCCGTTTCCTTTCATTTCAAACCAAAGTCTTTCATTCGCTATCGAGCTTTTGAATTCAAAAACGAAAGAAAAGCATTTTGCCAGGATCAAAATACCTTCGAACCGACCTCGATTTATTAAAGTTCATCGCCGTGGAAACAGGATTGTGTTGGTTCCCATAGAAGACCTTATAGAAAGTAAGATCGGAGTGTTTTTTCCAGGAATGAAAGTACTCTCAGCAAACCTGTTTAGGGTTACTAGAAATGCTTCGGTAGAAAGAAATGAAGAAGAAGCAGATGATTTATTGGAAGTAATCGAAGACGAATTAAGAGAAAGGAAATTTGCAGAGATTGTTCGTTTAGAAATTGATGAGAAAATGCCAAGGCACCTGAAAAAGTATATTCTGGAGCATTTGAACATAACAGTAAATGACGTGTATGAGATGTCGGGCACCATTGGTTTAGTAGATGCATTTCAGATCGCTACGTTAAAAGGCTTCCCCAGATTAAAATCCTGGAGTTGGGTTCCGGTACTACATCCAGCGCTTAAGCACTCTACAGATGAAGATAGGCCAAGCATTTTTAAGGTGATACGAAAAGGTGATTTTATGGTGCATCATCCATATCACAGTTTTGAACTTTCAACTCAGCGTTTTATAGAAGAAGCCGCTAAAGACCCGAAGGTTCTTGCGATCAAGCAAACGCTGTATCGGACTTCAAAAGATTCTCCGCTTATGCATTCATTAATGAAAGCGGCAGAAGAAGGAAAGCAAGTTGCGGTACTAGTCGAAATTCAGGCTCGTTTTGATGAAGAACGTAATATAAACTGGGCGCAACAATTAGAAAACTACGGCGTGCATGTTGCTTACGGGATCCCGGGTTTAAAAATACATACTAAAGTCACTATGGTCGTTCGTGAAGAACCAGAAGGCCTAAGAACCTACTGCCATATCGGAACTGGAAATTATCACCCTGATACTGCCCAACTTTATGAAGATGTTGGACTATTTACGTGTGATGAAGTTATAGCTTCAGACGTTACAGATATTTTTAATTTGCTCACCGGGTACGCTCCCGACCAAACCTTTGAAAAGTTATTTGTTGCTCCTAACCATATGAGAAAGCAAATGACAGATCTGATAGAATTTGAAACGAATGAGGCGAAAGAAGGCAGAGAGGCTAGAATTATTGCCAAAATGAATAGCCTGGAAGATCCACATATTATCCAAAAACTTTATGAAGCCTCACAAGCTGGCGTAAAGATAGATTTGATAGTTCGGGGAGTATGCAGGCTAATTCCCGGGAAAAAAGAGTTAAGTGAAAATATTAAAGTGCATTCCATTATAGGGCGCTATCTCGAACACTCTCGGATTTACTATTTTAATAATGCAGGAAATCATATCTATACAATTGGCTCTGCTGACTGGATGCACAGAAACCTGGACGCACGTGTTGAAGCAATTACGCCAATCGAAAAGAAAGAACTAAAGAAATATCTGCAGTTTGTGCTGAATCTCTATTTACAGGATAATCAACAAAGAAGTATGCTAAATGAAGACGGTAGTTATACCAAAGTTGAAAAGCAGAAAGGGGAAAGAAAAGTATCAACCCACAAAGTACTTATGAACCACATGAAAGATAGCGCACAACCTATTCCTATGGTTATAAACTAGGTATAAAGAGAAATATGCATCAATTACCACGCTGGCTTTCGAAGTCTTCGTAATCTACATACCCTAAATCATAGTTCAACTTCTGAAGTAATAAAAAAGCGGGTTTTCTAAAAACGCCATCTAATGTATAGGCTTCAAAAACAGCAAGCCTTGCTTGTTCAAACTCGCCAATATTTACTAGAGCATTGCCTTTATACCAATGTGCTTTTTCTTTAATCATGCGACTTTCTTCCACTCTTTCAAGGGCGTTATCAAAAGCGAGAATAGAACCCGAATAATCGCCTTTATTATAAAGTACAATTCCTTTATTGGTAAATGCTTTTGAGCCATAAGGTTCTACATCAAAATTTTCTATCACCTCATTATATAGCGAAAGCGCTTGATTAGTATTTCCAGAGATAAGAGCACTAAAGCCAAGGTTTAATAGAGAATCGGCTGTATCAACGACCATTTCTTTAGCCCTAACCCCATCTCCGGTCTCTATTTGGTCTGGAGAAATATTGGTAGCCAAGAATTGATCCATTTCTGTTGCTGAATCAATTTGGAACAATTGTATAAATGCTACTAACAATAACACAGCCGCCGCAGCTGCGTGCCAAGTCCACTTTGGAAGTTGAAATGTTTTAGTGGAAGAAGATGCAGCTACTCCAGAAGCTTCTTTTTCGATTAATTCTTTAATGCTTACTTCTAGTTCAAGATCATCTAAAAGTTCAGGGTTTTTTGCAAACTCAACCCATAATGCGGTTATCTCTGCTTCAGAAAGTTGACCCTTAACGTAGGCATCAATTTGTTTGTGTATATTTAGTTCGTTCTCTTTCATAATATTTTAACTACTCAGCATGTATTTAAGAATACATGCTGTTATGTAAGACCGATGAGAAGTTAACTCCTTACATTAGAAAGCTAATTTTTTTTCACAGCATTCTTTAAGCATTTTTAAAATTCGATGTTTTTTTGTCCAGGCGTTACTTACTGAAATCCCAAAATGATCCGCAACTACAGAGGTTTCATCGCCCGGGTTATGAAACCAATAGCTAATATAAGATTTTAAGTCGGGTTTCAGGCTATTCAGACATGCCTTAAGAATAGTCATTCGCTCTTCATTTAAAAGCGAAGAAAGTTGATCTCCTTCTTCAGAATGAGAATCTGGCGCCTCATCAAATGTTGGTTCTTTTATTTTTGCCTGAACCTTCAGATAATCATGCTTGGCAGTAGTAAAAAGATAATAGATAATAGAATCTGGGCTATTCAGTTTATCTTCTTTTATTTTTTCAAAAACCAACATAAGTGTATTCTGCGCAGAATCTTCAGCATCTTGGTGAGTTGCCCCTAGTCTAACTTTAAGAAATTTAATCAGGACAGCTGAAATAACAGACGTAAGAGTGGCAAGCTCCTCCTTATCGTTATTCTGAACTGCATATACAAAACGTGAGTAGTCCATGTCCTTAATTTTTCTTATTAAAAGCGAAGCCTAAAATAACATTCATCAAGCAAAAGAAAATAAAGAATTTGTATAATTAACAGCGTAATTTTAAGTATGTATAGAGTTCAACTAAATAATTTTGAGGGTCCTTTAGACCTTTTACTTTTCTTTATTAAGAGAGATGAACTGGATATTTATGACATTCCTATTTCCTATATAACAAATCAGTTTTTAGAATTTGTGCATTTAATGGAAGAATTGGACTTAGATGTCGCCAGCGAATTTGTTCTAATGGCTAGTATGTTAATGTCGATTAAGGCAAAAATGATGTTGCCTCGTGAGGATTCTGAGGAAGAAGAACTTGACGAAACGGATCCCCGATACGAGCTGGTTCAGCGATTACTTGAGTACAAAAGATACAAAGAGATGGCAGAGAAAATGGCCGACATCGATGAAGAGACAAGAAAACGATATACCCGGGGCTATAACGAAGAAGATACGGTTGAGAAACAAGCAACTGGTGAGGCGCTGAAAGATGTAACCCTATTTGACCTGATTTCCGCATTCAAGAAAGTTCTTACAGATATTGAACGAAAAAACATTGTTCATAGAGTAGAAAAGGTTGAAACTACTGTAGAAGAGCAAGCAGAGTTTGTACTTATTACCCTTCAAAAAAAGGGAAAACAATCGTTTATAGAACTCTGCAGAACTATCACCAATAGAGTCGTTTTGGTGGTTACTTTTTTAGCGATTTTAGAAATGATAAAAGAGAAACAAATTAATTTGTTTCTCGAAGAAGACCCGACCGAGTTTTATATTGATCTTAAGCCCGTAGATGAGATTATTGGGGCTGAAAACTAAATTTAATTATGAAAAATAATATTCTTCCACTACTTCTTTTTATTACACTCATAGGATGTAGCGGGCCAAAAGAGACCGTAACAATACCCGCACCTTCTATTTACGATTTCACAAATACAATAAATCTAGAGGGTTTAAAAGCAGACTTAACCATTTTATCTCATGACTCTCTGGAAGGGCGAAATACAGGCTCGGTAGGAGAAGCAAAAGCAGCCAAATTTCTTGCCGATAAATATGAACGGCTTGGGCTTACACCCGTTGGGGATAATGGAACATACTTTCAAAAAGTAGAAATAGCGCAACCCATTACCGATTCATACACATACACCGTTTCCTCGTTGGATGGAAACATAGTTAGCACAACTACACATAGCGGAGACGAAATAGGAAGCTTTAGAACCTGGAGAGCGGGGGGTAAAGAGCAAAGCGGTGAGATCGTTTTTGTTGGTTCTGCAAGTAAAACAGATACAACAAATCATTTTTTTGAAAACGCAGAAGGCAAATGGCTTCTTGCTTTCTACGATCGGGCCAACTATCCGGCGCTTCAGCAAGAGATCTCAGAAAAGAAAGCCCTTGGCGCCATTCTTATCTTAGATACTGAGGAAATTGAATATCTAGAACAAGCAAAAGAAGAGCAGGATAGCTTTGGGCAAGCTGGAAGAATGTCTCTTTCATATTTAGAAGAAAACTCATCAACACAAAGCACCATCAATATTATAAACCCGGCTTTTGCAGCACAACTTTTAGGTGTAGATGATGTTGAAAACTTGAACAATTTAGGAGCGCGAATTTTAGCGGAGCCAAAAGGCTTTGTAGCTTCAGAAACGGGGTTTAAACTTTCACATCTGCAAAAAGCGAGATCACAAAGTTTAGAAACTAAAAATATTGTGGCACTCATTGAAGGATCAAACCCCGACCTTAAAAATGAAGTGATCGTGTTAAGTTCGCATTATGATCATGTTGGCATTGGAAGTCCTGACTCGACCGGAGATACTATTTATAACGGAGCAGACGATGACGGTAGCGGAACCATAGGTATTTTACATACTGCACAGGCACTAATGTCGGCCAAAAAAGCCGGCGCAGGACCAGAACGAAGCGTGTTAATTCTACATGTTACCGGAGAAGAAAAAGGATTACTAGGCTCAAGATATTATTCTGATCACCCTATTTATGACATAGAAAAAACGGTAGCTAACTTAAATATTGATATGATCGGGAGAAGAGATTTCGAAAACCCAGAAAATGGCGACTATATTTATATAATCGGTGGTAAAATTATCTCATCTGGTTTAAATAGTATGCTGGAAGAGGCAAATCTGGAAAGTGTTAATATAACTCTCAGCGATAGATATAATGATTTAGAAGATCCAAATCAGTTTTACCGACGCAGTGATCATTGGAATTTTGGACGCTTAGGCGTTCCCTTTGTATTTTTCTTCAATGGCGTACATGAGGATTATCACAGACCTTCTGATGAAGTCGAAAAAATTGATTTTAATGCTCTCACGAAACGATCTCAATTAATATTTACCACCACGGCTAAAATTGCTAACGCCGCCGAACGCCCGATGGTGGATAATCAGCAGTTTATAAAGAAAACTCAGGAACTTCCGAGATAGCTTATTTTCCTGTGATTACAAAAGAAGCCCAATGTACAGGATGGCTGTAATAAGGATGGTTCAGCATTTCAAGTTTTGCGTCTCTTAAGGCTAATGTTTTGTAGTCAACAAGCTCTGGCTCATACCAGTCGCCCCAAACCAGAAGTTTATCAAACCAGCCGAATTCTTTTTTCTCGTACTCAATTAATTTTGAGTAGAAAGAAGTCATAAAAAGAGGCGTACTTCGGTCATAAATACTCCACAAGCTTGCCACAACCGAAGAGGCTCCGGCGGTTAAAAAAGAGCGCTGTAAACCAAGCAACCCTTCTCCGCTTTGTACTTTTCCAGTAGCAGTATTGCAGGCACTTAATACAACCATATCAGCATTTAAAGAAAGTGAGGCAATTTCTGCAGCGTTTAGATATCCATCTTCTCCAAAAAGACGCTCCATTTCTGTTTTTTTAGATAAAATGAGCCCACTCTGCGTTGGGGTAGTTTCATTTATATCACCATGAGTAGCAAAATGAATATATCTGAATGAACGTAGATCCAGACTTTTTAAACCAGCTTCTGTAACCAGCTCGTTTTTTAAAATTTTACTGGTTTTAAATTTCGAAGAAACAGAATCTACTTCAAGTAAGGTAAATGGAAGTGCGGAAAAAGAGTTTTGAGTTCTAGAATTGATATAGCCTTCTCCTACTTCAAAGCCAGAACCAGCAATCCCCAAAATATCTAAGGATGTTTCTCTATGGGGACTTTGCAATAGCTTAAAAACACTTACCGAAGGCAGAGATTTAATCGCAAAATGTGTTATTAAAAATTCACCCTCGTGCACCAAAGCATCAAACGGAAGTAAGGCTATGGGGCCATCAGGAACAATAATTAAATTTGAAATTTCAGATAATTGACCTTCAAAAGGCTGAAATAAAGTAGCGTATAAGTTGGCAGAGGTCTTTTCAAGCACTTCAAATGATGCGGAGGTTACTATAGAATCTCGAAATGCATTGATTTGTTGAGTAAAGTCTGTTTGGAAAAAAGCATCCGTTTTGGTTTGATGATAATACACTTTATCTTTCGTAATCAGCATGGATGTTATTCCATCTTTTAAAATGGCAAACTCAAGAATAGCGGTATTCTCATTACATAGCTTTTGAACCTCTTTTAGGGAAAGGTTTTTGGGATAGATAAAGGAGTTCCATTCAGGGTGTTCTTTGCGGATTTTTTCTAAAGCGACTTCATATTTAAATTCCGCATCTGTAATAGCATCCGTTAATTCAATGATTTCCTTATGTGATTGAGCCTCTTCTCGTTGTCGGTAAAGCTGATCGGTGGTTTTTTGGAGTTGAAGTAATTGAATTTGAGTTTCTTCAGAAAGTGATAGAAGGTCTCTGGATTGCGTTTCGGCAAGTTGATCTAACAAAGCCCGGGATTTTGAAGCCTCAAAGAGCTCGAAGGCTCGGTTATAATTTTCTTTTTTTGAGGCATACCAGGAACCCACCAAGTTATAAAACTCAGCATGGTCAGAAAAAACATTTGCCTTGAGGGTTCCTCCGGAAAAGGTAAGCCGCTTTTTCTCGATTAATTCGAGCGCTAACTCAGCATAGTAGAAAGCGCTATCGGAACCAACCCTTGAGTAAGCAAGAGCTAAATTTTTTAATCCTCTTAAATGATACAACGGAGCTAAATTAGAAGAAAAACTAAAAACCTCTTTACTTAAAGCAAGTTTATGTTCATTGGAAAAATATTCCTCGTTCAACTTTAACAACGTTTCTTGCCCTAAAAGCTGAATCCATTTTAGATTGTAATCTTTACCAACGCTGATAGCCTGTTCCAAATATTCAAGGGCTTCCTCTTGTTGATTGGTGAGTAATTTGAGCTCACCTAAACTAATAAGCGCAAGACCTTTATCGTAGTGATATTCTGAGCTCAGAAAAAAATCTAGTGCCTGCTGTAGAATTTCCTCTCCTTCTTTATAGTCATTTTTCTCTACGTAGGTCTCTGCAATTTTTACAAGAGTTTGATAGGCAAGAACATCATTACGGATAGAAACATAGTACGCATGTGCTCTGTTAAAGTAGCTCAGCGCTCGATCTGGTTCTTTAATCTCCAAATACAACTCACCAAGGTCATTAAAAAACCTAATTATATAAAAATCATCCTGTTGTTCTTCCGCAATCTGAAGAGCTTTTTGGCTATAAGTGATAGATTGGTAGTAATCATTCTTTCTCTTAAAAAGATCACTTAAATAGTAGTAACAATTTCTTAAAAGATTAATGCTTTCCAGCTCTTCTGCAATCTTACAGCTTTTGAATAAATACGACTCAGCCCTCTCTCGTTCTCCTTTATATAAATAAATATTATACTTGATCTGGTTTGCAGAGCCGATGAAATAAGTATCATTTATAGAAGTAAACAACTCAATTGATTCTGTGATTAATTCTAACCCTCGATCATACTCGCCAAACCGAATGAGGCCATTTGCTAAAACCATAGTAATACGGCCAAGGATATAAGTGTCTTCTTGAGGATCCGCAGCATTATAAGCCAATAAAAGCTCTTTGTTAGATTGTTCGTAATCTCCCAATCCATTATACATATAACCTAAATAAAGCTTCGATTTTGCAACTAAACCAGAGGGGGTTTTCGGCGTGATGAAGTCTTCGATGAAGAAAAGTAGCTCTTGCCCCTCTTCATAAGATTTGGTGGAATAATAGGCTTCAGCCAACTGAACTCCAGACGCTACAATTTTAAGAGAATCATTTTTTTTAACCGCAATATCATAAGCTGACTCAAGGACAACAGAAGCCTCTTCATATTTCGAGTTATCAAGAAATATAATCCCCGCTTCTAGATCAGATGTATAGTTTTTTACCCATTCCTGAGAAAGAGAGGGCTTAATCATAAAGAGCAGAAAAAGTGCTATTAATTGAAGGTTTCTTCTATTCATCAAAAGCTAAAAAAAGAAGTTTTCTTTGACTTGTATTTACTCTGAATATGCTGTTTTTTCAGGTGAACCTAAAACCCAAATCATGGAAAACAATATGGATACGTTGCAAGTAAAAGATTACTGGCTTTATGCTAAAGATGACGGAGATGGTGGAACTAAAGATCCGCCAGTTGATCCTCCGGTTGATCCCCCACCAGGCGGCGGCGGATAAAATAATTATAGAATCCCTTTCCTTTATAGGACAAGGGATTTTTTATTCACCAAATAGAGCGCTCACAAAAGCCTCTTTATCAAAAACCTGTAAATCTTCGATTTTTTCGCCTAACCCAATATATTTTACAGGAACATTTAGCTCATGTGAAATTCCAATAACAATGCCGCCTTTCGCAGTACCATCTAATTTGGTGAGCGCTAAACCTGTAATGTCAACAGCCTCAGTAAAAGCTTTAGCTTGTTGCATCGCGTTTTGCCCCGTAGAAGCATCTAAAACCAGAATAACTTCATGGGGTGCATCTTCAATCACTTTATTCATTACGCGCTTAATCTTAGATAGCTCATCCATCAACGCTTTTTTATTATGAAGTCTGCCAGCCGTATCAATTAAGGCGATATCAAAGCCACGTGATTTTGCAGCAGCAGTAGTATCGAAAGCAACAGCAGCAGGATCTGCATTTTGTCCCTGTTCAACAATAGGAACCCCCGCTCGTTCACTCCAAATTTTAAGTTGATCTACAGCCGCCGCGCGAAAAGTATCTGCAGCGCCTAGAAGTACTTTCTTGCCAGCCAATTTATACATGTATGAAAGCTTACCAATGGTCGTAGTTTTACCCACTCCATTTACGCCAACAACAAGTACAATATGTGGAGTAGATGGAAATTGAGCATCAAATTCGGCGGGCTTTTCAGTAGAGTTTTCTTGTAGTAGCGCAACGATTTCTTCGCGAAGCATTTTTTGAAGTTCTCCTTGAGAAACAAACTTATCTCTAGCAACTCGTGCTTCAATTCGCTTTATAATTTCCAGAGTAGTAGTAACACCAACATCAGATGTGATAAGGACCTCTTCGAGTTCATCAAGTGTCTCATCATCAACGGTGTCTTTACCAGCAAGTGCTTTTCCGAGTTTATTTAAAATTCCAGATCGACTTTTCTCTACTCCCTGCTCTAGCGTCTCTTTTTTCTTTAATCCAATTTTTTCAAAAAATCCCATATAAATATTAATTAAATGTGGCGCCTTTCATTATAGTCATGTAGCGATGAAGGTAAGCAAAAAAGGAGATTACCATGAATGCTGTTGAGATATATAATAAATATTCATGTATGAGAACTTCATCTCGAAAAAAGAAAACCGCAATCCAATAAAAGGCTAAAATATTAACATAAATCTTTCCCGTCATGGTAGACATTGCAACTTTTCCATATTTAATCTTGATGAACGAAGATCCTATCATAATTAGAGAATCACGAACAACATTAATCAATAAAAACCAAAGCGGCACCCAGCCTAACCAAACTGTATAAATAAAAAGAATAACGGCACAAAGTTTATCCGAAACTGGATCTATTACTTTGCCAACCTCAGAAACGGTATTAGTTTTACGCGCTACTAAACCATCCAGATAATCAGAAATACCCGCATAAGCGATTAATGCTACAACAATCCAATCATAAGAAAGATTATTATTGTAATGTAGAATAACAACAGGGAACGCAACAAAGAAACGCGAAAAGGAGATGACATTAGAAAAAGTAAAAACTCTTCCTGATACCTCAACCGTTCTTCCATCTATATTTTTAGAAATTCCCAAGTAGTTTAATTTATTTTCGATATTGTGTTAAAGTTAAAGCCATTCTAGTCATAAAACCACCATGAAAACCACTAAACAATTAATTGAAAAAAAGCTAAGCAGTAAAGAAGTGTTTTACGGAAAATTACTGCATGTATTTTTTGATGAAGCCAGATTACCAAATGGAGAAATTGGAACAAGAGAGTGGATAAAACATCCAGGTGCATGCGCCGTAGTTCCTGTTTTTGAAAATGGAGATATTATGCTTATCAGGCAATATAGATATCCAATGGGGCAGATATTTTGGGAGGTTCCTGCTGGTAAGATTGATAAAAATGAAATTCAGGATATTACTGCTCGTCGTGAGCTTGAAGAAGAAGCAGGCTTAAAAACTGGAGATCTAGAATATGTTGGTCATTTTTACCCTGGAATTGGGTACTCAGACGAAATTATCCATATTTATTTAGCCTGGAACCTGATAAGTGTTGAGCAAAAGATGGACGAAGATGAATTTGTATTAAAAGTTCGGGTTCCATTTAAAGAAGCAATACGCATGGTACATTCCGGAGAAATCAATGATGGTAAAACCGTTATTTGTTTATTAAGAGCCTGGGAACATTGGCAACATCTCAACAAATAAAGCTAGCGAATAACCCCTTCTTGTTTGGCGAGACCAAAAAGGGATTGATGAAGATTCTGGGGATCGACATCTCCACGTTTAGTTAGCTCGGCAATCTCGAGGCCAGTTAACATCAAAACACAACCCATACTGTTTAAAACAGCATCAAAAGTTCGGGGATCTGCAGAGGCTAGTTTTTGAATATCAATGCCATCGGGATTTTGTTTAAGATTGATGAGTATGAAATATTTATCCTCGTCTTCCGCTCCAAAACTGAAGGTTTCTAAACTAGTATCGTTAAGAGTTAGCATGTTGTGTAATAAAATCTCTGGCTTTAATTAATTCAATCATTTCATTGGTTGCACGGTCTATTACCTGAACTTGAAACAAACTAATAATGGCTTGCTCTCTCAAAATCTCTAAGACTTCTTCTTTTGTATCGCAATCCTCTGATTCACTAACAAGGTCATTAACACCCTGTACTACATATCGTAAGTCGGTTTCTTTTTTCTGAGGGGCGACTTCAGGTTGGGGCGCATCAAAATATTCCCGGATTGCATCCTCCGTTACATACCAACTTACTCCAAGCTTTCTGGCTCTAATCTTGCCCTCTCTCAAGTAAGTTCGAAGCGTCAATTTTGAAATACCGAGGAGTTCATGCAGGTCATCGACTGAATAAAGGGTAAGGTCACCAATTTTCTTTGGCATGAAATTGTATTATTTATAAATAAAAATTAGATGTTTAATATACTTAAAGCATATATAAATATGCATTAATTATTATTAGTTATATAATAGAATTTAAATTTGGTTGAGGGAGGTCCAGCGCCGTATATTGGTATCAGTTACTGAAAAATCAAACACAGCCAGCCTTTTAAAGCAGGCTTTTTTTATGTTCAATATTCACTTCTTTATGAACATAATTTCGAGCCAGACTATTTTAGTATTTTTATTGCAAAAAAAACTGATTTAGCTATCTTGAACGCATTCAACAATTTCTATTCTTAGACATGCGCCTGATTGGCTTACTATTTATTTCTGTTACCCTGCTTTCATGTTCAAGCTCTGAAACTTATGTAAAGGAAAAGAATACTCTGGGTACAGATATAGTATCTCCTCCCGAAAGCGATCTTATTTATAAAATGTTTTTAATTGGAGACGCCGGAGCTCCAGCATTAGAAACTCAGGAACCAACATTAAAACTATTCCAAAGCTTCTTGGATAAAGCACCAGAAAAAAGTGCAGCAATTTTTTTAGGAGACAATATTTACTTAAACGGGCTACCTGATTCTACCCATCCCGACAGAACTTTTTATGAAGCCAGACTTAACGAACAACTAAATACAGTTCAAAACTTCAAAGGAAAAGTAATATTTATTCCAGGAAATCATGACTGGGACGATGGGGGAAAAGATGGACTAAATGCCGTTAAAAGACAGGAAAAGTATGTCGAAGCATACTTAAATCGGGGCAATACTTTTTTGCCAGATGAAGGATTTCCTGGTCCGGTAGATATTGAATTGATGGATGACGATGAAGATCCGCGATTGAGAGACGACATTCGGCTGATAGTTCTGGATACGCAATGGTGGCTACACAAGCACGACAAATCGTATGGAGACACCGGAGATTACGATCTTGTAGATGGAGGTGATTTCTTAGTGGAACTTGAAGATATACTCAAAAAAAGAGAAAAAGATTTTGTTGTTGTGGCCGCTCATCATCCATTAATTACGAATGGACCACATGGAGGGTATGTGCCAGCTTCTACGCATCTAAAACCACCTATTTTTGGAAGCTTATACGCTTTTTACCGCAAAGCTTTCGGGTTAGAGCAAGACATCCCTCATCACAATTACAAAGAGATGTCAAAAACATTGCGGAATATGTTTGAGTTAAATGATCACCTAATTTATGCCTCAGGACATTCACATAGTCTACAATATCACAAAACAGATGGACCTCGCGAAGTACAGCATTATATAGTTTCGGGCTCGGGCTCTAAAGAAAATTATGTTGCAAAAGGTAGAGGTGCAGAGTTTACGTATGAAGGAAAGGGATTTACCACCCTAAATTACTACGGTAATGGCTCTGTCTGGATGGAAGCCTGGGCGCCAATTGGAAATGGAAGTAGCGGAAGATTGATCTACAAAACTCAAATCAAACCGCCCTACGACCAAATTATTGATGAAGAAGAAATTGCGGCTGAAGATATAGATTATACAGACAGTACTGTGGTTGTAGCTCCAAATAAAAAATATGACGAACATGGCAAGCTTTTCAGGTCAATTGCAGGAAATCATAATCGAAAACTTTGGTCAATAGAATCAGAGTATCCGGTTTTTGACGTAACTGAGATCAGAGGCGGACTAGAACTAGTTCGAATGGGCGGAAAAGGGCAGTCCAATACCCTTCATCTTGAAGATAAAGATGGTAACGAGTTTGTACTCAGGTCGGTTGATAAACAAGCCGGAAAGATTTGGGATGAAAATCTAAAAAAAACGATTGCTCTCGACCTCGCTCAAGACCAATTTTCTATATTAAATCCTTATGGGGCAGTAGTAATTCCAACATTAGCGAATGCAGTAGGTGTATATCACACGAACCCAAAGATTTACTACGTTCCAAATGATCCCAAATTGGGATTATATGCTGATGAAATTGGGGGCCAACTCGCACTATTTGAAGAAAAACCCGATGGAGACATGAGAGATGTAGCAAGCGTAGGTAATTCAAAAGAAGTGGTTGCCTATCGAGATATGATTCGTGAAGTAGATAATGATATAGATCACAGAGTTGACCAGGAATTATTTGCAAAATCTCGCTTACTGGATATGTTAATTGGAGACTGGGACAGACATAGCGATCAGTGGAGATGGGCAACCTTTGAACCAGGTGACAAACAAGGAAAAATTTACCGACCGATTCCACGTGACCGTGATGTTGCGTTTATGATAATGGATGGGATTGGTCCCAGTATTGCTAAACTCGGTCCTTTTTTTCAATATCAAAACTTTGGAGAATCATATAATAATCTCAAAGGGTTAAATAATAATTCTCTACCTCAAACTCGTCGATTCACGAATCAATTAACTAAAGAAGACTGGATTGAAATTGCAGTAGAAATGCAAAATCAGCTAACAGATGAAGTAATTGAAGAAGCCGTAAAAAATTATCCGAAAGAAGTATATGAAGTAACGGGAGCTTTTACAGAAGAAGGATTAAAAGCACGTCGAGATAAATTGGTTGAGGTTACAGAACTCTATTATGAACTTATTTCAAGTGTGATTTCCATTCCTGCAAGTAACAAAAGAGAAAGAATTGTAATAGAGGTATTGGATAGTAATAGAACTCGGGTAGAAATTTATAAACTTTCAGGAAAAGGAAATTTAAGAGAAAAGTATTTCGATAGGATTTTTTACAATGCTGAGACAAAAGAACTAAGAGTGTATGGTTTAGGTGGAGATGACGAATTTATAATGAAGGGTAAACAACGAGGAGATATTAAGATCTTGATATCCGGGGGACCAGGAGACGATTTATTTATTGATGAATCACCAAATCAGATAATAAGTAAGAAGCTACTGGGAATCTTCGAAACTGAAAATGGAAATGAATATTCAGTATCCAGCAAAACACATCTTCACCTAACAAAAGACCCGATTGATAATTATTACGATTACGAAAAAGATTATTTATGGAATCGATATTACCCGGGTTACTTTTTTAATTACAACAACGATGAAGGGCTTTTTATAGGTGGAGGTCCAAAAATTCTTAGAAATGGATTTAGAAAATTTCCAGCAGTAACACATTATCTCAGATTTAATTTTGCGCCAACTTCAGGAGCTGCAAACTTACGCTATTCTGGTATTTGGTTCGAAAGAGTTGGAACCTGGGACCTCGGGCTTGAGTCAGCGCTACTTTTTCCCAAAAGTTTCGAAAACTTTTTTGGATTAGGAAATGAAACTACGATTGAAGAAAGAAGCACTAAATTTTATCGTGCTAAACTAACTCAGTATAGCATTGAGCCAAGACTTACAACCACGGTAAACGAAGCGTTATCCGTTACTGTAGGAAATAGATTTAGTATTACTCAGGCAGATGATAACAGAGATGAAAATAATGTGGTAAGCCTGCCTGAACTTGGATTCACGAACAGTGTATTTAAAGATTTGTGGTACAATTCAACTTTTATAACTACCACAATTCAAGATATTGATGCCCCAATTAACCCAAAACAAGGATATAGCTTTAGCACAGAAGCAGAATTAAATGTGGGGCTTTACAACACGAAAGAAAACTTTTCCAGAATAACGTCTGAGCTGAGGATGTACTTTCCGATTAACTTCCAACCGCAATTCACATTGGCAAATAGAACTGGCGGAGCACATAATATTGGGAGTTTTCCTTTTTATGAATCAAATACTGTTGGTGGAACTACAAACCTTAGAGGTTTTAGAGGAAATCGATTTTCGGGAAGAAGTACTTTTTATAATAACACCGAATTAAGGTTCGAACTATTCGATTTTTATAAGTACTTATTGGGGGGCAAGGTTGGCCTGTCAGGCTTTTTTGATACAGGCAGAGTTTGGACGGATGGAGAAAGCTCAAGAACGTGGCACAAGGGTTATGGAGGAGGAATTTGGTTCAATGTTTTAGACTCATTTATAATCAACTCTACACTCGGTCATTCATCAGAAGGAAATCTATTTGAGATAAAAGCGGGATTTTTCTTCTGACACATACAAGTCTGGCTCGATTATTGATATATTAGGCGCATAATTAAATTAATATGCCACAAAAAAATAATCTCAGATTACTTGCTGCCGTGATGTTCGCTGATATGGTGGGTTATACTCGCTTGATGCAAGAAGACGAGCAAAAAGCGAAAGACTTGAGAGACAGACAGCGAGAAGTAATAGACAGCTGCATTTTAAAGCATCAAGGACAAGTAATGCAGTACTATGGAGACGGCACCTTAAGTATGTTCGGGAGTGCGTTAGGGGCAGTTAATTGTGCTAAAGAGATTCAAAAAAAGCTTTCGGATGACCCAAAAGTTCCACTAAGAGTGGGTATTCATATCGGAGATGTGGTATACGATGATGAAGGTATTTATGGAGATGCAGTAAATATCGCCGCACGCGTTCAAAGCCTTGGAACGCCCGGCTCGGTTATGATATCAAGTAAAGTATTTGATGAGATTAAGAATCACCCTGGAATAAAAGTAATAGCTTTTGGGGAACATGAGCTCAAGAATGTATTTAATCCCATTGGAATATATGCGCTTGCCAACAAAGGGCTTGAGATTCCAACTCAAAACTATATACAAGAGATTACTGGTAGTAACCAAAATAGTATAGCCGTACTCCCATTTGCTAATTTTAGTTCGAGCTCTGACAATGAATATTTTAGTGATGGAATTACCGAAGAAATAATTAATTCATTAGTTAAAGTAAAAGGCCTGAAGGTTTCATCCCGTACATCAGTATTTGCATTCAAAGAAACTAAAAAAGACATCCGAGAAATAGCAAAAGAACTAAGTGTAGCTTCCATTCTTGAAGGAAGTGTTAGGCAAGATGGCAACCGGGTAAGAGTTACTGCACAATTGATAAAAGCAGATGATGGATTTCATATTTGGTCAGAAACGTATAATGGTGAATTGAAGGATATTTTTAAGGTACAGGATGAAATCTCCCAAAAAATAGCCGCTAAACTGGAAGCTAATTTCACCCTCGATACTGATCAAAAACTATATGAATCTTCTACCGATAGCGTTGTTGCATATAATCATTATTTACAGGGTTTATATTTCTGGAATAAACGCACACCAGAATCCGTAAAAAAAGCCATTGGGCATTTTGAAAACGCAATTAATAAATGCGATACCTATACAAATGCTTTTTCGGGGCTTGCTAATGCCTACACTTTTCTGGGAAGTATTGGACATATGAATGGAAAATTGGCATTTGAAAGTGCTGAAAAATATGCACTTAAAGCCATTGATCTAAATAATTCAAGAGCAGACTCTTACACAGCACTTGGGTATGTAAATCTTCTTTTTCATTGGGATTTTGATTCAGCAGATTCCAATTTCCGTAAAGCCATAACGCTAGAGCCAGAAAATGAAGAGGCTCGAATCGCTTTTGCCTTTTATAACCGTATAATTGGTCGTTTCGACAAAATGTTATTCCAGGCTAAAGCAGCAGTAAAAATAGCTCCACTTTCATTGCCAGCACTAAACGATTTGGCGCAAGCGCAAGCCATTTTAGGAAATTACGATGAAGCAATAAAGCTCTTCAAAAAGGTTATAGATTTAGACCCAAACTTTAGAGCAGGATATGAAGGAATGGCACTCGCTTATGTTGAAAAAAAAGATTTTAAAAACGCCAGAAAGCAAATTAATAAGTATGTGAAACTTATTAAGGGAGATAATATCGGAGGAACTCAAATGGGATATCTTGCAGCAATGATGGGCGATGAAACAGAGGCAAGAAAAAATCTGATGTTAGTCGAAAAACGCCAAAAAGAACAGCCTGAATTAAACCTTTCACTCGATTTTGCTGTTATATACGCCGCATTGGGAGAGGCTGATTATTTTTTTAAACATATAAATGAAGCATTAGAAAAGAGATTTGCCGGTATCTTATTTTTAAACACGATTCCAGTTTTTGCAAAATTTAGCGAGGATCCTCGATATAAAGAGATCTTAAACAAGATTGGCCTCCCAAAAAAATCTATGATCAGTTGATGAAGAAAGAGATCGGAATTTATATAGATAGAACCTACAAAGTAGTTCGGCAGGATTTGATTAACCGGTTTAAAACAGCCAAAGTAAACATCACCCCTGAACAATGGGTTTTGTTATCCAAACTTGAGCAAGGTAAAGTAAGTCAATCTGAGCTTGCCAACGAAAGCTTTAAAGACAAGCATACAGTTTCCAGGATTCTCGATTTATTGACAAAAAGAGCTTTTGTAGTTCGAGAACAAGATCCAAATGATGGAAGAAAATATATAGTATCGTTGACCACACAGGGAAAGGAAGAGCTTGAGCGGGCAAAACCTCATGTTTATGCCTCAAGAGATAAAGGCTGGAAAAATATTTCTGAAGAAGAATACACTCAGCTTAGAAATTTATTAGATAAAGTATTTGCCAGCTACACCTCCAAATCCTGATTCTTTTTTATCTCTGGGTTTTTTAATTGATCATTACTTCTTTATCTCATACCGAGCCACTTCTTCCGCATACGTTGTCCTGTTAATCTCCCTTGCATATTCGTTTCCATTTTGTACCGCTTTGATTTCAACCCTTCTAGGTAATTCAACCACCCCAATCAATGCCGCCTACTTTTCTTGTACTTACCAAGTGTAATTCTTCAGATTTTGCGAAACCGTTGCCAACCAGAACCGATCTTCATTATCTATCAAAAAATATGCAACTACGGACCATTCAGATCCAGTTTTTGAAAAATCGTAAGGATATTCGTTTTGGCTTAACGCAACCGCCTGAAAAACTGACCGTAGGCAACCCAATAATTTAAATGGGGGGATTGAAGAAACAATTATATCCTATCTCTCAGTAAGAACATTGCGTTTTATGAAATCAACGATCTCAATACTTTTATTAATTATCACATTCCAATCTGTTATTGGGGCGCAAGAATTCACCAAAATGAACGGCACCGTTTTTTGCGATGGCGCTAAACCCGGTGATACCAGCATCATCGATGGCATTAGATACGAAGCAGTTAATCGTCATATGCTCGAACAAATGATTGCCTCTGGAGCAGATCTCACCATAGTTTGTACAAGCCTGATAACAGAAATGTTTAATCTGTTTGCGGGAAACGAAGATTTTAATCAGAATATTGGCAACTGGGATGTTTCTAATGTTCAAAGTATGTCATTTATGTTCAGCGGAGCTCTCGCCTTTAATCAAGACATCTCCAAATGGGATGTTTCCAATGTTATAGATATGGTTGGAATGTTTATTCAAACCCAGAATTTTAATCAGGATATCGGGGCATGGGATGTTTCGAGTGTGCGCGATATGTCGCACATGTTTAAGGTTTCCCAAGCATTTAACCAAGACATAAGTAACTGGAAAGTTTATAATGTGTTGTCAATGGGTTGGATGTTTAAAGCCGCGAATGCGTTTAATCAGGATATCGGAAATTGGAATGTCTCATCCGTAAACAATATGCTTGGCATGTTTTCTGAGGCAAAAGCCTTCAATCAGGATTTGTCGGATTGGTGTGTATATAATTTTGATACCGAACCCGACAACTTTAGAGCAGGTGGAAGCACTCTGACTGAAGATAATTCACCCATCTGGGGTACTTGTACAGGAAAACCTGAAACAGTAGAGCTTGAAACCCCGGAGTCAATGGATGAAAACGTTACTACCTTCCCTACTTTTGAATGGCGAACCGTTGAGGATATCACTCATTATCAATTTCGTTTACTTTATGATAACCTACCGTATTTAATTGATACCCTTTTAACAGCTTCTACTTTCGCTATTAGTGCCGAACTAGAGCCAAGTGAATTATACTACTGGCAAGTTCGCGGGATAAATGGAAATGCATCGGGACAATGGAGTGAACATAGATATTTTACCCCGACAGTACAGGTATCTAACGAATATACCGTTCAGCCTGGTGGGTTCCGCCTTCATCAAAACTATCCGAATCCATTCAATCCGAGTACAGAAATCAGTTATCATTTACCTGCGAGCAGCATGGTGAATATACGAGTGTTTGATATGCTGGGCAGAGAAGTTGCTACTTTGTTAGAAGGGCAACAACCATCCGGCGATCACTCCATCACTTTTAATGCTTCTGAACTCACCAGCGGAATGTATTTTTATAGGATTCAAGCTGGAGAATTTTCGCAAACCAAAAAGATGATGTTAGTTAAATGATGCAATTCATTTAATTATTATATGGCTTACGGTTAAGCTCAGAGTCAATTATAATTTATTCTGAAATTCAGAAACTACAAATTCCCTCGTAAATCTTGTTCTCTTTCAATTGCCTCAAACAAGGCCTTGAAATTTCCTTTTCCAAAAGAAGTAGCTCCTTTTCGTTGGATTATTTCAAAAAACATAGTTGGGCGAGCTTGTACCGTTTTAGTGAATATTTGAAGCAGATACCCTTCATCATCACGATCAACAAGAATCCCTAAGTCTTTAAGTTTATCAATAGGCTCATCAATTTTGCCAACACGCTCTTGAAGTACATCATAATAAGTGCTGGGGATATTCAAGAACTCAACACCACGATCTCTAAGAGAAGTAACAGTATGAATAATATCGTTGGTTGCTACTGCCAGATGTTGGACACCTGCGCCTTCATAAAAATCAATATACTCGTCAATTTGTGATTTTTTGAGTCCAGCGGCGGGCTCATTTATTGGAAATTTAATACGCCCATTTCCATTGCTCATAACTTTACTCATGAGCGCAGTGTATTCTGTAGAGATGTCTTTATCATCAAATGAAAGAATTTGCTTGAAACCAAGCACATCTTCATAGAATTGAACCCATTCGTTCATTTGACCGAGTTCAACATTACCAACCATATGATCTACATATTTCAACCCAATTGATTCTGGGTTATATCTAGTTTCCCACTTTTGAAAACCTGGAAGAAAAGTGCCGTTATAATTTTTTCGTTCAACAAAAATATGAACAGTTTCTCCGTAAGTATGAATTCCGGCGCGTATTACTTCTCCATGGTCATCAGTTTCAGTTTTAGGCTCGAAATAAGATTTAGCACCTCTTTTAACGGCTTCTTTATACGCATATGTTGCATCTTCAACCCAAAGAGCAATTACTTTTACACCATCACCATGCTTATCAATATGGCGACCGATATCGGTTCCACTTTTGAGCGGAGATGTTAAGATTAATCGAATTTTGTCCTGAACAACTACATACGATTCTCTGTCTCTAAGTCCGGTTTCAAGACCTGCTTTTGCAAGCGATTGAAAGCCAAATGCTGACTTATAAAAATGAGCGGCTTGTTTAGCATTACTTACATAAAACTCCACATAATCGGTACCCAGAATGGGCATGAAGTCGGTTGAAGTATCAGTTTCTAAAGAAGGGTTTGCAACAGTATCCATAGCGAAAAAATAAATTAGTTGTTATGACAACTAATTTACGGTATTCATAGTTCTAGAAAAAGGGCTTTTATGTAAAGATTTCTAGAGAGGTGCATCTTTATCTCTCCCTCCAAAAGGGAGACATTCTTTGTTAAAGCTTTTTGCTAAACTCCAAAAACCAATCCATTGCTTTCGGATTTCTTGAGGCATCTTTATTCATGCTTTTGGTAATATCCATACCAAGGAGGGCTTTTTTAACTGGAATTTCCATTTTCTTTCCACTAAGAGTGTAAGGAATATCCGGCGCCTGAAATATATCATCGGGAACATGGCGTGGTGAACATTGCTCACGAAGTATTTTTTTTATTTCGTCTTTTAATTCTTCTAAAGGATGGTTTTTATCTAAAACTACAAACAGAGGCATAAAATCATCACCTCCGTCACGTTCTAAATTAACAATTAGCGAATCTTTGATACCAGGAATTCTATCTAACACAGCGTAAATCTCAGCAGTACCAATTCGAATTCCTTTGCGATTCAATGTGGCATCAGAACGCCCTTGTATCGTCAGACTTCCATTTTCTGAAATTTGAATCCAATCTCCATGCGTCCATATTCCCGAAAATTTATCAAAGTAACTTGAAATATAGCGTTCGTTGTTTTCATCGCCCCAAAAAAAGATTGGCATAGAGGGCATGGGTTTGGTAATCACCATTTCTCCAAGCGAATTAGTCACTTCATTTCCATCTTCATCAAATCCGAAAAGTGAACAGCCAAGTGCGCGTCCTTGAATTTTTCCTCGATAAACAGGCTCCGTTGGGATTCCGCCTACAAATGCAGTACAAACATCAGTTCCTCCACTCATAGAACACAGCCAAATATCTTTTGATATATTTTCATACACCCAATCAAAAGCCTCTGGTGGAAGAGGCGCTCCGGTAGACCCAATAGACCGGAGCTTTGACAAATCAAAATCAGTGCCGGGAGTAAGTTTTTTTTTCATACAAGCAACTAAATAAGGTGCACTAGTCCCAAAATGGTGTATCGGAAGTTCTTCGGTAAACTTCCAAAGTGTATTTAAATCAGGGAAACCCGGACTTCCATCAAACAAAACAGGAACTGCACCAACGAGCATGGAAGCCTGAAGGAAATTCCACATCATCCAACCCGTAGTTGTAAACCAGAAGAAATTCTCTCCTTCTTTAACGTCATTATGAAAATGCATGTACTTGAGGTGTTCGAGTAAAACACCGCCATGAGAATGGGTTATAGCCTTGGGCTTCCCGGTAGTTCCAGAAGAATATAGTACCCAAATAGGATGATTGAATTCGACAGGTTCAAATTCCAGAAGCGAAGTTTTATTTTTTTGAGTTGAATCCCAACTAGTGCTCCAATCAGCTTCAGCCGTAGTGATTCCTAAAACAGGAATAAATATCACTTCATTAATACTTGAAATCTGTTCTGCAATTTGTTGAGTTTCAATAGTTCTGGAGATTTTTTTCCCTCCATATTGATACCCATCGCCAGCAATCAGAACTTTAGGCTCGATTTGAGAGAAGCGATCGATAACTGTATTTATTCCAAAATCTGGTGAACAACAAGACCAAATAGCCCCGAGTGAGTTTACGGCTAAAAAGGAAACAATAGCCTCAGGAATATTAGGAAGATATCCTGCAACTCGATCCCCTTTACTAAGTCCTTTAGAAATTAGATACGCTCGCAAAGACGAAACTTGATTTTCCAGTTCTATCCATGAAATGGAAACCAAGTCCTGATCTTCTGATTTAAAGTGCAGAGCTGGGCGCGAAGTCGATTTTTGGCGAAAAATATGCTCGGCGTAATTTAAAGTCGCTCCCTCAAACCACTTTACACCCGGCATTTTGGTTGAGTTTAGTACTTTTTTGGAATCAGCATGCGAACAGATTTCAAAGTATTCCCATAGTATACCCCAGAAATTTTCGACCTCATTATTTGACCATTCCCAGAGCTCATGATAAGAGCTAAAAGCTAGGTTTTTCTTTTCTTTCAGCCAGCGCTCAAAAGTTTTAAGGTTAGATTCCTGGATGAACTCAGCAGAAGGAGACCACAGTATCTGTTCGGAGTTGTTCATAGTAAATCGGAAAGAAGAATAGCTAAAGCGTGTTCAGTATATCCTTCTTCTAGTACAGATTTAGCAAGTTCATGTACTTTTCTGGAGCGCTCTTCACCTTCAAATGATTGAGTAAGTTCTAAAATATTATACTGCTTCTGGACCTCCTCAATTTCATTCATTGATGGAAGTTGCTCAACATTTCCAAGTCGACCAAGATTATTTGCAGACAGGATATTACTTTTTCTAATTGAATCGGGTAGTGAATCGATTCCAATTCCTTGGGTATGAATAGGTTTCGGGATTTCAAATAAAGAATCTTTTGTAGTACGGCTGTACCAATTACCTCCCATTCTGGCAACCAAGTCTAGCTTTGTTGTATCTAAAGCACCCTCATGAGTTAAATAATTTACATTAACATGAATTCTCTGAACCCTGGAGAGCACTAAATTCCCTGCGCCGCCTTCATTTCCAAGCTCAATAACATCATCCACTGTACACTCAAAACTTACGGGACTTTCAGCCACTCTGGGAGGTTTAATAGTATCAGAAGCGATCTCTGTAAACCCAGCTTTTAGAAATTCATTTACACCTTTTTCATATTCGGTACTCGCAAGCGACATCTGCTCAACCATTCCATAATTCACAATATTTATACAAACTTCCGGAACTTCTAATACATTTTCATAAGTATGCTTAACGGTTCCATCACGACCACGCCGAGCTGGAGAAAAGATCATGATTGGTGGATTCGAGGAAAAGACATTAAAAAAGCTAAAAGGACTCAAATTGATTTTCCCGTGTTTGTCTACAGTACTAGCGAAACAGATGGGGCGCGGAGCAACCGCAGAAGAAAGCAACCCTTGTCTTTCTGAAACAGAAAGTGAATTAGGGTCAATAGATTTATAAGTTGCTTTACTCATTATTTAGCAGGTAATAATTTTGAACGAACCTCACCAAAACCTACACGAGCTCCATCCTTTTCAGCAAACCCTTTCATAATAACGGTGTCACCATCGTTGAGAAACTTTCGCTCTTCACCATTATTTAATTTTACCGTTTTAGAGCCTGCCCATGATAGCTCCAGCATAGAGCCATAAGAAGTCTCATCTTTTCCAGAAATAGTTCCGGAGGCCATCAAATCTCCAACATTTACATTGCACCCATTTACGGTATGATGCGCAAGCTGTTGTACCATATTCCAATACATATATTTGAAATTTGAGTTAGTAATAGTAGTTGGCTCAGCGCTGTTTTCAGGTTTAATTTGAACCTCCAGATTGATGTCGTAATTCTTTAATCCTGAATACTCAAGATAAGGAAGTACTTTTGGATCTTGTGATGGTCCTTCAACTCTGAATGCTTCTAAAGCTTCTAAAGTTATCACCCAAGGCGAAACGGATGAAGCAAAGCTTTTCCCAAGAAAAGGTCCGAGGGGGACATATTCCCATTTTTGAATATCTCGAGCAGACCAGTCGTTGAATAAGACCAGTCCAAAAATATGATCTTCCGCATTTTTAGTTGAAATCGAATCACCTAGTGTTGACTTTTTTCCAATGATAAAGCCCATTTCTAACTCAAAATCCATTCTTTGAGAAGGCCTTAAAACAGGAGCAGCATCAGCAGGTTTCGTTTGACCTTTTGGGCGATGAATGTCTGTTCCAGAAACGATAATTGAAGAAGCGCGACCGTGATAACCAACAGGCAAGTGTTTCCAGTTTGGTAATAAAGCGTTTTCAGGATCGCGAAACATTTTACCAACATTGGTTGCATGCTCCATACTTGAATAAAAGTCGGTGTAATCCCCAACTTTAACGGGTAGATGCATGGTTGCATCACTTTGATTTACAAATACTGAATGATGGGTTTTTAACGGAGATTTGTCATCACAGAGCTGAGCTTGAATGCGTTCACGGACACCATTTGTTGAAGCCTTTCCTAAAGAAATGAAATCATTTAAATAAGGATTTATCAAAACTGATTTTGTGACAGATAATCCATCAAAAACACCGCGTTCCAACACTTCAACTAAATCAATAATTTGATCTCCAATAGCAATACCCACTCTTTTGGGTCGCTCTGGAGTTGAAAAGATTCCAAAAGGAAGATTATAAATAGAAAAGTCTGATTGTTCAGGGATATCTACCCAAGATTTAAGATTATTACTCATAAAATTATTTATCCTCTAACCAAGATTGATAGTAGGTGCCATCATCAATCTTAAGTGCATTTTCTGTTACTTTAAGCGGTTTAAAAGTATCAACCATAACCGCCCATTCTTTGGTTTCTTTTTTTCCAATACTACCTTCATAGGTTCCGGGATGTGGTCCGTGAGGTATTCCTGCAGGATGGAGCGAAATATATCCTTGCTCCACATGATTTCGACTCATAAAATCTCCATCCACATAATAAATCACTTCATCAGAATCGATATTGGAATGATGATATGGAGACGGTATGGCTTGAGGATGATAATCGTAAAGTCTCGGCACGAAAGAGCAAACCACAAATGCCGAAGTCTCAAAAGTTTGATGAACGGGCGGTGGTTGATGTACACGTCCTGTTATAGGTTCAAAATTCTTTATTGAAAAACCATACGGGAAACTATAACCATCCCAACCAACTACATCAAACGGATGCGAAGCATACATAAGTTCGTGGATCATTCCCTGTTTTTTAACCTTCATTACAAACTCACCTTTTTCGTCAAAGGTCTCTAATTCGGTTGGGAGCTTTAAATCACGTTCACAGTAGGGAGAGTGTTCCAGATATTGTCCAAACCAATTTCGGTATCGCTTCGGAGAATAAATGGGAACATAAGATTCTGTAATAAAATGCCGATTATGCTCATCATCAAACCGAATTTGATAAATAATTCCTCGAGGAATTAATAAATAGTCGCCTGGCTCAAAATCGATATTCCCAATAAATGTTCTTAGTGTTCCACTTCCTTTGTGAATGAATATCAATTCATCGGCATCGGTATTTTTGTAGAAATATTCGGTGAGCGATTTCTTTGGGGAGGCAAGATGTATAGTTACATCACTGTTTGTGAGAATAGCTTCACGGCTGTCCAGATAATCATCTTGAGGCTTAATATCGAGTCCCTTAAGCATCATCGATTTAATATTATTTGCCACGGCTATTTTTGGGGATACATCTACTGGAGCTCCAACTTCCCGAATCATTGTTGGCCGATGAATGTGATAAGACAGCATTGACATTCCATCAAAGCCAATAGTACCGAATAGTTGCTCGTAGTATAAACTACCATCAGGTTTTCTAAACTGAGTGTGCCTTTTGGGCGGGATTTTTCCTAAACGATGATAAATGGGCATGGTCAATTTCGTTAGTTAAGCAATAGGTTAATTATAGATAATTCTATAGTCTATCGCAGATAAAAAGTTGTTATAACAACGAATTTATTGGTAAGTATAGTTTCATTAAATATCTATATTCTATCAATTAAAATTGATGACAATGAGTGAAGATACTTCTAAAAAGAGAAAACTAGGATCTGTAAAGAGAGGGATTTCGGATATGTTCCGTACTACATACCGAACTCACATGGATTTAAGCGGGATAGCTGATAATAAATCGAACATGATGATTAGCATTAATGGTATAATTATCTCGATCATTATTGCTTCGATTTCTCCTAAAATTGATTCAAACCCGTGGTTATTAATTCCAACTGCAGTTCTTCTTCTTACCTGTTTATTTTCAATGGTCTATGCAATATTATCTGCTCGACCGCGAGTTAGTAAAGAAGTTGTAACCCTAGAAGATGTTCGCGCAAATCGTGCAAATATTCTTTTCTTTGGTAATTTCTACACCATGCCAAGAGAAGATTATGTAGAAGGTCTTGAAGAGTTAATGGTTGATAGTAATCGGCTCTACGATAATATGGCAAGAGATATTCATGGACTTGGAGTTGTTCTAGCAAAGAAATATAAACTTCTTCGTATTTCTTACACCATTTTCATGATTGGCTTAGTGCTCTCAGTATTTAGTTTTATTACAGTTTTTGCAATGGTTAGTAATTAATCTGCTTTTCTTCCTTCCGCAAATGTTTGGCTAATACGTTGATTCATTAATCGACGGTAGTTCTTGAATTCATATTCGCTGACAGTAAATTCAGATTTAAACTCACCATCAAAACAGGAAATGGTTAATTTATTTGGGCGTTCATCAGGTTTTACAGTAACCTGAATTTCTCCAAGTTTATATGATTCTATTGGGTCAGGCATTAATCTAAAATCAAGTTCGTTTAGTACGAGTAAAGATATTATTTTTAAAACAAGAATTATTGATAAATGAGCTTCTTAAAGCAATGAACAAAAAAATAATTATAACCGGACTTATTGCTGCCTTTATTGGGGTATATCTATTTAATGCCTTAAGTAATACAGCGCCGCAAGAAATTGAAAATGCTCCAGATTGGAGGACATTAGCTTCTGCTCAGGAAGAAGCGAAAAAATCTGACAAACTTATTCTAGTAGATGTATATGAAGTAGGATGCAAATATTGCAGAGCAATGGAGCGCGAAGTATATCCAGACTCAACGGTAAGAACGGTTCTTGATGCAGGTTATATTCCGGCTAAAGTAGATGGTAATTCTGAAGAGTTAATCACTTTTAACGGCAAACAGCTTATGGCCCGGGAGTGGGCACAAAGTCAGGGGGTTTTTGTATTTCCTGGAACATTGATTCTAGACGCAGATGGAAATCAATTAAAACAACGAACAGGTTTTATGAATGTCGACGAATTACGCCAATTTCTATATTGATGAGCGCACATAACGAAGCCATTCTACTTATCCATTGCCCCGATAAACCAGGAATTATTGCTGCTGTTACTCGATATATCCTGAAACACGGTGGAAACATCCTTGATTTAGATCAACACACGGATTCGGTAAAACAAAAGTTTTATATGCGGGTTTCCTGGGTTTTAAACGAATTTGATATTGAGAATGGTGAAATTGAGGAAAGTTTTGAGCGTGAAATCGCAAAGCAATTTGAAATGAACTGGAGCCTTCACTTTACTAGTAAACGACAAAAGTTGGCTCTTTTAGTTTCAAAACAACAACATTGTTTGTTTGATATTCTGGCGCGTTGGCAAACAAAAGAATGGGAAGTTGATATCCCTCTTATCATTAGCAATCATGAGGAAGTGAGAGATACAGCTAATAAATTTGGAATCGAATTCCATCACTTACCCATCACAAAAGAAAATAAAATAGAACAGGAAGCCAAACAGATTGAGCTCATAAAGGAAAAGAACATAGATTTAATTGTATTGGCAAGATACATGCAGATTTTATCTTCTAACTTTATTGAAAGCTTTCGAAATCAGGTCATAAATATTCATCATTCCTTTCTACCTGCTTTTCCTGGCGCGCGCCCATACCACTCGGCCTACGAACGAGGGGTAAAAATTATTGGTGCAACCAGCCATTATGTTACCGAAGAGCTAGATGAAGGCCCGATTATTGAACAGGATATTGTACATGTAACTCACCGCGACGATGTAGGTAGTTTGGTAAGAAAAGGTCGAGACTTGGAAACGTTAGTACTATCAAGAGCGGTTTGGAAACATATACAAAGAAAAACTTTGGTAACCGCAAACAGGACAATTATTTTTAATTGATTAAACTCAACAAAAAAGGAATTATGAAACACTTAGCACTTTTAGCGGCAATACTTATTGGTTGCACCGCAGCCGGCGAATCGGAGCAGGTTCCATTGAATGATATGGAATACTCGTACGAACTTGTAACAACTGGGGTGCAAGTACCTTGGGGAATGGCTTGGCTCCCCAATGGCGATATGTTAATTACTGAGAGAGCAGGAAAACTTTTCATTTATCGAAATAATGAATTGATGGAAGTACCGTCGTCATCTCTACCGAATGATATATATGCAAACGGCCAGGGCGGGTTTTTAGATGTAGACGTTCATCCAAACTATGAAGAAAATGGATGGATTTATTTTACCTATTCTTCTAGTAATGGAGAAGGTGATGGAGCAAACACCGCTTTAATTCGTGCAAAAATGATCAATGATGAACTCAGCGATATCGAGACTTTATATAAAGCTACACCAAATACAACTAGAGGTCAGCACTATGGTAGTAGAATTGAGTTTGATCGAGATGGGTATTTATTCTTGTCGATAGGTGATCGAGGTAACAGAAGTGAGTTGCCACAGGATATAACCAAGGATGCGGGTAAAATTTATCGTTTTATGGACGACGGCTCTATTCCATCGGATAATCCATTTGTAAACGAAGCGGGGGCAAAAACGGCGATCTATTCTTATGGGCACCGAAATCCTCAGGGAATGGCAATGAATCCAGCCACAGGAAAAATTTGGGCGCACGAACACGGACCTCGTGGTGGTGATGAGCTAAATTTAATTGAACCGGGAAAGAATTACGGATGGCCAGTTATTAGCTATGGAATTAATTACAATGGAACTCCTTTTGCAGAAGATACCGCTCGTGCAGGAATGGAACAGCCAGTTACTTATTGGGTCCCATCTATTGCCCCTTCAGGAATGACTTTTGTTACGGGTGATAAGTACCCACACTGGAAAGGGCACTTATTAGTTGGATCATTAAAGTTCAGCTATATAGAGTTGGTAAAGCTTAATGGTGATAAAGTGACAGGAACAGAAAAGTTAGTTGAAGGTATCGGGAGAGTTCGAAGCCTTAAACAAGCACCAGATGGAACAATCTATGCAGGAATTACTGGTCAAGGAATTTTTAAAATAGTGGCAACTCCTGTTTCTGAAGAATGATTATTAACTAACAATTATTATTCTAACAAATTCAAAGCCCGAGCAAGTGTTCGGGCTTTTTTTGTAGTAATTTTTAGAAAGCAGTAATGCTGAACCTGACTGCCGACTGGCCGGATTGATTCAATATCTGAGGTAGCAAACATTACAAATCAAACCCCCAAACTCCAGCCTTCTCTATAATCCCGTTTCACAAACTGGTTGGCAGGATCAAAATTAGTGACTTTCATATTTGGGCCATCCCAACGGAGTTGAATTCCTCTTCCCGGATATCGGGTTCGGTCTCTTCCTCTAGAGTCAACATATGGTTCTTGTATATCATGACTTCGAATAGCCAGATTGCCCATTAAAATGCTTTCTGTAAGAGGTCCTGCAATATCAAATGAAGAACTAAGCTTTGTATTTCCATATCCTGCAATACATCCATTCACCCATTGCTGGTAATGACCTTCAGGAACTCGATCTATGGTTTGAGGAACTATAGTTTGCTCGGTTAATGGAGTAGGTAAAAGTTTTGGATCGTAGCCATATTCGCTACACATCATTTTTCCTTTTGATCCCACTAAAATAGCACCACTATTTCCATCGCCCATTACTTCATTTGGGCCTAATTCTTCAGGGCGTTCAGGTTTAATTCCGCCATCCATCCAATGCATTTTTACAGCAGGTTTTCCGTCTCTTTCAGGGAATCGTAGAACTATATGAGAAGAAGGTGGACAACTTTCTGGAAAATAACCTCTTCTGAAAGCTCCGGTGTATACACTTCCAACACTACACTCAACGGCTTCGGGATAAGTTAGTCCAAGAACGGTGAATGGAGCTTCCATCAAATGACAAGCCATATCGCCGAGGGCGCCTGTACCATAATCCCACCAACCGCGCCAATTAAATGGAACCAAATTATCCAGGTAATTCTTCTTTGGAGCAGTTCCCAACCATAAATCCCAATCAAGGCCAGCAGGGATAGGAGTTTTATTTTCAACCCAAGGAATGCCTTGAGGCCAAACAGGTCGGTTTGTCCAAACATAAACGGTATGAACCTCTCCAATTACTCCAGCTTGATACCAATCTACCAGTTGTCGAACGCCATTACCAGAAGCACCCTGATTTCCCATTTGAGTAACTATTTTATATTTCTCGGCGGCTTCCGTTAACATTCGAGTTTCATAAATATCATGAGTGAGCGGTTTTTGAACATATACATGTTTCCCTAATTGCATTGCAGCCATGGCTTGTACCGCATGCATATGATCGGGTGTAGAAACACTAACCGCGTCGATATTCTTGTGTTCTTTATCTAGTAACTCCCGGTAATCTTTATAGAATTTTGCATCTGGAAAAGAAGTTCTCGCCCGTTCTGTTTGTCGTTCATCAACATCACAAAAGAATGCAATTTTTGCTTGGGGATGTTCTGCAAAAGCCGTCATGTCACCATATCCTTTTCCGCCAGCCCCAATGCCCGCTATATAAAGTGTATCACTTGGTGCGGTATACCCTGTACCACCTAAAACGTGTCGAGGAACAATTGTGAAAGCAGCTCCTGCAAGCCCCATATTTTTAATGAACTTTTTTCTGCTGAGGGAATTGTTAGATGGGTTCTTTTTCGATTCTGGCATTTCAATAAGATTAGGTTGGGTTGGAAGTAACTCAAAAAGATGGAAAATGGCTAATCAAATGAGCAGTTCCACTTCATACAATATTCATTCAAAATTAAAACATTTCCTATATCCACAGGAAGAATATGTATTTCAAGTAACGAGATATGGAGTTTTATTATGAATGAAAAAATAGCACTATCTAAAAATGCACAATCTGTAATTTCTCTATTACGAATATTGATTGGATGGCATTTTTTATACGAAGGGGTTTTAAAGCTTTATAATCCCAGCTGGTCGGCTAAAGCATACCTTGTTAGTGCAGAAACAATGTCTGCTTTTTACCAGTGGTTGGCTGGAGACTCACTTATTGGGATTGTAGATACCCTTAATGTTGTAGTTCTAATTCTAGTTGGACTAACTCTAATTCTTGGTTTTATGGAGAAGCAAGGAGCGTTGTTAGGTGTTGGGTTATTGTTGCTTTACTACTTTGCTCATCCTGCATTTATGAACTCAGCGCAGTTAGGTGCAGAAGGTAATTACTGGATTGTAAATAAGAATCTTATAGAAGCTGCCGCTCTCTTAGTTATTTATATGATTCCTACAGGATCATTTTTTGGACTGGAAATGTTTCGAAAAACTACCACTCAACTAAAAACCATTTAGCCATGTCGCAAGAAAACAAAAAAACCTGGACAAGAAGAGAAATACTAAAAGGAATCGCAGGCGCTCCAGTGGTAGGTGCTGTTTGGTGGGCAGGAGCTAACAAATCCAGTAAGAAATCACAATCCAGAGAACATCTTCTCAAAACATTAAATATATCGGCATCACCGCCGCCACCGTCTGGGTCTATGGCGGGCGACCCTATACGAATTGGTATTGTCGGCTTTGGGATTCGCGGTACCCAGTTATGTAGAGCCATTGGCTTTGCTCAAAAAAGTTGGCTCAATGAGAAATCAGAGCAGGCAAAAAATAATCCCTCTAATACCCAGTTGAAAAGCTTTTTAGAGCAGGAGAATCTGAATGTACAGATTACGGCAGTTTGTGATGTTTTTGATGTACGCGCTGAGGATGCGGTCGACTCATTTAGTACTGATGAGGTTAATGTAAAACGATATCGTACTTATACAGAACTGATGGAAAGTCCTGAAGTAGACGCTGTTATCATTGCTACACCAGATCATTGGCACGCCCCAATGGCAATTGCGGGTTTAAAAGCAGGAAAACATGTATATGTAGAAAAACCAATGACTCACAACATAAAAGAAACGTATGAACTTAAAGAGATTGCCGAAAGTTCAGACAAAGTTTTTGCAGTAGGGCATCAGCATCGGCAGACTCAAAGCTTTCTTACCGCTCAGGATGTCATCAAAAAAAACATTCTTGGTCATGTGTCCCTAATACAGGCAAATACCAATCGAAATGATGATAATGGAGCATGGCAGTATAACATTCATGAAGATGCCAGCCTTGCCACCATCGATTGGAAACAATTTATTGGGAATGCACCAATGATAGATTTTAATGCCGAACACTTTTTTAGATGGAGAAAGTGGTGGGCGTATGGTTCTGGTTTATCAGGAGATTTGCTTTCTCATGATTATGATCGAATAAACTGTGTACTAAATATGGGAATCCCTAATTCAGTTATGTCATCGGGTGGTATTTACACACATCGGGATGGACGAAATGTGCCAGATGTTTTTCAAACCAATATGGAATTTTCAGAATTCTCGACAGGTACGAGTCAATCTGAGGGTAAAGTTAAAGGAATGACACTAGTTTACAGTGCTACCTTAGGGAATAGTTATGGACGTAAAACCCTTTTGATGGGACATGATGCAACGATGGAGCTTGGTAATAGTCTCTCTATTTACGTTGATCAAGGAACATCAAGATTTAGAGAAGATGTAGAGAAAGGAAATATGCAGGCAGGCATTCCTATTTTCGACTACGATCCAACAGCCAATGAAGTAGACGGAATAAGTTCAGCAACAACTAAATATTTTGCAGACAAAGGACTGCTATGGACTTATAGAGATGGCAAGCGAGTTGATTCTACATATCTACATTTACGTGAATGGCTAAGCTGTATACGAAATGGTGGAACACCGAGTTGTGATATTGTTGCAGGCTATGAAGAAGCGATCACCTCTCATATGGCAGGTTTGTCTTATAAGCTTGGTCGCAGAATTGATTATGATAGAGAAAGCGGAAAGCTTATTCCTATAAACGGGATAGATTTTGATAAAGCACTTCTTGCAAACAAAGAGAAAGTAGCTTAGTTCATAAAAGTTGAGAAAATTTAGCCAACAAATTTTTTTGTAAGGAATGGGTTGAAAATAGGTCTCACTTTATGTGTCAACTAAATGGACATATCGATTCCCTTTTGCTCAATACCCAGCAATAAGAGTAGCCCTTCTATTGATTGGAGGTATCCTGGCTGGTAATTGGCTCGGATTAAACCTCTTTATCCTATCCTTACTTCTTATATCATGCGCTCTTCTTCTCCTTCTGTTGGAATGGAGAAACAATAAGTTGATGAACATCAGTATTACCAGATTACTGTCTATTTTTTTTCTGAGTATAGTTTTTCTTTTTGGGTGGGTACGGTTTCAGATTCATGAGAAAACTGAAGAGCCATTGATTGTTCAGATCGCTGAAGTTTCACCGTGGCAAGAAATAGTTTTAAAGGGTATCGTCGAAAATACAGCGAAAAATGCTGCGGGAAAGTTAAGAGCCGATATCACTGTGAAAGAAGCCTGGATTTCAGAAGACATAATTTCCAGAGAATCTTTTGAAGCAAGATTATTGACGGATGAAATTTCTGGATTGCAACAAGGAGACAAAATTTCATTCCGGGGTACAATCATTCCCATTTCAGAAAAGAGAAACCCATATCAATTTGATTATAAATCATATTTGAACAGAAGAGGAATCTATGTTCAAGTTCGACTTGATAGCTTAATAAGTCATGAACAAAATGAAAGCAGGCTTAGTTGGAATTGGTGGCGAATTAAAGCACTTAAACTCGTTGAACGAAATTTCAATAATGAAACTGCCCCAATAGCTAAGGCGTTACTGTTAGGCTATAAGCAGGATTTGGAGGGCGCTTCAAAACAAGCATTCGCTAGAGCAGGATTATCACATATAATGGCTGTTTCTGGATTACATGTTGGTTTTATCATTGCTCCGTTTTGGTTTGTAATCCCATTTTTTTGGTCGAAGAAATATGGCCGGGTTCTTGGCTTAACTGGGTTGATTTTAATACTCTATTGCTATGCTGGAATAACCGGATTTTCAGCATCGGTGGTACGGGCTTCAGTAATGGCGGGATTGCTGACTTTTGGTAAGCTCTTTAATAAATCTCCAAACTCAATCAACTTAACCGGAGTGGCTGCAATTGTACTGTTGACGATCAATCCGGCGCAATTATTTGAAGTCGGATTTCAGCTTTCATTTTCGGCAGTACTAATTATTCTGTTGGTTCTTCCAGTCATTCAACATGCCCTTCCATATTGGCTACGACTTCGGTGGTATGCAAAACCTTTAATGGTAATTATTGTTTCGATAGTAGTTCAACTTGGACTGTATCCTGTGCAAGTATTTTACTTTGGCGAGGTCTCATTAATAAGCCCATTAGCAAATGCACTTTTTGTTCCTTTACTAGGACTTGTGGTTCCATTTGCATTGCTTTGTGTCTTCGTATCGAGCGTTTTTCCAGCATTAGGTGCATGGTTAAATGTTCCAGCAGAATTTTTTCTTATTGGAATGAATCGTTTTGTGAATTTCTCTTCAATTCTTGATTGGGCATGGATGAAAGCAAACCTCCCGAGCCTGTTACTTTTTCCTTTTTGGATGGCATTGATATTCTTTATTGCAAGCTGGAGAACTCAGCAAATTCGATGGAAATGGCTTGCAATTACACTCCTTTTATTTGGCGTTGTTCAAATTGAGGGAATTATGAATAAATTTGAAAAACCTGAATTGAAAATAACTGTTTTTGATGTAGGTCAAGGGGATGCGGCATTGGTTGAAACCCCAAATGGAAAACAGATTTTGATTGATGTAGGGGTATGGAGCCCTGGTTATGATAGTGGGGAATCTATTATTCTTCCCCATTTAAAAGAGGTAGGTATTGACAAGTTAGAAGCAGTGATTTTAAGCCATCCTCACGCAGATCATATAGGAGGGATTTTAAGTTTGATAAATGGAATTGAGATTGAGAAAATCTACAATTCTGGATATGAGTACGATTCAAATTTATATGAAAATTATCTTGCCCTAGCCAGATCAAAAAGGATCGAAATTGAATCAATAAAAGCTGGAGATAAGATAGAAATCGATCCCTCATTATTAATACTTGTACTTGGTCCAGAAGGGCAGAAATTCAATAGCGATCCAAACCAACACTCCATTGTTCTAAATATAGTTTATGGAGAATCAGAGTTTTTGTTTACTGGTGACGCGGGGGAAGATCAAGAAAAAAGGCTCATTGAAAATTATGGGGATTTACTGGACACCGATTTTTTGAAAGTAGGGCATCACGGAAGTAGAACAAGTTCTGAAATAGAATTTCTAAATAAAGTAACACCAGAAATAGCCGTCGTTTCACTAGCCGAACGGAACCGTTTTAAACACCCACATCCCGAAGCAGTTCTTCGAATTCAAGAAACTGGAACGGAACTCTATTTTACTAGTCGAGATAAAGCATTGATTTTTGGATCGGATGGAATGAAGATTTGGAGAGAGGAGTGGGAATGAAAAAAAAGAAAACCATACCAACCCACTCCTTTGTTTCCTCTCCCAGGGAGAGGAACACGCGTTGATTATGACAAGATGCATTTTAAAACGTTTCCCTCACCAAGCTGGGGAAGACTCGTTTATTTTGGTAAGATATAATTTAAAAAGTTTCCCCTCCACGGAGGGGAACAAGGGGAGGGTCAATTATGACTGAAAGAAAACCAATACTTCCATATAGAAAAGATTTAATAGAAAAAGCACGAAAATTACGAAAACGCTCAACACCTGGAGAACGAGCAATGTGGAGTGCCCTTCGAGGGAAGAAAGTGTTGGGATTTGAATTTAGGCGACAGCGCCCAGTTGGAAGTTTTATAATTGACTTCTACTGTAAGGAATGCATGTTGGCGATAGAAATTGATGGAAGTAGCCATTATTACAAACAAGAATATGATAAAGCACGCCAGAAAAAACTAGAATCACTTGGGATTACTTTTTTAAGATTTTCCGAATCGGATGCAAAAAAGTATACAGAAAATGTTGTATTAGAAATTGAGAAGTGGTTGATTAAGAATGCATAAGTAGTACGGCCCCTTATCCCTATCCTTTGTTTCCTCTCCGCGGAGAAGAAGACTCAGAAAGTTTTCTCGAAACTAATTCATGGAGTTTCCACATGAAAGAGTTAAGATCATCGATTTAGCAAGAAACACAGTAAAACGATTCCGTCACCAAACAGGAGATCACACGTTTATTTTGGTAAGATATATTTTAAAACGTTTCCCCTAAACGGAGGAAAAAGCAGTAATTTTATATCTAACTAACTCAAGGAGTGTCCTTTTTTGAGAAGAAGAAAGACCATATAACTAAAAAGAAACACATTAAAACGTTTCCCCTCCGTGGAGGGGAACAAGGGGTGGGTCAATTGTGACTTAAAGAAAGAACAGGGTAGCGTTCTAGGTCTAATCTAAATTGGACTCACTGTTCTGGTCTACTTGAAAAACACTTTTTATAGCGTGCATTAAAGAACATAGATAAAAACAAATAATAAGAGCACAACAATTATCCCTAGTAGAAAATTTACAGAATTGTTGTTGAATTTATTCTCTGTAGGTTCAAGAAGTTCACTAAAAGTCTTTTTCTTATTACCAAAAAAGGCATGTTTAACTAGATTAGATAACCAAACAACAGAAGCACCTATAAGTCTAAGTAAGACCCCGCCCATAAAGCCATTCATATTTTTCGATAGTTAGGAGCCATAATGACCCAGCGTTTAACCTGCTTATCGGCAGACAGGGCGGCGAGTCTGATTTTTATTATTAAAGTTCCAAATCCGCCAGCAGACGGATCAGTTTGAAACGTTTATTTTGCCAATGTTTACTGAAAATATTCACGAACCTTTTCTGATTTTTGAATACTGATTGGCAGAGCTAAAATTATTAGTCCCAAAATGGAATATATGATAATGTTTGAAATTCGATATTGAGTTTCAATTTCTGCTGGTGTGTAATAAATACAGGCTACTACGAAAAAAACTAAAGAGAAAAAGAAAAGGCCATAAGAATAAATCAAAGTACCAATTCTAGCAGTTCTATTTCTTTTCCAAATACCAATTATTAAATACAAGCCAGCAAGTAAAATAATTGAATTGAAGACAGTTCCCATTATATTTTTTAATATTACTGATTCAAATAAAGCACCGAAATAAAGGAACAGACTAAACAGATTGAAAGCTATAATTAGAGCTGTTACCAATTGAAAAATCCATAATACAATTGGAATCTTTTTCATCATTTTTGAATGTACTTAATTGGAATAAGAGATTAGGGACGAACATTTTATCGCTTCTAAGATAATAAATCCAGCTAATCATTTCGTTTTGAACGCTATCTAGAACCAAAGATACTAGAACTCTATTAATCTGTCTAAAGAGCGGCATAAGTAATACTGACGCCAGCCCCTCTCCTTTGTTTCCTCTCCGCGGAGAGGAAGACTCAGAAAGTTTTTTCGAAACTAACTCAATAAGGGTTTTTTTTTCAAGAAGAGGAAAGATCCTTGAACTTAAAATAAGCTCCTTAAAACGTTTCCCCTCCGTGGAGGGGAACAAGGGGTGGGTCAATTACGAATGAAAGGAAGCCCTGAACCGAGTCCGACTGGAAACGATTGTTAGCAAATTTACACGACAAGTAGTAAAAGGTAGATTAGACTTATTGTACAAAGTAAAAGACCAAACTTATTCTGAGTATTATTTAATTTTTTTCTAATACAGTAAATCGCTGCCACAATTCCTGATAAAATAATTATAAAACTTACCCCAAAAGTTATATCAAGACAACATGGTTCAAGTATAATACCTTCTCTATACAATTCGGTGTAAGATTTTATTGACAAACTTACTTTTGATAGAAAGAAAATCATCAAAATCCCAATCGGTATAGATATGTTTTTAAAAATTCCCAATGTACCTAACATACTATTAATGAACATTTCATCAGAGATAAAATCATAAATCCAACCTATCGCTTTGTTAAGAATATTAATCAGAAGCTGCAGATTCTAGTATCCTCTCTATTTGCCCAAAATGGCGCCTTTGGTGTGCTTCATTAAGTGCTAAGCACCCACTAATGGGCATTTTCCAGATTGGGTAAATTGGGTTTCCCACTTTGATTTTCCCCAAATCAAGTTGATGTTTATCAGCAAGATCAATCAACTTAAGGAATCGGTTATTCAACATTTCAAACTGTTTCAGAAGAGACTCTTTTTCAAAGTTCTTATGATCGTGAGGTTCAAAAGGTTTAATGGTGGGCATGTTTCGTTGATACTCTGGGCTCACAATTTTAATAAATTGTCGCATCAAAAAAGGATGTGAATATGGACCTGCACCTTTTTTTAGCAACGCTAAATCACCGCTTAACTTTTCTTCTAAAACCACAGCATATTTAATTCCGGTGATAATTAGGTGGTCCACGATCTCACCAATACACCATTTACCAGGAGCAGGAACAGTATTTATCAGGGTATGATCAGTATTTTGAAGAATACTTGAGAGTGTCTCAAGATTGGAAGAATATTGAGAGCGGTAATATTCGTTGGTATACATGAGGAAATTGGTTTAGCTATAATTGTTCGCCGAAAAATTACGATTTGATCTATAAAAAGATACAGTCAATTCCAGCTTTGAAGAATAGAGTAAAAACTTCTGGAACTAATAGCGTCTAAAATTTTTTAAGCAAACTCCTTCGGGAAGCTCTTTCAAAAGCAGTATATTCCAGATTCGGATATTTCCAAAAAATCACGCATGGCGAACATTAAAAACGGAACCCAAAAACCTACTGAGATCGATAAAGATAGACCAATTATTGTTAAGGGTGCCCGTACACATAATCTTAAAAATATTGACGTCGAGATCCCCCGAAATAAACTTACGGTTGTTACTGGGGTTTCGGGATCAGGGAAATCCAGCCTGGCTTTCGATACGATTTATGCAGAAGGTCAACGTAGATATGTAGAAAGTCTTTCAAGTTATGCCCGACAGTTTCTGGAAAGAATGGATAAACCGGATGTAGACTTCATGCAAGGTATTTCTCCGGCAATGGCCATTCAACAAAAGACCACAAGTAACAACCCGCGGTCTACGGTTGGAACAACTACCGAAATCTATGATTATCTACGATTATTATTTGCACGAGTTGGAATCACATATTCGCCGGTTTCAGGTAAAAGAGTAAAAAAAGATTCCCCTAGAACCGCAATAAAAGAGCTATTTGAGAGTCAAAAGGAAGGCGATCGGTTTTATGTGTTGTTTCCTATTCCACATCACGATAAAAAGAAAGTTGGGGAAGAACTTCGGGTTTTAAAAGAGAAAGGACTTAACCGATTACTAAAGCTAAACGATGAAAGTGTTTTAGATTTAACTTCTGATGAACCCGATTTAAAGAAATTTAAAGCCGACCACTATCGAGTGCTGGTAGATCGATTAGTTTTGAAAGATGATGAAGCTACCATTAGTAGAATAGCGGATTCTTTGGAAACAGCTTTTCGTGAAGGCGCAGGAAGAAGCTCTATTAAAATGAGGGGCGGGGAAGAACTTCCGTTTAGCGAACGGTTTGAAATGGATGGAATGGAGTTCGCTGAGCCTACACCTCAGATGTTTTCATTTAATAATCCCTTTGGCGCTTGCCCAAAATGTGAAGGTTTTGGACGTGTTGCAGGAATAGATGAAGATTTAGTTATCCCCGATCATGATAAAAGTCTCCGAAATAATGCCATTGCACCCTTCGATTCACCAAAATTCAGCGCAAACTTAAAAGACTTAATTCGAGTAGCTGCCCGAGAAAAAATTCCCATAGATGTTCCTTATTCTGAGCTTTCTAAAGAAGTGAAGAAAATTATCTGGAAAGGAAAAGATGAATATCTTGGGATTTGGAATTTTTTTGATGAGATCAAATCTCAAACATATAAAGTGCACATGCGTGTACTTTATTCGCGATATCGGGGCTACAGCAGATGTCCCGAGTGTGAAGGGTACAGAGTTCGGAAAGACTCACATTACGTTAAAGTTGGCGATATGCATGTTGGTGAGGTTTCGGAACTTACGATTGGTCACGCTCGAGAATATTTTGATAAACTGGAGCTTACAGAGTTCGATAATGAAGTTGCGGGGCAAATCCTGTACGAAATCCAAAAGCGACTCAAATATCTGGATGAAGTTGGATTGGACTACCTCACATTAGATCGACTCGCAAACACCTTAAGCGGAGGAGAAGCACAAAGAATTAGCTTGGCAAACGCTTTAGGAAGTTCATTAATTGGGAGTATGTATGTTCTTGATGAGCCAACAATTGGTCTTCATCCGCGCGATAATGATCGATTGATTAAGATTTTGGAATCGCTGAGAGATATTGGGAATACTGTTTTAGTAGTTGAACACGATCCCGAAATGATGAAAGCTGCCGATAATATTATCGATATTGGCCCATTTGCAGGAGTTCATGGCGGTGAAGTAGTTTTTCATGGTGCCTATAAAGAGCTATTGAAATCAGATTCTTTAACAGGAAAGTTTCTTAGCCATAGAAAGGAAATAGAAATCCCCAAGAAAAGGCGCAAAGGAAATGGCAAGGTAATTTCGTTGAAGGGCGCTAGTGAGCACAATCTCAAAAATGTAGATGTTGAATTTCCTTTAGGGCTTTTAACAGTGGTAACGGGCGTTTCAGGATCGGGGAAATCTACGCTGGTACATGACACGCTATATGGTGGTATTCGGAAGCATATTGGGTCTTATAATCAGAAAGTGGGGCGATTCCGTGATTTATCGGGGATGAGTAGTATTCACAATGTAGAAATGGTAGATCAAAGTCCAATTGGCCGTTCTTCACGCTCAAACCCCGCCACATACACCAAGGCATTTGATGGTATCAGAGATGTGTTTTCGAACACCCGGCAAGCTAAGATTATGGGTTACACTCCGGGTCATTTTTCTTTTAATGTGCCTGGTGGACGATGTGAAACTTGTCAAGGTGAAGGCGTCCAGAAAATCGAAATGCAATTTATGGCAGATATCGAACTAACCTGCGAAGTTTGCAATGGGGCGCGTTTTAGGAAAGATATTTTAAATGTTAAGTATCGTGGACAAAGTATTCACGATGTACTTGAAATGCCAATTTCTGAAGCCATTGAGTTTTTTGTAGATGAAACTACCATCATAAATAAATTGCAGCCACTCGAGGGTGTAGGATTAGGTTATTTGAAACTTGGTCAAAGTGCCACTACCCTTTCAGGTGGGGAAGCTCAGCGTGTAAAACTTGCACGTTTTCTTAGTAAAAGAAATTCGGAACATACCATTTACTTTTTCGATGAGCCTACAACCGGGCTTCATTTTGAAGATGTTGCTAAGCTTCTCGACGCATTTAATGAGCTGGTTACTTCAGGACACTCAGTGATTATTATTGAGCATAATTTGGATGTAATTAAATGTGCTGACTGGATTATTGATGTTGGGCCTGAAGGCGGTTTCGGCGGTGGACAAATTGTTGCAGAAGGAACTCCGGAAGAAATTATAGAAGTAAAGAATAGTTATACAGGTCAGTTTTTAAAAGAGTACTTAGGGAAAAATTAACGCCGCCTGCTAGTCACTTCTACTAAAGACGCAACGTTAAAAGATTATTTTAAAGCGTACCACAGATTTCTATTTAATCCAGAAGCTACAAACGGAGCTTCTGGCAATAGTTTAGGCGTTTCATTCTATTACAATAGAATATTATTTTAATCTCCAGAGACTTCTTATAAAATAAGTAGTTTTTATTTGTAATTATTACAGCTTTCTAAGCTCATTGTTAGCAAAACACTATTATTTTAAGGCATGTTTTCTAGACTACTCGTATTAAACTGGAGAATCTTTATCTCCAATCTGAATCGCTTTCAGCTATTACTTATGGTAGGCTACATTATGTTTTTAGGTGTAATGTTAGTAAACCTGATTGGTACGGCGGTAGTTGTGGTTTTAATGGATACCGATCCCTGGATGCAAATGCAGATGCCTTGGCTTACTCCAAAAGTGTATTCGTTTATTCTTCTTGTATTTGCAAACACCTATTGGGTGATGCACTTTTCGTTTACTAACCTTCGTCTTCTCAATATTGAAGAAAACCGGAAATTGCTTGGGTTTGGTTTTCCATTAAAAAGGTTAGCTAAATATTTGATGGTGATAGGTTTTTGCCACCCTGTAAATATAATTTACAATTTTACATGGCTGGTTTTTTTAATGATTCAGGTAAGGGAAGTATATCAAGTGCCCGTTGTATTTGTAGGCGTATTTCTGAATTATGTACTCATTTACTCGATTAAACATCGATTTATTCAAATTGTGGAGCAACGGTTCATAGCAGTAGTAGCCGGGTTTTTAATCTTTGTATTCTCTTTATTTCAACTGATTGCCCTTGCATCAGAGAATAAAAATGAACTTTTATACAAGATTATTCCAAAAATTGAAACTATAAATGGGGTACTTGAATGGTTACCCGGAGGGTTGCTTATTCAGGCTGCTAAAACAGAGTATGGATTTTGGAATGGAACCATATTTTTTGTTTTTATGGGGATTTTAATTGGGCTCATATTAATAGATCATTTTAATAAGACCTGCGAAGGGCTTCATCGTCCAGCGTTGAGAAAAATTGAAGAAGCAAGTAGCAAACTTTGGGTTTTTTTGAAGAAGGTACTCGGGAAAAATGCAGGCAAGTATTACTATTATGTGATGATCCATCCATATAATAAACTTCAAGTGTTAACCCTCGCTATAATCCCAATTGTGTATGTGCCGCTTTTGATGAACCTTGAATACGAGATCGCTAAAACCATTGCCATTCCGACAATACTTGGTGGTATTCCGGTAGCTCTTTTAGCCATGGGAATGGCGAATATGTATGGCTATGAAAACAGAGAACTTTTACTACACCTTCAGTTTCCCATTAGTTTAGAGAAGCAATTAAAAGAACGATTTTTAGGAGTGATTATATTACCTCTGTTAGTTTTTTATGCAATAACAGTATTTGAACTTTTGGTTGTTCCTGAAATTGGCGACGTACTCAAAATATTTGTCGCTAATACATTTATGTTTTTATGCTTCATGCTACTTTTTATCTGGAGCTCTTATTATCAATACCAAAAAGCGATTTACTCGTCGTTTAGTTACAAGCACCCTATAATCCCTCAAAAAGTAACATTCGCCATATCTTTTGCAATTTTTACTATTGGTTATTTAGTGTTTGTACCTCTTGAAGGCTTAGAATGGTACCGAATAACCATAATGGGCACTGTAATTGTTATTATTGGCATCTATTTATGGCAACACATGGATGTTCTTGTAAATCTTTTCAAAAAAAGGATACTCATGAATATTTGGAGTGAACTATAATTAGTACCTTTGTAGCTCGAATTCATTAACCCGACTTTATGCTTCCAATTCATTTAAACCTGGGATTTAACGAGATCTATTTTTATGAGGGAATTTATTTCCTCATCTCAATCGCTTTAGGAATTTATATTTCCTATGTACGAGTTAAAAAATACGGAGGTAAAGTGGATCTTTTTGATGGGCTTGTAACATGGTCTATTATTGGAGCATTAGTAGGCGCGCGACTCTCTCACTATCTTTTTTGGAATTTGGATCTTTTTCTTGAAAACCCAGCCGTGATATTAAGTCTCTCAGGTGCAGGGAATAGTATAACCGGTGGACTTGTGGGCGGTATGCTTGGCGGGATGTTCTATACCCGCAAGAAAAAAATGAATTATTTCGAGTATTTTTCCTTGCTTTCACCGGCCATTTTATTAGGACAAGCGGTAGGTAGAGTTGGCTGTTTTTTAAATGGAGACGCTCATGGAACGGCTACAAGTTCAATATTCGGAGTTCATTTTCCAAAGTATGGAACCACGGTGCCTGCTTTTGAAAAAGACTATGGAATCTCAAGTTCTGCATGGCAATGGTCGTACCAAAACGGGTTAGTAGATCAAGCCTCAACTCTAAGTGCAGCGCTACATCCAACCCAATTGTATGAGATGTTTGGTGATTTAGTTTTAATGGCGATTGTACTTTGGGTATTTCATAAAATCTGGAATTCTGATAAAAAATCACCGCTAATCTTCTTTATACATACCGGAGGATATGCTCTTCTTCGTTTTGCACTTGAGTTTATTCGAGGAGACAGAGAGTTTATTGCGTTTGCAAATATGACCAACTTGCAAGTGGTACTACTAGGTTACGGGATATTTACGATATTTTATGCAGCAAGATATTACACCAAGAGAAAATCGAATGGCTAATGCAATTTCAATTACCGGTTTAGTAAAAAACTACGAAGATAAAACGGTTTTAAAAGACCTGAACTTAGATGTACCTGAGGGAACTATTTTTGGACTTATTGGGCCAAATGGTGCAGGAAAAAGTACCTTAATAGGTGTACTTACGGGTCTTTTAAGTTTTGAAGGTGGTGATATTGAAATCATTGGACTTCCTCTAAACCCAGAGAATGAACTAGCAATAAAACGTGATCTTTCTTCGGTTTTACAGCCGCCACTGCTTTTTGAACAATTTACAAGCTTAGAATTCATCGAATATGTGTGTGATATTTATGATATCGACAAAAAGGGATTAGTAGAACGAGCCTATTCGCTCATGGATTTTTTTGAAATCAAGGATTTCGCCAAAATAAAAGTGAATAAACTTTCTTCAGGAAGTCGTAAAAAACTAGCTTTTGTAACCGCAGTTTTGGTTGAACCAAAAGTTCTTCTACTTGATGAACCATTTGAAGCCGTAGATGTAATTTCTATCGACCGAATGAAGACGGTAATTCGCAAGCTGAAAGCAAAAGGAGTTACCATCATCATAACCAGCCACATTCTGGAAGTCGTAGAAAATTTATGCGATGATATAGCTATTCTACACGAAGGATTGATTATTGCCTACTTGGATTCCATCAGTCGAAAAGAACTTCAAAGAGATTCAACTCTTCATCAGCTCTTTGAAGAATATGTAAAGGTTGAGTATAAAGACGATATAGTGGATTGGTTGTAAAAGTGATTATGTAAGCACTTTTTCTTTATCCGTAATCTTACAGGTATACGCCGTACTTATTATTTCTGCGACAGTATCTAAATCGAAAGAGCCAGAGGTAATTACCAAGTCATAATTACTTGAAGCATCTATATTCTTATTAAAATTACGAGTTATAAAATTAGCTCTCTCTGAATCTTTTTTGGTAATAATCTCTAGCGAATTTTTGGAACTGATACCCTCTTTCTGGGCATAATACTTCACTCGTTTTTCTAATGGGCTCACTACGCGAATATGAAAAGAGTTGGAATTTCTGCATATAAAATTTGCACCTCTTCCAACAATAATACTATTGCCAATATTTTCGATACTTCTAATTGCTTTTACTAAGTAGATGAAGTAGTTCAGATTTGTTCCCTTCTGGTTCATAAACCCGAAAATGGTATCCTCGAGCAAGCTACGCCTATTTTCATCAAGAGATTGCATATACTCTTTATTACTTCCTAGTTTAATACTTATTACATCTAGTAAGTCTTTATCCCAAACTTTAAAACCAAGTTTATGTCCAAGAATGGTAGCAATTTCGGCTCCTCTTGCTCCAAATTCTCTGGAAACAGTGATGATGGGAAGGTGTTTTACAGATGCAGGAAAAGTTGCTTTCGAAGAGTTTTTAAGTCTCCAGAATTGAACCTGCTCTTCAATCATTTGTGCAACTTTCTTAGCCATAATACACACCTTTTGTTAGTTAATAGACTAAGTAACCGTTTTACAACTCAACTACTTTAAAGTATATAAACGATCAAATATGAAGAGATAATGAATATTTTAAATCAAGTCTATGTAGCCCAGACTTTTCCGCCTGCTTCTTCGAAAGTAAGGCATCCATCCCACCTTCCGGGAACCATTGCATATTGTAGCACCTGTGTCATTCCCTCCTCACTTGAGAAATACCCAGCGATAGTTTGTTCTTTCATCATCCAGATAAAAGGACGCGGAGCATCCCAGTTAACCTCACCTCCAAAAACGGAATCATGTTCCTTATTGATAAAATCTGTGCGCTCTTGTTCAGAAGCTTCTATGAATGGTTTTCCTAAATCACGCGTAGCCTTTTCTTGGAAATCTGACATTGAATCTAGAAAATAAGTTCGTCCTTCCTCGTCCCAAATCGTGAAAATCATATCATCCATAAATTTTGGAACCCCAACTTCAGATGCACTTGGAGTATCGGTAGCGGGAATAATGATATCCGAAACTTGGGATAAGAACTGAATTTGATCTGGAGTAAAGTTTTTAATAGGAGCGTTACTCGCGGTACATCCATTTAGAAAACCAAGTACTGTTGGAGCGCTGACTACTCCGCCTAGTAAATAAGAAACTCTTTTTAATGCTTCTTTTCTGTTAATTAGATTATTAGCTGATTCATTCATGGCTTAAAGGTTTCCTTTTTTTAATTCTTCAACAGCATGATTAGCTGCACGTGCAGTTAGCGCCATGTAAGTAAGTGAAGGGTTTTGGCAACCTGCCGATGTCATACATGCACCATCGGTAACAAACACATTTTGAACTTCATGAACTTGATTCCATTTATTTAATACAGATGTTTTCGGATCTTTTCCCATCCTGGCAGTTCCCATTTCATGAATTCCAAGACCGGGTGAAGGCTCATTATTCCACTTGTGAACATTTTTTAGTCCGGCTGCTTCCAGCATTTCTGCAGCAGAATCAGCCATATCTTCTCTCATTTTATATTCATTTTCGAAAGCTGCCACATCAAAAACTACGGTTGGTAAACCATATTTATCTTTAACCTCATTCGTGAGATACATTTTATTTTCGTGGTAAGGAAGCCATTCACCAAAGCCACCAATACCAAATCCCCAGCCTCCCGGTTCATTTACTTCTTCTTTGATGGATGCTCCAATACTTAATTCGGCTACATTTTTTTCCCATCCATTTCTTCCAGATCCGCCCTGATATCCATAACCGCGAATAAAGTCAGGATGTTTGGTATTTATATTTCGAAATCGTGGAATATAAATACCATTAGGTCTTCGTCCGTAGTAGTAAATATCTTCAAAACCTTCAACATCGCCTGCGGCACCCACTCCTAAATGATGATCCATCATATTATGACCAAGTTCTCCGGAATCATTCCCCATTCCATCAGGAAAGTACTCGGTTGAATTCATTAAAATCCACGTACTTCCAACCGTTGAGGCGTTTAGGAAAACGATTTTAGCATAATATTCAACCGTTTCTAGAGTTTCGGAATCTAGTACCCGAACGCCGGTCGCTTTTTGAGTGTCAGGATCATAAATTACTTCAGTAACAATAGAATCTGGGCGGAGCGTTAAATTTCCAGTAGCCACTGCTGCGGGTAAAGTAGAAGATTGAGTACTGAAATATCCGCTAAAAGGGCAGCCTCTGTCGCACATATTTCTATATTGGCACCCCGCTCTTCCCTTATGTGGCGTAGTGATGTTAGCTACACGTCCAATAGTCATTATTCGATCATTAAACTTTGCCTCGATTCTTTTTTTCACTTCTTTTTCTACACAACTGAATTCCATTGGGGGAAGAAACTTACCGTCAGGAAGTTGAGATAGCCCTTCATTTCTTCCGCTTATGCCCGCATGTTGTTCTACATAGTCGTACCAAGGTGCAATGTCTTCGTAACGAATTGGCCAATCCACTCCAAAACCATCTTTTGCATTGGCCTCAAAATCCATTGCGCTTAATCGGTAAGATTGTCGACCCCACATTAACGAGCGACCTCCAACATGATACCCACGCATCCAATCAAAACGTTTTACTTCGGTATATGGATTTTCATCGTCTTTAACCCACCAGTGTTTTGTTGATTGACGGATAGTATATCCCGTTCGTTTTTGCTTTTCGTAATGCTTCATTTCTTCTGGCGGAACCCGATTGTTGTAGGGTAATTCCCAAGGAGGAGTGGAATGCGTAGGATAGTCTTTGATATGTTCTACTTGCCGACCTCGTTCAAGAAGTAAGGTCTTCAATCCCTTTTCTGTAAGTTCTTTTGCAGCCCAGCCGCCGCTAATTCCGCTTCCCACAACAATGGCGTCGTAGGTGTTTTCTTGTTTTGCTTTTAGGTTGAGATGCATAAGAAATGATAAATAGAGTCTTGTGTGCTAAAAAAATTCAGCTATTTTATTGAACGCCTAGATTATAGAAAATCGCTTACAATAATGATAATGTAACGTGTAAAAATATGATGATATGAAAATCACAAGAAAAGAAGCATTAAAAGGGATTGCCGGGGTATCGCTAACAGGGGCATTAAGACTTTCAACAAAAGAAGAAAAGGATCATAAGAAACAAAGTATGCAATCGTTCAAACATTCAGTTTGTAGATGGCCATATAGCGGTAAAACGCTGGAAGAACTGTGTGAGTTTGCGAATGAAATTGGAATTGAATCCATAGAACTATTAAATCCGCCAGAAATTGAAACGGTTCAAAAGTATGGACTGACTTGTGCCATGGCGAATCAAGTTCCTCTAAATTTAACCGATGGATTTAATAATCCGGAACTGCATGAACAACTTCAAAAAGAGTATTTCGATTTAATCCCAAAAATTTCAGACTTAGGTATTACAAATATCATCTGTTTTTCAGGAAATAGATTTGAAGGACTTTCGGAAGTGCAAGGGATTGAGAACTGTGCAATGGGTTTAGAGCCAGTAGTTAAAAAAGCAGCAGAGTATAACATACAGATTGTTATGGAACTGTTGAATTCAAAAGTAGATCATGTTGGTTATCAGTGTGATCATACTTCATGGGGAGTAGCACTTTGCGAAAAACTTGGACTTGATAATTTCAAACTCCTCTATGATATCTATCACATGCAGATTATGGAGGGAGATGTAATCAGAACCATTCGAGATAATATTGACTATATCACTCACTTTCATACTGGAGGTGTACCGGGCAGAAATGAGATCGATGATAGCCAAGAGCTTAATTACAAAGCAATTACGGAAGCTATTTCAGGATTAGGGTTTGACGGTTTTGTAGCGCAGGAATTTATACCCAAAAATGAAGATGTTTTTGCTTCCCTTAAACAGGGCGTTGAGATTTGTACGGTTTAACAACTTAACAGTCTTACTTTTTTAAGAAGACAATTAAAGCCAAAGTAAAATTCTGAAGCGGTTGGCAATAGAAGGTCAAGTTTAAACAAGGTTATGAAATGGAAGCTTTTAAGATTAGCATAAGTGTTGAAGAGTTAACTTAAACAACCAGCTACCCAGTAAAAAAAAGTGTTTGATGGAGTGAGGTTTCAGTGGATATCACATCTTTATGTGAGTAGTTAGTTTCTACAAAAAGTTGGTAATTCAACATCCAACAAACTATTAAAACCGATGAACAAAAAATACCTTTTCATACCACTATTACTTATTACAATGTTATCTAGCTGTGATAATGATGGTGTTACTAATAATGAAATAGATAAATTAGAGGATGCCATTGAGAAATGGCAGGCAAATAAAGTCATGGATTACTCCTTTGTATTTCAAGAGCAATGCTATTGTGCCAATTTTGGAAAAGTTGAGATAGTTGTTTTGGCTGATTCCATATTTGCCTTAAAAAATCCCGAAACAGGAGAAAATTTTACGATTGAAACAAATAAAGGGGTGGAAAACTTAATTGAAGTTTATCCCGATCTATTTGTAAACCTGGACCAGCTTTTCGAAAAACTTAAAGAAGCGACATTAATAGCGGATGAGATGGAGGGCAGTTATGATGGTCAGATTGGGTATCCTAAGCTAGTTTCAATCGACTACTACAAAGATGCAATTGATGATGAAGTAACATATGTAATAAGTAATTATCGGGTACTAAGCTTAACAAAAAACTAAAGTTAAATCCCAAATTCCTTTTTTAAACGTTCAAATTTTTCATTCTGATCAGAAGAAATTTTACCCTCACAATTGGCAATCGTATCGAGTAAGCTATAGGTGAGTTTTTTTCCATCGTCGCTAAAGTTAGAACGGATATATACGATCGCTTCCTCAACAAGCTCACGAACATTTTCGGTACTCATAGCCCCAATTTGACTTAAGGTTTTATGATAAGTATCGAGTGTATATTGCATATTCGAAAGAACACGTTTAACGGCACTTTGTTCAGCAAAAGAAATACTCCCATCGGTACTTTCAATCCAAAATAAGAGTACATCAATGGCGGTTTCATCTGTTAATGGATAGGAACTCATGGGATTAGTTTTAAGATTAAAATTCGTTAGCGAGTAAGTCGCAAATGTCTTCAAGGATAACTTTTTGTTCCTCTGTGATTGAGTTTTTAGTATTAGAGTCTATATCAAGTTGAGCAACGAACTCATCACCAACCATAATTGGAACTACAATTTCAGACTGAACATCAATACTACAAGATAAGTAGTTTTCCTGGGCATGAACATCTTGAGCAATAAAAGTTTCATGAGATAGTGCTACTTGACCACAAATTCCTTTTCCAAAAGGAATGCGAGTATGATCGGTGCTAGCCCCTACAAAGGGACCTAATACCAATTCATCCTTTCCTTCTGGGTCGGCGATATAAAACCCAACCCAATTAAAAGTTGGAACTTCGTCTTCGAGCAATTCACATATTGCAAATAGCTTTTCATTTCGGGTAATATTCCTACCCACAATTTCCTCAGTTGTGGAAAGGATTTTTTCTCTTAAAGAAGTAGCTTCAGTTGTTGTCATACTTGTTTCAATTAATTGAATACGAAAATAAAAGAATAGTTGAGTAAATAAAGTTAAGCTTTGATAAAAACCTAAAATAGATGATATAGAATTCCTGAAAACCTTCCGTATCTTTAAACATGGAAGATTTTTTAAAAGATATTATCCCTCTGTCGACAGAGGTTATGGGAACTGCAGCATTATTAATAGCAAGTTTCACCTCTTTATTTTCAGTTGTGAACCCACTTACTGCTATGCCTGTTTTTATGACCTTAACGGAACAGGAATCTGACAAAGAAAAAGCAGTTACCGCTCGAAAAGCAAGTATATATATGTTTTTCGTACTCATTATTTTCTTATTAGCTGGGACTTATATTCTGAGTTTTTTTGGAATTAGCTTGCCAGGAATTAGAATTGCTGGGGGACTAGTAATTATGAGAGCCGGTTTTTCAATGCTTAACCCAGAAACGGGAGGAAGAAAACTTTCAAGTGAAGACCAAGAAGCGGCAATGGAAAAAGAGGATGTTTCTTTCAGCCCCCTTGCAATGCCATTGCTTTCTGGGCCCGGAAGTATTGCAGTAGTTATTGGGTTTGGATCTCAAGCTACTGGAGTAGTAGATTTTATTATTAATGGTGTTGCCGTTTTTCTAGTGGCCCTGATGGCGTGGGCAATTCTTCGGGTAGCACCTTGGCTTAATAAACTGATCGGAAAATCCGGAATGACCGTTATTACACGAATGATGGGATTTATTGCACTGGCAATTGGAGTTCAGTTTGTTATTAATGGGATCGCCAAATTTTTTGCTCTTGGCTAAGCATTAATCAAAAAAGAAGATTTATTATAGAGTTGAAGCAACTTTTAGTAGCTTAGCGCAGTTATTTTTACCAATTCATTTGAAACAAACCCTAAGACTCTGGAAACTATAGAGAATATTTTATCAGCTTTTTCATCCTTTATGTGGGGCACACCGCTTGTTGTTTTGCTTTGTGGCGGCGGCATATATTTCATGATTTATTCACGCATGACCCCATACCGGTACTTTGGACATGCAGTAAATATATTAAGAGGAAAATATGACGATCCAAACGACCCGGGCGATATTAACCACTTTGAGGCCCTTTCCAGTGCCCTCGCTGCAACAATTGGTTTAGGAAATATTAGCGGTGTTGCGGTTGCAATTGCTATGGGTGGACCGGGTGCTGTTTTCTGGATGTGGATGAGCGCAATTGTTGGTATTGCAACCAAATTCTTTACTTGTACGCTTTCCATTATGTACCGTGGAAAAGACTCCAATGGTCACATTCAAGGAGGAACAATGTATATGATTGTGGAAGGCCTTGGGAAAAAATGGAAGCCATTAGCGGTTCTTTTCGCTGTTGCAGGAATGTTTGGCGCGCTTCCGGTTTTCCAGGCAAATCAATTAAATCAAGCCATTCGAGATGTGATTTTAGTACCTAATGGATTAGCGGATCCGAACAATCATTTTGGCACCGATTTAATTACAGGTATTGTCATTTTACTAATTGTTGGAACGGTAATTTTTGGGGGGATTAAGAGAATCGGAAAAGTAGCCAGTAAAATGGTCCCATCAATGGTTGTACTTTATGTTGCCTGTGTGCTTACCATTTTAGGAATCCATTTTGATGTATTAGGCGAATATTTATTACTGATTGTAACAGATGCTTTCACTGCTGATGCCGCAATGGGTGGAGCCGTTGGGGCACTAGTTATTTTAGGCGTTCGAAGAGCAGCGTTTTCGAACGAAGCTGGAATTGGTACTGCCACACTTGCTCACGGAGCTGCAAAAACGAAAGAGCCGGTACGGGAAGGTCTGGTTGCAATGATGGGACCTTTCATCGATACTCTTGTAGTTTGTACAATGACTGCCCTCGCAATTTTAGTCACCGACGTTTGGAAAACCGGCGATGAAAATGGAATAACACTTACTGCTTCTGCCTTTGAGGAAGCGCTTGGAACCCCAGGCGTTTACTTACTCATGATCAGTGTTACTATTTTTGCTGCTAGTTCTCTTTTCACCTATTCCTATTATGGTACAAAATGTCTTGGTTTTCTTGCCGGTGCTCAGCGTCAAAAGTGGTATAATTTATTTTACGTTGGTTCGATTCTGCTAGGAGCAACCGCCAGTATCTCTGCCATCATTAACTTGATAGATGGAATGTACGCAGTAATGGCAATTCCAACCATGACCTGTGCACTTTTACTTTCCCCAAAAGTGATGGATGCTGCAAAAGATTATTTCGCCAGAATGAAGAAGAAAGAGATTTTATAATTTATCGTTATCCTGAACTTGATACATTTTCTAATGGATAGACTTTGGTTTACGAAAAAGTGTCTGGTTTTTTTAAAATCCGTACAAACATTCCTAAAAAAATCCTGAAACCTTATTCTCGAGAAGTAATAAATTATTTGCGTTGTAAAAACCCTCATTACCCATTTTAAATCCCACAAAAATCTCTTTTCTTAAAGGTTCAATTCAACAACAAGAAAAGAGATTTATGAAACGTGCTACGCTCCTCCTTTTTGGGATTTTATTTTCAGCAACTACTTTTGCACAAATACCTTCCATCAAAGAGAAAACAGAAGGACTTACAGTCACAGAAGGCTACTTCGATTATTATTATGACGAAGCAGGAGATCAGCTTTGGTTAAAAGTTGATGAGCTAAACGAACAGTTTCTATATGCTAATTATCTGGCTGCAGGGGTTGGCTCCAATGACATTGGCTTAGATCGAAGCCAGCAGGGAGGACAAAGAGTCGTTTACTTTGAAAAGCGGGGCTCGAAGTTGATGCTAGTTCAGCCGAATCTCGAATATATCGCACGCTCGGATAACGAACTCGAAAAGAAATCGGTACGCGAAGCATTTGCATCATCTATTCTTCATGGTTTTAAGATCGAAGCCGAAGAAAGCGGAAGTTATTTGATTGATTTAACACCGTTTTTGATGCAAGATGCCCATGGTATAACTGAAACTCTGCGTAGACAAGGAGAAGGAAATTACAATCTCGACAAAAATCGATCATCATTGTACGCCGAAGGAACATTTAACTTCCCTAAAAATTCTGAGTTCGAAACCATGCTTACTTTTGGTGGGAGCAGTCCTGGAGGACAAGTTCGCTCGGTAGTGCCATCTCCTACTTCCATCACGGTTCGGCAGCACCATTCATTTGTAGAACTACCGGATGATAATTATAAAACTCGATTATTTGATCCACGAGGAGGTTTTTATAACACTTCATTTATGGATTATGCTTCCCCAATTGATGAACCAATGACGGTTCGCTTTATCAACCGACATCGCTTAGAAAAGAAGAACCCAAATGCAGAAATGAGTGAAGCAGTTGAACCAATTATCTATTATTTAGATAACGGAACACCAGAACCGGTAAGAAGCGCACTGCTCGAAGGTGGACGTTGGTGGAATCAAGCTTTTGAAGCAGCAGGTTACAAAGACGCATTTCAGGTTAAAGTATTACCAGATGATGCACATCCACTGGATATCAGATATAACGTAATTAACTGGGTACATCGATCAACTCGTGGATGGTCTTATGGGGGTTCTGTAGTTGATCCAAGAACTGGCGAAATTATCAAAGGGAATGTTCTGCTTGGTTCGTTGCGGGTTCGGCAGGATTATATGATTGCTACCGGATTACTTGCTCCTTTTGCTGAAGGGGCAGATGAAGATCCAAGAATGCTGGAAATGGCTCTTGCAAGAATTCAACAACTATCGGCACACGAAATTGGTCATACTTTAGGCATCTATCATAACTTTGCAGCAAGCGTAAATGATCGTGCTTCGGTTATGGATTATCCTCATCCAAAAGTTGATATCAAAAATGGAAAACTTGATTTAAGTGATGCTTATGACGATAAAATCGGAGATTGGGATAAAGTTACTATTGAGTTTGGATATCAGGATTTCCCAGAAGGAACTAATGAAGCAGAAGCGTTAAATGAAATTTTGGAAAATGCGCATGCTGAAGGACTAAAATATATTTCAGATAGCGATGCCCGCCCACAAGGTGGTGCGCATCCATATGCTCATCTATGGGAATATGGAAATGACCCTTCTTCTCAGCTGTCACACATATTAGAAGTACGGAAAATTGCGCTGGATAATTTTGGAGAAGCAAACATCCCTATGGGCACCTCAATGTCTGAGCTTGAAGATGTATTAGTTCCCATTTATTTATTTCACCGTTACCAATTGGAAGGCACTGTAAAACTGATTGGAGGTTTAGATTATTCTTATAAACTTAGAGGTGATAATCAGCCAACACCAGAGATTGTTGACGTAGGAACACAGCGTAAAGCGCTACAGGAAATGTTGAGAGCGATTGATCCTGATGTGCTAGCCTTGCCAGAAAACATTTTAGATTTGATACCGACTCGACCAGCAGGTATTTCCGGTTCAAGAGAACTTTTCAGAGGAAATACCGGACCTTCGCTTGATGCACTTGGAATTGCTCAAACGGCCGCAAATATTCCAATTAGTTTAATCTTAAATGCTCAAAGAGCGAATCGACTAGTGGAATATGGAATTCGAGATAACAACCTAAGCCTAGAAGAAACCATTGATGAATTAGTGGAAGCAACTTGGGGGAATAAATTAGGAGATGATTACCATGACTCCATCCAAAAAGTAGTAAATCATTTAGTGGTTGTGAACTTGATTCAACTTCATGCTACAAATCAGGCAAACCCACTAACCAAGGCAATTGTATTTGCAAAATTGGTTGAACTTGAAGAGATGCTAATCGAAATGGAGGAAAGTCCTATAGCAATGCAGTCTGCGAGTATGATTGAGGCCTATTTAGACGATCCGGAAGAATTTGAAGCACCGAGTTCTCTTTCTCCACCTCCGGGCTCACCGATTGGCTCTGGACCAATGTTGTATTGTGAGTTTTAACTAAAATATTTGCGAGCAATGCAAAGCAATCTCAAGATTATTTATGAGATTGTTTTAAAAGTGCGTTGCGAACTTTTATTCAAATGAAAATAATTCCACCAGAAGCTCTTCTTTCTGCGTACGCCCAAGGAATTTTCCCGATGGCAGAAAGTCGGGATTCAGATGATGTTGATTGGTACTCAGCGTCACAAAGAGGAATCATCCCAATCGAAGGGTTTCATGTGTCTAAAAATGTTAAACGGATTATTCGGCAACGAAAATTCGATGTGAAGGTTGATACTCAATTTCGAGAAGTAGCACAATCTTGTGCTAATCGAGAGACCACATGGATCAACGATTTAATTTTGAATTCCTATGATGTTCTTAATCAAGCTGGGCATGCTCATAGCGTAGAAGTATATTTGGGTAAAAAGCTTGTTGGCGGACTGTATGGAGTTAGTTTAAAGGCAGCTTTCTTCGGAGAAAGTATGTTCAAAATAGAACCAGAAGCGGACAAAGTAGCCTTATTTTTTTGCTACCATATTTTGAAGAAAAATGGATTCAAACTCTGGGACACTCAATTCTATACCGATCATTTAGCCCAGTTTGGATGTATAGAAATTGATGCAGAAGAATATCAACAGAGACTTCTTGAGGCAATGAAAGAAGAAAAGAAATTTACTTTTTGAGTTTCACACTCATCATGCCCGCAGGAAATAGGCGAGATAAAAAAGTAGCTTCATAAAAAGTGCGAGTTTGTTTCGAGAAATTGATGAGAGGTTCGATCAGATAATTCCAGAGGTAGATGCCTTTTTCAAAATGGATTCTGGTGTGGGTATTTTCAGAAAAATGAAAATCGAAATAATAATCCCGACCATAAGAAGCTCCACGCACAAAAAAATCCATCGTTTTGGATGAAAACATTTTCAGATGAGTGGGGTCATTGAAATTATATCGAGAAGTAAAATGAGGAACTCTTATTTCAATAACAGAATTGGGCTTCATAACTCTATGGAGGTCTTTGAGTAATTTAGCGTATTCAAGGTGCTCAAGTATATCCTGAGCTAATATGTAGTCTATAGAATTATCTTGAAATGGAAGCGGGAGCTCATTAATATCATGAACCACGTCTACTCCTTGTAGATCTGCAATATCTAAATTTATCCATCCTTTCTTAATATCTGTGCCACAGCCAAGATTTAATTTCATCATACTTGCAAACATACTGAAAACGAGAACAAAAAAAGCCGCATCAAAATGAATTAATGCGGCTCAGGCTTACAGGGGTAAAACTAGTATTCGGTTAAAACAACTTTTTCTAAAGCTTGCTCTCTTGAAATGGATCCTTTGTCAAGTTGCTCTAGTACAGACTTTTTAATCTGGATATCAAGTCGGCCAGGAATATTCTCGTATCGACCATTAATATTGATGGTGAGAAGTAGAAATTGATCACTAGAAAGAGAATTTAATGTTCTTCCATAATCAACAATATACTCTTTGATATTTGAAACTAAGTTGGTGTATGCGGTAGAAATCTTCTTTTCTAATTCTTGCTTACGTTTCTCCTGTTCAGAAGCCTCTACACGTTCATTATTTTGAGCCTGTTCAAGTACAGCTTTTTCGGCATTAAGACGAGAACGAAGTCTTCCTTCAACCTCCCAAATCACTGAAGCTGATCGGCCAAATTCATCGTAACGAACATCTATTGAATAAAGAGCGCCAAAATTGTCTAGCATTAGATAATCAACACTTCCCGAAATTCTGAATGCTTCTTTCTCTTGCTCTTTTAAAGCGGTTTCAAAAATGTTGCCCATTACTTTTAAATCGAGGTATTCCTTGTTTTCGGAAGTTGCAACAGCTAAGCGGCTATCAAAGTTACTAGAATTAAGTTTACCAGAACGATAATCTGACAAATCACTAACCATTGCCGATACCGAAATAACAGGGAGTGCCTCTTTTTTGTCAGACGAAACCGTTCCCGAGTTTGCTGTCATGCGGTAATAAAGAGCCTCAGAGAGATTAGACTTAGAACCGTATATTACCATCACCTTGTCTTCCTTTTTAAGCTGACCAATAGTAGAGGCATAATCTCTTAGAAATTCTTTGATTCGAGTTGTTACCGATTCTTGATCAATTTCAAGATTTTCATCGCTATTAGTATTGTAGTAAAAAACATAATTACTTGAATTACTTCCACTCCCTGATCTTGCTGGAAAAAGATTCTGTGTTGGTTTCGATACCATAAAAATGACGCCAAATCCAGGTAAATAAGTACCTCTAGTAGAATTTCCCCCACCAAAGCCTCGGGAATTAATAATTACAGTTCCGTCACTTGAAGAAGAAATTTGCGACTTAAAAAGTTCGCCAAGAATATTCTCCATAATATTGATATCGCGATTCATACGGTTAGTATCAATTGATTGAGAGAAAGAGTTGATAGGAGTTAGAGTAATACTCAAGAATCCGATCAGTAGATATTTATATAGTTTTTTCATGGTTGTGTCCTGTTATTAATTTGTGTTTACGGTTTGTATGATTTCGCCTAACACCTGATCGGTTTGCCGAAAGCGGTTATAAGTAGTTTCTTCGAGACTTGATAAGCTATAATTGAATAGTTCTATATCAGATTCTCGTTGGTCATCGATATAGTTAGCAAAAGCAGCCAACGTTTGTTGAAATTGAAGTTCTTGCTGTTCTTGGGAAGCAAGCACATACTCGTTTATTAATTGTGCATTTTCTTGTTGAACCTGTGTGATGATCATTTCGACTTGTGCAGCAGTATATCCGGTTTGAACTGGAGGTTGTTCCCCAAAGGTGATGCTAAAACCACCATCACCCATCGAAAGGTTCATGTTGGTAAATGCTCCCATCACAAAAAACAAAAACACAAAGGTTGCAATCGCAAAACCAGCTCTTCCAAATCCGGATTGTGGTATTAAAAACGATTGGAGTTTAGACCACCAGCCACTATTACTCGAAGATGTTTCTTTCTCCGATTCCATTATTACAAATTGTTCTGCCGGACTTTGAACTGGCAAATGAGATAGAATAGAGCGAGTTTCTGTTAACTCTTCAAATTCTTGCTTCAGATCATCATGTTTATTGATGAAGAGTTCAAGTTTTTGGGCTTGTTCCGTATCCAACTCACCATACAAATAATCCATAAATAGGGTTCGTGCTTCATCTTTAGTCATAACTAAATACCTCTTTGTTGATATTCCAGGAATCAAACGTTTTTTTTAGGGTTCGAAGTCCATAATACATTCTTGATTTAACGGTGTTTTCTGATTCGTCTAAAATTTCTGCTATTTCTCTAAAAGTTAAGCCTTCATATTCTTTCATAATTACTACCATCCGTTGATCATTTGGTAATTGGAGTAACGCTTTGTGAAGTAACACCAAACCTTCATTTCGCATTAACTGTCCATCAGCAGGACTTGCCAATTCAGTTTTTGGAGCTGTTTTCAGCGCCTCAAGAGAAGTCGATTTTTTTCGGCCTGCTCTTTTAAGTTCATCTAAACATAAATTGTTAGCTATTCTGTACAACCAGGTACCAAATTTGGAAGCATCTTCTAAAGTGCCAAGTTTCTGATACGCTTTTATGAACGTTTTTTGAGTGATCTCAGCCGCATCGTCACTACTTGCAAAATACCGGTATGCAAAGTGATGAATTTTATCCTGCCAGCGCTTGATCAGCACATTAAATGCCTGGTGATTTCCACCTAAAAACTCTTGGACAAGTTGTGCGTCTTCCATGTGTTCCTGTTTCAATTCAGCTCCCCAAAATGGTTTCAGAGGTAAGACGATCATAAAGATAAGATAGTTTTATCATGAACAAGATTCATGACAGGTTATTCAAAGCGAAAGCGAAGAATCTTAGCGGGGTTTCAGCAAGATCCTTCGGAAGTATCCTCAGGACGACTGAAACGGAGACTAGACGCCAAGTTCAAGTTGCTCAAAATAATCCTTCTCAATCAGGTTTAAATTGGATAGTGAAATACCAAGTAAACGAATTTCCCGAGTAGCAGCTTCAGTTTGTTCTAAGAGTTGTCTTGCAACCGTAGAAATTTCATCTTTTTTGTTAGTGTAATGTGTTAAAGACTGACTTCGAGTAATTGTATCAAAGTTTTTATACCGCACTTTTAGAGTTACGGTTTTTCCAGCAGTTGGGATTTTTTGCATTCCTTCCGCAATACTTTGTGCTAATTCGTCTAAGAAAGTATTCACCCAGTCTAAATCATTCACATCTTCAGAAAACGTCCGTTCTTTGCCATAAGATTTTCGAGTACGGTGAGGTTTAACTTCTCGGTCATCGATTCCTCGAACAATTTTGTAATAATATCTTCCGGATTTGCCAAAGGCTTTCACTAAATCAATTTCAGTCCACTGCTTTAGATCGGCACCTTTTTTAATACCTAAAGCATGCATTTTCCGTTGAGTTGCCTTTCCGACGCCAAAGAATTTTTTGATATCTAGTTCTTCTAGAAAAGGCTCCATTTTATCGGGGGTAATAACGGTAAGGCCATCTGGTTTGTTGAAGTCAGAGGCTACTTTAGCGATGAATTTATTAGGAGCTACGCCAGCTGAAGCAGTGAGTTGAGTTTCTTTAAAAATACGGGCACGAATTTCCTGTGCAATTAAGGTAGCTGAAGGATTTCCTTTATGATTTTCAGTCACATCTAAATAAGCTTCATCTAAAGATAATGGTTCAACTAAATCGGTATACTCAAAAAAGATAGTGCGGACGATTTCGGAAGCTTCTTTATAAGCAGCAAAATTGGCGTTCACAAAAATACCATGTGGGCAAAGTTGATACGCTTTATTTGTGGGCATTGCAGAATGAACTCCAAACTTTCGTGCTTCATAGCTGCAGGTCGAAACTACACCTCTTCCACCTGGCCTTCCACCAACGATAACAGGCTTACCACGAAGTTCTGGATTATCTCGTTGCTCAACAGCAGCAAAAAAGGCATCCATATCCACATGGAGTATTTTTCGGATGGAGTTATCCTGATTCATAACATATATTATACATATAAATCAGGATTAAGGGAATAGCTTTTAAAAACTATTCTTCTGATTGAATTTCCATGGCAACAGCTTGCACCTCGTCTAATACACGAAGAAGGTTTCCGCTCCATAATTTACCAATTTGATCTTCGGTGTATCCCCTTTTAACCAATTCTAAAGTCACATTAAAGGTTTCAGAGGCGTCTTCCCAACCTTTAATTCCCCCTCCACCATCAAAATCGGAACTGATTCCAACATGTTCTAGTCCAATTAAATCCACCATATAATCAATGTGATCAACAAAGTCTGCAACATCAATAGGCTGCGCAGTTACTTCCTTTTCAATTCTTGGTTTAGCGATGGCTTGAATTTCTTGGTAACGAGCTATATATGCGTCTCTTTCTTGAGCATCCATAGCCCGCAATTCTGTTCTGCTTTTTTGTTCAAAGCCCTCCTCTTTTGCTACAGTATCAAATACTTTACTGGTAGCCTCCCTCCATACACTATGCTTTTCAGCATATACATAACTTCTCAGGGCAACAGCCTGAACCACGCCGCCGTTTTCTTTTAAGGCAAACAATTCTTCATCAGTTAAATTCCGACTTACAGTTGGATTAAGAGCCCTTGCCGATGAATGTGATGCAATAATGGGAGCTTTAGATAAAGCGATTGTTTGAAGATTTGCTTCTTTAGATGGATGTGAGATATCAACCATAATACCAAGGCGGTTCATTTCTTTGATGGCTTCTTTACCAAGTTCACTCACGCCATTATGCAGCCAAACGCTGTCCCGCTCTCCGGTATTAGAATCGCTAAATTGGCTATGCCCATTATGTGCGAGTGACATATATCGAGCTCCTCGATCATAAAACTCTTTTATTCTGCTAAGCTCAGTTCCAATTGGATATGCGTTTTCAACTCCAATCATAGCAACAAGTTTATTATTAGAAACAATTCTTCGAACATCATCAGAGGTAAGCGCCAATTCAATTTGGTCGGGTGCAATCTCACTTGTCAGTCTATGTATAGCATCAAACTTGTCGATTGCGTTCTCATAAGCTGCAGCATAACCCTCTGGAGAAAGTGTATCCTGACCAGTATAAACAATAAACCAAGCGACATCTAAGCCACCGTTTTTCATTTTTGGCAGATTAACCTGAGTAGGAAGGTCTTGGGTATAATTTCGTTCGTAAGTAAAATTACTAGTATTAATATCTGCATGAGTATCTAATGTTATTACTCTTTCATGAATACCTTTTGCTTTTTCAATTAAAGCGGCATCATTATTTGAACAGCCTGAGTTAATCGTTAGAAGCAATAAAAGTGATAGCCAAAGAAAATTCTTCATTTTATTTGAGGTGGATTATTTATTTAGGGATACAACTAAAGCGAGGTAAAATAGCCAAAGAGATTCAGACTTACCCTACTCAAGATTAATTTTTGGAACTCAAATAAGGTGATACCCATTTATAATAATGTAAATAATATTATTAAAGACTTAATAAAGAAGAAGTGAATATGTTAATGATTTTTGGATTTATTGGGCTTGGAGCATTCGTAGGGATGCTGAGTCATTTAGTATTACTCGATAGAGGGCTTAAAATACTTCCAAGTATAGGTGTTTCGATAGCAGGAGCACTTATAGGTGGAATTATCTCTTCCGTTCTGAATTTAGTTGGATCAGGATTTTATGCGCTCATTTGTTCATTTTTAGTTCTATTTACATTTAATGTTTTCAGGACTGAAGATGACCCTATTTTTGATTAACCCAATTATAAGGGAACAAAATCGAAAGAATTGACATAAGCAATCACACAAATAAAATTTAAAATGCGATTGCCTAAATGAATAAAAGAGACCGCCAAATTCAGATATTTCTTCAATTTTTTCTGATTTTTACAGGATTCTATTTAATCGGTTTAAATATTTGGAAAGTGAATTCTGAGATTTGGAGTAATGGAATTTTTGAGTTCTATAATCAGGAGGTTCCTGTTTTCAAATTAGCGGCAGGTTTAATAACTGGTGTGTTAAGTTTAATCGCTTCTTGGGCGTTATGGATTAGAGCAAATTGGGCATATAGTTTTGCTCTTTTGGGAGCTGGATTTATCTTTTCTTATAATTTGATTAGCCTTGGAGAAACTATATATGAAACACCATATCATGCAATTCCAATGGTTATTATTCTAATAGTAATGTTGCAAAGCTTTCCTTTTTTTATGCGAAAAACCAGCAGGCTTTTCTAGATTAAAATCTGCGAAACACTCCTGCCAAAAAAGTCGTGTAAGCAGTTATGGAAAAAATTTCTCAAAAAGATATAGACTGGCTGTTAAATCTTAAGCCCGATATGAGGTTTGAGGAAACCAAAAGGCAGGAAAAAGTAAAACGGCTATCCATAAAAAAAAGAGCTTTTAAGCTTTTATTTTCCCTCTTAGTGATTATTGGTTTAGGCATTGTTCCTTTCTTTGTATTAATCAGAACAGCTGTTTTTCTTAATCTTGAACAAAATTGGAATGGCTGGGTATCTTTATTAGGAGGAATAGTCTCATCTATTTCATTACTTGGTTTATATGTATTATTTCTATTCCGAAGAGTAAAAAATAAAAAACTCCTCACTCAATTTGGATTTGGAGGTGTTGCGGCTTTAGTTGGAGGATTTTGCCTTTATAGCCTCCTTTACCTTTCAAGCGTAAACGCAAAAACAGATGATGTTAGAGAAGTGTACCATTCGTTACACCCTATACTACGAGTTTCGGTGGCAACTACTACGCTGGCTGAAAAAGAGTTGGTGATTACCGACATCAAAAGAACAGAAGAAGATTATATATCATGGGGATTAAGCCCACTAGAAAGCTCAATGCATTATCAACAAAAAGATGGATTTGTACACGCCGTAGATCTCCGTACTATTGGGCATTCCGAAATTAGGAACAAAGTATTGGAATGGTCATTAAAAGCTATGGGCTTACAAATTATCAGGCACGTAGGTACAGCAGATCATTTACATGTTGCTTTACCAGTTAATAAATAAAAAAGCGCTTTTTTATTGTTTCTAATAAAGATTACTACGACCTTTGTGTGCCTAAAAATTTAGACTAATAAATTCATTCTATGTCCACTTATAATTTCTTTGAGCAGGTAAATAAGAACTTCGATAAGGCTTCAAAATACACCCGTTTTGATAAAGGGATACTGAGCCAAATAAAAATGTGCAACACAGTTTATCACGTTTCATTTCCTCTTAGGCGAGATGACGGTAGCGTAGAAGTGATTGAAGGCTGGCGTGTTGAGCATAGTCATCATAAAATGCCAACGAAAGGAGGAATTCGTTTTAGCCACAAAGTTGATGAAGACGAAACGATGGCACTTGCTGCCCTGATGACATATAAATGTGCCATTGTTGATGTTCCTTTTGGGGGAGCTAAAGGTGGTGTAAAAATCAGTACTAGAGAATATTCGGTTTCAGAGCTTGAGCGGATTACGAGACGATATACATTTGAACTTATAAAAAAGGGATTTATTGGTCCCGGAGTTGATGTGCCCGCACCAGATTATGGTACAGGAGCAAGAGAAATGGGCTGGATATTGGACACTTATCGCCAGATGAAAGATGATTTAAATGCTGAGGCCTGTGTAACCGGGAAACCAATAAGTATGGGAGGTATTAGAGGAAGAACTGAGGCAACTGGTAGAGGGGTGTATTTTGGTATTCGGGAAGCGTGTAGTTCAAAAAAAGACATGGACCTTCTTGGTCTTGAAGTAGGCGTGGAAGGAAAAACTTTTGTAGTTCAAGGTCTTGGTAATGTAGGATATCATGCATCTCTTTATATGACCGAGGCCGGGGCAAAACTTATTGGCGTTTCCGAACTTGAGGGAGCAATTTATGATCCAAAAGGCATTGATTTAAAAGCATTGGTTGATTTCCGAAAAGAGACAGGCAGTATTCTTGGGTTTGGCACCAGTGTTGAACTTCCTTCAAACAAAGATATTTTTACTCAAGAATGCGATATTATAATCCCTGCCGCTTTGGAAAGTCAAATTACAGGAGATAATGCCCTTGAGGTTAAAGCAAAAATAATTGCTGAAGCTGCAAACGGCCCAACAACAGCCGATGCACACGAAATACTTAAAGAAAGAGGCGCGCTTATTATTCCCGATTCATATCTAAATGCAGGCGGGGTAGTTGTATCTTATTTTGAATGGCTAAAAGATATACAGCATGTTCGTTATGGTCGAATGAGTAAAAGGTTTGACGAAGGAAGTTTGATGAAAATTGTAAATGAACTGGAAAGAATTTCTGGTAGAAAATATACAGATAATGAGCTGAAAAGATTAACTCATGGAGCGGAAGAATATGATTTAGTTGATTCTGGTTTAGAGGAAACGATGATAACAGCATATCAGCAAATAGCAGCAATTAGAGAAGAACATAATTTAGATGATCTTAGAACTGCCGCTTTTATAAATGCGATTAACAAGATTGGTATTATGTATGAACAAATGGGAATTTTTCCTTAATTCATAAGTATATGCAAGAAACCGGGGCTATAAGTATTGGGACTGATGTTCAAACTCTTTATGCCTTTATAGGTTACTTACTTCTTTTAATTTCCATTGGACTTTACTCAACTCGCTTTTCCTCAACTGGGATCAGCGAGTTTTTTATTGGCGGAAGAACAATGAATAAGTTTGTAATCGCTCTTTCCGCTGTTGTTTCTGGTAGAAGTGCATGGCTTTTAATTGGTGTTACCGGATTAGTATATGCTAGAGGGATTTCCGGAGTTTGGGCAGTGGTTGGCTATACTCTTGTTGAGTTGATTCTCTTCTTCACCTATGCAAAACGAATCAGAGAGTTTTCTGAAAAACATGACTGCATCACTGTTCCGGATTTTTTTGCCGAACGTTTTGGAGATAAAAACGGAACACTTCGCTCTTTACTCATTTTCACTCTTCTGATTTTCATGATTAGCTATGTTTCTGCCCAACTTGTAGCGGGAGGAAAGGCTTTCTCATCTAGTTTTGGACTAGAACAAAATATGGGGGTCCTTCTTTCGGCGGGAATTATATTGATTTATACTGTACTTGGTGGGTTTTTGGCAGTGAGCCTTACCGATGTATTTCAAGCGTTTTTTATGATCTTGGCTTTAATCTTTCTTCCCGTAATTGCCATTCAAGAGCTTGGAGGGTGGGGAATTCTAACCGAACAATTAAACCTACAAGAAGTAACCTTAATTGATCCCTTCGCACTAACAATTGGGGTATTTATTGGGTTTATAGGGATTGGCCTGGGTTCGATAGGAAGCCCGCATATCATTTCTAGGTATATGGCAATAGATGATCCAAAGAATTTAAAATTCGCTGGTCTTGTAGGAACTTTTTGGAACATAGTGATGGGAGCTGGAGCTGTGCTAATCGGTCTTGTTGGTAGAGCCTATTTTATGGATGTAAATATGTTACCTGGTGCCGACATAGAAAATTTATATCCATATTTAGCTCAATTACACCTTAGCCCAATTTTATTTGGTATCGTATTGGCATCAATTTTTGCAGCAATCATGTCTACGGCAGACTCTCAATTATTAGTAGCGGCATCAAGTGTTGTAAGAGATTGGTATCAAAAAATTCTTAAGAAAGACGAAGAGATAACACCAAAGAAACTCGTTTTATACAGCCGTTTAGTAATTGTAGGTTTAGTACTACTAGCGCTGGTTTTTGGTTTGATAGCGGAAGATTTAGTGTACTGGTTGGTATTGTTTGCGTGGGCAGGTTTAGGCGCATCAATTGGTCCCACTTCTATTTTAGCATTATACTGGCAAGGAACTACAAAGAAAGGAGTAATGGCTGGCATTGTTACTGGAACATTGGTTACTATAATCTGGTATTTTGTACCAATACTAAAAAATGCAATGTATGAGTTAATACCTGCTTTTATTGCAAGTTTAGTAGTTACTATTCTTGTAAGCAGAGTTACAAAAAATGAAGATTAGGTTAATTTGGTATATACTCATTTATTAATTTTCCGCCCCGAACGGTTGCTCCAAGTACTAATCCGGCACTTACCAAGACTAAGTTTTTGATGATATATTGACCTTCCATAGTCAAGCCAAAAGGAAAAGAATTCCAAACTACATCAGGAAGTAGAACTATTGGTAAGGCTGTTCCGGGCATTTGAAGAAAGAGTAAAAGTAGGGTAATGCGCATATACTTTCCGGCAATCAATCCCACTCCAATAAGTACTTCCCAAGTAGCTAAAACCGGAATAAATAAAGCTGGATCAGCAAAATAGACCGTGTTTTTTACGAGTTCTTCAGCAGGGCTTAAACCCGGAAAATATTTTAATGCCCCGAACCATAAAAAAATAATACCTAGTCCAATTCTCATAATGAGAAGACCGTATTTCGCCATCCAGTTTGTGATCGCAAAGTCGACCTTATTGAATTCCTTCTCTAAAATCATAATACCTCTATTAACTAAATCGGAAGAAAAATAGAGGAACTTTATGAAGAATTGGTGAAGAAATGGCTTACATGATTTCAAAACCTCTCCGATCTTGTATTATTTAATTACAAAGGGTTCTGTAGATAAACTCTTTGTAAGGATTAGTTCTTTATTTGGTCTTACAAAGTATGAGCAAGAATAAAGAATTTAACCGCCAGTCTATTAGGTTGAAAGAATATGACTATTCTCAACCAGGAAGTAATTTTATTACGATTTGCGTAAGAAATAGAGAGCGTTTTTTTGGAGAAATAAAAAAAGGTATAATGCTATTCAATGAATATTGAAACATAGCCCAGCGTTTTTGGGATCAAATTGGATATGAATATAATAATGTTCATCAAGACACATTCGTTGTAATGCCCAATCATGTACACGCTATTCTTGAGATTAAATCAATCCGTACATCCGAAGGGGGATTTCATGAATTCCCCCCCCACAGATTATAAATCATAAACAAACAAAAAAACAACGGCGCAAAATGTTGATACCCAAAATCGTGGGCTGGTAAAAAATGAATACAGCAAAACAAATCAATGCCAAATTAAATCGAACAGGAACGCCGTTCTGGCAAAGTAATTATTATGAGCACATCATTAGGAATGATTATGACATTCGCCACCCCATCTACCGAGGCATCAACTTAAGACCTAAACGAAATCTCTACTTTTGGTTTAGCTTCTGTAGCTCTTGATTCAAGCTCTTTTTTCATCTTTTCTGTAGCCAAAATGAAAGCTTGAGCAGCCGTGGAATCCTCATCAGCAAGCACAATGGGTTTTCCATTATCACCAGCTTCACGAATGGGTTGTTCTAGCGGAATCTCACCCAAAACAGGCACTCCTAGTTCTTCAGCGAGTCGTGTAGCTCCGCCTTCTCCAAAAATATGGTATTTCTTCTCGGGCATATCAGGCGGGATGAAATAGGCCATATTCTCAATAACACCTAATACAGGAACATTTACTTTTTGGAACATAGCAACCCCTTTACGAACATCATCTAAAGCTACAGTTTGTGGAGTAGAAACAATGACAGCACCACTTAAAGGAACGGTTTGTACAATGGTAAGTTGGATGTCTCCGGTTCCTGGAGGTAAATCCAAAATCATATAATCAAGCTCTCCCCATTCCACATCTTTCATAAATTGCTGAATAGCACTGGTAGCCATAGGGCCACGCCAAACCATAGCTTGATTTACATCCACTAAAAAACCCATACTCACCATTTTGATGCCATATTTTTCTAGCGGAATTAATTTCTTTTGAGTGGTGATATTTGGACGTTCGAACAAATCAAACATAGTGGGAATACTTGGGCCATATACATCGGTATCCATTAAGCCCACTTTAGCCCCTGTTTTTGCTAAAGCAGCGGCAATATTTACTGCAACCGTTGATTTCCCAACGCCACCTTTCCCAGAAGCCACCGCAATGATATTTTTTACACCAGATAACACCTTATTTTGTGGAGGTGCTTGTTGTGCTGGTTCAGGAGCTTTTTTTCGCTTCGAAATATTGATGCCAACCTGAATATCAACAACAGCGTCTTTGTCAATAAACTTGTGAATAGCTTCAGTTGACTTCTCCTTTAGATCGAGAGCGAGCCCTTCATTTTGCTCAGGCATTTCCAAAGTGAATGATACATACTTATCCTGAACAATTAGATCCTGAACCATATCTAATGAAATGAGATCCTGTTTCTCTTGAGGATGTATAACGTGAGCTAAAGCCGTTTTTATCTGTTCTTTGTTAATGGACATGAAATAAACTTGGTTCTAAAAATTAGTTTGGTAAAGATAAGGAGAATGAAAGAATGATAAAGTATTTAACTAAAAAACTGACCTTACTTCCTCCTCAGGCTGTGCATAACTAAAACGGTCTAATATTTTTGGAAGCGCATAGCCATCGAGTCCACTTGCTGTAATAGTTCCGGCTTTTTCCAGATTCAGCCATCCGTCTTCAGACTGAATACTTTCATCAATATAAATATGCTGGATAGCACCAATGATAAATAAGCAATCATTCTCTTTTAAATAATATTCATTCTGATAAGAGCACCCAATTTTTATAGTACTTTCTTTTACATAAGGAGCAGGGAAATCATCCAAATATTCTTCATTAAGGCCGACCTTACTAAATTCTGATATTCCACTATCATATTTTGCAGAGCTTTGATGAGCGTCTTCTATAATATCACTATTCACATGATTTACCGTAAAAACACCCATTTTTCTAAGATTATCATAGGTGTTTCGAGAAACAGTTCGTGGACGAAGTACAAACCCAAGTAAAGGCGGATTACTTCCTAAATGGGTAACGGAACTAAATATTGCCACATTTGTACTCCCGCCTTCAGATATAGTACCCAATAAGTTAGCTGATTTATATCCTGTAACGGAGTTAATAAAATGGGCTCTGTAGCGAGAATCAAGAATATCGATTTCTTTTCGTGAGTAGTGTTTCATGATTAAAATGATTGAAGTTGATCAACTAACTCAAACAAAGCTCAATTCATTCTCTAAAAATCATTAACTTCGCGCGTATTCTTTTAGACAGCTATAACTCATATTCATGATACAAAAGACGCCTTTTCATTCTATTCATCAACAAGTTGGTGGCAAGCTCGTTGAATTTGCAGGCTTCGATATGCCTGTTCAATACAAAGGCATTAAAATTGAACATACTGCCGTACGTGAAGCTGTTGGTGTTTTTGATGTTTCTCATATGGGAGAGTTCTTTATAAGTGGCCCCGAAGCATTACACTTGATTCAAAAAATAACGGTAAATGACGCTTCCAAACTAGTGCCAGGAAAAGCGCAGTATTCATGCATGTGTTATGAAAATGGTGGAATTGTAGATGATTTGATAGTTTATAAATTGTTTGAAGAAAATCAGTTTATACTGGTAGTAAATGCATCAAATATTGAGAAAGATTTAGCTTGGATTAACGAGAATAATACCTTTGATGCTCAAGTACATGACAACTCTCCAAATACTGCATTGCTGGCAGTTCAAGGCCCAAAGTCAGTAGAAACCCTTCAAAAGCTTACCGATTTGGATTTAAGCTCGATTGGTTTTTATAGCTTTAAAATGGGGGCACTGGCTGGATATGATGGAATTGTATTTTCAGCAACAGGATATACAGGAGAAAAGGGTTTTGAATTGTATTTTGATATCAATCACGTTGATCCAAAAGCAGTTTGGGACGCTATTTTTGAAGCAGGGGAAGAATTTGGAATAGAACCTTGTGGACTTGGAGCGCGGGATACCTTACGTTTAGAGATGGGTTATGCGCTATATGGAAATGATATCACCAAAGAAACTCATCCATTAGAAGCTCGCTTAGGATGGATTACAAAGTTTGATAAAGGGGATTTTATTGGAAAAGAAGCGCTCCTGAAAAATAAAGAAAAAGGGGTGCACAGACAATTGATTGGTTTTGTAATGGAAGATGACCGATCAATACCAAGGCATGGATATGAAATATTGAATGAATCGGGCGAGAAAATCGGGGAAGTAACCAGCGGAACAATGTCCATTACATTAGGTAAAGGAATAGGGATGGGATATGTAGAAAAGCCATTTAATGAAGATGGAGCCTCAATCCAAATCGCGATAAGAAAAAAACAAGCAGCGGCAAAAGTGCAGAAGCCGCCATATATAAAAAAGTAAGAGAGGAATTATGCCAGACTTGAGATATATAGACGTTTTTGCTTCGGCTCAGGCTTTTCAGGAGGAAGAGCTTCGGGGTAAAAGTGCAGTAATTATTGATATTTTAAGAGCTTCATCATCTATTGTAACGGCAATAAGTAGTGGGGCGAAAAAAATAATTCCGGTCGCTGATATGAGTGATGCCGGAAAAATAGCACGAACCATGGATCAGAATGATTTTCTGCTATGTGGCGAGAAAGACGGCATTAAAATTGAAGGCTATCATTTAGGAAATTCACCACTGGAATACACTCAAGAAGTTGTTGGAGATAAAACGTTAATCTTTAATACAACAAATGGTACCAAGGCAATTAAAAAAGCGAGCCTGGCAAACCGCATTTATATTGGCTCTTTTTTAAATCAACAGAGTATCTTAAATGCATTAGAAGAACACGACGATGAAGTGGTACTGATTTGCTCTGGTTGGAGAGGAAGATTGGCATTAGAGGATACTATGTTTGCTGGTTCATTGCTTCACAAAATGTGTGGTGGAAACCTCCCAGATACAACTAAGGATGGCGCTAAAGTAGCATTTGGTTTGTTTGAGAAATTTGGGGATTCTTTAGAAGAAACGATCGGTAAAAGTGATCATGCATATCGACTTAGAAATTTAGCACCAAAAGAAGACATTCCTTTTGTGTGTAACGTTGATGCATTTGATGTACTCCCCGGAATGAAAGACGGAATTATTACCAATTTAAATGGCTAAAAAGAAACTCAACACCGCAGGTGCTCCAAAGGGATTAGATTCGGCACGGAAAGTCGAGATTATAGGGATTATTGTAATTGCGATAGCGGTGCTGCTTGGAATTAGTATTCTTTCGTATACGCCCAATGATTACCAATATGCGCAGAGATTAGGTTTTAGCGACCTTTTTAATCCTGATTCGAACTCCCGTTTAATTCAAAATTGGCTGGGACCAGTTGGTGCATATATTTCTCAGTTCTTGGTTCATACTTTATTTGGTTACACAAGCTTTTTACTAGCTCTTCTAATTGGATATAATGGTTGGCACGTACTTAGACACCGCCCTTTTAATGAAAATAATTGGCTTAATATTTTGTCGGTTTGGGGAGTCGTATTGCTTTCTACTTTTATTGGATGGTTAAATCAAAATGCAAACCTTCCAGAGGATTCAATATGGAGTGGCGGTGCGGGAATTTCTATTTCGAAGATTCTCCAAAATATAACTGGTATTGGCTCCATTTTTATTCTTTCAGTGTTAGTGTTAATCACTCTTTTACTTCTGTGGGAGCGAGACCTTCAAAAAACAATTGATAGTATAAAGATTTGGTGGGATGGAATTCGTGAAAAAATGGAAAATTCCCGTATAGCCAGAGAAGAAAAGAAAGCGCAAAAAATTGCTGAAAGGGAAGAAAGAATTGCCGCCAAGAAAGCAGAAATTGAATTAAAGAAAGAAGAAAAAGAGTCGGAGAAAGCTGAGAAGAAACGACAAGATGCAATCAAAAAAGTTCAAATTGCAGAAGCAAAAACAAAAGAAGAAGCTGTCTCAGTAAAGCCGAGCATCGATGACATTGTAGAGAAGTCGGAAGAGGAAGACCGAAAACGTATTGAGGATGAAAAAGCACAAGTTAAAACGCTGGATACACGTCAACGTGCAGTGATTGATAAGCCGGATGCTGAAGAAAATGAGGAAGAAAGCGATGTTGAAGTTGCCATTTATAAAGGAGAAGGTGACGAAGAAGCTGGCGAAAAAGACCTCGATAAAATTAATGCAGATAAAGCGAAGGAACTCCCGGTAATCAAATACAAGTTTCCAACTATTGATTTGCTAACTACACCTCCAAATGAAGGAAACGAAGTAGATTTAGAGGAGATCAAGGAAAACAAACGGATTATTCTGGATAAACTTAAGCGCCACAAAATTGAGATTGTAGCGATTAATGCGATTGTTGGACCTACGGTGACGTTATATGAATTAGAACCGGCGCCGGATGTTAAAATCAGTAAGATTGAGAGTTATTCCAATGACTTAAAAATGGCTACCGCATCAAAAGGACTAAGGATGCTTACGCCAATTCCGGGTAAATCGGCTGTGGGAATTGAAGTGCCGAATACAACTCGCGAAACTGTTTACATTAAGCAAGTAATTAATACCAAAAAATTCGTTGAGACGAATATGGTGTTACCAGTTGCTTTTGGAAAAACCATCGAAAATGAAGTTTTTATGATGGATTTAACCAAAATGCCTCACTTGCTGGTGGCAGGGGCAACGGGTTCTGGTAAGTCTGTGGGGATAAACACCATTATCACATGTTTGCTATATAAATGCCATCCCGATAATCTCAAGTTTGTGATGATTGATCCTAAAAAGATTGAATTATCATTGTATAGAAATATACAGAACCACTTTTTGGCAATGTTGCCTGATGCTGAAGAACCCATTATTACAGATACAACAAAAGCCCTTGATACACTTAATAGTGTGTGTAAAGAAATGGATGATCGCTATGATCTTCTTAAAATGGGTATGGTCAGAGATATAAAAGCTTATAATGAAAAGTATAAAGAAGGTGAGTATGATGAAGAACTAGGACACCGCCACCTCCCATACATCGTAGTAATTATTGATGAGTTAGCCGATTTAATGATGACAGCAGGAAAACAAATCGAAGAGCCAATTGCCCGTATTGCACAACTTGCGCGAGCCGTGGGTATTCATATGGTAGTTGCAACTCAACGCCCATCCGTTAATGTTATTACAGGGACAATCAAGGCTAATTTCCCGGCAAGAATTGCTTATCAGGTAGCTTCAAAAGTAGATTCAAGAACTATTTTAGATGTAGGAGGAGCCGATCAATTGGTAGGTATGGGTGATATGTTATTTACGAATGGTGCAGGAATGACTCGAATTCAAAACGCCTTTGTCTCAACAGAAGAGGTTGAAAGAATTAACGGATTTATTGGTCAACAAGCCGGGTATAAACAACCTTTTCATCTTCCAATTATAAAAGAGGACAATGCAGGCATTCCCGATCCGTTAGAAGATATAGATGACATGTTTGAAACCGCCGCAAAAGTGGTAATACTTCATCAACAAGGCTCAGTATCTCTTTTACAACGTAAGTTAAAAATCGGATATAACCGAGCAGGACGAATCATAGATCAATTATTTAATGCAGGGATTGTTGGACCATATCAGGGAAGTACCGCACGCGACGTTCTTGTTCAAGAAGAAGAAGAACTACAGGAGATTTTGGATGGGCTTAAGGATCTTTAATAAGAAAGCGCCTCTGCTTTTGTTTTTGGGGATTTTAATCTCCATTCAACACGTACAGGCACAAAGCTCTGCTTTTATCGAGCTAAAAACCAGGTTTGATGAAAGCTCCGTTTTTCACGCCGAATTCGAGCACACCTATATTGACGCATACACTGAAGAATCCACAAATTCAGAGGGATTGATTTGGATTGATCAGAAGGGCTATAAGTTAGAAAGTGATGACAAGATTATTGTTGTTGATGGAGAAATTTCAAGAGTGTACGAAGGTAGCAGAAATAGATTGATTATAAGCGAGTACGATCCCGAAGAAGATGATTTCGCACCTTCTAAAATGTTAAGTGGTATTGATGAAACCTACACTACTTCTGAGAAAAAACTATCAAATGGAAATACACTTATAACTCTTTTAACAGAAGATGACTTCGCGACTTTCGTGAAAGTAGAAATTGAGGTAAATAAGATGATTGAACCGCTAAAAATTACGGCCTACGATTTCGCTGACAATCTGATAATCACAACATTCGAGAACGGGAAGTTTGAACGCCTTACCGACCAAACATTTAATCTAGACTATCCTGAAGATGCAGAGATAGTTGATATGAGATTTTAATTCTAGATGAATAAATTCCTAAAAATTTTATTAAGTGTTGCATTCGCAGCACTTTTTTTGTGGCTTGCTTTTAGAAATGTAGAATTCTCAGAAATTCTGGAAGCCTCAAAAGGGATGTCCTATGGTTGGCTGTTCCCTTTTACTATTTCGTTGATTATAGCCCATTATGTACGAGCTGAGCGCTGGCGAATGTTATTCAATGACGGTGGAGTAGTACCTCATCGGTGGACATTATTTACAGGAGTCATGTTTGGCTATCTTACCAACATCCCATTTCCAAGACTGGGGGAAGTCACTCGCCCGATATACGTAGCTCGACAGGTTGGGGAAAGCAACTCCAAAATTATTGGCACCATCGTTCTTGAAAGGTTGATTGACGTTTTAAGTATGCTCCTAATCATGGGAATTGTAGGGATTACCCTTGTTTCTGATCCCGAAGTTTTATCAAGACTGTTTGGGGTGGATGTAACCGATCCAGAAGTATATGCCGTTATTTTAAAATGGTTAATTATTGGAACCATAGTTTTAGCCGTATGTGGTTTTATCTCTTATAAAGTGATTGTAAACCTGAGCAAAAAAAATGGAAAGCTGGGTGTCAACATCAATAAAGTAAGAGAAACAGCAAAAAGTTTTTTTCAGGGAATACTTTCCATTCGTAAACTTAAAAACTGGCCACTTTTTTTACTTTACACCATAATAATTTGGGCGTTTTATATTTTGATGATGTACATCCCATTCTGGATGTTTGATATGCAAAGTGTGTATGATCTTTCTTTTACTGATGCAATCGTACTCACCATGGTTTCTGCTGTAGGAATTTCTATTCCTACGCCGGGCGGCGTGGGAAGCTATCATTTATTTATCACCTACAGTTTATTCGTTCTCTATGCAGTTCCTGAAGTAACCGGACTAGCTTTTGCGACCATCACACACGCCGTAACTTTGTTGTTAGTACTATTAATTGCACCAATCTGTTTAGCGATTGATAAATTTGTAGTGTTGAAGAGAGAGGCGAAAGTTTAAGCTATTTTATGTGAGCTCGAGATTATACCCACATTTGCGAGCCCAACGATCTTTTCTCTGGTTCCGTAGCTCTGCTGCGGAACTCTTAATTCAGCCTCAGCCTGTTACTTAATTCTCCGTTTGAGGCTCAGCCTCAAGATAACCAACTATCCATCAAACAAAGTAACTGGAATCACCCCATCTATACCCAAGTAATTTCTAGCTGAGGAACATCGCCAGTACTCCGCTTTGTCTACGAACCCTGCTTTGACAGGATTATAGTGTATATATTCCAATTTCTGACTCATGGCTTTATGCGAGCTGATTTGTTTTGGATGATAACCCTCTTGCCAAATCTGATAC
>JAVKDD010000013.1:0-1395 GCA_040222455.1 Balneolaceae bacterium | reverse complement strand
TTTCAGAATTTCAGCAGTGAAACCCTGACTATTCCGGATCTTAAACTTGAAAAGTATGAACCCTCAGTAACCAAATCAAAATTTGATTTAACACTATTGGCAAATGAATCTGAGGGGGAACTGCGCCTTAGTTTTAATTATTCTACATCGATATTTCATGAGGATACTATAAGACGTTTTGCGGCTTATTTTAAACGTATTGTTGTTGAAATCATTAAGGACGCAAACGTAAGGATATCTGAAATCGAAATATTGTCTCCTGAGGAGCGAAATAAGGTTCTAGATATATTCAATTCTTCGTTGGAGGTTTGTGAAGACCAGACAGTAATCGAACTTTTTAGGAAACAAGTAGAAAAAGCACCTAAGGAAATAGCTTTGGTATTTGGAGAGGAAAGGCTAACCTATGAGGAACTGGACAAGAAGAGTGATCATTTATCAGTTCGTCTTAGAGCATTAAATCAAACTTCAGATCTAACAGCAATTTATGTCGAACCATCGCTTGATTTGATAGTAGGTATTATTGGAATTTTAAAAGCAGGCAAAGGCTTTTTACCGCTCGATCCGGATCAAGATTCTCATAGACACGATCGAATTTTGGAGGAGAGTAAATCTGACGTTCTAATCGTTCAGGAAAAATTCGCAGACCGCTTTTCTTTTTTCGAAAAGAAGTTAATAATCGACGATGATCCAATTGAGTTAGAAGAACTGGAATCTGCTGTTAGTAATGACCTGGCATATGTAATATATACATCAGGTAGTACTGGAGAACCAAAAGGAGTAAAGGTTAAGCAAACTAGCGTGGTCAATTATGTAAATTGGTTTAAAGGGTTTTGCGAGCTTTCGCCAGGTGATAAATCAGTACTGACTTCTTCATTTAGTTTTGATTTGGGTTATACCGCGTTGTTTTCGACACTTCTTACTGGATGTGAATTACACATCGTAGAAAAGGCTACATATCTCTCTCCTGACTTGTTTTTGAAATACATCAAAGACAAGGGGATTAGCTTTTTAAAGCTTACTCCTTCTCTATTTTCAGCATTTATGGAAGGTGTTCATTTTTCTAGTGCTCTTTCGTCTCTTCGTGTTATTGTACTTGGAGGAGAAAAAATCAGGGTGGAGGACGTTGAAAAATCCTTATCCATATATCCAGATATTAGATTTATAAATCATTACGGTCCAACAGAAAGCACGATAGGATCAGTGGCTGGATATGTAGATAGAGATTCGATTGATGGCTATTTACTAAGACCCACAATCGGCAAGCCAATAAGCAACACAAAGTGTTACATATTAGGTAATGGAGATGAACTTGTTCCTATTGGGGTGCCGGGCGAATTATGTATAAGTGGGGCAGGATTGGCAGAGGGTTATTTAAACAACGAGTCGTTAACGCGA
>JAVKDD010000012.1:0-2121 GCA_040222455.1 Balneolaceae bacterium | reverse complement strand
AATGAATGTGGGCTTCACTGGTTGTTAAAGGTCAGTTGGCTTGGATTGTCCGCCACAAATTTTAATTTTATCATCGGCGTGGCTAAGATGTAGTGGAAGTGGAGCTGCATAAAACTCCCACACTCATTTTACCGAGGCGTTAGCTGGTATTGCTGCAGAATGGAAAATCAACGAGTAAAATATTATTGCGATGAATCTTCTAAACCAAAGGAGAAGTGGGATTTGATTTTATCAGAAGCATTCAACCATGCCGACTCTGTTGGGTTTAACGTTCACAACAATGAGATAGAGTTCGAACAAGTAGGCTCAGAATTAATCGAGAAAGATGTCGAAAAACGCAGAAACATCAATTCTGGAAGAAATTTTCACCTCTACCGATTGTCGGATCAACTTAAAGAAATCATAGGTAGCAAGGAGTTTGATTTTTGGGCTCTTGGAACATTTGAAGACATATCTTTTTGGCGGAATGGAAGTGAAATATTCTCAACAAATTCACACGAGAACTACCTAATTGCACGACTCACAGACGAACAACGAAAAAAGTGGGATGGATTAGGTTTTGATTTTGCATTTGATTGGGGAACTGATCCAACTGAAGAGTTTGAGAACGAACCAACAACTCCCTTAATCGAACGCCTGAAAAGGCTAATTGGAATGAAAACACCAGCTAACAAACGCTGATGAATGAATGGGGTTTTATCGGACACGATATTTTGGTGGGGATTGGAAAGTCCGCCACAATTTTTAAATTTAAATCAAGGCGTGGCTATGTGCGAGACGAGAGGTTAGTGCTTTCTAATCCCCACTCATCATAGCTGGTAGTTACCAGTAATCAACTTGAGAAAATCAATCTACATCCTTCTATTATTAAGTGTCTCAAATAATTTGTTTGCTCAGAATTATGATGATGCAGTTGGAAGCCTTCATTTATCATTCATACGTCACGAAATCAAGTATGATAAAGAAGGTCTGCCTACTAAGAAAATTACGAACAGCAAAAACCGCCCTTATCTGAAAATAGATTTTGATTCAAGAGGAAACACTCTAAAAAAAGAATCCTTTGGGAAACAACATAACACAGATCTCAAGCTAACTGATAAAATTGAAATATTCAGTTATCAAGATGACAAGCTCGTTGAGTCAATCGAACACGAATCGGATTACGAATCGAACGTCTTTCCTGAGTTTATAACAAAGTACTCATACAATGATTCATCTCAATTGGTTGATGAATCAACGTACTACTTCAAATCTGATTCACTCTTCTTTCAAACAATATTTGAATACGATATTAGAGGAAACCGAACTAGATCAATTTTTAATCCAAGCTATTATTATCTGAGAGAATTTGATTCTCTAAACCAGCTCATATCGCTCAAGCAAATTCATGATAATGAAGCCCGTTGGGAATGGGTTTACTCATATACAGACTCAACTCGTACGGGTGAATTCCAAACTTTTTACACCGATGGCAAGAACAACTCTAAAAAGGAAATAAGAAGATACATTGGCACTCAATTATTAGAGGTCGAAGAAATTGGAATCATTCACACATTGAAGAAATTCAACTATTACGAAAACGGTCAAATGAAGCGGATCACTGAATATAGAAAGAGAAGCTATTATGAGATGAGTCCATCAGAAATAAAAATGATGAAAGAGGTCAATACGATTTTTGATGCAAATGAAGGTTTTGAACCAATACGATATACCACCATTAGTTCTGCTTCTAATGCTGAGCTGACGAGTGAAGTAATACAGAAGTTGAATTCAAACATAGACTGGTAGAAAAATACTGGTAACATGGTGTAATAAAATCATGCGCAGGCAGTGCTAGACGAAAGGGCGGTGGTTTTGGATTGCCCGCCAATTCTGCGAATTGGCCTATTGAGAGAAAAAAATTTATAGACCATTTCGCAGATTTGGCTATTTAGGATCAGAAGCATTATCTTTCCAAAAAGCGCCCGATTTATACACAGGCGTTAAGTTCGATTGCTTCTTTCTGAGCGTAAAATCAGCAGTATTTCAAGGTTTCGGGGGTAAGGTCTGTCCTGGTCAGATTAGCAGCCATTTGTGGCATGAAATGAAACTTCAAGTCTTAGCGGTGAGACCGTGCAAGTA